>NZ_JBQHDE010000042.1:0-513 GCF_052068455.1 Micromonospora sp. H33 | reverse complement strand
CAGACCGCGGCGTACGGGCACTTCGGTCGGGAGTTGCCCGACTTCACGTGGGAGAGCACCGACCGCGCCGCCGACCTCAAGAGCGCGGCCAGCTGATGGGCTGGTTCCGGCGCGTCGTGTCCGAGTTGGGGCTCGGACTGAGCCTGTTCGGGGCATCGGTCGCCGGGATCGACCCCCGCGAGATCATCCGGTCGCACCGGCGGCGGAATGCCCCACCGTCTCCGGGCGACGACGGCGGGGTGCCGGCGCCGTCCGCTGCCGACGTGGCCGACCAGCGGCCCGCCGGCCACCCGCCGCCCGGCCACCCGGAACGGCTCGTACCCCACCAGCCGCTCACCGACGACGAGCGGCGGCTCTGGTCCCAACTGCGGTGACCCTGTCCCGACCCAGCAATGAGGAGCGTGACCATGCCGGCAACCCTGGTTCGTACGGCCGACGACTTCAAGGTGGCGGATTTGTCGCTTGCCGAGTTCGGGCGCAAGGAGATCCGGCTCGCCGAGCATGAGATGCCCG
>NZ_JBQHDE010000041.1:0-520 GCF_052068455.1 Micromonospora sp. H33 | reverse complement strand
GAGCAGATCACCGACCCGGAGTACTCGACGATGGCGTTCCTGAAGGGTCTCAAGCAGGTCGACGGCTGGCAGGACATGCCGCTGACCAAGGCCGCCCAGACCGTGCAGGTCTCGGCCTACCCGTTCCACTACGCGCAGTGGGAGACCCAGGCCGCCGACCTCGTCGCCGAGCACTGGACCAGCTGACCCCACGGGAGCTGACCTCCGGGCCAGCTGACCAAGGCAGCTGACAACCCACACAGGCTTTCCTCACAGGGGGAAACAAGCCGCTGGCCGGCACCCGACACGGGTGCCGGCCAGCGGCGTCTCCACCGGCAACCCCTCATCCTCGCCGCCGCGCCGGGCCTGCCCGCCCAGCGGCATGCGCCGGCCGCGCGTAGCTCCGGCGCCCTGACCGTGACCGGTCGACGCGCGAGTCCATAGCCCCGTGACCGGTGGAGGCGCGCCAGCCCCGGTGCCGTGACCGGGACGGGCGGGCGGAGCGCGAGCAGGTCAGGGGTGGGGCCCGCCGTGACCGGCG
>NZ_JBQHDE010000040.1:0-584 GCF_052068455.1 Micromonospora sp. H33 | reverse complement strand
GGGCTCCAGCTGATGTTCGCCGTACGTGTACGGGGCCAGGAAGTCGCGTGGGCTCCGACACCGGCGGACCGCACGTCAAGCAAGGGAAAGAGAAGCAGAGGAAAGGGAGGGCCGTACACCGTTGGATCGCCCGCCGTCGGCCGTCAAACCAGGCCGGGCGGACACCGCAGTTTCCATCGAACGAGAGGTGGTCTCCGGTCACGCTTATGCGATCCTCGCACCCAAAGCCTTCACCGACGGCTGGTGCGGATACGACAAGCCGACGTTCCTGTCGGCAGATGGTGTTCTGACCCCTAACCCTGGGCCCCGGCGCGCAAGCGCCGGGGCCCTCGACGTGGAGGTGACATGGGGCAAAACCCCGATGACATGTTCGGCGACGAGGACTACCCTGCCTACACCATTGGCCGAGCCGCGGAAATGCTCGGTACCTCGCAGGACTTCCTGCGCCGACTGGACGAGGCGAAACTGATCGACCCGCACCGCTCCACCGGTGGGCACCGCCGCTACTCCCGCTACCAACTGCGCCTGGCCGCCCGGGCCCGGGAGATGGTCGACCAGGGCACCGCCCTGGAGGCCGCCTGCCG
>NZ_JBQHDE010000039.1:0-677 GCF_052068455.1 Micromonospora sp. H33 | reverse complement strand
CGGGTCACGTCCGGAATCGCCGACAGCAGCGCCCGCGTGTACGGATGCTGCGGACGTTCGTAGATGTCGGCGCGGTCACCGATCTCCACCACCCGCCCCAGATACATGACCGCCACGCGGTGACAGAAGTGCCGCACCACGGCCAGGTCATGGGCGATGAACACGAACGCCAACCCCAGATCCCGCTGCAGATCCCGCAGCAGGTTCACCACCTGCGCCTGGATCGACACATCCAACGCGGACACCGGCTCGTCGGCCACGATCAGCTTCGGCTCCAGCGCCAGGGCCCGGGCGATCCCGATCCGCTGACGCTGCCCCCCGGAGAACTCGTGCGGATACCGGTTGTAGTGCTCCGGATTCAACCCCACCAGCTCCAGCAACTCCTGCACCCGAGCCTTGACCCCACCCGCCGGACTGATCCGGTTGACCTGCAACGGCATCGCCACGATCCGCCCCACCGTGTGCCGCGGATTCAACGACGCGTACGGATCCTGGAAAATGATCTGCAAATCCTGCCGCAACGGCCGCAACTCCCGCCGCCCCGCATGCGTGATGTCCCGCCCCGCGAACTCGATCGACCCCGCGGTCGGCTCCAGCAACCGCACCAACATCCGCCCGGTCGTCGTCTTACCGCAGCCGGACTCCCCCACCAGACCCAGCGTCTCCCCCGGCCGCAC
>NZ_JBQHDE010000038.1:0-947 GCF_052068455.1 Micromonospora sp. H33 | reverse complement strand
GCACCGCGCCGCGCACCGGCCTGCGCGTGCGTGAACACGATGGCTTCGCCGGAGATATCGGGGTCGAGGCCCTCCTGGTTGGGGTGGGCGTGGTGGCGGTGGTGTTTGTCGACCCACCAGCCGAAGGCCAGACCGATCGCCAGGTTGCCGTGTATCAGCCCGACCAGTTGGTTGGCGCGTCGGGATCGGAAGATCTGCCGGTGGCCGGCGTCGTGGCCGATGAACCCGGTCTGGGTGAAGACCACGGCCAGGAACGCCGCGGTAACCAGTTGCCACCACGAGTCCCCGAGCAGCACGAAGACCGCCCAGCCGGCGACAACCAACGCGGCGTTGATTGCGATCTTGATCGTGTAGTAGGTCGGGCGCCGGTCGAGCAGGCCTGCCTGCCGCACCCGGGTCAACAGTTCGGCATAATCGCTGCCGCGGCGGCGCTGCGACGCTGGCCGCACCTGCGCGATGGTCGAATCGATGTTGCTCACGAATCCTCCCGGCTATCGACGCTCAGCACGCCGCCGGGGTCTGGAGCAAACGCTTCCATCAGCCTACTCCGCCACCCGTGCGGCGTACCTGGGCGCGCGACCAAAAGCCCGCGCGGCAGCGAGTGCGCAGACGAGGGCTCCGGAGGGCTCGGCCGGGCGTGGTCAGCTGGCAGAGTCCTGCTGGCGGCCGCGTTCCTGTGAGCGTCTGATCTCCCTCTCCGCTTCGGTCCGGCCGGCCCAGATCCCGTGTTCGACGTCGACGCTCTTGCCCGGCTCCAGGTCCTTGTACACGTCGAAGAAGTGTTGGATCTCCAGCTTGTGGAAGTGTTCCAGATCCGTGATGTCGCCCAGGTACGTGAGGCGGGGGTCAGCCGTGGGCACGCACAGCACCTTCGGGTCGGGCCCCTTCTCGTCCCGCATACGGAACATGCCGATGGCCCGGCATCGGATGAGGCAGCCGGGAAAGGT
>NZ_JBQHDE010000037.1:0-1130 GCF_052068455.1 Micromonospora sp. H33 | reverse complement strand
TCGCGCTCGGACAGGGCGAGCTTGGTTTTCACCGCGCCACAGTCCGAGCAGGTCTTGGAGGACGGATACCAGCGGTCGGCCACGAGCAGCCGGCCGCCATTCCATTCGGTCTTGTACGCCAGTTGCCGCCGCATCTCGGCGAACCCGACGTCGGCGATGTGCCGGGCGAGCCTGCGGTTGCGCAGCATGCCGGCGACGTTGAGGTCTTCCACCACGACCGTGCCGTAGGTGGCGGCGAGTCGGGTGGTGAGCTTGTGCAGGCCGTCGCGGCGCAGGTTCGCCACCCGGGCGTGCGCCCGGCCGAGCCGGGCTTGGGCGCGCCGCCACCGGTTCGACGGCCGACGTCCGGTCCGCCGGTCCGGGCCGACCCTGCGGGACAGGCTCCGGCCGAGCGCACGCAGCCTGCGCTGCGCCTGGTCGAGGTGCCGGGGGTTCGGTTCGAGCTGTCCGGTGGACAGGACGGCGAGGTGCTTGACGCCCACGTCCACACCAACCACCGACCCGGGCCGGGCCGGGCGGCGCTCGGGCCGCTCCACTGACACTGTGAATGCGACGTGCCAGCGTCCGCCGTCGCGGCGCACAGTGGCGGACATGATCCGGGCGGTGCCGTTGTCGAGGCGGCGGGCGAGCTTGCGGGCCGACTCGTGCAGCTTCAACCGACCCAGCCGCGGCAACACGACATACTTGCGGTCCGGCTCGACCCGGATCGCGCCGGTGGTGAACCGCACAGACGGCGTCGAACGGCGGCGGGACCTGAACCGAGGGAACCCGACCGGCCGACCAGCACGCTGACCCGACCGGGAATCGGCCCAGTGCTTCAGCGCCCGAGCGAGCGCGTCCAGACCGGTGTTGAACGCCTCCTTCGAACACTCGGCCCACCACGGCGCCACCTCGACCTTCACCGCGTTCCACGCCTTGCGAAGCGCGGGCAACGACCACGACACGGCCGCGGTGAGCTGTTCATCCGGCACGCCGTAGGTGCGCTCGGCGGCCCGCTGGTCCATCACCGCCTTCACCCGCGCCAAAGCCCAGTTGTACGCCACCCTGGCCGCGCCAGCGTGCGCCAGCACCGCCCGCTCCTGCGCGGGGGTCAGATCGAGGGCGAACCGGTACGCCTGGATCACCCTCAT
>NZ_JBQHDE010000036.1:0-1145 GCF_052068455.1 Micromonospora sp. H33 | reverse complement strand
AGGTCGGCGGCGCGGTCGGTGCTCTCCCACGTGAAGTCGGGCAACTCCCGACCGAAGTGCCCGTACGCCGCGGTCTGCGCGTAGATCGGCCGCAACAGATCCAGATCCCGGATGATCGCCGCCGGCCGCAGATCGAACACCTCCGTGACCGCCTTCTCGATCCGCTCCACCGGCACCGTCTCCGTACCGAACGTCTCGATGAACAAACTCACCGGATGCGCCTTACCGATCGCATACGCCACCTGCGCCTCACACCGCTCCGCCAACCCCGCAGCGACCACGTTCTTCGCCACCCACCGCATCGCATACGCAGCCGACCGGTCCACCTTCGACGGATCCTTACCCGAAAACGCCCCACCACCATGCCGCGCATACCCACCATAGGTATCCACGATGATCTTCCGACCGGTCAGACCCGCATCCCCCATCGGACCACCGATCTCAAACCGACCCGTCGGATTCACCAACAACCGGTAACCCTCGGTGTCCAGGCCGAGGCTCTCCACCTCCGGCGTGATCACGTGGTCGCGGACGTCCGGGGTGAGCAGCGACTCCAACGAAATGTCCGCCGCGTGCTGCGACGACACCACCACCGTGTTCAACCGCACCGGCCGCAGACCCTCGTACTCGATCGTCACCTGCGTCTTACCGTCGGGGCGCAGATACGGCACCGTGCCGTCCTTACGCACCTGCGCCAACCGCCGCGACAACCGGTGCGCCAACGCGATCGGCAACGGCATCAACTCCGGCGTCTCCGAACACGCAAAACCGAACATCATGCCCTGGTCACCGGCGCCCTGCGCGTCCAAGGCACTCTCCGAGGCGCCGGTCCGCAACTCGAAGGCGTTGTCCACACCCTGCGCGATGTCCGCCGACTGGGCGCCGATCGACACGCTCACGCCACACGAAGCGCCGTCGAAACCCTTCTTGGACGAGTCGTAGCCGATCTCGAGGATCGTGCGACGCACGATCGTCGGGATGTCGGCATACGCCTTCGTGGTCACCTCACCCGCGATATGCACCTGACCCGTCGTGATCAGCGTCTCCACGGCAACCCGGCTACGCGGGTCCTCCGTGAGGAGCGCATCCAGGATGCCGTCGCTGATCTGGTCGGCGATCTTGTCGGGGTGGCCTTCCGTGACCGA
>NZ_JBQHDE010000035.1:0-1429 GCF_052068455.1 Micromonospora sp. H33 | reverse complement strand
TCAGTAGCGGTAGTGGTCGGGCTTGAACGGGCCTTCCTGGGAGATACCGAGGTAGGCGGCTTGTTCCTTGGTCAGGGTGGACAGCTTCGCGCCGAGGGCGTCCAGGTGCAGCCGGGCGACCTTCTCGTCGAGGTGCTTGGGCAGCACGTACACCCCGACCGGGTACTGGTCGGTCTTCGTGTACAACTCGATCTGCGCGATCGTCTGGTTGGCGAAGCTGTTGGACATCACGAAGCTGGGGTGGCCGGTGGCGTTACCCAGGTTCAACAGCCGGCCCTCGGACAGCACGATGATCGCGTGCCCGTCATCGAACTTCCAGAGGTCGACCTGCGGTTTGATGTTCTCCCGCGACACGTCCGACCGCTTGGCCAGACCAGCCATGTCGATCTCGTTGTCGAAGTGCCCGATGTTCCCCACGATGGCCTGATGCTTCATCCGCGCCATGTGCTCGTTGGTGATCACGTCGAAGCAGCCCGTCGCCGTGATGAAAATGTCCGCGATCTCGACCACGTCATCCAGCGTCGCGACCTGGTAGCCGTCCATCGCCGCCTGCAACGCGCAGATCGGGTCCACCTCGGTCACCACCACCCGCGCGCCCTGCCCCCGCAGCGACTCCGCGCACCCCTTCCCCACATCCCCGTAACCCAGCACCACGGCCATCTTCCCGCCGATCAGCACATCCGTGGCCCGGTTGATACCGTCGATCAGCGAGTGCCGGCAGCCGTACTTGTTGTCGAACTTGCTCTTCGTCACCGAATCGTTCACGTTGATCGCCGGGAACAACAGCGTGCCCGCCCGATGCATCTCGTACAGCCGGTGCACGCCGGTGGTGGTCTCCTCCGTCACGCCCTTGATGCCGGCGGCGATCCGCGTCCACCGCTGCCCGTCCTCCGCCAGGGAGCGGTGCAGCAGACCCAGAATGACCGCGTACTCCTCCGAATCGGCGGACTCGACCGGCGGCACCACACCCGTCTTCTCGAACTCGGCGCCCTTGTGCACCAGCAGCGTGGCGTCCCCACCGTCATCGAGGATCATGTTCGGACCCTCACCATCCGGCCAGGTGAGCACCTGCTCGGTGCACCACCAGTACTCCTCCAGGCTCTCGCCCTTCCACGCGTACACCGGAACACCGGCGGGGTTGTCGGGGGTGCCGTCCGGACCCACCACGATCGCCGCGGCGGCGTGGTCCTGGGTGGAGAAAATGTTGCACGACGCCCACCGCACCCGCGCCCCCAACGCGACGAGGGTCTCGATCAGCACAGCGGTCTGAATCGTCATATGCAACGAACCCGTGATCCGCGCGCCAGCCAAAGGCTGCGCGTCGGCGAACTCACGACGGATCGCCATCAAACCGGGCATCTCATGCTCGGCGAGCCGGATCTCCTTGCGCCCGAACTCGGCAAGCGACAAATCCGCCACCTTGAAGTCG
>NZ_JBQHDE010000034.1:0-1431 GCF_052068455.1 Micromonospora sp. H33 | reverse complement strand
TACTCCAGCCGGGGATTGTGATCACGGTTCGATGAGGGCTTGTCGGGCGTAGTGGCTGGTCATGGCTCGGGCTTGGTGTCGGCGTCGGCGGATTGACCAGAGCAGCGGGTCGGTGTGGCGGCGGGTGGGTTCGAGGACGAGGACGTTGAACAGGTGGCGTAGTTCGTTGACGGTCAGCGGGATCAGCCCGGCCGGGTCGGGCCGGTCGTGGTTGGCGGTGGCGGCGGCGAGGAAGGCGTGGGCGAGGATCGCCAGGGTGGTCCAGCGGTGCCAGGACGTCCAGCGGCGGTTCTGGTGTTGGTCGAGGCCGAGTCCGGTCTTCGCAGCTTGGAACGCCTCTTCGATTTTCCAGCGGCGTCCGGCCACCCTGACGAGGGTGTGCAGCGGGACGGGTTCGGGTGACCAGCAGCGGTAGAAGGCCAGCTCGCCGGTTCTGCGGTTGCGGCGGATCAGGAGCCAGTGGTGTCCGCCGTGCTCGTCGTGGTGGGCGGGTAGGGCGGTGAAGGACCAGTCGTAGTAGCGATGACCTTTGGCACCTCGCCCGGCGGACATGCGCTGCCAGGCGGTGGTGGGGAGTCCGGCGGTCAGCGCGTCGACGCGGTAGACACCGAGGCCGGTGGTCACCTGGTGCGAGCAGGCCACGGCCAGGACGTAGCCCAGTCGCAGCTGACGGAGCCTGGTGGCCAGGCGTGGGTCACCGCCGTAGGCTTCGTCGCCGGCCACCCACCGGCAGGGCAGCCCGGCGGTGACCGCGGCCTCGATCATCCGGGTCGCCAGTTGTGGCTTGGTCGCGAACCGCACCGTGTCGGGGACACCCGCCTGCGCCCGGCGTTGCGGGTCGTCGCACCACGATTTCGGGAGGTAGAGGGCCGCGTCGAGCATCGCGTGAACATTCTCGGTGGCGTAGACGAGATGCACGGCGAGCTGGCAGTTCTCGATCTTTCCGGCAGTGCCGGAGTACTGCCGCTGAACGCCGACGGTGTGCCGGCCCTTCTTCAGATCGCCGGTCTCGTCGATGATCAGCACCGCTTCGGGGTCGCCGAATTGCTCACCGATGAACTCACCAACATCGGCGCGGACCGCCGCGTCGTCCCACTTCACCCGGGTCAGCAGGTCCTGCATCCCGTCCGGCCCGGTGTCGCCGACGTGCTCAGCGATCGTCCAGCAGTTCTTCCGTGGTAGCGGCGCCAGCAGGCCCCGGACGAAGTCACCTACCCGACGCCGTGGCTCCGGCCTGCGGAAACGTTGACCAACAGTCAGTAATAGGTCGTCGAACAACACCCGCCATCGCTGGGCGTCTACCCTGTATCCGGCAGCCACCGCTGCGTCATGGTCAGTCCACACAACCGTCCATGATCGACGGTGGCTGCTCTCGTTCTCCCGCCGCCTCACGCCGCAGCTCAGCCAAGGTCAACATCCCCGGCTGGAGTA
>NZ_JBQHDE010000033.1:0-1537 GCF_052068455.1 Micromonospora sp. H33 | reverse complement strand
CTAGTGCCTTGACCACGAACGTTCATGGTGTCGAGCAGGCAGTAGCCTCGGCGCGGTGACGGAGGACGACTTCATGATCGGGCTGAGCCGGGACGAGGCGTTGGTGCTCTCGGACTGGCTTCATCGGATGATGGGCACGGCCGGCTTCGACGAGTTGGTCGATCGTGATCGCGCTGTTTGGTCCCCGCTGTATCGCATCTCGGGGGTGCTGGAGACCTCGCTGGTGGAAGTGTTCAGGCCGGACTACGCCGTCCGGCTGCAGGAGGCGAGGCAGCGGCTACTGGATGCGCTTGGCGAGGTGGGGCGGCCAACCGGCGAAGCGTGATGCTCAGGCAGCACGTGTGGTCGGCTGTCGCCAGACTCGTTGGCGTTCGCTGCGAATACGGGCGCGTTCGCGGCGTTGGGCGGCCAGGACGTCGGGATGACGTGCGTTGGCGTTTCGCCAGCGCAGGTAGGCCTGCAGCTTGCGGGTCAGGACGGTGTGGTTCGGGTGGTCGGAGCCGGCGATCACGAAGGTCCGCAAGGGTCCGAACTGCGCTTCGATTGGGTTGGCCCAGGACGCATACGTCGGGGTGAAGCACAGTTCGACCTTGTTCCGCGCCGCCCACGCCCGGATCTTGGCGCCCTTGTGCGCGGACAGGTTGTCGAGGATGACGTAGATCGGTGCCCCGTCCGGACGCGCAGCCCGGATCGACTTGAGCGCCGCCAGGGTGTTCGCGGCGCTCTTGCGGCGCCTGACGACGCCCCAGAGTTGGTCGTCGCCGACGCTGTAGCAGCCATGGAATTGCCGGACCCCGTGCACCTTGTGGTAGTTGGCCGGCAACCGCTGCGGATGCCCGGCCGGCGCCCACCCAGCACCAGCCTGTGGGCGGATGACCAGGGGCCCGAACTCGTCGAAGGCGAACACCCGCTGCGGGAAGCGCGTGGTGACGTACTCGATGCGGGCCAGCTTGGCGTCCCGGTCCGGGTCTGTGGACTCCTTCCAGGTCTTCGTCCGCTGGAACGTGATCTTGTGCTGGTGCAGGATCTGCCGCAGCCGTTCCCGCCGGATCCGAATCCGGCGGGTGGCATGGGCGGTGAGGTAGTCGGCGAGCTTGCGCACGCTCCACCGGGTGAACGGCCGCCCCAGCGATTCGGGGCGGGCGTTGGCCGTCTCGACGATGAACGCCTCGTCATCGTCGGTGATCAGGCGGGGACGGCCACCCGCCCACCGAGGGTCCAGGCTGGCCATACCCATCTCGTTAAAACGGTGGATGACCTGCCGGACCGTGTCCTCGTCCGCCTGCACCAGCCGGGCGATCGCCGGCACCGTGTTCCCACCGGCCGAAGCAAGCACGACCATGGCCCGCCGCAATCGCACCGGCGAGCCGGTGCCACGACGGGTGATCCTCAGCAGCTGCTGGCCCTCCTGGTCACTGAGCCGCCGGACGCGCACGGGTTCTGCCACCGCCACAGCCTGACCGCCACGACGCCGCCTGGCAGGCAAGCCGGACGGCGTGTCACCCAACACCGCAAACGTTCGTGGTCACAGCACTAG
>NZ_JBQHDE010000032.1:0-1543 GCF_052068455.1 Micromonospora sp. H33 | reverse complement strand
TGAGTAGGGCGGGACACGTGAAATCCTGTCTGAACATGGGGAGACCACTCTCCAAGCCTAAGTACTCGTGCATGACCTTTCCTCCGGGAACTGAAACATCTAAGTACCCGGAGGAAAGGACATCAAACGAGACTCCGTAAGTAGTGGCGAGCGAACGCGGACCAGGCCAGTGGCTTTTATGAGACAAGTGGAACACCTTGGAAAGGGTGACCGAAGTGGGTGATAGTCCCGTACACGTAATGCGAATAAAAGTCCTTGAGTAGGGCGGGACACGTGAAATCCTGTCTGAACATGGGGAGACCACTCTCCAAGCCTAAGTACTCGTGCATGACCGATAGCGAACCAGTACCGTGAGGGAAAGGTGAAAAGCACCCCGACAAGGGGAGTGAAAGAGATCCTGAAACCGAATGCCTACAAACAGTTGGAGCCCAAGATTTGTTCTGGGTGACAGCGTACCTTTTGTATAATGGGTCAGCGACTTAGTCTGACGAGCAAGCTTAAACCGGTAGGTGTAGGCGCAGCGAAAGCGAGTCTGAACAGGGCGTTCAGTTCGTCGGATTAGACCCGAAACCAAGTGATCTAGCCATGAGCAGGTTGAAGGTAAGGTAACACTTACTGGAGGACCGAACCCGCATCTGTTGCAATAGATTGGGATGACTTGTGGCTAGGGGTGAAAGGCCAATCAAACTTGGAGATAGCTGGTTCTCCGCGAAATCTATTTAGGTAGAGCGTCGATCGAATACCTTCGGGGGTAGAGCACTGGATGGGCTAGGGGATCTCACCGATTTACCAAACCTAACCAAACTCCGAATACCGAAGAGTACTAATCGGCAGACACACGGCGGGTGCTAACGTCCGTCGTGAAGAGGGCAACAACCCTGACCACCATCTAAGGTCCCTAAGTTATGGCTAAGTGGGAAAGGATGTGAGGATCCCAAAACAACCAGGATGTTGGCTTAGAAGCAGCCATCATTTAAAGAAAGCGTAACAGCTCACTGGTCTAAATAAGGGTCTTTGCGCCGAAAATGTACCGGGGCTAAAGCCATACACCGAAGCTGTGGATTCTTTGGAACCTTCGGGTTCCCGGGAGTGGTAGCGGAGCGTTCTGTAAGCCGTTGAAGAGAGACCCGTGAGGGCTCTTGGAGGTATCAGAAGTGAGAATGCTGACATGAGTAACGATAAAGGGAGTGAGAGACTCCCTCGCCGAAAGTCCAAGGGTTCCTGCTTAAAGTTAATCTGAGCAGGGTTAGCCGGCCCCTAAGGCGAGGCCGAAAGGCGTAGTCGATGGGAACCACGTTAATATTCGTGGGCCTGCGGGTAGTGACGGATCGCGTATGTTGTTCTTCCTTATTGGATTGGAAGGGCTTCGAAGCGGTTCCAGGAAATAGCTCCCGCGTATAGACCGTACCCTAAACCGACACTGGTGGACTGGTAGAGAATACCAAGGCGCTTGAGAGAACTGCGTTGAAGGAACTCGGCAAATTGCACGCGTAACTTCGGAAGAAGCGTGACCCTTATGTACGCAAGTATGTGAGGGTGGCAC
>NZ_JBQHDE010000031.1:0-5395 GCF_052068455.1 Micromonospora sp. H33 | reverse complement strand
GCCCCGGATGGGGCCCACGTGGTGGGTTTCCGGATGGTGTGTGGTTGTTCTTTGAGAACTCAACAGGGTGCTTGATAAGCCAGTGCCAAATTGATTTATACCCTGGACTGGTCAGGCTTTCGGGTTTGGCTGGTTTGGATTCCTTTGGCAACACATGTTGTCGGGATGACTGTTTCAACAGGTTTTTGTTGGAGAGTTTGATCCTGGCTCAGGACGAACGCTGGCGGCGTGCTTAACACATGCAAGTCGAGCGGAAAGGCCCTTCGGGGTACTCGAGCGGCGAACGGGTGAGTAACACGTGAGCAACCTGCCCTAGGCTTTGGGATAACCCCGGGAAACCGGGGCTAATACCGGATAGGACCTCTGGACGCATGTCTGGGGGTGGAAAGTTTTTCGGCCTGGGATGGGCTCGCGGCCTATCAGCTTGTTGGTGGGGTGATGGCCTACCAAGGCGACGACGGGTAGCCGGCCTGAGAGGGCGACCGGCCACACTGGGACTGAGACACGGCCCAGACTCCTACGGGAGGCAGCAGTGGGGAATATTGCACAATGGGCGGAAGCCTGATGCAGCGACGCCGCGTGAGGGATGACGGCCTTCGGGTTGTAAACCTCTTTCAGCAGGGACGAAGCGTAAGTGACGGTACCTGCAGAAGAAGCGCCGGCCAACTACGTGCCAGCAGCCGCGGTAAGACGTAGGGCGCGAGCGTTGTCCGGATTTATTGGGCGTAAAGAGCTCGTAGGCGGCTTGTCGCGTCGACTGTGAAAACCCGCGGCTCAACCGCGGGCCTGCAGTCGATACGGGCAGGCTAGAGTTCGGTAGGGGAGACTGGAATTCCTGGTGTAGCGGTGAAATGCGCAGATATCAGGAGGAACACCGGTGGCGAAGGCGGGTCTCTGGGCCGATACTGACGCTGAGGAGCGAAAGCGTGGGGAGCGAACAGGATTAGATACCCTGGTAGTCCACGCTGTAAACGTTGGGCGCTAGGTGTGGGGGGCCTCTCCGGTTCCCTGTGCCGCAGCTAACGCATTAAGCGCCCCGCCTGGGGAGTACGGCCGCAAGGCTAAAACTCAAAGGAATTGACGGGGGCCCGCACAAGCGGCGGAGCATGCGGATTAATTCGATGCAACGCGAAGAACCTTACCTGGGTTTGACATGGCCGCAAAACCGGCAGAGATGTCGGGTCCTTCGGGGGCGGTCACAGGTGGTGCATGGCTGTCGTCAGCTCGTGTCGTGAGATGTTGGGTTAAGTCCCGCAACGAGCGCAACCCTCGTTCGATGTTGCCAGCGCGTTATGGCGGGGACTCATCGAAGACTGCCGGGGTCAACTCGGAGGAAGGTGGGGATGACGTCAAGTCATCATGCCCCTTATGTCCAGGGCTTCACGCATGCTACAATGGCCGGTACAATGGGCTGCGATACCGTGAGGTGGAGCGAATCCCAAAAAGCCGGTCTCAGTTCGGATCGGGGTCTGCAACTCGACCCCGTGAAGTCGGAGTCGCTAGTAATCGCAGATCAGCAACGCTGCGGTGAATACGTTCCCGGGCCTTGTACACACCGCCCGTCACGTCACGAAAGTCGGCAACACCCGAAGCCGGTGGCCCAACCCGTAAGGGAGGGAGCCGTCGAAGGTGGGGCTGGCGATTGGGACGAAGTCGTAACAAGGTAGCCGTACCGGAAGGTGCGGCTGGATCACCTCCTTTCTAAGGAGCACCTTCACCTGAAAGGGTGTAAGGAGCCCGCGGCCCGCGGATGTCGGGTCGGGGTGCTCGATGGCGGAGACACTGGCGAGTTTTTCCTCGGCAACGGCCGGGTTCCTTCTAGTACGGCCAGCCTTCGGGTTGGTGTGGAACGAAGTCCTGGTGCGGCTGGGGGAGGATGTAAAGCACCCTGTTGGGTCCTGAAGGAACAACCCGTGGGTTGTCTCTTTCAGAACCATGACCCCGCCTGTGGGTGGGGGACGGTTGCCAGGCATGGCCTGGCCTCGCAAACCGGGTTCCCGGGTGGGAGCGGTAGGTGTGGGGCGGATCGGGTTGTGGGTTGGTCGTTTGTTGAGAATTGCACAGTGGACGCGAGCATCTTTGTGGTCAAGTTGTCAAGGGCGAACGGTGAATGCCTTGGCACCAGGAGCCGATGAAGGACGTGGGAGGCCGCGATAGGCCTGGGGGAGCTGTCAACCAAGCTGTGATCCCAGGGTGTCCGAATGGGGGAACCCGGCACCAGTCATGTGGTGTCACCTGCACCTGAACACATAGGGTGTATGGAGGGAACGCGGGGAAGTGAAACATCTCAGTACCCGTAGGAAGAGAAAACAAGAGTGATTCCGTGAGTAGTGGCGAGCGAAAGCGGATTGAGGCTAAACCGGCTGCGTGTGATACCTGTCAGGGGTTGCGTGGTTGGGGTTGTGGGACCTTGCTCGACGAGCTGACACTTGTCGGAGGAGTTACAAAGCCAGTTGCTAGCCGAACAGTCTGGAATGGCTGACCGTAGGCGGTGAAAGTCCGGTAGGTGAAAGTGGCTGGTCTCCTGTGAGTGTTCCCGAGTAGCGGCGGACTCCTGAAATCTGCCGTGAATCTGCCAGGACCACCTGGTAAGCCTAAATACTCCCTGGTGACCGATAGCGGACGAGTACCGTGAGGGAATGGTGAAAAGTACCCCGGGAGGGGAGTGAAATAGTACCTGAAACCGTTCGCCTACAATCCGTCGGAGCCTTTAGGGGTGACGGCGTGCCTTTTGAAGAATGAGCCTGCGAGTTAGTGGCATGTGGCGAGGTTAACCCGTGTGGGGGAGCCGTAGCGAAAGCGAGTCTGAATAGGGCGATTCAGTCGCGTGTCCTAGACCCGAAGCGGAGTGATCTAGCCATGGGCAGGCTGAAGCGCGGGTAAGACCGCGTGGAGGGCCGAACCCACCAACGTTGAAAAGTTGGGGGATGACCTGTGGTTAGGGGTGAAAGGCCAATCAAACTCCGTGATAGCTGGTTCTCCCCGAAATGCATTTAGGTGCAGCGTCGCGTGTTTCTTGCCGGAGGTAGAGCACTGGATGGTCTAGGGGGCCCACAAGCTTACCGAAATCAGCCAAACTCCGAATGCCGGTAAGTGAGAGCGCGGCAGTGAGACTGCGGGGGATAAGCTTCGTAGTCGAGAGGGAAACAGCCCAGATCACCAGCTAAGGCCCCTAAGCGTGTGCTAAGTGGAAAAGGATGTGGGGTCGCATAGACAACCAGGAGGTTGGCTTAGAAGCAGCCACCCTTTAAAGAGTGCGTAATAGCTCACTGGTCAAGTGGTTCCGCGCCGACAATGTAGCGGGGCTCAAGCACACCGCCGAAGCTGTGGCACTCACACAAGAACTTCGCCGGCGCCTTTCGGGGTGTTGGTGCAGGTGTGTGGGTGGGTAGGGGAGCGTCGTGCCGGGGGTGAAGCAGCGGGGTGACCCAGTTGTGGACGCGGCACGAGTGAGAATGCAGGCATGAGTAGCGAAAGAAGGGTGAGAAACCCTTCCGCCGGATGACCAAGGGTTCCAGGGCCAGGCTAATCCGCCCTGGGTGAGTCGGGACCTAAGGCGAGGCCGAGAGGCGTAGTCGATGGACAACGGGTTGATATTCCCGTACCCGCGAAGGAGCGACCCTGACGAACCTCGTTGTGCTAACCACCCGAACTGCCGGCGGTCTTCGGACCAATGGTGGGGAGCGTGGGAACCTGGCGGGTAGTAGTCAAGCGATGGGGTGACGCAGGAAGGTAGCTGAGCCCGGCCGGTGGTTGTGCCGGGGTAAGCGTGTAGGCCGTGCTGTAGGCAAATCCGCAGCACACATAGGCTGAGACGTGATGCCGAGCCGATTCAGGTGAAGTCAGTGATCCTATGCTGCCGAGAAAAGCCTCTAGCGAGTTCCGAGCGGCCCGTACCCCAAACCGACACAGGTGGTCAGGTAGAGAATACCGAGGCGACGGGCGAACTGTGGTTAAGGAACTCGGCAAATTGCCCCCGTAACTTAGGGAGAAGGGGGGCCGGAGACGTGAAGCCCCGCGCGGGTGGAGCGTTGTATGGCCGCAGAGAGCAGGGGGAAGCGACTGTTTACTAAAAACACAGGTCCATGCGAAGAAGTAATTCGATGTATATGGACTGACGCCTGCCCGGTGCTGGAACGTTAAGGGGACCTGTTAGCTCTTTCGGGGGCGAAGCGGAGAACTTAAGCGCCAGTAAACGGCGGTGGTAACTATAACCATCCTAAGGTAGCGAAATTCCTTGTCGGGTAAGTTCCGACCTGCACGAATGGCGTAACGACTTCCCCACTGTCTCAACCACAGGCCCGGCGAAATTGCACTACGAGTAAAGATGCTCGTTACGCGCGGCAGGACGGAAAGACCCCGGGACCTTTACTATAGCTTGACATTGGTATCTGAATTAGCTTGTGTAGGATAGGTGGGAGCCGGTGAAACTCGCACGCCAGTGCGGGTGGAGGCAATCTTGAAATACCACTCTGGTTGGTTTGGGTATCTAACTTCGGACCGTTATCCGGTTCAGGGACAGTGTCTGGTGGGTAGTTTAACTGGGGCGGTTGCCTCCTAAAGGGTAACGGAGGCGCCCAAAGGTTCCCTCAGCCTGGTTGGCAATCAGGTGTTGAGTGCAAGTGCACAAGGGAGCTTGACTGTGAGACTGACAGGTCGAGCAGGGACGAAAGTCGGGACTAGTGATCCGGCACTGGCATGTGGAAGCGGTGTCGCTCAACGGATAAAAGGTACCCCGGGGATAACAGGCTGATCTTCCCCAAGAGTCCATATCGACGGGATGGTTTGGCACCTCGATGTCGGCTCGTCGCATCCTGGGGCTGTAGCAGGTCCCAAGGGTTGGGCTGTTCGCCCATTAAAGCGGTACGCGAGCTGGGTTTAGAACGTCGTGAGACAGTTCGGTCCCTATCCGCCGCGCGCGTAGGATACTTGAGAAGGGCTGTCCCTAGTACGAGAGGACCGGGACGGACGAACCTCTGGTGTGCCAGTTGTCCCGCCAGGGGCACGGCTGGTTAGCTACGTTCGGAAGGGATAACCGCTGAAAGCATCTAAGCGGGAAGCCTGCTTCAAGATGAGGTATCCCACCACCTTCGGGTGGGTAAGGCCCCCAGCTAGACGACTGGGTTGATAGGCCGGAAATGTAAGCCCGGTAACGGGTTCAGTTGACCGGTACTAATAGGCCGAGGACTTGACTACTAAGCTGCTACGCGTCCACTGTGCAACTCCCGACAAACGAACAACCAACCCGTTGGGTGTTGTTTGACATGTCGATAGAGTTACGGCGGTCATGGCGGAGGGGAAACGCCCGGTAACATTCCGAACCCGGAAGCTAAGCCCTCCAGCGCCGATGGTACTGCACTCGGGAGGGTGTGGGAGAGTAGGACACCGCCGGACA
>NZ_JBQHDE010000030.1:0-8166 GCF_052068455.1 Micromonospora sp. H33 | reverse complement strand
ATGTCCTGCCAGCCGTCGACCTGCTTGAGACCCTTCAGGAACGCCATCGTCGAGTACTCCGGGTCGGTGATCTGCTCCACCGTGCCCCAACCCGAAGACGGACGCTGCTGGAACAGGCCCTGCGAGTCATGGTCGTTGCGCTCACCCAGATGACCCAGGTTCACCAGCTTCGACTCCTGCAGCGCGGTGGCGATCGCCACCACGGCGGCGCGCTCGTCCATGCCGGCCTTCTTCGTCGCGGCGATGATCGCCTTCACATTCGCGACCTGCTCGTCGGTCAGGTCGATACGCGACTGCTCGCCCTGCACACCATGCGGGATCAGCTTGCCCTTGTCCACCTTGTCAGCCTGCACGGTCGCGACGACCGGCTTCGACTCGATCGACGGGACGGCGTTGGCCGTGGCCGGGCCGGCGAACATGCCACCGGCGAAAGCCAGACCAGCAATACCGAAAACGCTCTTACGCAGCATCGTGTTCATCAGAAAAGCTCCATTCGGGGGAAAGGCGCCACCCGCCACAAGAAGGGGGAACGGGCGTGGTGACGCGAGCACCGTCAGGCACTCAAAGACCTTGGGGGATTTCCGTCGGGGGTCCAGGGGGTGGACCGTCTCGACGGGGTGAATCAGAAACCGGCGACCAGAAGCCGGGGGCCAACCCGCGGGGCGGGCCGACGGGAACCGGGGGCCACGCCCCGGGGGCGGGCTGCTCTCGTGGTGCCGGGTCCAGATGTAACGACCGCCGGCCCGCCATCATTCCGGCCAGGCCCGACGGGCCGCATCCCGCCTGGGCAGGGGCCCTGCTCGATCGTCCAGGTGATGTAACCACCCCGCCCCCGCCACGATTCCGACCCTGGGATGCCGCCGATCACACCCCGAAACCGGACACCCGGCCCAAGGCGGCACACCCTAGCCGGACATACCGCCCACCGTGCCCACGACGCACGGAGATCTTGGAAGATCGCGGCCCCTCCAGGGGCCGTTTCCTTCCAAGATCTGCGCCGGGACGGGGTCGAGTCGCCGCCCACCGGCGGACCGAGACCAGGTCAGGGGTGTGGCCCGCCGTGACCGGCGCAGGGATCAAGCCTGACCGCCCGGAGCCGGGCACGGCGGGCCACACCCCCAACCGCAACCACAAGAACAGCGCAAGCGATACGACCCACCGGAGCCTCACAGACGACGCCGCACATGACAAAGACGCCACCGCGACCACGCGCGGAGCCGTACGGCCACACCCCGTCAGCCACTCTGGCGTTACGCTGACAGCATGCAGGGCCTCTCCCCCACCGCAGCCGGCGTGCCCCACCTGGCGCGACCCGGCCGGCCCGCCGTGGTGGCCCGCACTCTCGCCGAGCTGACGGGCCCGACCCGGGGCGTGGTCGAGCTGCCGGTACGGCTGATGTGGTGCCCGGACCGCCGCTTCGACCTGGGCGACCCGGACCAGCTGCTGTGGATGTACGAGAACGTGCTGCGGGAGACCACCCGCACCGACGACCTCCGCGATCTGATCAACGGCCGGACGCTGCGGCGGGTGTGGCGGCTGCTCAACCTGCCCCGGGGCGTACGCCAGGCGTGGGAGAGCCGCCACCCGGGTCTCCGTACGGCGTGACCACCGCCCACCTGCACGGGTTCTACCGCGAAGTGGCCCGGCTGGCCCTGTCGGCGGCCGGGCCGCACCGGTTCGTGCTCGGCGGTGGCGTGGCGTGGGCGGCGCACGGGCTGGTGACCCGCCCGACCGAGGACGTCGACCTGTTCGCCGACGTCGAGGGGGCCGCCGCGGCGGCGGCCGGGGACGTCCGGGTGGCGCTGGAGCGCGCCGGCTTCACCGTGGAGGACGCGGATCCGGACAGTGAGCTGGGCGGGCTGTTCGAGGGCTTCGACCGGGACCTGCGGGACTTCGTGGTCAGCCGGGACGGGCGGCAGCTGCGGCTCAGTCTGGCCCGGCTGGACCGGCACCGCAGCCCGGTCGTGATGGACCTCGGCCCGGTGATGGACGTCCGGGACCTGATGGCGAGCAAGACCGCCGCCCTGGTGAACCGGCGCGAGGTCCGCGACTACATCGACGTGGCGGCGGCCCTGGACCGGCATGACGCGGCCGAGTTGCTGACACTGGCCCGGCAGCTCGACCCCGCCCTGGACCCGGAGGACGTCCGCGCCGCCGGCCGCTACCTGGACCGGCTGCCGGACTCGCGCTTCGCCCGCTACGGCCTGGACGCCGCGGCCGTCGCCCACGTCCGCCGCCGCTTCGCCGGCTGGCCCCGCTGACCCTGCCCGCTGACCAGCGCCGAACTGGCTGGCCGGCCGCCCCGCACACCCGGTGCCGGGAGCCGCGGAGCGGAGGACCGGGCGGTGGGCGTACCTCAGGGGAGCCGGACGGGCCGGCGGCGCGGGACCGGCCGGCGGGGCGTCACTTGGTCGGACGGCCGCCCGTGACGCCGAGGACCTCGCCCGTCACGTAGCTGGACTCCTGCGAGGCGAAGAAGACGTACGCGGGCGCCAGCTCGGCGGGCTGGCCGGGCCGTCCCTCCGGGGTGTCCTGGCCGAACTGCCGCACCTTCTCCTGCGGCATGGTGGCCGGGATCAGCGGCGTCCAGATGGGACCGGGCGCCACCGCGTTGACCCGGATGCCCCGGTCGGCGAGATCCTGCGCGAGGGCCTTGGTGAAGTTCGCGATGCCGGCCTTCGTGGTGGCGTAGTCCAGCAGCTGCGGCGACGGGTCGAACGCCTGGATGGACGACGTGTTGATGATTGTCGACCCCTCGGCCAGGTGCGGGATCGCGGCCTTGCAGAGCCAGAACATGGCGTACAGGTTGGTCTTCAGCACCCGGTCGAACTGCTCGGTGCTGATGCCCGTGATGCCCTTCTCCTGCGCCATCTGGTAGGCGGCGTTGTTCACCAGGATGTCGACACCCCCGAGGTCGCGCACCGCGCGGTCGATCAGCTCCTGGCAGTGCCGCTCGTCGGTGATGTCCCCGCGCACCGCCACGCCCGTGCGGCCGGCATCCTCGACCAGCCGCACGGTCTCCCGGGCGTCGGCGTCCTCTTCTTCACCCAGGTACGAGATGAGCACGTCGGCGCCCTCCCGGGCGTACGCGATGGCGATGGCCCGGCCGATGCCCGAGTCGCCACCCGTGATCACCGCGCGCTTGCCGGTGAGCTTGCCGGTGCCCCGGTACGACTCCTCACCGTGGTCCGGCTTCGGGGTCATCTCCCCCGTCGCGCCGGGCGGCGTCTGCTGCTGCCCCGGCTGCCCCTCCTGCTGGCCGTACTGGCTGGTCGGGTCCTGCGGTGTGTGCTGGTCCTCGCTCACCGACGCCTCCTTCGCGCACCGGTCGGGATCGGGTCCCTGACGGCCCTACCCCGCCTGGGCGGCCGGAAACGGTCGCGATGGGGGCAGCGAGGCGCGTGTGGCGGAAGCGACACACCGCCGGGCGGTGTCAGGCGCCGTGGCGCAGGTCCCAGCGGTGCGGGTCGTCCGGCTCCGGGCGGTCGCGGCGCGGCTCGGTCTCCGTCAGCTCGACGCGCTCCTCTGGGCGGACCGCCGGGGGCAGCTCGCCGAAACGGACGTGCCGCAGGAAGGCGTACTCGTCGTCGGTGAACGGCGACTCGGAGGGGGCATCGGCCATGGCGTCTCCCTTGTGACGTGTCCATTCTCCGTGTTCGGCGGTCGCTGTCGCCAATGCCCGTAGCGGCGCTCACCCCGCCTAGAGCATCCTAGGATCCTGGGTGAAAGAGACTGGTCGACGTCCGACGGGAGGTGGGCAGCCGGTCCAGCAGCGCCAGGGCGGCCCGCACCGGAGTCCGGCCCAACGTCTCGTCGAAGCTCGCCCGCCCCTGGCAGAACCGCACGAACATCCGCCAGCCCGGTGGTGTCGCGAGCAGTGCGTGGAACACCTCGGGTCGGCGGGTGAACGCGTCGAGGAGGCGGTGCCCGGCGCGCATCGACGGCACCAGCGCCTCGGCGACCGCCCGCTCGTACCCGGGGAGGTCGTCGGCGACCACCGCCGCGCCCGCCAGGGCACCGGAACGCAACGCGTAGCTGATGCCCTCCCGGCTCCACGGCTCGAGCAGGCCGGCGGCGTCGCCCGCCACCAGCACCCGCCCCCGACGCAACGGCGAATCCTCGCTGCGGCAGCGGGTGAGATGGCCGGAGTCGTGGACCGGCTCCACGCTCGACAGACCCAGCCGCTCCACGAACGACCGCAGGTACGCCCGGGTCCGCTCCCCCGCCCCCCGCGCCGCGATCACTCCCACCGTGAGCAGGTCGCCCTTGGGGAAGACCCAGGCGTACGAACCCGGCAGCCGCCCCCAGTCCAGCAGCGCCCGGCCCCGCCAGCGGGCCTGCTCCGGCGGCGGTACCGGCAGCTCCAGCTCCAGCCCCAGGTCGACCTGGCGGTGGCGGACACCCACGTGCCGGGCCGTGACCCCGGAGGACCCGTCCGCGCCGATCACCGTACGTGCCGTCACCGCGTCCCCGTCGGCCAGCCGCAGGCGTACCCCCTCCGGAACCTCCTCCACGGCGCGGACCGCGACCCGCTGGCGAAGCTCCGCCCCGGCGGCGACCGCGGCCGCCCGCAGGCGTTCGTCGAACTCGTCCCGGCGCACCATCGCCACCAGTGGACCGGCATGTCGGCGGGTGAATTCGCGTCGCCCGTCCCGGGTGAACGTCACCCGGTCCACCCGGTCGTGCGCCGGCACCTCGACCCGGTCGGCGACAGCGGCCAGCGACGTGCCGATCAGGCCGCCGCCGCAGGTCTTGTAGCGCGGATGCACGGCGCGCTCGACGACGAGCGTGCGGACACCCGCGCGGGCGGCGACGTACGCGGCGGACAGGCCGGCGGGACCCCCGCCCACCACCGCGAGATCCCAGACGGCCACCGTTGCAGCCTAGGGCACCAGGGCACGGCCCGACCCGACGCCGACGACCCCCGATCGGGTGGGCATCTTCGGTCAGCCGCCGGGTAACCGCGGCGCAGGCCGCCTGCACCGTGGGCGGGTACCGAAGGAGGACGACATGCAGCAGGTGCAACTGTCGGAGGTCGAGGAACGGGTGTACGACGCGGTCGCGGCCCTGGAGGCGCGCGGCCAGGTCCCCTACCCGGACCTCATCGCCGAGGAGTCCGGCCTGACCGAGGAGCAGCTCCGCGGGCCTCTGCACCAGCTCACCGAGAAGAACCTGTTGCACCGCGAGGACTCGCCGATGGCCGGCCTGGACTTCGGCCCGCGGTTCTGCGCGCAGCAGCTGGCGTGACGGTCCACCACCCGGGCTCGGGGTAGCGGTCGGGCGTATGCGTGATCGTCCATCCCCGGGCCCGACGACACGTCCCACCGACGACCCGTCGCCCGGGCACCGGCGGAGGTGGCCGGCCCTCGGGGTCGGCCTGGTCGCCGCCTTCATGACGCTGCTCGACGTCAGCATCGTCAACGTCGCCGTACCGTCGATGGAACGCGCGCTCGGAGCCTCCCCGAGTGACCTCCAGTGGGTGCTGTCCGGGTACGCGCTGACGTTCGGGTTGGTGCTCGTGTCCGCCGGGCGGTTCGGCGACGCGCACAGCCGGCGTACCGCCTTCGTCGTCGGCATCGCCCTGTTCACCGTCACCAGCGCCGCCGCCGGCCTGGCACCCTCCCCCGCCTGGCTGGTCGCGGCCCGCCTGCTCCAGGGCGCCGCCGCCGGTGTGGTCAACCCGCAGGTCACCGGCCTGATCCAGGAACTGTTCCAGGGTCCCGAGCGGGCGCGGCCGTTCGGGCTGCTCGGCGCGACCATCGGCATCTCCACCGCCGTCGGCCCCCTGCTCGGCGGCCTGCTCATCCACCTCGGTGGCACCGAACACGGCTGGCGCTGGGTCTTCTTCGTCAACGTGCCCGTCGGCGTGCTCGCCGTCGTCCTCGGCTGGCGGTTGCTGCCCCACCGCCCGCAGGGCCGCCCCGATCGGCGCCGGCTGGACCCGGTGGGCGTACTGCTGCTCGGGCTCGGCGTGCTGCTCGTGCTGCTGCCGCTGGTGCAGGAGCACTGGCGCAACCCGGCGAAGTGGCTCCTCGTACCGGCCGGGCTGCTCGCGCTGGCCGCCTTCGCCGGGTGGGAACGGTGGTACGCCCGGCGCCAGGAACCGCTGTTCGACCTGCGCCTGTTCGGCGTCCGGTCGTACGGGCTGGGCGCGCTGATCGCGCTGGTCTACTTCGGCGGCTTCACCGCGATCTTCTTCATCTTCACCCTGTACCTCCAGAACGGCCTCGGCTACAGCGCACTCGTCGCCGGCCTGGCCATCACCCCGTTCGCCCTGGGCTCGGCCGCCGCGTCCGCCATCGGCGGCCGGATCGTCAACCGGTACGGCCGCCCCCTCGTCGCCGTCGGGCTGCTCGCCGTCGTGTGCGGTCTGCTCACCGTCGTCCTGGCGCTGGACCGGGTGCCCGCCGGAGTGCCCGTACCCTGGTGGACCGCCGCACCCCTGCTGCTGGCCGGTCTCGGCAGCGGCCTGGTGATCGCGCCCAACCAGACCCTCACCCTGTCCCAGGTCCCCGTGCGCCAAGCCGGCAGCGGGGCGGGCATGCTCCAGACCGGGCAACGCATCGGCTCCGCCGCCGGCATCGCCGCCGTCGGCTCCGTCTTCTTCTCCGCCCTCGCGGCGAGCGCCGGCGACTGGTCGGCCGCCTTCCGCCACTCACTGCTGCTGGCCAGCGGCATCATCGCGCTCGCGCTGGTCGCGGCCGCCGTCGACATCGTCCGCGGCCGCCGTCGCTGAGCTTTCCCGGGGTACGTAGACAGCGCCGCCCCCGGGCCTGGTGTGGGCTCGGGGGCGGCGCTGGGGTGTCGGTGTGCAGGTCGCCTCTCGGCGAGTGGCGCGTGGCGGCTCCAGCCGGACGGTATTCCGCGACGGCAATTTTAGGTGAGGCCCGGGGACACTGGACACACCGACACCCGTCTCAACACGCTACCCGGTGGCGGTCTTCCCCCGGGCGGTGTGACCGCCCCCACTGGTCCTGCCGTGGGGGTCCGGCTGCGTGGGAGGCAGTCCGCGTTTCACGCGGGGTTGCGGTGGTGGGCCTCGGGTTCGTCCTTGCGTCGGGGTTCGTGGGTGGTTGCGGTGGTGGGGTGGGGCCCGCCGTGCCCGGCTCCGGGCGGTCAGGCTTGATCCCTGCGCCGGTCACGGCGGGCCCCACCCCTGACCTGCTCGCGCTCCGCCCGCCCGTCCCGGTCACGGCACCGGGGGCTGGCGTATTTCGACCCGACCCGGTCCGCGCCCCGGACTCGCACGCGTCGAACGGTCACGGAGGGCTCGCGCGTCGACCGTCACTGTCCGGGGAGCCCCCGAACTCGCAGGCGTCGACGCGGCAAGCGTCGCCGGCCAGCTGGATCGTGTGGAGACGCCGCTGGCCGGCACCCATGGTTCGGGTGCCGGCCAGCGACTTGTTTCCCCCTGTGAGGAAAGCTGTGTCAGCTGCCTTGGGTCAGCTGTTCCAGTGCTCGGCGACGAGGTCGGCGGCCTGGGTCTCCCACTGCGCGTAGTGGAACGGGTAGGCCGAGACCTGCACGGTCTGGGCGGCCTTGGTCAGCGGCATGTCCTGCCAGCCGTCGACCTGCTTGAGACCCTTCAGGAACGCCATCGTCGAGTACTCCGGGTCGGTGATCTGCTCGACCGTGCCCCACCCGCTGGAGGGGCGCTGCTGGAACAGGCCCTGCGAGTCATGGTCGTTGCGCTCACCCAGATGACCCAGGTTCTCGAGCTTCGACTCCTGCAGCGCGGTGGCGATCGCCACCACAGCGGCGCGCTCGTCCATGCCGGCCTTCTTCGTCGCGGCGATGATCGCCTTCACATTCGCGACCTGCTCGTCGGTCAGGTCGATACGGGACTGCTTGCCCTGCACGCCGTGCGGGATCAGCTTGCCCTTGTCCGGCTTGTCAGCCTTGTCCGCCAGCACGGTCGCAGCGACCGGCTTGACCGACTCAACGGTCGGGGCGGCGTTGGCGGTGGCCGGGCCGGCGACCATGCCACCGGCGAAGGCCAGACCAGCAATACCCAGAACGCTCTTACGCAGCAGCTTCGTGTTCATCAGAGAAGCTCCATTCGGGGAAAGGCGCCACCCACCGCAAGAAGGGGGGAACGGGCGTGGTGACGCGAGCACCGTCAGGCGCCCAAGAGACTTGAGGGATTTCCGTCGCTGTCAGGGTCCA
>NZ_JBQHDE010000029.1:0-8538 GCF_052068455.1 Micromonospora sp. H33 | reverse complement strand
TGGCGGTCGTCGCGGAGTTTCCCGACGAGTTCGGCGGTGAGGTGCTGGGCCTCGGCCGCGCTGCCACCGTTGCCCGCGACGAGGAGCCGCCCGCCCCGCGCGAGCGTCCAGGCCAGTTCCGTTCCCCAGTCGGCGAGCCGCTCCGCCACCTGCCGGTACGGCAGCAGCGCCCCCGCCAGGCTCGCGAGGTGGCTGTCGAGAGTGGATAGTCTCGCCGTCATCAGGCCACCGCCGGGGTGGGGCGGCTGGCGACGGTCAGCGCGGCGTACACGACGCTCAGCTGTTCGGCGCAGCGCTTCCAGGAGTACCGGCTGCGGATCCGGTCCAGCGCCGCCGTCGCGTACGCGAACCGGCGCACCTTGTCGGCGAGCAGGCGACGGATCGCCGTGCCGAGCGCCCGGGGGTCCCGCGGCGGCACGAGGTCGCCGGTCAGGCCGGGGACGACGGTGTCGGAGATGCCACCGACGTCGGTGCCCACCACCGGCACGCCGCAGGCCATGCCCTCCAGCGGGGTAAGCCCGAACGGCTCGTACCAGGGCGCGGCCACCAGGAGGTCGGCGGACCGGTACCAGCGGCCCATCTCCTCCCGGGGCACCGCGCCGACCAGCTTCACCCGGTCGGCCACCCCGCAGGACTCGGCGAGGGCGCCGAGCCGGCGGGCGAACGCGTCGGCCGGGAGCTGGTCGGCGGGGGGCCCGCCGACCACCACGCACTCGGCGTCCGGCACCGCGGGCATCGCCCGGACCACGTCCAGGAAGCCCTTGCGCTCGACCAGCCGCCCGACCGTGATGATCCGGGGGCGGGCCGGTTCGCGCGGGGCGACCGGCCCGTCCGGGCGGAACATCTCCTGGTTCACGCCGGAGGGGACCAGCGCCATCCGGGAACGCGGCACACCCAGCCGGACCAGCTCGCCGATCTCGTCCTGGCACTGCACGATCACCCGGTCGACGGCCCGCCCCAACGCCCGCTCGTAGCCGATCCGGCCCGGTGGACTGGTGTCCTTGGCGCCCTGGTGCCGCTTCTTGACGATGCCGAGCGCGTGGTACGTCAGCACCACCGGCACCCGCGTCCGGCGGCCGGCGTGCAGGGTGGCCAGCCCGCTCATCCAGAAGTGCGCGTGCGCGACGTCCGGCGTCCAGTCGCCGTCGCGCCACTGGCCGGCGAGCCAGCGGCCGAACTCGCCCATGTACGGCAGCAGTTCGTCCTTCGGCACCCGCAGCGCCGGGCCGGCCGGCACGTGGCACACCTGGTAGCCGTCCGGTGTGGATACCGTGTCCGGCAGGCTGGTGGCGTCCCGGCGGGTGTACACGCGGACATCGTGCCCCTCGCCGACCAGCGCGGCGGCCAGTTCCGCCACGTGGGTGTTCTGCCCTCCCGCGTCCTCCTCGCCGAGAAGGGCCAATGGACTGGCGTGCTCCGAGATCATCGCGATGCGCATGTTTCCTCCTCCATCAGCCGGTCCCAGTCCGCGAGGAACCGGTCGAGTCCGAACCGGTCCTTCGCCACCTCGCGACCCCGCGCCCCCAGCCGGGAGGCCGCGTCGCGGTCCGTCATCAACCACCGGGTCGCCTCGACGAGGGTGTCCACCCGCGTGGCGAGCACCCCCGCGTCGGCCGGCACCGCGTCCACCGCCTCCGTGGTGGCCAGGGCGATCACCGGCATCCCCATCGCCATCGCCTCGATCAGGCTCAGACCCAGCGAGGTCCACCGGCACAGGTGCAGGTACGCCCGCCGCCGCGCCACCTCGGCGTGCATCCGGTCCTGCGGCAGGTCGTCGTACCCGGTCACCGGAAGGTCGGGGAACCCGGCCCGGGCCAGCGCGTCCGGCAGCGCGGCCACCCCCATCCCGAACACGTCCAGCGGGGCGACCCGTGCGAAGCGCGGCATCAGGTCCGTGCCGGTGACCCGCCAGCGGCGTACCGGTTCGTTCGTCACCACGGCCAGCCGGTCCAGCCCGCCGCTCCATTCCACCCGGGGCGGCACGATGCCGTGCTCGATCACCGTCGTGCGGGTGCCCCCGGTGTCCCAGAACAGCTCGTTGAAGTGGGTGACGTGGGCGATCAGCAGGTCGTCGCGGTCGGCCATCGGGTGGCGGGTGTTCGGCACGTCGCCCTTGGGAGTGTTGTGTTCGACGTAGATCGCCGGCACGTCCCGGCCCGGTCGCCGGCCGAGCCACTGCGCCGCGAGGTCCTGCTCCTCGGGGCGTTGCAGGATGACCAGGTCCACGTCGGCGGTGGCCAGGGCCTGCGGGGTCACCTCGACCGCCGGGTCCGGCCAGGGGTAGGTGCGTGCCCGCCCGAGACCGTACGGGCCGCGGTCGGGCGTGACCGGCACCAGGTAGCGGTGCCGGCCGTGGACGAAGGACGTCGTCCACGAGCCGTGCACGTGCCAGAGCAGGATGTTCATGCCTCTCCTCAGCGGGTGTCTCGGGGTTCAGCGGGACGCGAGTACGCCGACGGCGTCCACCACCTCGCCCGGGTCGAGGCCGGCGAGGCAGGGGTGGTCGGGCACCGGGCAGAACGACGCGCGGGTGTCCCGGCAGCCGGCGGCGGCGTCGCCGAGGCGTACCGTCGGCACGCCCCACGGCCCCCACTGTCCGAACGGGACGGTCGGGGCGAACAGGCTGACCACCGGCGTACCGACGGCCGCCGCCAGGTGGGCCGGGCCGGTGTTGCCCACCACCACCGCGCGGGCGCCGGCGAGCACCCCCGCCAGGTCGGCCAGCGGCGTACGCCCCCCGAGGTCCACGGCGCGGTCCCCGGCGACGTACGCGGTCAGCTCCCGCTCGTCCGGAGCGCCGGTGACCACCACCCGGTGATCGGCGTCGGCGAGCGCGGCGACGATCTCGGCGCACCGGCGGGGCGGGCAGGCCCGCGCGGGCACCGACGCGCCGGGATGCACGACGACGTAGCCGGGCTCGGCGAGCGCCGGGTTCGATCCGGCGAACCGGTCGGCCCGTACGCGGAGAGTCGGTTCGTCGCCGTCGGCCAGGGCGAAGCCGGCTGCGGCGGCCAGCGACAGGGCACGCTCCGGCTCGGGTACGCCGACCGGGACACGGTGTCGTACGTCGAGCAGCGAACCCGGGTAGTCGTCGCTGATCGCGGCGATCCGGCGGACGCCGACGGTGCGCAGCAGCAGCGCCAGCGGCAGCGGCGACTGGTGGAAGCTGGTGAAGATGACCGCCTCGTCGGCACCCACGCCCGCCAGGGTGGCGGTGAGCGTGGCGATGTCGTCGGGATCGGCCGGCCCGGGGGCCGGGTCGATCCACGGCAGGCGGTGCTCGACGATCTCGTCGACGCCGGGCAGCAGTTCCGCCGCGGCGCGGCCGTGGGGTCCGCACAGCAGCACCACCCGCTGGGCTCCGGCGGCGACGGCACGGATGCCGGGCCCGGTGACCAGCACGTCCCCGGCCGAGTCCGACCGCACCACCAGCACCGTCCCGGCCCGGCGCGGCTCGCGCGGCACCACCGCGGCCTGCCGGCGCAGGATCTCGGCGACGGCGCCCGGGAGGTCCGCCGCCACCCACGGCGCGGCGTCGACCTCCTCCGGCCGGGTCACCGGTGTGGGCACGAGGACCGCCTGCGCGCCGGCGGCGAGGGCGGCGGTGACGTCCCGGCCGATGTCGCCGATCAGCACACAGCGGCGGGGGACCGTGCCCAGCTCGCGGGCGGCGGCGTACACCAGTCCGGGCGCCGGCTTCCGGCAGGCGCACCGGTCACCGTCGTCGTGCGGGCACACCAGCCAGGCGTCGAACGGGCCCAGCAGTTCCTCGATGCGGGCATGCACGGCCTGCATCTGCGCCTCGGTGAAGAGCCCCTTGGCCAGGCCGGACTGGTTCGTCACCACCGCGAGCCGCAGACCCGCCGCCCGCACCGCGTCAAGGGCGGCCCGCGCGCCCGGCACCGGCCGTACCTTCTCCGGATCCCCGTTGTACGGCACGTCCTCGACGAGCGTGCCGTCCCGGTCGAGCAGCACCGCGTCGAAGAGGCGTGGACCGCCCGGATCGATTTCCATGCGGCATCTGTTGCCCCTGGCGAGCGACGGCCCAAACATCAACGCCCCGGCCCAGGACGTTCGCCACGGGCCCGCCACCACCCGCGGACCCAGTGCGTCACCGCCAGCGGCGGGATCAGCGCGCTGGTCACCACCATCGTCGTGACCTCGTCGGCGGTACGCGGACCGGGCGCGACGCGGGCGTGGGCGAACTCCGCCGTGCCCGCCGCCCAGGCCGCCGCGCCGGCCGCCGCGACCGCGCCGAGCAGCCGTCGGGGCGTACCCGTGGTGGTGCGCGACAGGGCGGCGGCAAGCACCGCGACGGCACCGGCGGCGGTGACCGCGACGTGCCGGGGCCGCCGGCCGGGCGGCAGGTCCAGGTCCTCGCGCCAGGCCGGTCCGTAGAGGCGGCGCAGCAACGCGTCGTCGGCGTTGCCGCGCTGCACGCGCAGGCTCACCCAGCGGTCCTCGGGGCGTACCGGATGGGTCACCGACCGCTGCCCGCGGACCAGGTCCCAGCCCGCGCGCCGGACCCGGTGGGCCAGCTCGGCGTCCTCCCGGTAGGCCCGGGGGAACCGCTCGTCGAACCCGCCCACCTCGGCCAGGGCGGCCCGGCGGTAGGCCATGTCGGCGGTGATCCACGCGCCCACGGCGAGCCCGGCCGTCCCGCGCTCCCAGTCCGTGGGGCGGCGGTCCGCCGGCAGCGGCACCTCGACCCGGCCCTGCACACCGCCGACGCGGTCCCCGACCGCCAGGTCCGCGACCAGCCGGCGGGCCCAGTCCGCCGCGGGCACCACGTCGTCGTCCAGGAAGACGACCCAGCGGGAGCGGGCCGCACGCCAGCCCAGGTTGCGGGCCGCCGCCGGCCCCGCACCGGGCCCGGTCAGCACCTTCGCGTACGCGGACAGCGCCCCCGGCACCGCCAGCTCCCCGGCGGCGTCGCCCCGGTCGTCGACCAGCAGGATCTCCGGATCGGGCAGGTCGTCGACCTGCGCGGCGAGCGCGTCGAGGAGCACCGCGAGGCTCGGCCGGCCGAGCGTCGGCACCACCACGCTGATCACCGGGCACCGCCCAGCGCGCCGCGCCGCACCGCGAACGGCCCCATCGCCAGCAGCTCCACCGGCGCGGAGCCGAACAGCTCCATCGCCTCACGGGGCGTGTCGACCATCGGCCGGCCGGCGGTGTTCAGCGAGGTGTTCACCACCACCGGCAGTCCGGTGAGCCGCTCGAACTCGGCCAGCAGCTCCGCGACCAGCGGTTCGGTGTCGGTGTGCACGGTCTGCACCCGTGCGGTGCCGTCGACGTGGGTGACCGCCGGGATGCGGTCCCGCCACTCCGGCTTCACCCGATGCACGAAGAGCATGTACGGGCTGGGGAAGACACCGTCGAAGATCTCGACGGCCCGCTCCGCGCGGACCATCGGTGCGATCGGACGGAACTGCTCGCGGCCCTTCACGTCGTTCATCCGGGCGGTGGTGGCCGGGTCCCCGGGGTGGGCGAGCAGCGACCGGTGGCCGAGCGCGCGCGGGCCGTACTCGCTGCGCCCCTGGTACCAGGCGACGATGCCGTTGTCGGCGAGCACCCGGGCCGCCTCGGCGGCGATCGAGTCGGGCTGGAAGTAGGGCAGCGCCGCCCGGCGCAGCTCCGCCTCCAGTTCGTCGTCCGACCAGCCGCGACCCAGGTCCGCGCCGCGCATCGGCACCGACCGGTCACCGAGGTCGCGGGCGACGTGCAGGGCGGCGCCCAGCGCCGTGCCCGAGTCGCCGGCCGCCGGCTGCACCCAGACCTGCCGGAACGGGCCCTGCGCGGCCAGCCGCGCGTTGGCCACGCAGTTCAGGGCCACCCCGCCGGCCATCGCGATGGTGGAGGCGCCGCCGGAGGCGTCGTACACCCAGCGGGCCAGGTCGAGGATGACCTCCTCCAGCCGGGCCTGCACGCTGGCGGCCAGGTCGGCGTGGTCGTCGGTCATCTCCCCGTCGGCCGTCCGTGGCTTGGCGAGGCCCGCCCAGTCGATGCGCTCGACGTGGAAGCCGCCCTCCGGCGTCACCCGGACCAGGTCGCGGAGCAGGCCAAGGTGCTTCGGCTCGCCGTACGAGGCGAGCGCCATCACCTTGTACTCGTCGCTGGAGTGCAGGAAGCCCAGGTGGCGGGTCAGGTCCTCGTAGAGCAGGCCGAGGGAGTGCGGCAGCTCCTGCGCGTACAGGGACTTGAGGCGGCCGTCGGCGTAGACGCCGGCGAGGTGGCTGGCCACCTCGCCGCGCCCGTCGAGGACCAGCACGGCGGTGTCGTCGCCGCCCGGTGGGGCGGCCAGCCCGGCGGAGGCGGCGTGTGCCACGTGGTGCGGGACGAACCGCACCTTCGCCGGATCGAGGCCGGGCAGGGCGGCGGCGAGGAACTGGGGCGCGCGCTGCGCGTACTCGACCCGCAGCCAGTCCCACGGGTCGGCGAGCCCGAGGCTCTCAGACGGGCGGCACAGGCCCGGGTCGAACGAGTAGGCGACGGCGTCGAGGTCGTCGACGTCGAGCCCGGCACTGGTCAGGCACCAGGCGGCGGAGAGCTCCGGAAGCTCCCACGCGGAGAAGGGCACGGGACGCTTCCCGTGCTTCCGACGGCTGAACCGCTCCTCTTCGGCAGCGGCCACCACCCGGCCGTCGACCACGAGGGCGGCCGCCGGATCGTGGAAGATCGCGTTGATTCCAAGGACCCGCATGACAGGTCCCCTACCCTCGACTTCTCCCTCTAACCGGTAGATCATCAACTTCTCCGGACGGCTCGGTCCGTCGCCTTTGGAGATTCGTTGGCATATGGTCACATCCGGTCAACAGGGCGTGACGTCGTGATCGCGGAGGGGTGTCGCCGCCCCGGGTTACCCTGCGGAGGTCCGGCCGTCCAGCGCCGGCCAGGACGACGTTCGGAGGGGTCGATGTCCCGCTCGGCGGTCTCCCATCCGCTGTTCGCCCGGCTCTACCCGCGCGCCACGGACGCGATGGACCGGGCCGGTGTGGCCGCGCACCGCCGCCGGCTCGTCGCCGGCCTGACCGGCCGGGTGGTGGAGGTGGGCGCGGGCAACGGCCGCGCCTTCGCGCACTACCCGCCGGGCGTCGCGCACGTGCTGGCCGTCGAGCCGGAGCCCCGGCTGCGGGAGGCCGCGCGCGTCGCCGCCGCGTCCGCGCCCGTGCCGGTGGAGGTGGTCGACGGGCTGGCGGAAGACCTCCCGGTGGCGGACGGGGACGCCGACGCCGTCGTCCTGTCCCTCGTGCTCTGCTCGGTCGCCGACCAGGCCGCCGCGCTGCGCGAGGCCCGCCGGGTCCTGCGGCCGGGCGGGCAGGTGCGCTTCTTCGAGCACGTACGCGCACAGACCCCCGGCCTGCGCCGGCTGCAGCGGGTGGTGGACGCGACGGTCTGGCCGCTGGTGTGCGGCGGTTGCCACACCGGCCGCGACACGGTCGCCGAGATCCGGGACGCCGGCTTCACTATCACCGAGCTGGACCGCTTCTCGTTCCCGGAGACGCCGATCCCGCTGCCCGCCACCCCACACGTCCTCGGCGCGGCCGTACGCCCCTGATATCGGGGTGTCCAACCGCCTCGGACACCCCGACTTCGCTGAACCCGAGTCGACGATCAAAGGGTCAGACGCCGCTGGCCGGCACCCGGGTTCGGGTGCCGGCCAGCGACTTGTTTCCCCCTGTGAGGAAGGTCAGTGAGTTCAGCTGTTCCAGTGCTCGGCGACGAGGTCGGCGGCCTGGGTCTCCCACTGCGCGTAGTGGAACGGGTAGGCCGAGACCTGCACGGTCTGGGCGGCCTTGGTCAGCGGCATGTCCTGCCAGCCGTCGACCTGCTTGAGGCCCTTCAGGAACGCCATCGTCGAGTACTCCGGGTCGGTGATCTGCTCGACCGTGCCCCACCCGCTGGAGGGGCGCTGCTGGAACAGGCCCTGCGAGTCGTGGTCGTTGCGCTCACCCAGGTGACCCAGGTTCTCGAGCTTGGACTCCTGCAGCGCGGTGGCGATGGCCACCACGGCGGCGCGCTCGTCCATGTCGGCCTTCTTGGTCGCGGCGATGATCGCCTTGACGTTGCCGATCTGCTCGTCGGTGAGGTCGATGCGGGACTGCTTGCCCTGCACGCCGTGCGGGATCAGCTTGCCCTTGTCCACCTTGTCAGCCTGCGCGGTCGCGGCGACCGGCTTCGACTCGATCGACGGGGCGGCGTTGGTGGTGGCGGGGCCGGCGAACATGCCACCGGCGAAGGCCAGACCAGCGATACCCAGAACGCTCTTACGCAGCATCGTGTTCATCAGAAATGCTCCATTCGGGGGAAGGCGCCACCAGCCACAAGAAGGGGGGAACGGGCGTGGTGACGCGAGCACCGTCAGGCACTCAAAGACTTCGGGGATTTCCGTCGTGCCAGGGCCCAGGGGGTGGACCGTCTCGAGGGGTGAATCAGACCGGCAACCGGGGGCCACGCCCCAGGGGGCGGGCTGCTTCCGTGGTGCCGGGTCCAGATGTAACGACCGCCGGCCCGCCATCATTCCGGCCAGGCCCGAGG
>NZ_JBQHDE010000028.1:0-11521 GCF_052068455.1 Micromonospora sp. H33 | reverse complement strand
ACCATGCCCGATCGCGTCGGTAGCCTTCGACAGCCGACTCGCCGCGCTGCCGTGCCAGAACGGGCCTCCATCGCTCACCGCACCCGAGTTGCCGGACCAGCTGACGTTGCTGCACCCCTGTACCGGCCGATGGCGGGGAGCGGATTGGGAGCAGCGGGGTGCACTGAACGGCGCCGAACTGCACCGAACAGCGCTCAACTGCATCCAACGGCACCCGTCGCAACCTGCGGTCCCACATTTTCCCTGTTCAGGGGCGGTGCGGCGTCCGGTTTCACACCGAAGAGGTCACTGGTTCGATCCCAGTATCGCCCACACAGTTCAAAGGCCACTTCCCATTGATGGGGGTGGCCTTTTGCTGCCCGTACAGCAGCTTGTACAGCAGCCCGGTCATTGCGCGAGTGATTCGCCGAGGCGCTTGAGGGCGTCGCGGGTCGCCTTGGACGAGACCTGGGTGTAGATCTCCATCGTCACGGAGAAGCGGGCGTGCCGGAGGACCTGCATGGCGACTCTGGGATGGACGTCGAGGTCGGCCAGGAGCGTGGCGCAGGTGCGGCGGGCGTCGTGGACGGTGATCGGCGTGACCTTCGCCTTGTCGCACCGCGTCTGCCAGGAGCGCTGGAAGTTGCGTGGCTCGATTGGCGTGCCATAGCGGGTGGTGAATACGAGGTGGGTTTCGTGCCAGACTTTGCCGGCGGCTGCTCGTGCCTCGTCGCGTTGTTCGCTTCTGAGCTTGAGGGCAGTCAGGCAGATGTCGGGCAGGGGGAGGGTGGCGTCGGACGCCTGGGTCTTGGTGTCGCGGTGCAGGAGCTGGCCGCGTACGCGTTGCAGTTGGCGGCCAATGGTCAGCTCTCCGGCGTCGAGGTCGACGTCCTCCCAGGTAAGGCCCAGCGCTTCGCCCTTGCGCAGGCCGGTGACGAGGACCAGGGCGTAGGCCGCGTAGAGCGGGTCCTCGTCGGCGCGGGCCGATTCGAGGAACTTGCGGGCCTCGTCGCTCGACCACGACCTACCCCGGCGTCGGCGGACGGTGGCGAGGGTGACCGGCACGGCCGGGTTCTTGGCGATGAGGTCTTCGGCTTGGGCGTGGGTGAGGGCGGCCCGCAGCGCGGCCCGGATGTCGCTAATGGTGCGGGTCGACGGGACGGTCTGGCAGCAGCGACCGACCGCGCAGCAGCGCCGCTTGTCCTTCGGTCGGGCGGCGTCCTTGCCTTGGACGCAGCACTGGCAGGTCCGGGCTACCTGGTTAATCCAAATCTGCACGTCCCGCGACTGGAGTCGATCCAGCCGCTTTGCCCCGAGTCCCGGTGCGATGTAGCGGCGGACGAACGTCTCGTAGGTGGCGTGGGTCAACGGTGCCCGGTTCGGTTCGATGATCTCGGTCAGCCAGTAGGTGAGGAAGCTGCCGACCGTGGGGACGCTGGTGGCCACCGGCCCCTGCTTCGTCTGCTGGTGCAGCTTGATCCACTTGTCGTGGACGGCCTCGCGGGTCTGTCCGTAGACGTACTTGCGGGTGCGTTTGCCGTCGGGTTTGGTGACCCAGACGTAGGCGGCGAAGCCGTTGCGGTAGGGGAAGATGGAGCCTTCGCCGTTGGCGCGGGCGCGGGCGGGCATCAGGCGGCCTCCTGGCGTTCGACCTGTTCGCGGATGTAGTCGTCGACCCATTCGGGGAGGATGCGGCGGTACTTGCCGTCCTTGATGGAGCGCAGCTCGCCGGTGGCGATCTTCGTCTTGACCTTGGAGATGCCGAAGCCGAGCAGGACGGCGACCTCGGCGGGGGAGTACCAGCGCGGGGTGAGGTCATGGCTCATGCGGCGGCTCCGGTGAGCCAGGCTTCGTGGGCGAGTTCTTCCCGGCCGATGCGTCTGCTCTCGCGTCGCTGTCGGGCGGCGATGTTGGCCAGGAGTGCGTCACCTTCGGTGAGCCAGCCGGCCCCGACGTAGCTGAGAACGCCGACCGTCACGGTGTCGATGTCCTCGTTGTCCTCGATTCTGCGATGGGTGGCGCGGGTGTCGCGGAGCTGGCCGAAGGTGACCGAGTAGCGACGGGCTTTGGTGAGGAAGTGGCCACCGAAGCCGAGCATGTGCGCCCACCGACGTAGGCCGGCGTAGGCGTTGGGTTTGGCGTCAAGCCTGCCTTGACGGTCGTCGGCGGTTGCGGCGTCGCTGGTCGTGGCGTCGTGGGTGGGGCGGCCGAGTCGCCAGCAGGCGTCGATGAGGCGGGCGAGGTGGTCGCCTTCAGGGTCGGCGTAGTCGTCGATGGTGGCGGGGGTGAGTCGGGTGGAGCAGTGGCCGGTGGCTTCGGTTGACTTGGTGGCGTACTTGGCGAGGTAGGCGGCCACCTTGCAATCGGTCAGCTCACCGCCTGCGCTGTTGATGCGGCGGACGTCGACCTGCTCGCCCCAGGCGACCAGCCAGCCTTGCGTCCGGTCGGGGTGTGAGGGTGTGGTGACGGTGATCTGGGCGGCGGCGGCGTGGACGGCCGCATCCAGGTCGTTAATGGTGATGCCGGCCGGCGGCGGTATGAGAGCGTCCGGATCGGTGGGATCGATGCCGTCGAGTCGCAGCAGGACGTGGAAGTGGACAGCGGCGCGGCGTTGCATCTCGGCGACCTTGCCGTGCGATACCCGTACCGGCGGCACCCAGCGGACCTTGCCCGAGGCGGTGACGACCCGGACGAGGGGGATTCCGCGTCGGCGGCACAGCGCGGCGAGGTGGCGTTCGATGGCCTGCTTGGTGCGCCGCCACAGCTCCCCGAGAAGTAGTTCCACACGACTTGGTGGCCGTGGTCGTAGCAGTCCAGGCACAACGGCTGCCCGAGCCGCGGATCGTCGGTGTCGTGGCGGGCGAAGCACACCGCGGGCTGCCCGTGCGGACACGTGCCGGCGGTACTGCGGGCGCGGCACGGGGCTGGGCGGCAGTCGCAGCGCTGACGGCTGCCGCAGGTGTGGCGGGGGATGTGCCGGTGGTGGACCGGGCCGAAGGACGGGGCGGTGAAGGTGGCGAAGACGACCGGGTGCCGGCCGACCGAGGCGGGGACACCCTTGCCGCCGGTCAGACCGCAGCGGACCACTTGGTAAGCGTCTCCGGCGTAGACCCAGGCGCAGTCCGGGCACTGCGCTTCGCGGCGATTGCCGCACGCCTTGTAAAGCGCCCGGTCGGGCAGCTCGTCAGTGTGCTGCTCGCGCAGGATCCTGCCGCTGTCGCGGTCGACGGCGGTGATGGTGCCAGTGAGACGGATTGGGCGGGCGCAGCCGCCCGCGGGGGCGGTGTGCTCCATCCAGCCGGAGAACTCCGGCATGGCAGCGCGGTGGAGGGCTTGGGCGTCACGGCCGGCGGCGAGACCGGGCCGGTACAGGTCGAGCGGGGTGGACAGGACTTCCTCCTCAGGGGGTGGCAGGGACGGGAGACGAAGCACCACCAGCCGTGGACGCATGTCCGCTGGTGGTGTTCGGCGTGTCTCCTGGCACCGCAGGAAGGGCGGCTGACGCCGGAGGGCGGAGTCGTGGTGGTGCCACGTTCCGCCGATGGGTCGGGTCCTTTCGCGCCGTGGACTCGGTGATGGGGCCGGTACGGGTGGGGAGCCTGGGATGTCGGCATCCGGCGGGTTGCCGCAGGTTTCCCCACCCGTGGAGGTGGGCGAATCCGGGCCATCGTGGACGGCAAGGAAGGCCGTGCTGGGCCGCTCAGCGGATTCAGGGGGCCGGCACAGCGGCCGGTGCAATTGAGAGCCGGCGGGACGTCGCCCGCATCAGCGGCAGGAAGGCCCTCAGCATCTCTGAAATCGAATCCAGCGATCCGGCAGGAAGGCCGCGCTGGCGTGCTCGACGAGCGCCAGAGTAGCACCGGGTGCCGACACGTCAACCCGCCGTGATTCCCGCTCGACGGAGGCGGACCGGCCGGCTGCCCGGCGTGTCGGGTCTCAGGACCTGCGTGGCAGAACAGTCTCAAGACATGGGTGACACTTCCGGCTAGCCGGGTGGTGACGGCGGTTCGGGCGGGCGTCCGCGGGCGCGGGCTGCGTCGGATATGGCGATCCCGGTCAGGACGAGGGCAGCAGCGGTGGCGGCCACGACTGGCGGCAGGGGGAGCATCGCCGGTGTCAGGGCGGCCAGCGCAAGGACGCCGATCGGTCGGGACCGGGACACGCGGCCGAACACCGCGTGCTCGAAGCGGGCACGCCCGGCCAGGTACAGCGCGGGTCCGCCGAGGATGACGGCGATCCAGGCCGGTGGGGTGTGCCCGAGTGGATGGGCGATGACAAGTTCGTCGCCGACGGCTGCAGCGACCACGCCGGCCACCATGGCCAGGTGGGCGTATGACGCCGATCTGGCGAGGCGGACCGGGTCGGCAGACACGGCAATCGCTTCCGCCAGGACTTGCCCAGCGCGGTAGATGTAGATCCGCCACAGCAGCACGGTGGTCGCGATCGACACTGCGAACGCGGCGACCCTGTCCGGCGTGAAGCCGCTGCTGCTCAGCGCCAGGCCGGTAACCAGGATCAGCTCGCCGAGCGCGATGATGAAGAACTGCCGGTAGCGCTCGGACAGGTGCTCGCCCGAGATCACGAGGTCTTGGCGGGGCGTACGGCCCGCCCCCGGGGTGGGGAAGCCGATTCTGCCTGCCGTGTGGTCAAGGACCACCGCGAGTGCCCACAACGCGCCACGCGCGGTGCCGTGCACGAGCGCCCCCGCGATCCAGGGCAGCGCCGATAGGCCGTACCAGAACAGCCCCCGCACGCCGGTGCGCTGCAGTTCGTGGCCACGCAGAACAACCAGGAGGATGAGCCCGCGGCCGAGCTGGACGGCGACGTAGGCGCCCGCGAAGATCAGGCCCGTGTCGCCGAATGCCTCGGGCACCGCGGCCGCCATCACCAGGCTGCCGACCATGGTCGCGATGACCAGCGCCTGGATTACCGGTCGATGCGGGTCCGTCCGGTCGGTTAGCCACGCGGTGCTGGACCAGACCCACCACATGGCCCCCAACAGCACCAGCGTCCGGAAGGCACCGCTCCACCCGAGATCCTCAGCCAGGCCGCGCGAGAGCTGAACGAGCGCGAGGACAAACACCAGGTCGAAGAAGAGTTCCAGGAACGTAGCCCGCTCCGGGGCCCCGGCTTTCCGCATTAGCTCGGCCGCCCTGCTCGTCATCGGCTCGCCCGTTCTGCCAGCTCTGCTCCAGGTCTGGGTGCATTCTGACATGCCGCAGCGGCGTTAACCGCGGACGTGCTGCCGTGGACTGGATCGAGCGACCCGCGTTACACGGACGGGCGACGGTCGAGGCCGATGAGTTCCTTCCATCCGTCGCCGCTGGTTCGGATTAGCTCGTCGACCTGGCCATGCGTCGGGCCGGTGCTACAGAGGGCGGAGTGTCACCCAGGTCCTGATACCGATATGTCACGCAGGTCCTGAGACCGGACAGCCGGCTGCCCGGCGGTGTGGGAGGACTTTCTGTACATCTATCAAGGCGGCCCTTGACGGGCCGCACGCGCCGCCGCCTGGGCGCGCGCCGGCCGCTGCCGCTGGCGCTCTGCGGCCGTCACGCCTGACGCCCGGCGGCTGGCGCGGACGGCGGAAAGCCCGGAGGACGCCGCAGAACGACAGACCGTGACTGGTGGGATGGGCCGGCGGCCGGCAACCGGCCCCGCGGCCACAAGCCCGCGCGGCGTAGAGGAGCGCACGCCAGCCGCGTCGGCGAGCTGGCGGTGGTCGCGGGGTTGCGGCTACTGCGCCTCCGGCGGGGGCGCTCCGGCACCAGGATGGCCGGGGCTGCGCCGGCGGGTCGCGGTCCGTGGGTGGTAGCGGTAGGCCATCCCGCCTGCCACCGACCCGGGCAAGCCGAGCAGACCACCGCCCGACCCGCCAGCGTCCGCGCGAGGCGTCACGGTCCGCCCGTCGTGGCGGGCCGGGCGGCGGCCCGCTCCCAGGAGGGCGGGGCGACGGCATACGGGATGGCACGTGAGCTGAGCTACCAGTTGGCGCAGCCAGAGATCTAACCCGAGGGGTCACGTCCAGGCAGGAACAATCGCCGATTGCGGCGAAGATTGCCCTATTGCAAGTCTCCGTATTGCAGAGCCGTAGAGGGGCAATCTGCCCCTCCACGGCCTTCTTCTGTTTGCCCTTTATGGCTTCGCGTCAGCTAGTGACTTTACTCGACCAGCCGCCGCCATGCTTAGCGGTCACGTTGAGCCTGACTCCAACGGTCTCGCTGAAAACGCCTCCACCTGACCGCCAATACGTTCCCTGAGCGATGCACTGTCCGGTATATCCACTTGCGCTCTGCGTGATGTATTCCAACTTAGCGTTCGAGAAGCTGCCGATCCCACCGTGGGCAAGCCCGCTGATGGAGTCGATATGACAGCCGTACGAAGGCCCCAAATAGTACCTGTAAGCCGCAGTGAAGTTTACGCTCCAAGTTGCAGCGTCCCAAGAAACCCTGCAGTTTCACCAAGCCTTTGCGCCCGTCGCTGCGATGCTCTGGCAGCCGGAAATCCCCATAGGCGAGACTTCGCCCGTGGTCTCGGAAGGGATCTCGATCGTGCTGACGTTGATGGAGCCGTCCTCGTAGCGGTAGATGGTCCGCTCGGCCCCACCGACGTAGTCAACTTCGGTGGCAACAGGAGCTGCGCCACTCTGCGAGTCCCACTGCTCGCCCTCAGCAAGGGCCTTAAGTAGCGCCTTCTGAGTCTTTGCGGGTACGTCGTACATAGCGAGCGCAGTGTGAACGTACTCAAGGTCAGCCTTCGACACTTGCGAGTCGGCGGAGGCTGGAGTGCCACTGATGAGAGCTGCGCTTAGCGACGCCGCTAAGGCCAGAGTCGCTGCCATGATGGGTTTCCGGAACGTTTGTCTCCCTCGGGTGTGAGGACTGGGCTGGGCTAATCGCGCCCGTTTCGCCCATCCTTGAAAGCTTTGACTGCCCGAGAGATGAAGACGCCCAAGGCGAGAATGACAATTAGAGTCACGATATGCCACGGCTTCACATCCAAGATACTCTCCCTCCATACTCTTGCTAGGCCGCCGGATTGTGGGTGCCTCACCGCTCGTGAGATGAGACGCTAATCGTCGGACCTGAATGGGTCAAGCTTGAGTGCTGTTCGAAATTAGACTGATTATGATCGATGTAGGGTCAGCGGTCAGCGCAAATCTCTGGTATTCACGCGACGTGTGAATCCTCCCTCGTGGCTGTTGTTCCGGGCTTATGTACCCATGGTCATGCTAACCTCGATCATTCACGGCTGATGTCAGCCGCTTCGGTCCCGCTCCGGTGATCGCTGACGATCGATGCGATCCGGTCGAGGGCGTGGTGAGGGGCCGTCTGTCGCGGCGGTGGGCGTGGTCTCCTGTGGTTCTCCGGTTGTCGGGGCAGGGCTGAGCTGGTCAGCCGGGGGCGGGGATCGCCGCGATCCGGGTGAATGCGGCGGTGATTTGGTCGGCCCAGGGCCAGGTCGATGGGATGCGTAGCCGGCGGCGGCGTTGGCCTCGGGTGAGGCGGGCGGCGGTGTGTAGCAGGCGGTAGCGCAGCCGTTTCGGCTCGGCGGTGGCCAGGTCGCCGTCCAGGGCGAGGACTTGTAGCCAGGCGATGAGGTCGGCCGCGATGGCCGCGATTTGGCACCAGGCGGTGTTGATGGCGAACTCGCGCGACGGTAGTCGGCGCAGGCCGGTGTCTTTGGCGCAGCGGATGCGGTCTTCGACGCGGGCGTGGGCGCGGTGACGGGCTTCCAGCCACTGCAAGGCGCCGACGGTGGTGTTGGTGACGAACGCGGTGTAGCGCCAGCCGTCGCGTTCCTCGAACAGCGACAGTTGCGCGCCGGGGTGTGGTCGTTCCCGACGCACGATCACCCGCATGCCGGGCGGCCAGCCGGCCAGGGTGAGCAGGCCGGTCAACTCGGCGACCTGGGCGCCGTCGCGGATACCGCCGTCGGCGGCCAGGGCCGGTGACCAGGCGGCGGTCGGCAGCGCGCTGATGGCGGCGCGTTCGGCCTCGCTGATCGACCAGCCGAGCGAGTACTCGACGCGTCGGTTGCGTTTGGCGTCCTGCGCGGTCAGCCAGTCGAGCACTGTGTGGGTGGCGGCAGCCGAGTCGCCACGCACCAACAGGTTCCTGTGGTGGGCGGCCGGGACCTGCGCGAACGCCTCGGCCAACACGTCCAGGTGGTCGGCGGTGTTCGCCCCGGCGTTGCCCGGCCGCAGCCGGATCGCGAGCAGCTCACGGGTGTTGTCGCAGGTCACCAAGATCGGATGGAAGCCGTAGGTGTGCTTGTAGGTGGCCGCGGCGCCGTCCTTGTCGCTGTGCGCGAGGACGATCGTGGAGTCCACGTCCAGTACGACCAGCTCGTCGCCGAGGCTACGGCCAGCGGCATACGCGGCCGGGACCTGCCCGACCAGCGCCCACACCCTGGCCCGGACCTTCGCCCGTGCCCGGCTGATGCGCCGCAGCTGCACATCGCTGATCTCGTCGAGGGCCCGCCAGCACGTCGCCGGCGAGGCGACCTGACCGAACACCTCGCCCTGATGGCGCAACACGTCGATATCCGCGATCGCCTCACCGCCGTCGGCGATCATCACCGCCAGATCGACCAGCACCCTGCCCCGGTCCCGGCCCGGGACGAACGCCCGCCGAGCCACCGCCGCCGACAACGCCTGCGTCAACCCGCTGCGATCAGCCAACAACCGCAGCAACGCCGCCCCGACATGCGACACCACACCACGACCGCCGACCTCGACGGACATCCCCTTCGACCACTGGGTAACCTGCACCTACGAAGTGCCTCTCACGCGGGGAACCTGCACGACTCGACACCGGGCAGTTTTCCTTACGTGGCAGGCACTTCGCCATATCTACCGACTCGCCGCACAGCCAAGATCACGACGGCCGTGAAAGGCCGAGGCTAACGCTGCGGCGTTCCGCTCTGGGTCCGAGGGCTCCCCGAACCAGTATCGCTCTTCGACCAGGAAGCCGTAGACGGTCTCCAGCTTCTTCTGGTGGCTAGACCACAACTCGTCGAGCGACTCGCACCGAAAGGTCTCGCCGTCGGACGAGTAGCCCATCTCCATTCGCCGATCATGAATAGCTATAGCTTTACCTGACTCCTCCATGCCGAGGATGGCGATGGACCGAGCCAACGCAACGTGGCCTAGATCCAGGATTGCAAGGGCGGACTCCAGTAAGGTGTTGGCGTTCGCCAGCAACGCGTCTTGGAGCTTGACAACCTGCTCGGGCGTGAGGTCGGGGAGTCGTCGGATCGGCACACCTCCAGTCTCCATGAGCGTCAACAGAATTCACCGTAAGGAGCCTTTCCGGGACGGCGCTGTGGACAGTAGTGACGCGTCCGGCACAGAGCCACACCTCCCCTGTGTCAGGTCTCAGGACGTTCGTGACAGAGGAGTCTCGGAACGTGGGTGACACTTCCGGCTAGCGGGGCGGTGACGGCGGTTCGGGTGGGCGTCCTCGGGCGCGGGCTGTATCGGATAGGGCGATCGCGGCCAGGACGAGAGCAGCGGCGATGGCGATCACCAGCCGCGGCGCCCGGATCATCGCCGGTGAGAGGGCGGCGAGGACCAGGACACCGATCAGCCGGTTGCGGGACACGCGGGCGAAGACCGCGTACTCGAAGATGCCGCGCCCGGCCAGGAACAGCGCGGGCCCGCCGAGGATCATGGCGATCCAGATCGGCTCTGCGTGTCCGAACGGGTGGGCGAGGACGTGATCGACGCAGTTGGCGGTGATGACGATGCCGGCCACCATGATCGGGTGGGAGTAGGTTGCCGAGATGCTGAGGCGGAGCGGATCGGGGGCGGCCGCGATGGCTTCCGCCAGCAGCTGCCCAGCGCGGTAGATATAGATTCGCCACAGCAGCACGGTGGTAGTGAAATACACCAAGGCTGCAGCGCTGTGCTCGGCCCCGAAGTCACTGGTGCCGAACGCCAGACCCGTGACCAGGATCAACTCGCCGAGCGCAATGATGAAGAACTGCCGGAAGCGCTCGGCCAAGTGCTCGCCCAGGATCGCAAGCTCCGATCGCGCAAGGCGACCCAACCCGGGTGTGGGCAAGCGGAGTGCGGTCGCCGTGTAGTCGACGGCCACCGCCAGCGTCCACAGCGCCAGACGCGCCGTATCGTGCGCGACGGCTCCCGCGATCCATGGCACGGCGGACACGCCGTACCAGAAGAATTGCCGCAGGAAGGCGCGCTGCGCCTGGTGGCCGCGCAGCAGGAGCACGAGGACGACGCTGGCGCCAATCCGAATGGCGACGTACGGGCCCGCGAAGAATAGGCCTCGCTTGCCGAACGCCTCCGGCGTCGCGGCGGCCATCACCAGGATGCCAAGCATGGACGCGATGACCAGCAGCTGTATCGGCGGTCGTTGCGGATCGAACCTGTCGGTTGTCCCCGCAACGCGGGACCAGACCCACCACAGGGCCAGCAGCAACACCAGCGTCTGGAAGGTGCCGATCCACGTCAGATTCTGGTGCAGCCCCTGCGTGAGCCGGAAGAGCGCGAGGACGAACACCAGGTCGAAGAACAGTTCCAGGAACGTTGTCTGCTGCGGCTGCCCGGGTCTCCGCAGCAGCCCGCCCGCCCTACTGGTCGCCATAGGCTCGCCCGCTTCTGCCGTCATTGTCGCTTTGAAGCAGTACCACGCTGCGGGCTCTGGTGGATGCGGATGTGCTGCCATGGCCCGGGGTCGAGTGGCGGCGTTCTACAGGGGGGTGTCAGCCAGGTCCTGATACCGATCCGTCACGTAGGTCCTGGGACCGGACAGCCACACCTCCCCTGATCGGTGAGAAGTTTCTGTACGTCTTCAAGGCGGCCCGCAACGGGCCGCACGCGCCGCCGCCAGGGCGCGCGGCCTGCACTCCGCTGCCGCTCCGCTCCGGCCACGCAGAACGCCCGGCGGCTGGCGCGGATAGCGGGAAGCCCGGAGGGCCGCCGCAGAACGACAGGAGCGCTGACCGGGCGAGGGGTTGCGCCGGCAGCCGGCCGGGCCGCGCGGCCACGAGCCCGCGCGGCGTGAGAGAGCGGACGCCGGCCGCGTCGGCGAGTTGGCGGTGGTCGCGGGGTTGCGGCTACTGCGCCTCCGGCGGGGGCGCTCGGGCTCCAGGATGGCCGGGGCGCCGCCGGCGGCTCGCGGTCCGTGGGTGGTTGCGGTAGGCCATCCCGCCTGCCATCGACCCGGGCGAGCCGAGCAGACCACCGCCCGACCCGCCAGCCTCCGAACCTGCGTCAAGGTCCGCTTGACGTGGCGGGCCGGACGGCGGCCCGCTCCCCAGGAGGGCGGGTCGACGGCAGACAGGATGGCAGTAGCCCAAGCGTGCAAAGATGTGAAGGATGTTGCAGGTGGATAAGTAGGGACAGTTGGGGGCGAAGTGAAGGATTGGTTGGTTACCGCTGCGGGTGTACTGACTATCCCTGCCCTTCTTCAAGTCTTCTATGCGGCGGTTCGCACTAATACTCCAGCCGGGGATTGTGATCACGGTTCGATGAGGGCTTGTCGGGCGTAGTGGCTGGTCATGGCTCGGGCTTGGT
>NZ_JBQHDE010000027.1:0-12213 GCF_052068455.1 Micromonospora sp. H33 | reverse complement strand
GACGTGCGGTCCGCCGGTGTCGGAGCCCACGCGACTTCCTGGCCCCGTACACGTACGGCGAACATCAGCTGGAGCCCCGAAAGAGCCTTGGCCCCACCTGCGGTGCCCCGTCGCGCATCACGTCGGGACTGACGTGCTCCTACTGCCTCGGGAGGAACGGTGAAACACGCCCCGTTCCCCCGCCGCCCGTCGTGACCTCACGGCCGGGCGGTCCGTCTGCGTCTTGGTGGCTCTCTGTTCTCGACCTGAAGAAGAGTAGCGCGTGCTGCCGAGGATTTCTAGCCGATTCAGCAGAGATTTTCTGGCTGGCCGTCATCAGGGTCGCCGGCCTGCCAGGGGCCACCAGCAAAAGCTGGCGGGTGGCACTCGCGGCGTCACCGGCGAGCAGGCGGTCGCGTATGCGCCGGCACGCCCGGGCCTCGGCGGGCCGATGGCGTGGAAGGCATCTGCCACGAAGCCTCGGGCAGATGCCGTGCATGGCGCGGTACCCGAAGCCCGAGCTCAGAGAACAGATCAATGCCTCGCCTCCGCTCAATCCCCGTTCCACTTGCAAAGAGGAGAAGACCGCAACATGGTCAACAATGGCGCTTCGCTCCTCCGCGGCGCTCACCGCGAGGACCGCTGTGGCCAGCTGTGCTCGCCGCGATCGGCGCTGCGGCTGCAGGCGTTCTGGGGGCAAACAGCACGGCGTGAGGTGCCGGGCATCGGCATCGCCGTCGCGCTGTTCGCCGCAGTGCACCAGGCCGTATGGCGGTGGCGCTGTGCTTTGAAGGTCCTGCCGACGGCCATGTGGCGGTGACTGGCGGAGCGACCGCCGAATATGTCATCGACACATCGTCGCTGTGGCGGGGAAGGCCAGGTTTCAAGCTCGGATGCTGTTCACGGCCGAGCGACCCGTGGCTCATCGGTGGTCGTGCGCCGTCGCCAGGCTGAGGCTCCGCCGACAGCCGGCACCATGGCGGTGGCAGTGAGCGCGGCGGTCGGCCCGCAGGTTTGCCACAGGGCTACGCACAGCGCAGCGCCGCATCCGCCGCCGAAGAAGATCGTGAGGGTGAGCAGGCCGGTGGCGCCGCCGCAGGCGTCGGCCGTGGCGTGGGTGGTGGTTTGCGCAGTGAGCAGGATCTGCGCGACGGCGGACGCGGTGAACGCCGCTGTGCTTGCCGTCGCGACCGCCCAGGGCCGCAAGTCGGTGGCGGCGTAGCCCAGTGCGGCAGCCAGAAGGAGACTCACCGTGGCCAGCACGTGCCAGGCGGGCCCGGACCTGCTCCAACCCGCTGTCCAGGTCGGTGCACAGCGTCTGAACAAGTCCGCAAGTCGATCCCGTGCACGGTGCCCATCCTGCCCGAGGCGGCGCTCGGTCCTGCTGCCGCCGGGGTCGATCGTCGACAGCCAGCCCTGCCACTTCGAGTGGCAGGGCTGGCAGCAGCGAGGCTTGACGGGTTACTTCTATTCGAGCGGGGGCAGGTTCGACGGCGGCAGCACCGGGCCAAGGTCCGGGGAGGTCTCCGTTGAGACGACTCGGCGCGGTGGCCACTGGACGCCCTTCGGCGGCCACGACTGCCGGGTGCGCCGCAGGAACCACGCCGGTGGCTCGTACAGCGGAAGCTGGTAGTCGTCGGGGAGCATGCTCGTCCACTTGATCTTCTCAGTTCGGCGCGCGAACTCCTCTTTCATCTCCGCCAGGATGTTCGGCTGGGTGAGCAGGTCGATCGTGGTGGCCGCGAGGTACTTGGCGGCGATGAGCGTGGCCACGTGACCGGCGTGGGCCGCGCCGGTGGCGGTGTGGTGCCAGGAGTGGTTCTTGGTGCCACCCGGCTGGTGGGCGGTGCCCATCGAGATGGTGGGTACCTGCCAGCTGATGTCGGCGACGTCGGTGGAGCCGCCCCCCATGAACACCGGCGCGGGCGGCTGGAGTGTGCTGATCCTGGTGGAGAAGCCGGTCTCGGCCGACCCGTTCGACTTCTGCAGCGCCTTACCGAACTCCTGGTCCTTTTCCGAGAACGACGGGGCGCCGATCTGCGTCATGTTGGCGTACATGAGCTCGGCGCCGCGCTTGTTGCCGAGCTTGTTCCACACGCCGCCCATGATGCGGTGCTCCAGCCGGGTGCCGGTGGCCATGGCGGCGGCCTCCGCGCACTTGATGATCTTGTCCATCAGGATCTTGGCGCGCGCCGGGCTGCCCTCTCGCGCGTAGTACCAGATGCTCGACAGGGTGGGAAAGACGTTCGGGGCCTGGCCGGTCTGCCGGATCGCGTGGTGCATCCGGGCGGTGTGCGCCATGTCGCTCTCCCGCAGGAACTCGGTCAGCATCGACATCGCGCTGACGGCGTCCTGCGTCGACCTCGTCCCCAGTGGCGAACCGCCGTGACCGTCAGTACCCAGGAAGTGGAAGGCGATGCTGTACATCGCGTTGCCTGAGCCCCAACTGGTGCTGTTGCCGGTGCCTGGGTGCCAGTCGACGAACGCGTCCAGGCCCTTGTAGACACCTGCCTTCACCGCCACCGACTTGCCGACCAGCTGCTCCTCGGCGGTGGAACCGAAGAACCTGATCGTGCCGTCGAGTCTGCGGGCCCGCATGGCCGCTGCCGTCGCCGCGGCCGCACCGGCCGCCGCCGCGCCGAGGGCGTTGTGCCCGCATCCGTGCCCGAACCCGTACGTCGGGGCGTACGGGTCGTGGTTGTAGACCAGGGGTGAGTGTTCGGGGTTGCCCTTTTCCTGCGACAGCCCCGGCAGCGCGTCGTACTCGCCGCTGAAGCCGATCACCGGCTTGCCGCTGCCGTGGCTGAAGGTGGCGACGAAGGCAGTAGGCATACCGCCTGCCCCCCACTCGATCGTGAAGCCGTTGGCCCGCAGGTACTCGGCCTCGGCCCACGAGGAGTTCCACTCCGCGAGCGACGGCTCGGCGAACTCCCAGATCCGGTCGTTGAGGCCGACGATGCCATCGGACTCGCGGTCGATCCACGAGATCGCCGTGTCCTTGGCCTGCGAGTCGACCGCCAGATCGGTCGGCGGCTCGTAGTTGATGAAGTCGGTGGGCATGGTCTTCGGGTCGAGCGCGAGGTCCGACGCGGCAGCCATCGCCGGATCGGCGGCGAGGGCGGGCGCCACCGCCATTCCGGCGCCGGCGACGCCGAGCATCTGCAACAGGTCGCGGCGGCTGTAGCCAGAGGATGAAAGGTGGTCAGTGTCGCACATACGGCGTACTCCTCGAACTATGGCTGACGGACAGCACGAGACAACGGATCACCGAATTGGTAAATGGGGAAACGCGATCGTAGGCAGGTTCGTCGAACGGTTCGGCAATGTACGCGGGCGATCGGGGAAGTGTCTTGGTGAGTGACTGTTGGCAGCTCAGCAGCGAAACGCAGCGCCGTGCCATCGGCAGGGGAAATGGCACGTGGCAGGAGTGAGGGTGATTGGGTGGGCTCGTCGTCAGCTCGATTCTTCTCTGCTCGGTAGGACCTGCTGAAAGCCCTTTGAGCAGTAGTTCAGAGCTAACAATATAGATCGTTTGATGTCAACCCCTTGACACGGCAAATGTCGACGAAGGAGAGACTTCTGAATGTCTTGGCCCTCCGTGAACAACAGCGCACGTTGGCGCCCGGCATCGGCCGGCGCGTGGCGGCGTTGACGTTGGGTCAGGGCGGCACCAGGGTGGCGCGGGTGGAATCGAACGAGTTGAAGGCGCGGGCGCAGGCTCTCCGTGCCGCCGGCAGGACACCCAACCAGATCGCCCGGGAGCTCGGGGTCACCCGCGCGGTGGTCACCCGTCTCGTGCGGGGCGTCGACGTCGTACGGCCGAGCCGTGTCCACCCCTCGGAGTTGCCGCTGGCGGGCTGTTGGATCAGCCGGCAGTGGAGCAACGGCCTGAGCATCGCCGACCGGCCGGCCGACTGGATTGACGACGACAAGCTGCCATCGATGGCGACGGGTGCCGGGCTGACCGGTGTCGTGGTCGCCCGCGCGGACGGCGATGCGGTCACCGTCTGCGGGTTCCTGGTCGACACCTACTGCCTCGGGCGTCAAGAACGCGGTGCCGCCGACCACCACCGAGCCGGAGGAACTGGGGTACTTCATCGAGGACTTTTTCGCGGCGTACGGGTCGGGGCTGGTCGAGGCCCCCCTCGACCTCGCCCGCCACCTGGTCTTCGGGGCCGCCGACTACGCTCGCGGCCTCGGCTTCGACCCGCACCGTGACTTCTACAGCGCCGCGCCGCACCTCGGCACCTGGGAGCCGCCGAGCCGGATCACCTTCGGTCGGAACGGCACGCCGTACTTTCAGCAGGGTCCGCACGACAACCCCGACCGAGTCATCCGTACCCTCGACCGGTCAGTCGGCCCCGGCAACTACCAGTTCACCATGGTCGCGGAACTCTGACGCCGACAGTTGGTTCAGCCGCCCCGGGTCAAATCCATGATCAGCGGCGGGAACGGGGTGGACGGTGTGAGCACTCGCCGTCGTGGTCGGGCCAGAGCAGGCAGCGCTGGCCGCCGGGCATGATGCGGTCGCAGAAGACCCAGTGGCGTACGTTCTGGTTGTCCTCGGCCGAGGCGGTGGTCCCGCCGGGGTCGAGCTGCGGCAGGACATGCGCCCAGTGCGCCACCACCCGGGCGAGCCGCTGGGCGGAGAGCAGGTCGCCCGCGGCGGCGGGCAGATGGATGATCCCGCGCTCAGTCACCGGCCGTACCCCCGCTCGTTGCGGGCGCGGGCCTGCTCGGACTGCCAGCGGCGCAGCGCGTCCTTGACCCGCTCCGTCTCCCGGCGGCTGCGCGCCAGCGCGTCGTAGACGGCGGCCAGGTCACCGGCGACCCGATCGAGGAACTCCCCCATCTCCTGCGGGTCCAGCCCACGCCGGCCCAGCGGCGCCGACCGGAACCGCCGCTCGCGCACCTGCCACGGCCGCAGCGAGGCCGCCGAGCGGTAACAGGTCGGCCCGAGGACCGACCGCTGACGCCGGGCGTGATCCAGGTGCTCCTCGCGGTGCTCGGGGTGGCGAAGCTGATGCGGTTCATCCCGCGCAGCGTGATGGTGGGCTTCGTCAACGCCCTGGCCATTCTCATCTTCGCCGCGCAGGTCCCGTTCCTGCTCGGAGTGCCGTGGCTGGTCTACCCGCTCGTCGCGCTGGCGCTGGCGATCATGGTCGGACTGCCCCACCTCACCCGGGCGGTCCCGGCTCCCCCTGGTGGCGATCATCGTGCTGACCGTCATCACCGTCGGCGCCAGCATCGCCGTGCCCACCGTCGGCGACCAGGGCGCGCTGCCCGACAGCCTGCCGACCCTCGGCCTGCCGCAGATCCCGTGGACGGTGGACACCCTGGCCCTGATCGCCCCCTACGCCCTCGGGGTGGCGCTGGTCGGCCTGATGGAGTCGCTGATGACCGCCAAGCTGGTCGACGACATCACCGACACGCACTCCAACAGGACCCGCGAGTCCTGGGGTCAGGGCGTGGCTAACATCGTCACCGGGTTCTTCGGCGGCATGGGCGGCTGCGCGATGATCGGCCAGATGATGATCAACGTGAAGGCGTCCGGCGCGAGCTTCGATCGGCGGATCGGCGCCCGCTGCCACCCCACGAGCCGCGACATCCCATCCCTTGCCTCAGCCCGGCCGCGTCGCCACCACCAGCCCTACCGACGACCCACCCTTCTGAGCCCCGGGGTCACGCCGGTCACGGTATGTGAAGCCGAGGGCTTGGCCTGCCAGCCGGCGGTGCACGGACTTGCCGAAAAGCGGATGCCCAGAGTCTCTACTGACAGCGTTCGGAACTTGCTGCGATAACCTCCGCAGCTTCGCGAGCCTGTGTCGAGTGCGCCAAGAGCGCCTGAGCCGTAAGGACCAAGAACTGGTCCGAGTCGTACGGGATCATGGACCTACAGGACGCGATGCCGCCCCCTTCCTCATCCACGACCGAGACGGCAAGTACCCGGAGCTGTTCGAGACGATCCTCGCCGACACCGGCATCAAGGTCGTCCTCACCGGTGTGCGGACGCCCCGCATGAACGTGGGTCATGGAACGGTGGATCTAACCTGCCGCCGCGAACTGCTCGACCGCAGGTCGCGGCCGCGCTGCGGCACCGGCATCGCGGGTGCGGAGAACCAGAACGCGCAATACCGTCCGGGGCCATCGGTTGACCATGCGCAACCCTTGCTCAGTCGTCAGAAGCGGTTACGATCTGCCTGCGGCCACCGATAGCACTAGCAGCAGGGTTCGATGCCCGACGACAACGGCAGGTGGCAGCATGTCCAAAGGTCGACATCGTGGTCCAGGGCGGCGGGCCGGCGCGCTGCTCGCGGCGATCCTGACAATGTGCGGGATCGCGGTTGTCGCGACGGCCGCGCGGGCCGTCGACGGTTGCCCATTGGGCCTGACCTTCGCAGGGCAGGTTGCACCGATCGGCGGCAAGGCATATGTCGTATGTTCCGGGCGAGTAGAGACCTTCGACGGCACACCGTTGGACACCGACGTGTCCATCCCCGTCGGCGTGCCCGGCCCGCTTCCGCTGATGGTCATGCTGCATGGTTGGGGTGGCTCCAAGGACGACTACGAGTCCACCTCGCTGGCCGGCAACGGCACGAACACCTGGCACTGGAACAACGCCTGGTTTGCCAGCCACGGGTTCGCCGTGCTCAACTACACCGCCCGCGGCTTCGGCCGCTCCTGCGGCCAGGATCCGGCGCATGGTTACACGTACGCCGCCGATCCGCGGTGCGCGGGTCGGGCGAGTTGGACCCATCTGTCGGACCGGCGCTGGGAGGTCCACGATACCCAGCACCTGACCGGCCTGTTGGTCGACGCCGGCGTCGCCAGGCCCGCCCAGATCGTGGTCACCGGCGGCTCGTACGGCGCCGGTCAGTCATGGCTGCTCGCCATGGCGCAGGGCCAAGTCCTCCAGCCCGACGGCACGACTCGTCCGTGGTCCTCACCGCGGGGAACACCGATCCGGCTGGCCGCCGCCGTACCGCAGTTCGGATGGACCGACCTCGCCCAGGCGCTGGTCGACAACGGCCGGGCTGCCGACGGGTTGTCCGGCACCGCGGCCGATCTGCCGCATCAGGACCCGATCGGGGTAGCCAAGCAGTCCTATGTAGACGGTCTCTACGCGGCTGGCCAGAGCAGCGCGCAGTACGCGGCGGACGATCCGAGCGCCAACCTGCCGGGCTGGTTCGCCGCCATCACTGCCGGTGAGCCCTACCACACGAATCCGCTCGTGGCCCAAGCGCTCGGGGAGCTGGAGCGGTTCCGCTCCGCCTACTCCATGCCGGTGCCGGCGGCGTCCGCGCAGGTGCCCGTCTACGCCATCCAGGGACTGACCGACCCGCTGTTCCCCGGCATCCAGGCCACCCAGATGCTCGCCAAGCTGCAGGCCGCCCGGCGGGGCTACCCCGTTTGGACCTTCTTTGGCGACGTCGGCCACTCCTATGCCGGCAATCCGGCCGACACGTGGCGTACGGCCAATGACGCTGCCAACCGGTGGCTGAACGAGATTCTCGCCAGCGCCGAGCCGACGGCACCGAAGGTCACCCTGAATGCCGTCCAGTGCACGGATGATCAAGACGGCGGCAGCTTTTCGGCTGATCGGCTTGCCGACCTCGCGAATGGCGTGTGGACGTTCCGCGACGACCCGCGGGTCACGATCACGAACACGTTTGTGCCCGGACCCGAGTCGGCGGGGTTGGACCCGATCCTGAACTCGGGCTGCCGCACGAGCACTGTCCGCAGCGACCCTGGGGTGGCCGCCTGGACGTTTCGCCCGCCGGCCGCCGGTACCCTCATCGGCGCCCCGGTGGTACGCGTGACGGCAACGCTCATCGGCACGGACGCCGAACTCGCGGCTCGACTGTTCGATGTCGACCCGGCCGCCGGCACGCAGACCCTGATAACCAGGGCGGTCTATCGAATCACCGGCAACACTGGGCTGGCGCAACCGGTCACCAGCCAGCTGTGGCCGACCGGCTGGCGACTGCCCACCGGGCACCGGCTCAAGCTCGAACTGACCGCGACCGACACACCGACCTGGCGCACGGACAACCAGCCCGCCACCCTGGTGCTCAACAACCTCGAGCTCACCGTGCCCGTGCGCAAGTGATGGCGTTGCGCGCGCGTCGACCAGACAGCAGACCCACATGGCCGGGGTGCGGCGGACAGCACCGGCGCAGCGTGGGCGGTGGACGCGGCCGATCCAGGTCGACCGGGTGAAGTTCCTGCGCTACGGCGAGGGCGCGGCGACTACGACGGAGTCGTTGAAATGCTCAACGCGTCCGCTGGCCGGGCGGCGTACAACTCCAGCACGTGCCAGCGGCCCCGCCAGTCGGCCTCGTGCTTCTCGTACGTGGTCTTCTCCTCGCACGGGCCCTCGCGCCGTCAGGCGTCAGGCGTCAGGCGTCAGGCGTCAACACAGGTCAAGCTCGACCCGGATCAACGCCGCGAGCAGCCGCGTGCGAGTTGGCCGTCACCGCTCGGCACTGGTTCGTCGGCTGGATCTGGATCCACGGCTGCGGCTGACTCGGCCCGCCCAGTCCCGGGGTGGGGTGTCGGTCTGGCGGGCACGGGTCGTGCTGTCACGTGTTGTTGGCTAGGGCGATGAGTCGGCTGCGGTCGCCGTTGAAGTAGTTGCGGTCGACGTCGCCGCTGACACCCGAGACGCGACCGGTGGCGGTGTACTGCCAAAAGCTCCAGAAGGGAGCGCCCGCGGGCAGGGTACCGGGGCTGGTGGACCAGCGGGCGATCCAGAGCGGGTGGTTGGCCCAGGGGCCGCTCCAGTTGCCGGTGCAGGTGGTCCACCAGTTGGTAGTGGTGTAGATGACGGCGTAGCGGCCGGTGCGGGCCCGGTAGGCGTTGAGGAAGTCGGCGATCCAACTTCGCATCGCTGATTGGCTGAGCCCGTAGCAGGAGGGTCCGTAGGGGTTGTACTCGATGTCGAGGGCGGCGGGCAGGGTGCGGCTGTCTGCTGACCAGGCGCCGCCGTTGCTGGCCAGGTAGTTGGCTTGGGTAGCGCCGCTGGAGCGGTCGGGCAGGGCGAAGTGGTACGCCCCGCGGATGACGCCGGCGTAGTAGGCGTTGACGTAGTTAGTGTTGAAGTTCGGGTCCTTGTAGCTGGTGCCCTCGGTGGCCTTGATGAAGGCGAACTCGATGCCGGCGTTGCGAACGCTGGTCCAGTTGATCGTCCCTTGATGGCGGGAGACGTCGATGCCAGCGGTGGTGGCAGCCAGGGCGGGGGCCTCGGTTACCGTCACCAGCCCGACGGTGGCCGTGGTGGCAGCGAGCGCGGCGGCGAGCAGCCGGCGGACGAGCGGGGGATGGACCGGATGCGCCATGGTTACCTCCTGACCGGGCATGTCAGTTGGACATGCGTCGTTGTAGCGGGATTCGCTGGATCGCCGGAGACTCGAAGGCCCTTCTCGCGTCAGGCAGCGAGGACCGCGGCGACGCGCTGACGCAGTTCCGGCAGCCGGGCGTACAGCCGGTCCCCAGGGCAGACGGTGGTGCTGACGTAGTCCCGGTGTCCGACGATCGCGGCGTACGGATCGAGACCGTAGGTCTGGCACAGCCAGGCGCACGTGGTGACGAGAGAGTTGAACAAGGCGGTAGGCACCGTGGCGGTGACGTAGATGCCCTCGTTCTCAATGCCGATCGTGTGGTCGTTGTGGTTGGCGGTCTGCACGCCACTGACGTGTTGCCGCTCATAGATGGCGCGCAGGCTGTACCGGCGGCCTTCCATCACGTACCCGCCCCGGCTGATGGTCAACTGCTGGCCGGAGTCGCCCCACCCGTTGGCCATGTGCAGGTCCTGGATCCAGCGGGAGTGGCGGAACGCCGCCGCCAGGGAGTAGTCGGTCGTGTTGTCGCCGGCAGTGTGGTGAACGACGATGTGGTCCGGCTGCCGGTCCAGGTAGCGGATCGTGGTTGTCGGCGGCAACGCCCGCCACTCCGCTCGGGTGTAGACACGGGGCTCAACCACCGCCGCTCGGGCTGTCTCGGCTGAGATGAGCGCGCCAGTTGGCGCGAAGATAGCGCCTGCTGCCAGCCCACCCATCCCTCGCAACAGCCCGCGTCGTCCGACAACCCCGAACCGGTCCACGACCACCACGCCCCTTCATCGACGTATGTAATTACCGTACGGCGCGGGGAGATCGAAGAAAAGCTTCGTGCCGACCGGATGCGGTCGGTACGGCCCGACTCGACAGGAAACGGAGACGACGTTGTCCCCTCAGTTTGCTCGCCGGCCAGCCCGCGCCGGGGACACCGAGACGGGGAAGGCGCTGCGATGGGAGTAAGCGCCGGCTAACGACCTCGTGCGCAATTGGGTAGGGCCGTGAGCTGCGGTGATGCGCTTCAGCTACCAGGTGATCATGCGGTCGGACACCAGCCCGGCGACGGCGTCGATGGTCTCGGGCAACAGTTCACGGCGGCCGGTGAAGCGTTGAAGTTGTCGCCACCACTTCAGTTCGGCGATGGCGTGCTCGACGGGAATCCGATGTGATGACTGCTGTTTGCGTTCGGCTTCCCACACGGTCTGACGTGCCGGTGGTGCGCCAGGGCGGAGTTTCAGTGGCGGCGCTACGACCTGGCCGGGGTGGGTCTTGGCCAGACCTTGATAGCCGGCGTCGACCAGCACCGTCACCTGCGGGTAGGCGTCCAGCAGGGCATCAATGCCCTCGACGCGGGCGGCGGTGGTGTCGTGCATCCGGCCCGGCCGGTGCCCACCGCACCACAGCGTCGCCCCGTACTCATCGGCCACGACCGTGGCCTTGATCGTGTTCTGCTTGACCTTGCCGGACACGAACGCCTTGCGGCCAGGCCGGCCGACGCGAGGGCGGCGGACCCGGATCTCCGTGGCATCCAACCGCAGCGTCACACCTTCGGCGGCGGCGTAGGCGAACACGTCGGCCAGAGTCCGCAGGCGGACTCCGCTCGGGCGGGCGAATCCTCGACCGGCCAGCAACGGCCGGACCTGACCGATCGCCCGGGTCACGGTCGAGCGGTCCACCCTGAATGCCACCGCCAGGGCTTCGTGCGGCACACCCAGACGCAGATGAGCCAGGGTGATCACCAGCCGGTCCGTGAACCGAAGCGTCAACCGCCGACCGGCGCCAGCAGCCCGCCGCCGGTGGCCGCCGCGACGGGCGTGCAACCGACCCTCTCGCCCAGCCAACCACGCCATCCGCAGCTCGCCCCGCAGGAGGTGCAGATGTCGGCGGGAGATCCCGGTGAACGCGGGATGGCTGAACACACGACGAGCCCACCGGATCGACACCAGAAGATCATCACCTACGGTGGATCATCGTCAACGACCGTCCTATTGCGCACGAGATCGTAAGAGCCTGGTAAATAAGGGTTTCGAGCGACCGCCGGGTCGGGTGCGAGATCGATGATCGTGCCGGTACCCGGCGTGGTGGCGTGATATGGGGAAGGGCCTTCGGTACGAGCGAAGGTGACTAAACCAGCACGACCGAAGGCCCAACCCTGTCTGTATACCTTGTCGCCGGCGTCGCCGCACCCGCCACGCAGGCCGCCGTTGCCGATCACCTGCCGACCGGCCGGCCGCGGTACTACCCGTCCGACACCACCGACGCCGAATGGCGGATCCTGGCCCCGCACGTGCCCGCCGGCACCGGGCGTGGACGGCCGATCATCTACCCCCGCCGGGACGTCGTGGAGCGGTACGGCGGTGGCAACAACCCGATCGTGACGGTCGCCGACCAGGCGGCGGCCCGGGTGCCGGGCCGACCGCGTGCGCCGCTGATGACCTCGCGTCCGCAACGGCCGGTGCGCCGGGCCTTGCGGGTCAAGACCGTCGAGGCGCTGCCCAGGCCGATGTCGGCCGAGACGTACGCGGCGCTGCTGGGCGTGCTGCGCACCCGCCGGGACCGGGCGTTACTGGAGCTGATGTGGGAGGGCGGGCTGCGCCCGGGCGAGGCGCTGGGCTGCGGCTGGAAGACATGCCGAGAATTGGGTATATCAGCCGGAATAACCGCGAAATGCTGACCCCTCACATACCATGCGTCTGGATGGAAGGTGCGCGTGTCTAGTTGAGAGACTTCTCTACGATTCAAACCGGCCCATATCGCCTCAATGAGGCGTCTCGACCTATCTACGCAAGCCTTCACGTGCGACTCAAAGTCGGGCCGTTTAGTACTCCAGCCGGGGATGTTGACCTTGGCTGAGCTGCGGCGTGAGGCGGCGGGAGAACGAGAGCAGCCACCGTCGATC
>NZ_JBQHDE010000026.1:0-18175 GCF_052068455.1 Micromonospora sp. H33 | reverse complement strand
CCCTGACCAAGGAACAAGCCGCCTACCTCGGTATCTCCCAGGAAGGCCCGTTCAAGCCCGACCACTACCGCTACTGACCGGGAGGAGTCCCGCCGTGAGCGCGATCGCGGTCACCGGGTCCATCGCCACCGACCACCTCATGCGGTTCCCCGGGCGCTTCGCCGAGCAGTTGCTCGCCGACCAGTTGCACCGGGTCTCGCTGTCCTTCCTCGTCGACGACCTGGTCATCCGCCGCGGCGGAGTGGCGGCCAACATCGCGTACGGTCTCGGCCGGCTCGGCCTGCGGCCGGTGCTGCTCGGCGCGGCCGGCACCGACTTCGACGACTACCGCTCCTGGCTGGAGCGGCACGGCGTCGACTGCGACTCCGTCCACATCAGCGCCGACGCGCACACCGCGCGGTTCGTCTGCACCACCGACGCGGACGAGTGCCAGATCGCCTCGTTCTACCCGGGCGCGATGGCCGAGGGCGACCGCGTGGAGATCGCCGCCGCGGCAGATCGGCGCGGCGGGCTCGACCTCGTCCTGGTCGCCGCCGACGACCCGGCCGCGATGCTCCGGCACACCGCCTGCTGCCGGGAACTGGGTCTGCCGTTCGCGGCCGACCCGTCCCAGCAGCTCGCCCTGCTGTCCGGCGAACAGGTCCGCCGGTTCATCGACGGAGCGGAGTTCCTGCTCACCAACGAGTACGAGAAGGACCTCCTGGAGGCCAAGACCGGCCTGACCGCCGCCGAGGTCCGGCGCCGCGTCCGGGTGCAGGTCACCACGCTCGGCGCCAAGGGCGTACGCATCACCGGCCGTGCCACCCCCACCGTGGAGGTGCCCGCCGTGCCGGTGACCTCGGTGGCCGACCCGACCGGCGGCGGGGACGCCTTCCGGTCCGGCTTCTTCGCCGCGCTCTCCTGGGGGCTCGGGCTGGAACGCGCCGGGCAGGTCGGCAACGCCGTCGCCGCCTTCGCGGTGGAGGCGGTCGGCCCGCAGGAGTACCACCTCGACCACGACCGCCTCGGCGAGCGGCTGGCCCAGGCGTACGGCGACCGCTGCGCCGACGAGGTCACCGCCGCCTGGACGGCCCCGGCCGCCCTGGCAGCGCAACCCGGCTGATCCGCGCGCCTGTGTGCGAGCCGTTGCGCTGGTTCGGGCACGCCCGGCATAGGGTCACGCCACGGTCGGTGGCGCCACCACCATCCGCTGCCAGTTGCGGAACACGAAGCGGTGCACCGCCTTCAACCCCACCCACAGCGCCGGATACAGCGCGGCGTACCGCCGTCCGCGGACGGTCACCGTCGTGGTCCGGGTGACGCGGGTACCGGTGCCCGCCGGGCTCAGCTCGAACTCGTCTCCGAGCTGGTCGACGAACCGGTGGAAGCCGAGATCGGTCGACTCCATCCGGAACGCCAACTGCGCCGGAGGCTCCCACCGCGTGATCCGCTGCCGCACCACACCCTGCTCGGAGGCGCACTGCCGCCTCGCGCCCACCGCGCCGGGCCCGTCCGGCAGCCGGCACGCCGTGGGCCGGGGCGCGCCCAGGCAGAACACCGGGCACCGGGGGCGCAACTCCATGCGCGAGTCACAGAGAGCGGGCCACAACACCTCGGGCGGATGCGGCACCGTCCAGCGCGTACGCACCATCATGCGGGCAGCGTACTTCCTTTGAGCAATCGCTCAAAAGCTCCTGCAGCGGCTCGACGCGGCGTTCGGACTCGCCTCACCGGCTCCCATGAAGTGCCTGCTGGAAGTCGGCGGCGATCCGAGCCAGGTGTTCGCCGTACTCCGGCTCGCTCATGCGAGGACGGTCCCATGCGCGCTCCGCAAGATCGACGGGAGTGAGTTGGCGAGCGGGCGGGGCCGGCGAAGCTCGCGGCCCGGGGTACCACCGGCGGCCCGCGGTCGGGCGGAGGCCGGCCGGATGATCGCCCGAGGCGTCCGGCGAGTCGGGCCGCTATCGTCGCCGAATGCCCGAACTGATCAGGCCGACCGTCGGCCTGCACGCCGCCTGGCTCGAGGCGCACGACGAGTGGGGTCCCGGCGTCCACGAGGACGGGTTCGGGCTGCTGCCGTCCGATGAGGTGGACTCGCCGGCTGGGTTCGCGGCCTGGGTGGCCCGGCTGGCTGACGAGTCGCATCCGGCGAGGCCACTGGACGCCAGCCGGGTGCACAGCACGTACCGATGGATCGTCGAGGGCGACCGGGTGCTGGGCGCGACCGCGCTACGGCACGGGCCCGACGACGTCGTGCGGCGGATCGGCCACGTCGGCTACGGCATCCGGCCGTCGGCGCGCCGGCGCGGACTGGCCACCTGGGCTCTGGGCGAGATGCTCGGCGAGGCGCGGGCACTCGGACTGGACCGGGCGCTGATCGTCTGCGCGGCCGACAACGTCGCGTCGGCGAAGACCATCGAGCGTCGCGGCGGCGTCCTTGAAGGCGTCCGGGACACCGAACTCGGGCCGGCGCGGCGGTACTGGATCACCCTCCGTCGGGAGGGGGGTGGAGCGGGCGACGGGAATCGAACCCGCACCGTCAGTTTGGAAGGACGAAGATCACCGTCCCGAGATGCCCGAAACGCCTGCTGGCAGCAGGGTAGTGGGTCACGGCTCGTGCCCGCTCGTGCCCGTCCGGGGTACCGGCTACTGGCACGTGGCTGGCACGCCGCCGCCATCTGATCCGTAGATTCCCAAGACCATGTCGAGATCGTCCGACGCCGTCCGCCTGGTCCTGGTCCTCAAGCGCTCGGCAACTCGATCGGTCCCGGCCCGTCCGGTCCAGTCCGGCCCGCGGCTCCCACGGCAACGCCAACAGACCTTCATACTGTGCTCCATGGTCACCCCGGATGGCGGCTCCGACAGGGGGCACAGCACGCCGTTGGTTAGAAGACGAAGCTGGCGCGTCGGCTGGTGGGGCCCACTGTTCGGGTTGGTCGTAATAGTCGGCAGCGGGCACCTTCTGGTACTCGTGATGAACCGGATCTTCGGTGAGATGCCGCCACAAGAGTTCAGCCTACGCGGGTTCGCACTGACGTGGATATGGATGGCAGCGGGCGCATCGCTGCTTCGGTGGTGGGAACAACGCAGCGAAAACCGTCAGACTGAGGCACCCCCAAGGCCGCAGTGGCGTGCCGATACCCCTCGCTGGCTCGTGATGGTCTCGACGGTTACTTCCGTCTGCTTCCTTGCGACGTTGTTCGCGGGGTACGGCTCCGCGATTGACGGTGAACTCAGGCTTCTCTGGGCCGACGCGCTGGTTGCTTTCGCCTTCGCGTTGGCAGCAATCGTTCGTCGCCTAGGCGAACCGTTCAGAACACCGGAGGATCCAGAGGCCGCTGCCTCGCAGGAAAGAGAGCAGAAGCCGCCGAAGTCGGCGGAAGAAACTCTGCGGTGGTATCCGAAGTGGCGGGCCTGACCGCCTCCGCCCTCGCTGCCATCCCGTCTGCCGCCGACCCACACCTTGGTGGAGCGGGCCAGGGCCGGGGTGACAAGGTGGAGCGCCCAACCGGACGAACGACCTTGTCACCCCGGCCCTGGTCTGCTCGACTCGCCTGGGTCGGTGGCTGGCGGGATGGCATCCCACCACCCACGAACCGGAACCGCTCGGTAACTCCATCTCGGAGTCGTCTGGCCCCCGCCGGAGGCATGCCCTTCATCGGCCGGCGCGCCGGCCGATGCTGGCGCTTGCGCCGCCAGCAGGCCGAGTGCGGCCGGCGCGGCCCGCTTGCGGGCCGCCTTGATCCTTAAGAGGCCAATTCGGCAGTGTGGGCGGACTCGGACCGTGATCCGACAACTGATGTGCGACGGATCTCCGTCAACTGATGCGCGACAGGTCTCAGTCGGCTAGGTAGCAACTGGCCGGCGATGAACGCCCTGTCATGCCGATGAGCGTGCACCGCCGTGGCGGCCGTGAGCGAGGGCTTCGTTAATCGCTTGTCGGCTGCCCGGCGCGTCGCCGATGATGGCGGCCGTGGCCGCGACCCGACGGGCCGATATGTTCGTCGATCTTAAAAGACGACCTGCGTGAGACCGCACCAACGGTGGTCGAGGAGCGCACAACACCGGTCGAAGCCCCCGCCGTCAACGCCTCCGAATAGCCACCGGACGGGGAAGCGACCATGGATATCACCCATCGCCATGAGCTTGCTCGCAGGGCGCTCGATGGCTATGTGAGTGGCCCTGCTGCTCCGATCCGGGCAACGGCCCGCGCCCTCAGCGAAGGTCGACAACGCCGTGGCTGCGATGCTTGTCGAGGGCATCAGCGACCAAATCGCCCTGGAAACGGCTGCGGTGGGCCGTGGCCGGGATCTAGAGGCTGAGCGGGTCGTGATCGTGCCGATCGGCGGAGCGCACGCGATCGGCCGCTTCCTGACCATGTTGGGCCCGCTGCGCACCCGGGTGCGACTTGCCGGTCTGTGCGATCTGCAGGAGGCGGAGATATTCCGGCGGAGACTGATCACCACCGACGTCGGCTCACCCCGCACGAACACCGCACCTACAACGCCGTCCTTCGATCAAGGCGGTGTCTCGGAGAACGCGGCTTCGCATGTGGCCGCCGGTTACGTGACGCGGGGAAGCCCTGCGAGATCGTGCCCGAGGGTGTGCCGGAGTGTGAGGACGTTGTCGGGCTCATGGCTGGGCTGTTCGATCCGGTCAGCACGCGGGGTACTTACGGCCGCGAGCGTCAGTTCGAGGAATCGTTGTGAGGCAGCCCGCTGCGGTGTCTCGCCGAGGCGCGCGAGGTGTTCGTTGAGAAACAGCATGAGGAAGATGTCTTCCACCCACCGGTCGGGACGGAAGGTGCCTTCGGATTTTGCGCGAGCGATCAGTTCCTCGAACCCTTTGAGGGTTTTGTGTCGTAGTCTGTCGACCTCGGCGTTTTCGCCTGCTGGGATCGCGCGGAGCGCGGCCAGGTGGTGGACCTCGTTAACCTGTTCGGTGAACAGCCATTTCAGGAAGCTGGTGAACCCAGACCAGCCGCTGTCCTTGGCGAGCGCCTCGGTGAGGGCATGCTCATGTCGCGAGAGGCTGTCAAGGACCACCTCGATGATCAGTCCCCGCCGATCGGAGAAGTGGCGGTAGAGCGTGGCGTTGCCGAGGCCCGCTCGCTTGGCGATCTCGTCGAGGGGGGCGTCGAGACCGTACTCGGCGAACACCTCACGGGCCGCGTTCAACAGGGCCTGGCGATTGCGGCGTTGATCGGTGCGGGGACGCCGTCGCTTGGGGTCCGTGTGTGCCATCGGACCGATCCTATCGGCCGCGAACCGCGGCGTGGCCTACCCCACCGGTAAAACGTGGACTACTCCCCGTTTTCGACGTAGCTTGGCCTCACAGGTCAAGGACGGCCCGAGGGAGCGGATCATGAAATTCGACTACGTCATCGTCGGCGCGGGCGCGGCTGGAAGCGTGCTGGCCAACAGGCTGTCGGAGAACCCGTCGCACAAGGTTCTGCTGCTCGAGTACGGGGGCGCGGATATCAACCCGATGCATTACATCCCCAAGGGCTTCTTCTTCACCCTCCGCGGTGAGCGCTACTCGTATCACTACCGCACCCAGCCGATCGGGCCTAGCGGGCAGATCGAGACCTGGACGCGGGGCAAGGTGACCGGTGGGTCGACCACGATCAACGGGATGATGTACACCCGCGGCGCACCGGCCGACTACGACGCGATCGTCGAGCGGGGCAACCCTGGTTGGGGCTGGGACGACATGCTGCCCGTGTTCAAGGCGATGGAGGACCACCAGCTTGGCCCGTCGCCGATGCGCGGCGCCGGTGGCCCCTACGGCGTCTCCATCAGCGAGGACGACGAAGAGGTCACCACCGCCATCCTCGCCGCCGCTGAGAAGGTCGGCTGGCAGCGTTCGACCGACACCAATGCCCACGACGACGAACGCATCGGCTTCACCCCGTCATCGATCAAGAACGGTGTGCGGGTCAGTGCGGCCAGCGCTTTCCTGCGGCCGGCGCTCAAGCGGCCCAACCTGACCTATCTGAAGCGGACGAAGGTGGGTTACCTGCTCTTCGACGGGCACCGGGTCGTCGGCGTGCGTGCCACCCGGAAGGGTTCGGGGTACCAGGACTATCTGGCGGCCAAGGAGGTCATCCTGTCGGCTGGGACGATCGAGAGCACGCTGCTGCTGGAGCGATCCGGCATCGGACGACCGGAGGTACTCCGGGGCGCCGGGGTGGACGTCGTGGTGGAGAGCCCGAACGTCGGCGAGCGGGTGATCGAGCAGCGGGGCGTCAGCTTCCAGGTGAAGCTGAAGGACCAAATCGGCTTGACCCAGCGGCTCAACTCCGTGCCCAAGCAGGGCTGGGAGGGGTTCAAGTACCTGCTGACCCGCCGCGGCCCGATCGCCACAGGTGGATACGATCTCCTCTCCGCCTTCAAGTCCTCCCCGGAGCTTGAGCGGCCCGACATCCAGGGGATCTGGCTACCGATGGCGCTCGACGCCTCCTCGCCCACTATGAAGCTGGCCAAGCACTCGGGGTTCATGTTCGTGGGGTACAAGATCAGACCGACCACCGAAGGCTCGATCCACCTCGGTGGGCGACTTCCGGAGAACGCGCCACTGATCAACGCCCGGTTCCTCGAGACTGAGGAAGACCGTACGGCAACCTCGAAGATCCTCGACCGGGCTCGCGAGGTGGTCGCCCAGAGCCCGGTGGCGGACCTCGTCCAGGAGGAAGAGTTCCCCGGCCCCAAGGTGTCGACACCGGAGGAGGTTCTCAGATACTCGATCGACACCGGAGGCGGGATCTACCACGCCATCGGCTCGGCAGCCATGGGGCCGAACGATGACGATGTCGTCGACTCCCGCCTGAGGGTGCGAGGGGTGTCCGGGCTGCGAGTGATCGACGCTTCGGTCTTCCGGCAGCAGCCGTCAGGCAACACGGCGGCACCCACCATGGCCCTCGCGTGGCGCGCAGCCGACCTGATCGAGCAGGGCGAATAACAATGCGAGGATTGCACAGAAGGGCAGCCAGCCCGGTCGCAGACGCGGGCCCTCGCGTGACCGCGCGGTAGCCCCGGACGGCACCACGCGGCTCCGTCAGCCCCCAGCGCAGACGGAGCCGTTGCCGTTCGGAAGATCAGAAATCTGTGACCGGGTATGTCCACACACACCTTCTCCAACAGACCCGTGACGTGTACCGATACCTACGGGATCCGCAGGAGACAGCCCCAGCGGAGCGGCGGAGCTGTGATCGCCGCCAGCAGCGGGGCGTCCAACGCATCGATGGGAGAATGGCCCCTGGAACCTTCGCGTATCCGCTCACTGCCGCGAAGCGCTCCTCACCGAAGGTGATATCGGCGCCGGTCGCCAGCGTCCGGACGTGCCGAGATGAGTGCGTGGGTGCTGTGGAACTTGGGCGACGATCAGCAGCTGCGTCAACGTTTGCCGCTGTTTGCCGCCCTGTTTCTGGAATAGGTGGTCTGGCCTGCCGCGCTCGGCCGTAGCGGTCGTGGCGGTCGGACGTTGGGTTCATCCGAGCCACCGATCGAACCATGCGCGGGTGCGGCGGAGCACGTCGAGTTGGTGGTTGCGTTCGCGGATCGAGTGGTTCTCTCGGGGGTAGACGACGTACTTGTGCTCGACTCCGAACCTGCGTAGCGCGCGGTGGAAGAACTCCGCTTGTGATACCGGAACGTTGGTGTCGTTCTCGCCGTGCAGGATCAGCACCGGCGTGCGGACTTTGGAGGCGTACGAGATTGGGCTGAGCCGGTCGTGGCGGTGTGGGCCTGTTCCTTCCCAGCCGCTGCTGCCGCCGAGGGCAGCCTCGAACGGCCCCTGTTCTCCGGTTGCGGCGAGCATTCCCCAGTCGCTGATTCCGGCGCCCATCACGGCGGCCTTGAACCGGTCGGTCTGCCCGACCGCCCATGCGGCCATGAAACCGCCGTGGCTCCAGCCGCCGATGCCCAGCCGGTCGGGGTCGGCGACGCCGTCGGCGATGAGCAGGTCGATGCCGGCGCAGATGTCGGTCCACTCGTCCAGGCCGACCGCACCGGCGACGCGTAGGGCGAAGTCGTGGCCGTGCCCTTGGCCGCCGCGCGGGTTCGGCAGGAACACGGCGTAGCCCGCGGTCGCCAGCCACTGGCCTGACGGGTGCCAGCTGAGCATGAGCCGGTCGGCGTGCCGTTCGTACGGGCCGCCGTGGACCAGTGTCACCAGCGGAAACGGCCCGTCCTTGTGGGACCGGCCGGCGGGCAGGATCAGCAGGCCGTCCAGCGTCAGCCCGTCAGATGCCTCGTACGACAGGCGTTCCTGGACACCCCACCAGATGTCGCGGAGTTCGGGCCTGAGATCGGTCAGGCTCCTCAGCGGCCCGCTCGTAGGGCCAGCGTGGACGTTTCCGGGCTCATAGGACGTGCTCACCACCGCCGCGACGGCGTCACCGTGCCGGCTCGTGGTCAACGACGTCGCGAGGCCATCGACCCGGGACACCTCGACGAGGTTGGGCCCGACCGGATCGAGCCGGTAGATCGCGGTATCGAGCCCGTCGGCGACCAGCACCAGCGGCAGACCGGTGTCGACCTGGACCAGGTTGCTCGGGCAGACGGTCGTGCCGGCGGTCACGTTACGGTGCTCACCCACCGGCCCGCTCACCGGCACGGCGACATCGAGAACCGCGTGTCCGCCCACCAGAGCGGGCGGGGTCATCGCGACATACGCCAAGTGCCAGTCGTCGTCGGCGGACCACCAGACGAGCGACGACGCGCCCGCGGCGGCCGGGCCGAGGTCCCTCGTCACGCCGCTGTCCGGATCGAGCAGGTGCAGACCGGGCTCCACAAGGCCCGGGTCCACGTTAGGGGTCGACCAGGTCAGTACCGCCAGGATTCCATCGTCGGGCCGCTGGGCCACCTCGACGACATGGCGATCGCCGCACGCATCCGGTGTCCGGACCTCCCGGCTCTGTACGTCGAGCAGCCGCAGCCGGTCCGGTCGTACGCGTTCACCCCACACCCGAGCGTCGTCACGCTTCCTCACCCGACGTTCGTCCTCAGCGGACGGTCCATCGGCTGCGATCACCACGACCAGGTCCGGATCGGCTAGTGGGAGGTGCCCGGACACCCCACCGGCCCAGCACGTGACCGCCTGCACAACACCGTCGACGAGCCCCACCCGGTGCAGTTGCGCCGTGCCACGCTCGGCCCGGTCGGAGAGAAAATAAATCAACAGCGAATCCCCGGCCCACCGCGGCGCTGAATCGTACGCCTCACCCGAAGTCAATCGTCGCGGAGACCCGGTCCCGTCGACGGCGGCGACCCAGAGTTCGCTGACCGGGTGATCACCAGCCCGCCCGACCGGGGCGACCAGGTAGGCGACCCACTTGCCGTCCGGCGACAGCGCCAATGCCTGCGGAACACGACCGTCAACCACCAACTGGGCGGTGAGCTGTGCACGGGCCACCGAGGCACAGTATCGATCAACTACTACGGCGGCCAACCGCTGCCGCAACGCGCCGCAGCATGGCTGCGGCGTCCTCGCACCGTCCCAATCTCGACCAACAACGCCAGGAGGAAACGATCTCGCTGCTTGATCGGATGCGCACATCTGCCGCGTTCCGCGCGCCGACTGTGTCGCGCATCAGTTGGCGGACGAGTGTCGCGCATCAGTCGACGGAGGACAGGGCGGACTCGGACTCGGTCTGGGACGGCGCCTCGCGGAGTGGCAGCCGGCTCACGACGGACCACTCGTACATCCGCCGGTCGCGGTGCATCTCGATTACGTCGACGTGACGGATCCGAACCGTAGCGTGCTCGGGCTTGATGTGGTCGACGGCGTGGATGTACGGCTCGGCTGGTCCATCTGTGGTCAGGTAGGCGACGCTGACGTGTGGCCGGTATCGGTGGTGGTTCTCGGGGATTTGGTCCTCACCGAGGACGCGGCCGATGGCCGTCTGGGTGGCGGCGCGCAGCTGCTGGACGGGCTCGGCGGGCGTCGCCGGCATGACGATCGCTTCGTCCGCCACGACGATCTCACCGAATCGGACATCGACTGCGGGCAGTCGGGCGAGCTGTGCGCCGGCCTCCTTGATGATGGCGGCCAATGTCTCGTCCGTCGTCTCGTCGGTGAACCCGATGCCCTGCATGGTCAGGTGCAGCCACTCGTCTGGGATGAGGGTCACGGGCGGGGCGACGTTCAATGCCGACCGGTACGTATCAGCCAGACGGTAGAGGTCCGGCTGACCTTCGAAGGTGACGTGGAAGGCGTAGAAGCGGCGGCCCACCCGCCATCCGGGCCGCCACCACCAGTGGTCGTGGACCTGGTCGGCGTGCTGTCCCGGGGCAAGGTCAGCTAGTGCCATGACTTCTCCTATCAGACCTCGGACGGAGCTTCCGGCTCAGTCGCCGTCGGCTCTACGTCGTACTCGTCGATGACCATGATTCGGTCGGCGGGCCAGACGGACTCGGACACTTCGAGGATGGTGCCGTCTTCGGCTCGGGCGACGTGGATGACGTGCATGACCGGCGCACCCAGGGGCAGGCTGAGGGCAGATGCCTCTTCGGCCGTTGGGAGCCGGGCAACCCACTGGTCGCGCGCCGTGGTGTAGCGCTTGCCGCTCAGGTCCTCGATGCAGAGGAACAGCCCCTTGGGCACGACGGTCGGCTCTTCAAGGAAGGTGCCGCCGGCAATCTCCATGGGGATATAGCTGGCGCCTATTTCCTCGGGCCTACCGGTCTCTCGGTCGAAGAGGTGGCGACGCCTGATGACCACCTCGCTGCCGGGCTCTGCACCCATCACCTCTGCGATATGTGCGGGCAGCGGTGCTCGCCCGGCGTACACGATCTCGTGCCGGAGGTGGGACGTGAGTAGCTGCTGGTCCTTGCGGGCTCGGCCGTAGCGGTCGCGGGAGCGGCGTTGCAGTCGCCGGCTCTCTCGGACGAAGGTGCCGACGCCGTGGCGGGACTCGATGAGTCCTTCGGGTTGTCGCGTTGCCGGCGGCTGCGGTTGAGGCACTGCGCGAGCACCTAGCCGCGCACGTCGAGGACGGTCCCGGCGCGCTCATCTTCACCGGGGCGAAGGGTGCGCCGCTGCGTTCCGGCAACTTCGGCCGGGCCGTCAAGTGGACCAAGACGGTCGCCTCGGTCGGCCTGGCCGGCTTCCACTTCCACGACCTGCGCCACACCGGCAACACGCTCGCCGCCGCCTCTGGGCCCAGCACGCGGGAGCTCATGCACCGCATGGGACACGCCACCATGCGCGCCGCGCTGATCTACCAGCACGCCACCAGCGAGCGCGACCGCGAGATCGCCCGCGCAATGGACCGCCGCATCGCCGGAGATGGCCGACGCCGCCAGTGAATGGCACGCGGATGGCACGCAAGATCCAGGATGGGGGAGAAGTGAAATGGCCCAGGTGCCGCGATCATGCGGTCTGCCTGGGCCTTCGTGGGTGGAGCGGGCGACGGGAATCGAACCCGCACCGTCAGTTTGGAAGACTGAAGCTCTGCCATTGAGCTACGCCCGCGGGCGCCCCGGACATCGGGACGCGCCGACAGCGTACCCAATGCCACCGTCCCCCGCGCAGCCGCGCCCCGCGCGCCGCGCCCCTCAAGATCCGCACAACTTCACGGAAAGAGGGGCCTCCGACGGCGGTCGAGACCACACTTTCCCTGAAGTTGCGGCCTTCCGGCCCCGGCGGCGGCGGCCTTCGCGGCGCCTTCGGGAAGCGGAACACGCGTCGGGGGACGCCCCGGGAGACTCCGGGCGGGCGCGGACGGCATAGACTGCTTCCCGCCACGGGGTGTGGCGCAGCTTGGTAGCGCACTCGCTTTGGGAGCGAGGGGCCGTGGGTTCAAATCCCGCCACCCCGACTGTCGTCCGCGACCGGGCCGTCCCGGGCGCCGCCGCTTCTCCGCGCGGTTCCCGGGCGCTGCTGGCCGGCCGCGCCGGCTCGCCTACACTCGATGGGCTGTTAGAGCGCCCAGACAAACCGAGATCCGTCAAGGAGTACGCCTGTGAAGAGCACCGTCGAGACTCTGAGCCCGACGCGCGTGCGGCTCGCCATCGAGGTGCCGTTCGTCGAGCTCGAGCCGAGCCTCAAGAAGGCGTACCGGGAGATCGGCCAGCAGGTCCAGGTTCCCGGCTTCCGCCGGGGCAAGGTTCCGACCGCCGTGATCGACCAGCGGGTCGGCCGGGGCACCGTCCTCAACGAGGCGGTCCAGGAGGCCATCCCGCAGAACATCCTCGCCGCGGTCCGCGAGCACGACCTGAAGACGCTTGGCCGTCCCGAGGTCGAGATCACCGAGTTCGCCGACGGCGACTCGCTGAACTTCACCGCCGAGGTCGACGTCCGCCCGGAGATCACCCTGCCCGACCTGGCCACCATCGAGGTGACCGTGGACGAGCTGCAGATCGACGACAGCGAGATCGACGCCCAGGTGAACAGCCTGCGCGAGCGGTTCGCCACCCTCAAGACCGTCGAGCGGGCCGCCGCCGAGGGCGACTACGTGCAGATCGACCTGAACGCGACGGTCGACGGCGAGGACGTGCCGGGCGGCTCGGCGAGCAACATCTCGCACGAGGTCGGCAGCCAGCAGCTCCTGCCGGGCCTGGACGAGGCCGTCGTCGGCCTCGCCGCCGGCGACAGCACCACCTTCACCACCCAGCTCGTCGGCGGCGACTACGCCGGCAAGGACGCCGAGGTGTCGGTGACCGTCCGCACGGTCAAGGAGAAGGAGCTCCCCGAGCTGAACGACGAGTTCGCCCAGATGGCGAGCGAGTTCGACACCATGGAGGAGCTGCGCGACGACCTGCGTGAGCGGGTGAGCCGGGGCAAGCGGGTCGAGCAGATCTACGCCGCGCGGGACAAGGCCCTCGAGCAGTTGGTCGAGGCCGCCGATGTGCCGGCGCCGGAGGGCGTCGTCCGCGAGGAGGTCGAGAGCCGCAAGGCGGCGATGGTCGACCAGCTGGAGCGCATCGGCGCCTCGCTGGAGGAGTACCTCGCGGCCGAGGAGAAGACCGAGGAGCAGATCGACGAGGAGCTGACCGAGGCGGCCACGCAGGGCGTCAAGATCCAGCTCCTGCTGGACACGATCGCCGACGCGGAGGACACCCAGGTCTCCGACGACGAGTTCGGGCACGAGATCGTGCACCGGGCGCAGCGCGCCGGGATGCCCCCGCAGCAGTACTACGACCAGCTCGTCCGCTCGGGCGCCGCCGGCGCCGTCTACGGCGACGTCCGCCGCGGCAAGGCGCTGGCTTCGATCATGGAGCGGATCGCGATCAAGGACACCGCCGGCAACGAGGTGAGCCTGGACGCGCTGCGCGCCGAGAGCGAGGCCGAGCACGACCACGAGCACTGATCGTCGGGTGCGGCCGCCGTCCATCCCTCGCGGTTGGGCGGCGGCCGAAACCCGTTTCTGGGTACGCCCCGAAGGGGCTGCGCTGAGAGCGAACAGTGCCCGGACCGGGGCTCTGGGGCCCGGCTGAGCGGTTAGTGTCGGGTAGGACGGTACGGAGAGCGAAGGGCTGCCATGACCGACATGCACATCCCAGCGACGCCGCTCCGGGCGATCGACGCCCGAGGTGGCGACACCATTGGCAACCTCGACGACTCGGTGTACAACCGGTTGCTCAAAGAGCGGATCATTTTCCTGGGCAGCGAGGTGACCGACCAGGTCGCCAACCGCATCTGCGCGCAGCTGCTGCTGCTCGCCGCGGAGGACCCGGACCGCGACATCAACCTCTGGATCAACTCGCCGGGTGGCTCGGTCTACTCGGGCATGGCGATCTACGACACGATGCAGTTCATCGACAACGACGTGTCGACCGTGGCGATGGGCATGGCGGCCTCGATGGGCCAGCTGCTGCTCTGCGCGGGCACCAAGGGCAAGCGTTACGCCCTTCCGCACGCGCGGATCATGATGCACCAGCCGTCCGGCGGCATGGGTGGCACCGCGGCGGACATCGCGATCCAGGCGGAGCAGATGCTCTACACCAAGCGGATGTTCCAGGAGCGGGTCGCCTTCCACACCGGCCGGACCGCGGCGGAGATCGAGGCGGACTCGGACCGCGACCGTTGGTTCACCGCCCAGGAGGCCATGGACTACGGCTTCATCGACAAGGTGATCACCGGAGCCGCCCAGGTTCCGGAAGGCGCCGGGACCCTGAGCTGAGCGAGGAGCTGACGATGACCGACCTGAGCCTGCCGCCCCAGTTCGCGGCCGTGCACAACCGCTACGTCCTGCCGTCGTTCGTCGAGCGCACGTCGTACGGGGTCAAGGAGTCCAACCCGTACAACAAGCTCTTCGAGGACCGGATCATCTTCCTCGGGGTCCAGGTCGACGACGCGTCGGCCAACGACGTGATGGCCCAGCTGCTGACGCTGGAGGGCACCGACCCGGACCGCGACATCATCATGTACATCAACTCGCCCGGTGGCTCGTTCACGGCCATGACGGCGATCTACGACACCATGCAGTACGTCCGTCCGGACATCCAGACGGTCTGCCTCGGCCAGGCGGCCAGCGCCGCCGCCGTGCTTCTGTCGGCGGGCACTCCGGGCAAGCGGATGGCGCTGCCCAACTCGCGGATCATCATCCACCAGCCGGCCACCGAGGGCGGCTACGGGCAGGGCTCGGACATCGAGATCCAGGCCCGGGAGATCCTGCGGATGCGGACGCAGCTGGAGGAGATGCTCTCCCGGCACTGCAACCGGCCGATCGAGCAGGTCCGCAAGGACATCGACCGTGACAAGATCATGACGGCCGAGGAGTCCAAGGAGTACGGGCTGGTGGACACGATCCTCACCAGCCGCAAGAAGGGTCTGCTGGCCGCCAACGCCGCCAGCTGAGCACCACGGTTGGAGGTCGGTCGGGGGTCCGCTCCCGACCGACCTCTGACACACCCGTTTTGGGGGTCGGAGAAACCCGCGCCAGCGGGTAACGTCGGGTCTGTACCGCTGCGCTGGCCGCCTGGCCGGCGGGGCAACGGAGACGGGCGGCGCGCAGCGCCCGCAGGTCATGGCCGGGTCCCCGGCCGATGAGTGCAGGGAGAACGTAGGTGGCACGGATCGGTGACGGCGGCGACCTACTGAAATGCTCCTTCTGCGGCAAGTCGCAGAAGCAGGTCAAGAAGCTCATCGCGGGCCCCGGGGTCTACATCTGCGACGAGTGCATCGATCTCTGTAACGAGATCATCGAGGAGGAGCTGGCCGAGTCCGGCGAGGTGAAGTGGGAAGAGCTTCCCAAGCCGATGGAGATCTGCCAGTTCCTCGACAACTACGTCGTCGGTCAGGACCAGGCCAAGAAGGCGCTCGCCGTAGCGGTCTACAACCACTACAAGCGGATCCAGGCCGAGGCCACCGGCGCCCCCGGCAGTGACAGCGTCGAGCTGGCCAAGTCCAACATCCTGCTCCTCGGCCCGACCGGGTGCGGCAAGACACACCTCGCCCAGACCCTGGCACGGATGCTCAACGTCCCCTTCGCCATCGCGGACGCCACGGCCCTCACCGAGGCCGGCTACGTCGGCGAGGACGTGGAGAACATCCTCCTCAAGCTCATCCAGGCCGCCGACTACGACATCAAGCGCGCCGAGACCGGGATCATCTACATCGACGAGGTCGACAAGATCGCTCGGAAGTCGGAGAATCCGTCGATCACCCGGGACGTGTCGGGCGAGGGTGTGCAGCAGGCCCTGCTGAAGATGCTGGAGGGCACGGTCGCGAACGTGCCGCCCCAGGGCGGCCGTAAGCACCCCCACCAGGAGTTCATCCAGATCGACACCACCAATGTGCTGTTCATCTGCGGTGGTGCCTTCGCCGGCCTCGACCAGATCATCGAGGCCCGCACCGGCCACGGCGGCACCGGCTTCGGGGCCCGGCTCCGGTCCGTCTCGGAGCGCTCGACGGACGACATCTTCAGCCAGGTGATGCCGGAGGACATGCTGAAGTTCGGCCTGATCCCCGAGTTCATCGGCCGGCTCCCGGTGATCACCAACGTGCGAAGCCTCGACCGCAGCGCCCTGGTCCGGATCCTCACCGAGCCCCGGAACGCCCTCGTCCGGCAGTACCAGCGCCTCTTCGAGCTGGACGGCGTCGAGCTGGAGTTCGAGCAGTCGGCCCTGGAGGCGATCGCCGACCAGGCGATGCTCCGCGGCACCGGCGCCCGTGGCCTCCGAGCGATCATGGAAGAGGTCCTGCTCTCCGTGATGTACGAGGTCCCGAGCAACCCCGACGCCGCCCGCGTGTTGGTCAACCGCGAGGTCGTCCTGGAGAACGTCAACCCCACGATCGTCCCGCGCGAGTTCACCGGCCGGCGGGCCCGTCGCGACCGCGAGGAGAAGTCGGCCTGACCGGTCCACGGCGCCGCCGGGCGACCCTCGCCGCGGCGGCGCCTGGTCCTGTCGTCGCAGCGCTTCCGCCCGTACGCTGATGCCATGCGCGTCGCCGTCTGCCAGCTGAACGCCCGGGACGACCGCAAGGCGAACCTGGCGGCCGCGGAGGTCCTGCTGGAGCGCGCCGCCGCCGGCGGCGCCGACCTCGCGGTCCTGCCGGAGTACGTGGACTACCTCGGGCCCGCCGCCGGTCTTCCGGACCCGGAGCCGGTCGACGGCGAGGTGGGGCAGTTCTTCGCCGGTGTCACTCAGCGGCTCGGCATGTGGGTCATCGTCGGCTCGGTCCACGAGCGCGGTCCGGATTCCGAGCACACGTACAACACGTCGCTGGTGTTCGACCGGTCCGGCACGCTCGCGGCCACCTACCGCAAGATCCACCTGTACGACGTGGAGATCCCCGGCCGGGTGTCGTACCTCGAGTCGGCCACGGTCGCGCCCGGCGCGCAGCCGGTGGTCGTCGACGTCGAGGGCCTGCGGGTCGGCCTGTCGATCTGCTACGACCTGCGCTTCCCCGAGCTCTACCGGCAGCTCGCCACCGACGGCGGCGCTCAGCTGCTCGTCGTGCCCGCGGCCTTCATGCTGCACACCGGGCGGGACCACTGGGAGGTGCTGCTGCGGGCGCGGGCCATCGAGAACCAGTGCTTCGTCGCGGCGGCCGGCCAGACGGGGGACCATGAGCCCGGCCGGACGTGCTTCGGGCGGAGCATGGTGGTCGACCCGTGGGGTCTCGTGCTCACCCAGGTGCCCGACGGCCAGGGGGTCGCGATCGCCGACCTCGACCTCGACCGGCTGCGGGCCATCCGGGCCGAGCTGCCGAGCCTCGCCAACCGCCGTCTCTAGCGCGTCTGGCCCACGCCCTAGCCTTGGAGCAGCACCCCGACCGTGGCGAGCCCGGCGATGGCGGCGGCGGTGACGAGAAGCGCGGTGGTCATGCGCGACGGCCCGCGCCGGACGAGCCGACCGACCGACACCACCAGGACGACGAGCACGAACGCGCCGATGACCAACTGCCAGAACGGCAGCAGCAGTCCGAGCAGCGCGTCCTCGGCGAGCACCGTCGCGGTCAGGTCAGCCATGCCAGACACTCTCGCATGTCGTGCGGCCTCTGTGCCGTGCCGCGACACGGATCGCTGGGCGATCGGTGTCCGGGACCGGGAATCGGGGCCCGTGGTCAGCGGTTACACCTGGAGTCGCACGGGTGTGATGCCGCGATGTCCGGACGCCTCGGCGATCGGGATCGGGCCTGGGAATGCCCGGCTGCGGTAGACGGTTACACCTGGAGTCGCACGGATGCCGTGCCGCGACGTGCGGAACCTGTGGACGACCGGTATCGCGACCGGGAATGCCGCCCGGCGGTATGCGGTCGCAGCTGGAGCCGAAGGGCGACGGCGCGGCCGACAAGGCAGCGACCGATCTTGATTTGCCTTCGGCGGCCGGTCCGCGTAACTTTCTCTCTGCACGCGGGAGGCCGGGCAAACCGGCCGAGAACGGGCGCCAGGCTCGTGACGGAGACGCCGAGCGAGACTGAGAGCCGGGCGGTGCGAGAGACTCCGGAAAGACGGGGTTGCGATCGCGAAGCCGACCGGGTAGAGTTCTGAAGCCGGCAGGGAGCCGGGCGGATGATCGCCAAGCGATTGTCGGCCGGTCTTGCCGCTTCCCACGACAGTAACGACCGCCGGGTACGGCGTGCGTCGTCGTGGATCCGGACCGCACCAAGTCGATCATCTGGGACACCAGTTTGACGGCGGGGGATGGACCGGGTAAGTTCGAGAGGTTGCCCCGGATGGGGCCCACGTGGTGGGTTTCCGGATGGTGTGTGGTTGTTCTTTGAGAACTCAACAGGGTGCTTGATA
>NZ_JBQHDE010000025.1:0-20525 GCF_052068455.1 Micromonospora sp. H33 | reverse complement strand
ACCAAGCCCGAGCCATGACCAGCCACTACGCCCGACAAGCCCTCATCGAACCGTGATCACAATCCCCGGCTGGAGTACTAATCTACGGCGAGCACCGATGTTGTCTGGGGACAGCGACTTCACCTGCTCCAACGACCGAGCCCCCACCCACGCATCGAAACGCTGACGTTTGAGCCGATCAACACAAACGGGGTATCCGGATCTGCCGCCGACCGGGCGTCACGGTGCGTAATGGAACAGCGGTGGCACTATGCACGGTCGTGCCGAGATTAGGGCGCCGGCCGGTGTAGGTTCCGGGGGTCGTTCGGTCGATGTGCCGGGCACCGCGGCAGAAGACGCGACGGCCTCTTACCATTCTGCGATGGATCACAACGACGAGATTCTCGTGGACGAGGTGATCATCGTCGCCGCACCGCAGGAACGGGTCTGGGCTGCGATCGTGGACGCCAACGACCGTGCTGGATGGTGGTCGTACCTCGATTTGGAGCCGACGGTTGGGGGCCGGCTTGAGGAGCAATGGGCCGGCACCGACGGAACCCCTCAGCTCGCCCACGGTGTCGTCCTACACGTCGTTACGGATGAACTCCTGCGTTGGACGTGGGCAGAGGCGGGCCAGCCGCCGACGCACGTTGAGATTCGCCTGGAGCCGGAGAACCCTGGCACCCGGGTGCGTGTCAGCGAAACAGGCTGGGAGCGTCTTGCCAACGGCGCTGAACGAGCGGCAGCCAACCGTGAGGGTTGGCGGATGCATCTGCGAAACCTTCGTCGGCACGTGGAGCTCGGGTAAGGCTTCGAAGCGGGCATCGGCATCTGATCGGAGCCCGTCGAGTATCCGCACATGCCGCCGACCGGGCGAACGGCTGGTAGCTACCGGTCGACGTGCCAGCCGACGCTGGCCGGCGGGTGACCGTGATCGACGATGTGTTCCAGGATCGCGAGCGCATGCACAAGCGGGACGGTGTCGCCGTCGCTGTATGCGTCGTGCTGCCCGTTGCTGAGGACGAACCCGCCCTGCTGGCCGGTTCCGGTCGGGTCGATGGCGTGCTCGCCGGGGTCGCCCGGTTCCTCGAGCAGCATGATCAAGGCGCGGGTGCCGTTGCTAACGACAGCGAGCAGTCGTCCTCGGTCGTGCTCGAACCACGTTTCGAGCATTCCGTGGTCGATTCGTCTCCGAACGACGTCAGCAGCCTGCGCGCCGGTCAATGGCGCGTGACGATCCTGCTCGCGCCAGTAGTCATCCATTGGTCGAGACGGTATCGGCTACCCGCTCGTGAGGCACTCTTCTGCCGCCGACCGTGCGCGGCCATGCCGAGTTGAGGGTATTGCGGTCGTCGTGGGCGTTGGCGGCCCAGGTGTCGACGTGCGACCGTGAGCGCCGACTGTCGAAACGCCACAGGCGCGTGTGCCCGGAGCAGCGCGAGTTGGCTAACGGCTGACGCTGCGCTCGGGGTCCGGCTCGTGCGCTGTGAGGTTGTCTTCCAGTTGGTGCACGATGCGGAGCGCCTCGCGTTGTTCGTCCGGGGTCATCTCGCCGACCGTACGGCGTTCGAGGTCTTTCCAGATGCGTTCGACCTGCTTGCGGAGGACGAGGCTGGCCGGGGTGGGCTCGACGCGGGTGGCGCGGCGGTCGTCGGGGTCGGGGACGCGGCGTACGTAGCCGGCCCGTTCGAGGCGCTGCACGGTCCGGGTCATGCTGGCCGAGTCGGTGTCGAACTCGTCGGCGAGGTCGGTCTGACGCTGCGGTCCTGACTCCCACAGTCGCATCATCAGCAGTTCCTGGCCGGGGTGGAGCCCGACCTCGCGGAGCAGTTGGCCGGCGAGCATCCGGTGGGTGCGGGCCAGCCGGAAAATCGCGTGGCTGATCGGCCCGCCCGCCGCGGCGTCGGGCCGCCGCTCGATCGGCACGTCCTCTGCGCTCATGCGCATCAGATTAGCTGTTCAGGTCAGATGTGGCAGCGGTCACCTGCTGTTGCAGAAATATCTGCGAGCTCGGGAACATTTACCTGTCTAGGACAGCTAATCTGGCGTCGACGGGAGTTGAGACATGTCCAGAGCATTCGAGCCAGTCACCATCGGCCGCCACACGGCCGGCAGCCGGGTGGTGATGGCACCGATGACCCGCAGTCGGGCGTACGGGCCGGGGGCCAGCCCGACCGAGATGATGGCGACCTACTACGCCCAGCGCGCCGGCGCGGGGCTGATCATCAGCGAGGGCATCCAGCCGTCGGCGGTCGGGCAGGGCTACCCGGACACCCCGGGGCTGCACACCGCCGAGCAGGTCGCGGCGTGGCGGCCGGTGACCACGGCGGTGCACGATCGGGGCGGGCTGATCTTCGCGCAGCTCATGCACACCGGCCGGATCGGCCACCCCAGCGTCTACGAGGGGGAGCTGACGCCGGTCGGCCCGTCGCCGGTGAAGGCGGCCGGCATGGTGTTCACCCGAGACGGCTTGAAGGAGTTCGTCACCCCGCGGCCGCTGGACCGCGCCGGCGTCGCGCAGACCATCGACGAGTTCGCGTCGGCGGCCCGCAACGCCATCGCCGCCGGCTTCGACGGGGTGGAAATGCACGGAGCCAACGGGTACCTGCTGCACCAGTTCCTCTCCACCAACACCAACCAGCGCGACGACGAGTGGGGCGGCAGCGTCGCCGGACGCATCCGGCTCACCGTCGAGGTCGCCCGGGCCGTCGCCGACGCGATCGGCGCCGACCGGGTCGGGCTACGCATTTCCCCCGCCAATCCCTACAACGACATCGTCGAGGAGGGGCACCGGGAGACCTACCTGGCTCTGCTCGACGCGCTCGACCCGCTCGGCCTCGCCTACCTGCACGTCGCCGAGGGTCCGGACACGGAGTTCACCGGCCACCTGCGCGAGCGATGGAACGGCCCGCTGATCCTCAACCCATACACCCCCGGCGCGTACACCGGGCCGGAGGCGCTCAAGCTCGTCGAGACCGGCGCCGCCGACCTGGTCTCCTTCGGCGCCCTCTTCCTGGCCAACCCGGACCTGCCCGACCGGCTGCGCTCCGGCCGCCCCCTCAACGTCCCCGACTACAGCAAGGCCTACGGCGGCGACCACCGCGGCTACACCGACTACCCCACGCTCATCGAGGAATAAGGAGACAGCGATGAAGGCCATCACAGTCAACACGTTCGGCGGCCCCGAGGTGCTGCACGTCGCCGAGGTGCCGCTACCGGCGCCAGGGCCGGGCCAGGTTCGGGTCCAGGTCCGCGCCGCCGGGGTCAATCCCCTCGACGGCAAGATTCGCAGTGGCGCGATGGAGGCGCTCTTCCCGACCCCGCTGCCCGCCGTACTCGGCATCGAGCTCGCCGGGGTGGTGGACGCGCTCGGCGACGGGGTGACCGACGTCGCTGTCGGCGACCGCGTCTTCGGCTGGGCTGACGCGCCGACTGGCTCGTACGCCGAGTACGCCCTCACCGCCACGTACGCCCGGCTCCCCGACGGCCTGGATTTCCCGGCGGCGGTGACCCTGCCGGTAGCGGTCGAGACCACCAACCGCGTCTTCAACCAGCTCAAGGTCACGTCCGGGGAGACCCTGCTCGTGCATGGCGCGAGCGGTGCCGTGGGCCAGGTCGCCGTGCAGATCGCCGTCTCCCGCGGAGCCACGGTGATCGGCACCGCCAGCGAGAAGAACCAGGATCGCGTACGCGCGCTCGGCGTCATCCCGACCGTCTACGGCCCCGGCCTGGTCGACCGGGTACGCGCCCTCGCCCCCAACGGCATCGACGCGGTACTCGACACCGCCGGCAAGGGCGCCCTGCCCGACTCGATCGAGCTACGCCGCGGCACCGACCGCATCATCACCCTCGCCGACCCCGACGCACACCGCCTCGGCGTCGCCTTCGCCACCGGCCCGGACCAGCGCTCCGCCAGCGATCTCGCCGCCTTCGCCGACCAACTGGTCCGACGCGAGGTGAGCACGACCGTCGCGGCGATCTACCCGTTGTCTCAGGCCGCCGAGGCGCACCGGCTCAGCGACAGCGGCCACGCCGGCGGCAAGGTCGTCCTCGTCGCCTGATCGCAGGCCGACGCCCGCCCCGGCAAGACCGGTCGCCCTGGCCCACCGCCGGCCAGGGCGACCGGTCGCACGGGCACCGCACGGATGTGGGCACGGCTGTCGCTCAGCCTGCCGGTACCCAAAACGGTTCGGGCTCGGCCAGCGTGAAGCTGGACATGACCACCTAGAGCAGCCCAAGCGCAGGCGAAGCGACACACCCAGGCTCACGCGAGCGGGACGGTCGCAAGCCCAGCTCGGCGGATCAACGACGTGTCCTCTTCTGCCGCTGACAGAGCCCGGCGTCCGCGACCGCGCTCGTCACTTACCTACTATCGGATCGCTCGCTTCGTGCCGCCGGACGGACGGCCCTGCGTTACGCAGACTGTCCTGGATGACCGTGTGGGTCCATGTGGGGCGGGGATCGGGGGAGCGGGTTGGGAGCAGTCGGGTGCACTGAACGGAGTTGAACTGCATTCGACGGCACCGAACGGCGCCCAACGGCATACGCTCCGACCTGCGGTGTTGCGTCTTCGCAGGTCAGAGGCGGTGCAGCGTCCTGCTTCACACAACTGCACTCAACGGCAGTGAACAGCAGTCAACGGCACTCTATGTCGCCTGGCAGGGGAGTATCCGCAGGTCAAGGCGGTAAGGACCTTACGAGTGCTCATGCCTTGCACGTGGGTGCAGATTGGGTGCAGCTTGGCGAAGTGGTCACCGCATCCGAAGTGCTCACTCGTCTCGGACGGAGACTGAGGCCGTGACCTGCGACGAGGTACGTGAGCGAGCTGGCGTGACCTCCCAGAGACGACCGAAGTGGTCATCTGCCTGCGACGCAAGGCGTGGTTTCGGGTGTCGGCTCGGCCGGCCGCCACAGCCTCCCGTATATGGTGCCTCTGTAATCGGCCTGCATCTCTGCACCCGCCGTCCGGGCGTCTCGATCTGTCCTATTGACTGGAACGCCGATCTCACGGGCAAGTCACTGACCAGCGCTTCGTGCTCGGTGACCTCTTCGGCAGCTCCGAAGGCATCAGCATCTGTTGGCTCTCACCGGTCAACCGAGCGGCGTCCTCAACTGCCGAGATCAGTACGGCTGATCTTGATGTGCGACTGCCGCTAGCATCGTCGGCATGGCAACGCGGCTTGTTCAAATCAACATGAAGGCTCGGGACGACTCCGCGCTGGGCGGTTTCTGGGCGGAGGCGCTCGGCTGGGGAGTCTCCAGCGAGGGACCCGGCGTGACCAACCTCGAACCCGAGGGCTTCGTCTACCCCGACCCCGTCGCCGTCTGCCTCGACCTCATCGCCTCCCCGGAACCCAAGACGGTGAAGAACCGCGTGCACGTCGACCTCGCCACCACCTCGGCGGCCCATCAGGCGGAGGTGGTCACGCGCCTGAAGGATCTCGGCGCAACACCCGCCGACGTAGGCCAGGGCGACGTCCCATGGACGGTCATGGCCGACCCAGAGGGCAACGAGTTCTGTGTGCTGGACTGGCACGACCCGATCCGAGACACCGGACCGATCGCCACGGTAGTGGTCGACTGCGCGGATCCGCGAGCCATGGCCCGCTTCTGGGGCAAGGCCATGGACTGGACCCTGCACAAGGTGACCGACCACAACGCGGTACTGCGCTCCGCCAAGGGCGTCGGCCCATATCTGCAGTTCCTCCGCACACCCGACGTGAAGACCGTGTGGAACCGCGTCCATCTCGACCTCCGCCCATACCCAGGTGACGACCTGGAGGCCGAGGCGGCCAGACTGCGGACTCTCGGCGCCACCGCCATCGACCTAGGCCAGAGCGATGTCCCGTGGACGGTCCTCGCCGACCCGGAAGGCAACGAGTTCTGCCTCCTCGCCCCAGGCTGACCCAAACCCTCTTCATCCGCTCACTACGGCCACGAGCCCGGATTTTGCGACGCAACCTAGCCGGCATTGCCTACGAGTAACTCGGCACGTCCGGATCTGCTGCCGGTAACGCTCGATCGCGGCTGTTCTTGAGATCGAGGTAGAGCGGACGGGGCGGGAGCCAGTTTCGTCAACCAGTGCCTGTAACCGGTCTCGGCATCGCACGGTGCGGCGATACTGCGCCACCGGTTGCCCTCAGAACAGTAGAAGCGCGTCGAACTGCGGCCCTTCGTCCTTGCTGGCGATGACGCCCCGCCTGCCGGTCCTGAGGCCTCAGCACCCTCCGCAGCCCTGCCGCTGGGTTCGGGCTGAGACCGTCGTCTACGCCAAGATCGTCCTGAGCATCGAGATCCTGCCCCGACGGTCCGCCGAGCGACCGGCGCGCCGGCAGCCCGGCGAGTCGGGTTAGCCTGCCGTCATGGCGAGCGCCGAACTGGATGAGTTGATCGTCGCGGACGCCGAGGCGCTGCGCGCTTGGTTGTCGGCCAACCACGCCACGTCGCCCGGCGTCTGGCTCGCTCTGACCAAAAAAGGCGGCACAGCCACCACGCTGACCTGGCAGCAGGCGGTCGACGAGGCACTGTGCTTCGGCTGGATCGACGGGCAGGCCCGTAAACGCGATCTGGAGACCTCCTGGATCCGGTTCACCCCTCGCAGGCCCCGCAGCTCCTGGTCACAACGCAATGTCGCCCACGTGGCCCGGCTGGAGGCGCAGGGGCGAATGATGCCCCCAGGCCGCGCCGCGGTGGAAGCCGCGAAGGCGGACGGGCGGTGGGCGACCGCCTACGCCCCGCCGTCAGAAGCCGAGGTGCCGGCCGACCTACTCGCCGCCATCGCCGCCGACCCCGCCGCCCAGGCCATGTTCGACGTCCTCACCAGAACCAACCGGTTCGCCCTCATCCACCGCCTCAATGCCGTCAAACGGGCGCAGACCCGCGAGCGGAAGATCGGCGAGTTCGTTTCCATGCTGGCCCGTCACGAGACGATCTACCCGCAGAAGGCCAAGCCGCCGAACTCGCCATAATCGGCATCCTCATGATCCAGTGCACTGATCTAACAAGTAGCCGCGATCCGCGCGCTACGCAGCGTCACGCCGAGCTGGCCTGGTTGCCGTCCGGACGTGCCGATGACAGCGCGTTGGCTCGGTCCTGCATGTCGTACCAGCGTTAGGGTCACGAGCATGACCGATGAAGAGGCTCGCGAGGTCGCGTTTGCCTTCCTGAACCGCCCTGGGTTTGGTGGAGGCTCCATTCCGTGAGGAGATGGAGTCATGGCACGACCGAGCAGGTACTCAGCTGACTTCCGGGCCCGGGCGATGCGCCTGGTAGGCGAGGCACGGCCGGAGCACGACACCGAGTGGGCGGCGATCACGTCGGTGGCGCACAAGCTAGCGGTCAGCAGCGAGACGCTGCGCAAGTGGATCCGGCAGGCCGAGGTCGACGACGGCCGACGGCCGGGCGCCACGTCGGAGGAGTCGGCGGAGCTCAAGCGGCTGCGGCGGGAGAACGCCGAGCTGCGGCGGGCGAATGAGATTCTGAAGGCGGCGAGCGCGTTTTTCGCCGCGGAGCTCGACCGCCCCGGACCGAGATGATCCGCTTCGTCGACGAGCACAAGGATCGTTTCGGGGTCGAGCCGATCATCGGAGTCCTGCGCGGCACCGATGCCGGGTTCCTGTCCGTGTCCTGCTACTACGCCGCCAAGACCCGCCCACCCTCGGCGCGGGCGGTCGCTGACGCGGGCCCTGAGCGAGCAGATCCGGCAGGTCCACCAGGACAACTACGGCGTCTACGGGGTGCGCAAGATGAACACCGCGCTGCACCGCGCCGGCCTGGAGATCGGCCGCGACCATCTCGCCCGGTTGATGCGCCAGCTCGGCCTGCAGGGCGTGCGGCGCGGCAAACCGAAACGCACCACTATCGCCGACACCGCCGCGGTCCGCCCGGCGGACCTGGTCAAACGGCAGTTCCATGCCGGGCGGCCGAACCAGTTGTGGGTGTGCGATCTGACCTACATTCGCACCTGGGTCGGCTTCGCCTACCTCGCCCTGGTCATCGATGTGTACTCCCGGCGTCTGGTCGGGTGGTCGCTGACCACACACCTACGCACCGATCTACCCCTCGAGGCCCTCGAGATGGCGATCTGGGCGCGCAACGAACGCCTCGACGGGCTGATCCACCACAGCGACGCCGGCACCCAGTACACCGCGATCCGCTACACCGACACCCTCGCCGGAGTCGGCGCCCTGCCCTCCGTCGGCTCCGTCGGCGACAGCTACGACAACGCCCTAGCCGAGTCCACCATCGGCCAGATCAAAGCCGAGCTGATCCACCGACGCGGACCCTGGCGCACGATCGAACAGCTCGAATACGCACTGTTCGAGTACATCGACTGGTGGAACCAGCGCCGGCTACACGGCGAGATCGCCATGCGCACGCCCACCGAAGCCGAGGCCGCCCACTACGCTCAATCCAGCCTTCTGACCGAGGCCGCCACCCAATGAACTGAGCCTCTACAGAACCCAGGGCGGTTCAACCTCCGGCTAGACGATCATTGTCTTCAGGGTTAGGTCGGCTTGGTCGGGCTGTCTTCGCCGTTACTCCATCGGCTGGCTGGCTTCAGTAGTTCGGTGGCTCCGGCTCTGGTCGCCGGGTCAGGGTCGTTGCTCAGCTTGGTGCAGGTATCGATGAACTGGGCGAGCGGTGCCCCGCCGGGGCCAGGCGAGCCGAGCTGGGGGTTTGAGGAACGCGTTCGGCGTCACGCGTGTAGGGCGGCATCGTGATGGGTGCAGGCGGCTACGGGTGGACAGTCGATACCAGCCACGCCTCCAGCCTCCTGATCGGGCAGTCCGGTCCGCTCGGGGTCGACGCCAGTCACTGATTGTGATCGGAGCGAGCCATTGATCTGTTTGCTAAACCGGTCTAGCATCCTCCAAACCGGTTTAGTAGCCGGTGATCCACTCCGCGACCTGTAGGTATGGGGGAAGGAGGCCGACGGTTGGTCAGACAAGGTCGACCGACGATCACCGACGTCGCCCGTGCCGCCGGAGTCTCCAAGGGAGCGGTTTCCTTCGCCCTCAACGGCCGGCCCGGGGTGGCCGAGGAGACCCGCCAGCGGATCCTTGCGACGGCGAAGGCGCTGGGCTGGACCCCGAGCCAGCGTGCCCGGGCCCTGTCCACCTCTCGGGCGTTCGCCGTTGGTCTGGTCCTTGCCCGCCCGCCGGAGCTGCTGGGCGCCGACCCTTTCTTCCCTGCGTTCATCGCCGGCGTGGAACGGGTCCTCGCTGAGCGGAACCAGGCGCTGGTCCTGCAGGTCGTCACCAGCCAGCGGGCGGAGGAGGACGGTTACCGGCGGCTGGCCGCCGACGGGCGGGTGGACGGGGTCTTCCTCCTTGACCTGCGGATCGCCGATCCTCGGATCGCCCTGCTGGAGGAGCTGCGGCTACCGGCCGTCACCCTCGGCCGTCCCGACGTGGCCAGCCCGTTCCCGGCGGTGCTCGTCGACGACCGACTGGGGATCACCGCCGCGGTACACCATCTGGTGGAGCTGGGGCACCGGCACGTCGCGCACGTCGCCGGCCCGGACCACTTCCTGCACGGGACGGCCCGGCGCAACGCCTGGGAGAACGCGCTGCGGGCCGCCGGATTGCCGCCCGGGCCCTGCGTGCCCGCCGACTTCTCGGCCGCCGGCGGGGCCCAGGCCACCCACCAATTGCTCGATCTGGCCGACCCGCCGACCGCGATCATCTACGCCAACGACTCGATGGCGATGGCCGGCATGGCCGTGGCCCGGGAGCGTGGCGTCGACGTCCCGGGGCGGCTGTCGGTCACCGGCTTCGACGACACCGAACTGGCCGCCCACATCAGCCCGGCGCTGACCAGCGTCCGGACCGATCCGTCCGGGTGGGGCGGCGTCGCCGCCCGTACCCTGCTCGACCTCATCGACGGCGGCGGTGGCGCGGACGTCGAGATGCCGCCCGCGCAGCTCGTCGTCCGCGCCTCCACCGCCCCACCACCCCCACCACACCAATCGCCGTGACCAGCCGGCCGGCCGGCTGGTCGTAACGGCAGTCGAGATCGGAGACCCACCATGAGGCGAACCGTCCCCGCCGCATTGCTCGTCCTCTCCCTCGGCCTCACCGCAGCCTGCGGTGACGGCGGCTCCGACGCTGGGGCCAACTCCTCGGCCAAGGGGCCGATCACCATCTGGCTGTCGAACAACAAGGAGGAGCTGGCCTGGGGCAACGCGATGGTCGAGGCGTGGAACAGCCAGCACGCCGACCAGAAGATCACGGCCCAGGAGATCCCGGCCGGCAAGTCCTCCGAAGAGGTCATCGGCGCCGCGATCACCGCCGGGAACGCCCCCTGCCTGATCTTCAACACCGCGCCGGCCGCCGTGCCGCAGTTCCAGAAGCAGGGCGGGCTGGTCGCGCTGGACGACTTCGAGGGCGCTAAGGGCTACATCGAACAGCGGACCGGTTCGGCCGCCGAGCAGTACAAGTCGCCGGACGGCAAGTACTACCAGATGCCCTGGAAGGCAAACCCGGTCATGATCGTCTACAACAAGGCGGTCATGCAGAAGGCCGGTGTCGACCCGGAGAACCCGCCGCTCGGGACGTACGCGGAGTTCCTCGACACGAGTCGGAAGATCAAGTCCTCCGGTGCCGCGCAGGCGGCCATCTACCCCTCGCCGACCAGCCAGTTCTTCCAGTCCTGGTTCGACTTCTACCCGCTGTTCATCGCCGAGACCGGCGGCAAGCAGCTCGTCGAGGGCGGCAAGGCGCAGTTCAACTCGGCCGAGGGGCAGCGGGTCGCCGACTTCTGGAAGACCCTCTACGCCGAGGGTCTGGCCCCGAAGGAGCAGTACAACGGTGACGCCTTCGGCGAGGGCAAGGCCGCCATGGCGATCGTCGGCCCGTGGGCCGTCGCCGTCTATGGCGACAAAATCAACTGGGGTCTGAAGTCGGTCCCCACCTCCGCTGGCAAGCCCGCCGCCGAGACGAAGACCTTCAGCGACGCCAAGAACGTCGCCATGTACTCCTCCTGCCAGAACCGGGGCACCGCCTGGGAGGTGCTGAAGTTCGCCACCAACCAGGAGCAGGACGGCGCGCTGCTGACGGCGACCGGCCAGATGCCGCTGCGGGCCAACCTGAGCGCCACCTACGCGGACTTCTTCACCCAGAAGCCCGCCTACCGCGACTTCGCCGACCAGGCCGCACGCACCGTCGAAATCCCGAACGTGCCGAACTCCATCACCATCTGGCAGACGTTCCGCGACGCGTACTCCGAGTCGGTGATCTTCGGCAAGCGGCCGGTGGCCGACGCGTTCGGCGACGCCGCGCAGAAGGTCGACGGGCTCGCCGGCCAGCGATGACCGCCCGCCTCACCCGGGGTACGAACCGGCACCCCGGCCGCGGACCGGTGACGGCCCTGCTCGGCCGTCACCCGGTCGGGCTGGCCCTGATCGCGCCCTACGCCGCGTTCATCGTGCTGGTCTTCGCGTACCCGTTCGGGTTCGCCGTCTGGATGAGCTTCCACGACTACTTCTTCGCCGCGCCGGGAGCGCAGGTCGAGCGCCCCTTCGTCGGTCTGGAGAACTACCGGGCGGTGGTCGGCGACCCGGGGGTCCGGGAGGCGTTCGGCAACATCCTGGTCTTCCTGCTGATCAACGTGCCGCTCACCGCGGTGCTGGCGCTCACCCTCGCCGTGGCGCTCAACCGGGCCATCCGGGGGATCACCTTCCTGCGGGTCGCCTACTACGTGCCGTACGTGACCGCCAGTGTCGCCGTGGTCGGGGTGTGGCTGTTCCTGTTCAGTTCGGACGGCCTGGTCAACACGGTCCTCGGCCCGCTCGCCCCGGACCCGTCCTGGCTGGTCAACGAGACGCTCGCGATGCCGCTCATCGCGGTCTTCGTGGCCTGGAAGCAGCTCGGCTTCTTCATCCTGCTCTACCTCGCCGCGTTGCAGAACGTCCCGAAGGAGCTGTACGAGTCGGCAGCGGTGGACGGGGCGACCGCCTGGCAGCGGTTCCGCTCGGTGACCGTACCGGCGGTCCGCCCGGCCACCACCCTGGTGGTGATCCTGGCGACCATCACCGGCGCGAACCTGTTCACCGAGCCTTACCTGCTCACCGGAGGCGGCGGCCCGAACGGCGCCTCCACCTCTCCGGTGCTGCTGATGTACCAGCGCGGCATCGAGCAGGGCGCCCCGGACGTGGCGGCGGCGATCGGCGTGCTGCTCGTCGTCGGCGTCGTCACCGTCTCGATGATCAACCGTCGACTGCTGGAGAGGAGCTGACATGTCGACCGGCACCCTCGGCGCACCCGAAACCGCAGCCGCACCCGGCATGGCGGCTGTGGCCCGGCGTCGCGCCGGCACCATGCGGCGGGTGCTGCGCACCGCGGCGCTGGTCCCCTTCGCGCTCGCCTTCCTCTTCCCGTTCTACTACATGCTCATCGGGTCGTTGCAGGCCGAACCGGACACCTCCCCGGCCGGGGCATTCCCTACCGGCGGCCTCACCCTGGACAACTACCGCGAGATCGACGCCGAGATCAACCTGCTGCGGTCTCTGGTCAACTCCGGGATCTTCACCGGCGGGGTCATCCTCGGCACGGTCGTCTTCGGCGTCCTCGCCGGCTACGCGCTGGCGCAGCTCAGCTTCCGAGGTAGGGGCGTGCTCTTCGGCCTGGTCCTGCTGGTGCAGGTGGTGCCGTTCCAGCTCCTGCTGATCCCGCTCTACGTGCTGATCGTGCGCGGGTACGGGCTGGCCGACTCCTACCTCGGCATGATCCTGCCGTTCGCGATCAACACCACGGCCGTCTTCGTCTTCCGGCAGTTCTTCCTGCAACTGCCGGCCGACCTCTTCGCCGCCGCCCGGGTGGACGGCGCGAGTGAACTACGCATCCTCTGGTCGGTCGCGCTGCCCCTGGTCCGTCCGGCACTGCTCACCGTGGTGCTGCTGACCTTCATCGGCCCGTGGAACGAGTTCCTCTGGCCGTTCCTGATCACCAAGCAGACCGACATGCAGCCGCTGGCGGTCTCGCTCGCCAACTACCTGAGCAACGTCGCCGCGCGGGCCGCCAACCCGTACGGCGCGATCCTCGCCGGCGCCTGCGTCCTCGCCGCCCCGGCCGTGGCGCTCTTCGTCGCCTTCCAGCGGCACTTCACCTCCACCAACATCGGATCTGGCGTAAAGGGTTGAACCGTTGACTGTTTCCACCGTCGTCTCGTACACCCTCACCCGACTCGGCGTGGTCATGGCGCCCGAAGCGGGGGAGCCGCTGGAGGTCGAGGGGGTGCTCAACCCGGCCAGCGGGCGTACCCCCGACGGCAAGCTGCACCTGCTGCCCCGGCTGGTCGCCGAGGGGAACGTCTCCCGGGTCGGGCTCGCCGAGGTCGAGTTCCGCGACGGGGTGCCGGCCGGGGTGATCCGGCGCGGCGTCGTCCTCGCCCCCGACGAGGGGTGGGAGCGTGGGCTGAACAACGCCGGGGTCGAGGATCCGCGCACCACCTGGGTGCCCGGCCTGGGCGCGCACCTGATGACGTACGTCGCCTACGGGCCGCTCGGCCCGCGTCTGGCCCTGGCCGTCTCCACCGACCTGCGCACCTGGCGCCGGCTCGGTCCGGTGCAGTTCGCGTACCAGCCGGATCTGGACACCGACCTGAACCTCTTCCCGAACAAGGACGCAGTCTTCTTCCCCGAGCCGGTGCCCGGCCCGGACGGCCGCCCCTGCTACGCGATGCTGCACCGTCCGATGTGGGACCTGGGCTGGTTCCGCCCCGGTGAGGGGGTGCACCTGCCGGCCGGGATCACCGACGAGCGGCCCGGCATCTGGATCTCCTACGTCCCCGCCGAGGAGGTGCACTCCGACATCAGCGCCTTGGTCCGGCTCCGCGACCACCGGTGCGTCGCCCTGTCCGAGTTCCCCTACGAGGAGTTGAAGATCGGCGCCGGCCCGCCACCGGTTCGAGTGGAGGAGGGCTGGCTGCTCATCCACCACGGGGTGACCGGCCACATCCCCGACACCTTCGACCCCAGCACCCAGAAGGTCGAGTACGCGGCCGGAGCGATGCTGCTCGACCCGTCCGACCCGGGGCGGGTGCTGGCCCGCACCGCGGAGCCGATCCTGGTGCCCGAGACCGAGGACGAGCGTTCCGGCACCGTGCCCAACGTGGTCTTCCCGACCGCGATCGAGGAGGTCGACGGGGTCCGGTACGTCTTCTACGGGATGGCCGACGCCAAGATCGGCGTTGCCCGGCTGGACCGTGTCCGGTGAGCCGCGTCCGACGGCGCGGCCGGCCCTGGTGACCGGGCCGATGCCCACGACCGGGCCGGCTGCCGCGGCGGGGCGGGTGCCGTGACGGGCCCGGCCGCGCTGCGCCTCGGCGTCGTCGGGGCCGGCGGCTTCGCCACCTTCCTCACCGGCGCCCTGCGTGACCTGCCGGACGTGACGGTGACCGTGGTCGCCGACCCGGACACCGACCGGGCCGGGCGGCTGGCCGGGACGCTGGCCGCCCGGGCGGTGCCGGACTGGCAGGCGCTGGTCACGGCCGACGACGTGGACGTCGTGGTGGTGGCCACCCCGCCGGCCGGCCACGCGGAGACCACCCTCGCGGCGCTGCGCGCCAGCCGGCATGTCTTCTGCGAAAAGCCTCTGGCCACCGACGAGGACGACGCGATCGCCATCCGGGACGCGGTCGCCGCCACCGGTCGCGTCCTGGTGGTCGATCACGTGCTGCGCTACAACCCCGTGCTCCGGGCGCTGGCCCGACTACGTGACCCACGATTCGGCGCGCCGCCCGGTGCGCCGGCCGACCCGCTGCTCGGTCCGGTCCGGCGGCTCGCCTTTCGACAACGACGCCAGCGACGAGGACCTCGGCCCGGAGCACTGGTTCTGGGACGAGCGGGTCAGCGGCGGAATCTTCGTCGAGCACGGCGTGCACTTCTTCGACGCGGCCGACGCCCTGGTCGGCTCGATCCCTCAGTCCGTGCAGGGCATGCTCGGTCACCGCCCCGGCAGCGACCTGGTCGACCTGGCGGTCGCCACCACCCGGTACCCAGACGGCGCGGTGGCGACCTTCGCGCACGGCTTCAGCCACGCCCACCGCTGTGAGCGGCAACTGCTGCGGATCGACTTCGGTACCGCCGAGGCCCGGGTGGCCGGCTGGATTCCCGTGCACGCCACCGTCGACCTCTGGACCGACGACGCCGGAGCCGCGCTCGTCGAGACCCTGCCGGCGCGGGCTGGGGAACTGCTCGCCGTCGACGGGCACCGGTTGGCTGACCGGGCCGCCGTCGAGGTGGCGGTGCGCCGGCACGCCGGCCCGGCACACGCCCGGGACCGCGGCCACGAGCGCTGGCTGCCGCACCACTGCCGGATCACCGTCGACCTCGGCGGCGAGGCCGCCAAACCGTACGTCTACGCCGAGAGCGTGCGCGCCGCCATGCACGACCTGGTGCGCTGCGTCCGTACCGGCCACCGGCCCGCCGCCGGAGTCACCGAGGGTGCGACGGCGGTGACCGTCGCCGCCGCGGCCCGCCGTGCCGCCCGCGAGGAACACACCGTCCACCTCGGACGCCTACCGGAACTCACGGCTTCCCCCACCACCGTTCACCCGTCCTGACCGAGGAGACCCCCGTGAAACGCCGATCGCTGCTGCTGAGCGGCCTCGCCCTCACCACCCCGCTGCTGTTGACCCCCAGCCCGGCCGGCGCCGCCCCCGCCGCCGGTGCCGCGCAGAGCACGGCGGCGAAGAACGGGCCACTGACCAACCTCGCCCACCTGGACTTCCTCAGGCAGGACGTCACGCCGCCAGATCAGCAGGGACACACCACCTACCGGCTCGCCGACACTCCCGGGATCGGAGTGCTCTGGACCTACGCCGAACCCGGGCCGGACGGCCAGTTCCGCCGCGTCGGCGGCGGCACCTACGACCTGGAGACCGACACCTGGGGGCAGGGCGCCTACAACGCCGACGACATCTCCCGGGCCGCGGTGGTCTACCTGCGACACTGGCGGCAGACCGAGGCCACCACCAGCCGGGACGCCGCCTACCAACTCCTGCGCGGCCTGACCTACCTGCAGACCGCCGACGGTCCGCACGCCGGCAACGTGGTGCTCTGGATGCAGCCGGACGGCACGCTCAACCCGAGCGCCGAGCCAAAGGAACTGCCCGACCCGTCCGACAGCGACGCCTCGTACTGGCTGGCCCGGACCATCTGGGCGCTCGGCGAAGGGTACGCCGCGTTCCGCGACACCGACCCGGACTTCGCCGGCTTCCTGCGCGACCGCCTCGACCTGGCGATCGCCGCCGTGCAGCGGCAGGTTCTCGTCCACGACAACCGGTGGCAGATCATCGACGGGGAACGCACCCCAGCCTGGCTGATCGTGGACGGCGCGGACGCCACCGCCGAAGCCGTCCTCGGGCTGGCCGCCTACGTCGAGGCCGGCGGCGGCACCACCGCCCGCCGGGCGCTGCGACAACTCGCCCGGGGCATCGCCGCCCTCGCCGACGGCGACGTGCGGGAATGGCCGTTCGGCGCGGTCCGCCCCTGGGCGCTGTCCCGCTCGGTCTGGCACGGCTGGGGTGCCCAGATGCCGGCCGCGCTCGCCCGGGCCGCGCAGGCACTCGGCGACCGGACCCTGCTCGGACCGGCCGTCACCGACTCGGCCGTCTTCACCCCCTGGCTACTCACCTCCGGCGGCCCGGACAACGGCCGGCTGCCCACCCGGACCGACCGGACCCAGATCGCCTATGGCGTCGACTCCCGCGTGCAGTCGCTGCTCGCCGTCGCCGAGGCCAGCGGACGTTCCGGATTCGCGCAGCTCGCCGCGGTCACCGCCGCCTGGTACTTCGGCGCGAACCCCGCCGGGACGCCCGGCTACGACCCGGACACCGGCCGCGCCATCGACGGCATCAACGGCGACGGGCAGGTCAACCGGAACTCCGGTGCCGAGTCCACCATCCACACGCTGCTCAGCATGCTCGCCCTGGACGCCCGGCCGGAACTGGCCGCACTCGTCCGCCGGGCGGAGATCGTCGAACGGGTCGGCGCGGTCACGCTGGAAGCCGAGGACGCCACCCGCTCGGGCGCCGCGACCGTGGTCACCCCACCGTCCGCGTGGACCGGAGAGTCGCTGATCAGCGGAGCGTACGTCGACCTGCCCGCCGGGGCCGGGTTGCGCTGGCAGCTCCCGCCGGCCGACCAGCCCCGGCTGGTGCTGCCCGTGGTGAACCTGCGCCCCGGCGTGCCCGCCCGGACCGTCTGGCACAGCGACGCCGGACCGCTCGGCGAGGTCGACCACGCCCGGGTCGGCGCCCAGGGCAACTCTCCGGCGCCGGGCGCGCTGCTCCCGGTCACCCTGCCCCGCGAACTCGCCGCCCACGCCTCCGAACTGACCGCCGAGGCGACGGCCGGGGAGCCGGCAACCATTGACGCGGTCGTGCTGGAGCCGCTGGTCTCCCGGCTCACCCTGGCCGGCGACGGGCAGAGCACAACGCTGTTGCGCAGCGCCGCCCGGACCGCCCGGACGGCGGAGGTCACCCCTGGCGGCACCGGAGCGGCCACCGTCGAGGCGTACGACGCGGCGGGCGTGCTCCGCTCACGGCGCACCGGCACCACGGCCACGCTGCGCGTGACCGTGCTACCCGGCGGCTTCACCCTGGTCCGCCGGTGACCGAGTCGGCGCCGGGGGAGCCGTGGTGGCGCGGCGGGGTCTGCTACCAGGTGTACGTCCGCAGCTTCGCCGACTCCGACGGGGACGGGATCGGTGACCTTCCCGGGGTCACCGCCCGCCTGCCCCACCTGGCCTCCCTCGGCGTGGACGCCGTCTGGCTGACCCCGTTCTACCCGTCACCGATGGCCGACGGCGGATACGATGTCGCCGATCATCGCAACGTCGACCCGGCCTTCGGCACCCTCGCCGACTTCGACGCGCTCATCGCCGAGGCGCACAAGCTCGGCCTGCGGGTCGTCTGCGACCTGGTGCCCAACCACACCTCGGACCGGCACCCCTGGTTCCGGGCGGCGCTCGTCGCACCACCGGGCAGCGCTGCCCGCCGCCGGTACGTGTTCCGCCCCGTCGATGACCACGACCCGGACCGGCCACCCAACGACTGGCGGTCGGCGTTCGGCGGGAGCGCCTGGCGGCGGGTGCCGAGCCCGCACGGCGGGCCCGACGAGTGGTACCTGCACCTGTTCAGCCCCGAGCAGCCCGACCTGAACTGGGACAACCCGGAGGTGCCGGCGGAGTTCCGTAAGATCATCCGATGGTGGCTCGACCGGGGTGTGGACGGGCTGCGCATCGACATGGCGCACGCCCTGTTCAAGCATCCCGACCTGGTCGACGCCGGCCCCGGACAGCACACCGACTTCCGTCGCAACCACCTGATGCCCTTCTTCGACCAGACGCCCGTGCACGAGCTGTACCGGCAGTGGCGGACCATGGTCGACGCGGTGCCGGGGGAGCGGGCGCTGATCGGAGAGGTGTGCCTCTTCGACGCCGACCGGCACGCCCGGTACGTCCGCCCGGACGAGCTGCACCAGGCATTCACCTTCGAACTGCTGGAGTGCGACTGGTCCGCCCCGACGCTGCAAAACACCATCGGGCGGACGCTCGAGGCGTACCGCCGGGTCGGCGCCCGGCCGGCCTGGGTGTTGAACAGTCACGACGCGACCAGGACCGTCACCCGCTACGGCGGGGGAGAACGGGGGCTGCGCCGGGCCCGGGCCGCCGCCCTGCTGATGCTCGCACTGCCCGGTGCCGCCTACATCTACCAGGGGGAGGAACTGGGGCTGCCCCAGGTGGACCTCCCCGACGAGGCTCTGCGCGACCCGATCTGGGAACGCTCAGGGCGGACCGTGCGCGGGCGGGACGGCTCCCGGGTACCGATACCATGGGCAGTGGACGGCGACACGAACGGCTTCTCGCCAGAGGGCGCCGCCCCGCCGTGGCTGCCGCAGCCCGACGGCTGGGGGACCTGGAGCGTGCAGCGGCAGACGGTCAATCTGGCCTCCACCCTGTCGCTCTACCGAGCGGCGATTCGGATGCGCCGGGAGCTGGCCAGGGATATCGCCGCCCACGAGCTGACGTGGTGGGACGCCGCGCCGGACATGGTGGCGTTCCAGCGCGGCGACGAGTTCGGCTGCGCCCTTAACACCAGCGACCGGACGGCACCGCTGACCGGCGTCGGCCGGGTGCTGCTGGCGAGCGTACCGGTCCAGCCAGCCGATGGAACGCTCCTGCTGCCGCCGGACGTCGCGGTCTGGTTCGTTCCGACGTGACGGTATCGCACAGCGAAGCGCGCGTCGGCCACGCCGTGCCGGGCGTGGTGTGCTTCCCCGCGCGGGGCGGGTCGGCGAAGGTCTTGTCGGGCGATGGCTTCGGCCTCCTCGACGTCGGCTTGGCTCCCACAGCCGCCCGCTGAGGCCTGAGCTGCATCGACCGGCGGCGGTACGGTGCCCGGATGACCCGAGCCCGAACCGCCGCGATTGTTGAGTGAACATGGCAGAGTGATCGCCGCAGCGCCGGCCGTCCCGCCGGGGGGCGGGGTGTGCACGGGGGCGGGTGGCCCGCCGCGGCGTATGACGAACGGCGACGCCGGGTATGGTCGGTGTGTCGGTGTCGCCGGGCGCTCGCCAGCGACCGAGACTCCTTGACCGGGCGCCAGTGTGAGCGCTGGGTTTGTCACCAGGCTGCGCGGCAAGAAATGCCGATGGCCTGATGTGCTCCTCTGCTGAAAGACGGGACTCCCGCATGGCATCGAACGACAGTGATCAACCGGCGTTGTTTCTCCCCACGACGACCGCCGAACGGCTCGACGGTCCGGGCGTGACTTTCGACGGCAGCGAGGAGGCCATGCGGCGACTGCGTCATCCGTTCGCGGTGGAGCAGGTCCGGCCGACGGCGGGCCGCGACCCGGAGCAGCGCGACTGATCCCACCGGGCTCACGCTGCTGGAGCGGACTCCACGACCGAGGACCGTCGGGCGCGGCTCCAGCGGCGGTATGGCGGTGGTGCTCGCCAGCCTGGCCTTGGCCGCGTACGGCAACGCCCGCCGTGGCTGGTTCGACCTGGTCGAGACGTACCCATCACATCGGCACCGCTGGGCGTGACCATGACCGCCGCGGCGACCGCGTGGCGCAACGGCGTCACCCTCGCAGTGGTGATCGATTCCGACGCCGCCGGCATGAGCGGCGTTTCACCCCGTACCGTCGTCGTCCGTTCCGCGGCTGGCCTTGGTGGTGGGCTGCACGCCGCCGATCAGCCGTTTCCAGGTGCGGTTGCCGGGCGCCCGATGGCGGCGCCTCGGACTGCCGGCCGGCCGGGATGCCGAGAGGCGCCACATACGGGGGTACGGCCGCCAGGGGCGAGGCGGGGACGACGGGTCCGCCCGCCGGCTCACCGACACCAGCGGCACGCCCGACGGCCTCACCCGAGAGCGGGTCGGTCAGCGCTGTCGCCGCGTCCCCTGCTGCTTCTCGTTCTGTCGAAGGGCTTCCTCGAGCTGGTCTTCCAAGATGATGATGCGGCAGGCGGCCTCCAGGGCGGTGCCCTGGTCGACCATCTCCCGGGCCCGGGCGGCCAGGCGCAGTTGGTAGCGGGA
>NZ_JBQHDE010000024.1:0-30534 GCF_052068455.1 Micromonospora sp. H33 | reverse complement strand
ACCAAGCCCGAGCCATGACCAGCCACTACGCCCGACAAGCCCTCATCGAACCGTGATCACAATCCCCGGCTGGAGTACTAGGGCAGGCATCGAAAGGGATTCACTCTCCCGCCCCCAGCCAGCCCCAGGTCATGCGGGCGGCCGTCCCCCCTGGAACTACCGCCGCAGCAAAGATCACGGCTTCGGCCACAGTAGACAATAACCATGGACGGACGCTGCGGCACCCGGGCGCAGCGGGCATGACGCTGGCGACGGCGTGGACAGCGTGGCAGGAGTTGCGATCCTCGCCCGGCACAGAGGCCAGGCGCAGCTGGTCGCCCCGTCACCGGACGGGTTGACGGCGTCCTCGTTGCGATCCTCGCCCGGCGCGGGGGCCGGACGCAGCGCTGGCGGTGAGGCGGGCGGTGTCCATGCCGCCGTCGTTGCGATCCTCGCCCGGCGTGGGGGCCGGGCACAGCGCCGCTGCGTGGTTCTGGCCGGCGTGCGCTACCGGTGGTTGTCAGGTGGCCATGGACAGCGGCCGCCAGAAGCGCTCTCCCGCCGCGAAGGCGCCCGCTGTGATCGATGTCAATCGATGAAATCGGTGATCCGCTTCGCCGTCGCCACTAGGACCAGACCGGACCCACCCGTACCCCACCGGACACCCCGGGACGCAGGGGATGTTCGTCGGACGAGCAGCCACCGAGCAGTCACACGTCCACAAGGGACGGACAATCAAGAAGCCTGACCCGCGTTTCCGCAGGCCAGGCTCTTGTGATCTTGCGCGCCCGAAGGGACTCGAACCCCCAAACCTTCTGATCCGTAGTCCAATGCCGCGAGGGCCCACTCATCCAGATAGCACTGGTGGGCCGATGGTCCCGGACCCTGACTGGCCTCTGATCCCGATTTACCCCATTCCATCCGCACTCGGTGAATGCCGAGCAATTCGGATGGAAGTGGCCCTTTATCGTCTGGTGCTTCCCGACGATGGGCCCACACCACGTCAAGGGAGAGACCATGAACAGTCAAGGCGTCATCGGCAAGCGGTGTGGGTGCCTCGACACGGCAACGGGCCGCCGTCGGGGCAGTTCCTGTCCGCAATTGTCGGAACGCGAGCACGGCAGCTGGTACTTCCACTGCTCGACGAGGAACCTGCTCGGCCAAGCGGACGGGTACGCCGGGGCGGTTACCCGTCGCAGGCGGCGGCCCGGCGGGCACGTGACGAGTTGCTGGCGTTGTCCCGCGAGGAGCAGGCCGGCCGGTCGTGGACGGTCACCCGGTGGTTGCGGTACTGGTTGTCGACCAGGACCCGGATCCGGCCGACAACGAGGATGCCACCCGCGATGTCGAGCAGTTCCTCATCCCGCACATCGGCCAGCTGATCCTCGGGGATCTGACTACACGGCAGCTCAACGCCGCGTTCACGGCAATCGCGGCCACCCGCAACCGGGCCGGACAACTTCAGTCCGCCTGCACGCTGCAGCACGTGCACACCACCCTGCGGGCGGCGCTCACCGGCGCCATGCGTGAAGGGCTACTCAAGGACAACCCGGCCCGGCGCGTGAGCTACCCGCCCGTCCCCGCCCGCAGGCCCAGGTGTGGACCGAAGCCCGCGTCGCCGAATGGCAAGCCAGCGGCGAACGACCCACCATCGCCGTGTGGACACCGGCGCAGCTTGCCGCCTTCCTGGACTACGTCCGCGACGACACCCTGTTCGCTCTGTGGTGGCTGATCGCCCTACGCGGACTACGCCGCGGTGAGGCCGCCGGCCTGCGCTGGACCGACGTCGACCTGCACGCCGGCCAGTTGTCCGTCGTACGGCAACGCACGACCGCCGGCTACGACGTGCACGAAGGACCGCCCAAGTCCGCGGCCAGCCGCCGGAGCGTGGCGCTGGACCAGCACACCGTGCGGGTGCTGCGCCAGCACCGCGAGCGCCAGCGACAGCGACGCCAAGCGCGGGCCGATGCCGGGAAGGTCAGCCACGACAGCGGCTATGTGTTCACCGGTCCCGACGGACTGCCCATCCATCCCGGCTACCTCACCCAACGTCTGCGGCTGCTGGTCAACCGGGCCGGACTACCCCCGATCCGCCTGCACGACCTGCGACACGGAGCCGCGACCCTCGCCCACGCCGCCGGCGCCGACCTCAAGACCGTCCAGGACCAACTCGGGCACGCCACCATCCACCTGACCGCCGACACCTACACCAGCGTCCTGCCTGAAACACAACGTCAAGCAGCCGAGGCCACCGCACGTCTCGTCCTCGACGCCGGCCTGCCCGGCGACGAGATCCGACGCCAGGTCAGCAACCTGCGAGCCGAGTCGCCGGAGCCCGCCTTATGTGCGAATACCCCGACCGCGCGGGGATGCCGAGGCAGATGGAGACCCTCCCGGGCTACGAACAGTGCCCGGATACGGCGGGCTTCCAAGCGACCCATCGACAGGGATACCGAGCGCTCTGACCGTCGTACAGCTGCCCTGTGCGCTCAGGCGAGCTTGCGTCACGACGTACTCGGGCAGCGGCAGGGACGGGATTCGCCTCTGGGGGCGTAGGGGTGCCGGGTACCCGTCCCTGCCGCACGGATGCTCACACCCGCATCCCTTCTGTGAGGCGCCGGCTCCGGCTGCGCCGTCACACACCTTCGCGACACCTGGCGGTTGAAACCACCGCCTGCGCTGTCGGCGCCGTCGGCACACTCCGAGACTCCTCGGTTGAAAGGCCGAGCACGTCCCGGCCGATGCGGTGGATCGTTTCGAGGGTACGGTCGCGTCCGCCGGCACCTTCGACCATCAGCAGCAGGTGCCGCACGCCGGGCAGGGTTGCGGCCTGGTCCAGAGCCTCCTTGCAGCGGCGGGGCGAGCCGGCGGGGTGGATGGCGACGAGCCGCTCCACGTAGGCGGCCAGATCGCGAGGGCCCGCTGGCCTGCCGTCGAGGCGGAGGTACTCGCGGGTGCCGGCCAGCAGCGCCGGGAGTCCGACGCGGACGGCGTCGGCGGCCTGCTCGTCGTCGTCCTCGACGTGGGCCAGGTGGGCGCTGGCGTGGCCGATGCGGTTTACGTCGTGGCCGTGCGCGGCGGCGGTCCGGGCGTAGCGGTCGAGGAGGCTGGCCTTCTCGTCGAGGTCGGCGTGCAGGCCGAGCAGCAGCGGCATGCCGTGGCGCGCCGCGAGGTCCACCGTCGGCGGTGAGGTCGCCGCGACCCACACCGGTATTCGCCGCGTGGGCCGTGGCACCACGGACACCGGCCGGAAGGGGAATCGGTCGTTACCGGCCACCGCCGGTGCGCCGGACAGCCATCGGCTCAGAAGCTCCAGCGCGTCGTGGAAGCCGGTCTGGAAGCGGTCCAGGCCGGTACCGAACACTTCCAGGTCGACCCATGGGCCACCCCGGCCGACGCCGAGGCGGAACCGGCCGCCGGACAACTCGTCGAGCAGTACCGCCTCCTCGCCGAGGGCGACCGGGTGGCGGTTGGACAGGATGCAGGCGGCGGTGCCGACCGCGATGGTGCGGGTGGCGCCGAGCAGGTGCGCGGCGAAGGTGATCGCCGAGGGACACACGCCGTAGGAGATGAAGTGGTGCTCGGCGATCCAGACCCCGGCGTACCCGGCGGCCTCCGCGGCGCGGCCGTACTCGTGGGCGTCGGCGAGAGCCGTGGCGTGGGTTGCGCCCGGGCGGTGCCCGGCGAGCAGGAACAGGTGGACGTCCACGTCCCGGCCTGCTCGCCGGGCGGTGATCGGGTCAGCAGTCACGCAGCTCGGGAGACTGGTTGAGCAGTTGGCCACGAACGGAGACGAAGCGGCGGTAGGTGTCGGAGTCGACGGCGGAGAGCCGGAACGCCGCGACGCGGTGACAGTTCTGGAAGGCGAGTTTGACGCCGAAGTGGCGCTCGAGGCTCGACCGGATGGCGTCGCTGGCCAGGGCGCGCAGGAGCTGGCCCCGCTCGGTCTCGCTCGGCGGTGGGACGACGTTGTCGGCGAAGTCGGCGTCGGACGACTCCAGGTCGGCCGCCACCCGGCTGACGACCTGCCAGGCGTACGGCAGTGAGTCGCGGACACAGGCCACGAACGCCTCGTCGTCGACGGGACCTGACTCGGCGGCTTGCAACAGGCTCGGTGGCACCGTGAGAGACATGCTCCTCCTCATACACGATAACGATCACTGTTGTCGTTAGCGTCGCGCCACGAGCACACCACGCACCGTCCGTTGCGTCAATGGCACTGCTCGTGTCTCCACCGCCCGGCGGGGATAGCCGGTGGTGCGCCGTCCATCTATCGCTTGAACTTGGCGCGGTGCCGCCCGCAACGCTGAGGTCCGTCACTGGGTTGAGCCACACGTGAGTGCAGCCGGACAGGTCAGCGGCGAGACGGACGTCCCCGATGACCAGCCGGACGGGCACGCGGCGCGGTCGGGGTGGCATCACGGGTCGTTCGTGCCGGCCGCCGCGGCCGGCGACGCCGAGGGGCACCCAGCGGGGGCGGGTACCACCGTTGTCGTGGTCGTGACGGCGCTGCTAGTACTTTTGGTGGTCGGGCAGTCGCCGTTCGCTGTCGGCCTCGGCGCTCGGCTGCTGGCGACGTGGACCAGTGTTTTCGTTTCGGTGATGGTGCAGGCGGTGCCCTTTTTAGTGGCGGGTGTGGTGTTGTCCGCGGCCATCGCTACGTGGGTCCCGCCGTCGTTCTGGGCGCGGGCGCTGCCGAAGCGTTCCGTTCTCGCGGTGCCGGTTGCTGGCGCCGCCGGTGTGCTGCTTCCGGGTTGCGAGTGCGGCGCCGTACCGATGGGTGCTGCGCTCGTGCGCCGAGGCGTGACGCCGGCGGTTGCGGTGACGTTCCTCTTGGCCGCGCCGGCGGTCAACCCGGTCGTGCTCACGGCTACCCGCGGTCGCGTTCCCGGCAAACCCTGAGATGGTGCTGGCGCGTGGCCTCGCGAGCATGACGGTGGCCGTGACCATGGGCTGGCTGTGGTTGCGTTGGGGACGCACGGACTGGATCAGGCTGCCGAACCGGCCTGAAGAGACCCGCCGGGGGCGAGCGTTCTGGCTGTCGCTGCGCCACGACATTTTGCACGCCGGCGGGTTCCTGGTCCTCGGCGCGGCTGCCGCCGCGAGTGTCAACGTGTTGCTACCGGAACGAGCCCTTGGTGTCGTTGTCGGCGACTGGGGCCTTGAGGTGCTGATCCTCGCCACGTTGGCCGTGGTCCTGTCGCTCTGTTCGGAGGCGGACGCGTTCGTCGCGGCGTCGATGTCGCAGTTCTCCCTTACGGCGCGGTTAGTGTTCCTGGTCGTCGGCCCCTGCCGTCGACCTCAAGCTGATCGCCATGCAGGCCGGCGTGTTCGGTGGTCGATTCACCCGCCGTTTCGTACCCGCCACACTGGCCGTGGCCATCGGTGTCGCGTCCGCCGCGGGCGCGGTCCTGTTGCCCTGAGCTCGGAGGACACGTGCACCGACTGGCCCAGTCGCTCCTACTCCTGGTGCTTGGCGCCACCGCGCTGCGGACGGCTCTGACTGACCTGCACCTGCGCTACGTCGGGGAGACACTGCGCCCGTTGCTGGTGGTGGCTGGCGGCACAGTGGTGATCGCCGCGTTGGTCGCGTTGCGGCACGACCTGGACCTGGCGGACACACCGGCCAGCGCCGGCGACGGTCCGGGCTCGGTGGGCCATCAGCACGGCGGCGGGCACGATCCGGCGATTGCCCGGCTGCTCGTCCTGCCCGTGCTCGCGCTGACGTTGCTGGCGCCGCCGGCGCTGGGCGCCTACCGGGCGCAACGGACCGGCACCGTGCTGCACTCGTCGCCGGAGGTGTCGCACCCGGCGCTGCCTGCCGGGGATCCCGTCACGCTCACCCTGTACGAGTTCGCCTACCGGGCCTCGACGGACGCCGGCGCCTCTCTGGCCGGCCGCAGGGTCCGGCTGACCGGTTTCGTCTCCACCAGTCCGGACGGCCGGCCCCTGCTGGCGCGGATCGTCGTGTCCTGCTGCGCTGCGGACGGCAGACCGATCAAGGTCGGCCTGACCGAAAAGGCACCGGCCGGGCTCGTCCCAGACACCTGGATAGAAGTCACTGGCCGACGCAGCACTCGCATCGGCACCGACCCGGCCAACGACGGGCCCATTCCCTACCTCCACTTGACGGTTGGCAACCTGTGCCACCGCCCCGGCAGCCGTACGAGTGAGATGCAGTGCAGAAGAGGCCGACCGGCGCGGCATCACCGGAGGAAGGGCCGGGCGGCTCAGCGTTGATCGTCCTCGCCGCACTTGTCGATGCGACTGTGCTGCGCGGCGAGGTCCGCCAGCCAGACTGGCCAGCGGGCGGACACGTCGAGACCGTCGCGCACGCATCTGCAGCGAGGTCGTCCGCTGCCGCCCTAGGCCGGCGACTTCTTGCCGTTCGTGCGTGCCGGCGCAGGTAGGCGGCCGGCCGGCGCGAGGCCCGGGTAGGCGGTGGGCTCGCGCCGGCCGGGTCCGCCGCTTGCAGGTACCCCCTACCTCGGCGGACGTCGGTGTGCGGCTACTGCGGGGTGGCGGTGGTCAGGGGAGGACTTCGAAGGTCCAGGTCTTGGCGCCGGAGCTGATGGTGCTGCCGTTGGAGGCGAGCACTGCGGTGACTTCGAAGGTGACGGCGTAGGTGCCGGCGGCGTCGAAGCCCCAGTTGACGTGGGCGTGGATGTTGCGGTTGACGTTGAGACTGTCGGGCAGGCCGTTGCCGCTGTCGAACAGCACCGTCGGGGTGCCCCCGGAGACGGTGTAGACGCTGAAGCCGGCCGGTCCGGTGACGTTGGTGAGCTTGAAGGTGACCCGGTTGTTCTGGAACACGCCGCTGGGCACCTCGGCGGTGTTCCAGCCGCCCCAGAGCAGCCCGGCGGTGCTGGCCTGGGGCAGCACCCAGGCTTGGCCGCCGGTGCCGAGGAACGACCAGGCGCTGCCGCTGGGGACGGTGACCTTGGCGCTGTTGGGGACGCGGAGGACGACGTCGGCGGGGTTGCGCTCCGCCGAGGGGCTGACGGTGTCGTCGAGCAGGTTGACGCTCAGCGCGCCGCCGGCGTAGTCGACGTCGATGACGTCGACGTGGCCGCTGGACAGCACGATCGGCACGGCAGCTGCGGGGGTGGCGGTGCCGGCGAGCAGCGCGGCGGTCAGGGCGAGGCCGGTGAGGAAACGGCTGCGGGTACGCATGATGATCACGCCCTGACCACGACGTGGAGGGTAGCCGGGTCGCTGGTGACCTGCTGCCCGGTGGCGGCGAGGGTGCCGGTGGCCCGGAAGGTGAGGCAGTAGATGCCGGCGCGGTCGAAGGCCCAGTTGGCGTGCAGGTGGTCGCCGGCGGTCAGGGCCATGGTGTCGGGCAGGCCGTCACCGCTGTCGGCGAGGACGGTGGGCTGCCCGACGGCGTTCTCGGTGTAGATGGCGAGCTGCCCGGGCCCGCTGACCGACTGCACGCTGAGGGTGAGCGCGTCGGCGGTGAAGGTACCCGGCTCGATCTCCTCGGCGGCGATGCCGGGCCAGATCAGGTCGGTGTTCTGGATCTCGGGCAGGATCCACACCTTCGACACCCCGGGGGTGCCGAGGAAGCCGAACGCGGGATCGTTCGGGACGGTGACCTTGGCCTGCCGCTTGACAACGATCTTGACCTGGTCGGTGGCGTACTCGACGTCGTTGTCCTCGTCGTGCACGCCGAGCTCCAGCTCGCCAGCCTCGTAGGCGATGTCGACCAAATCGACGTGCCCGGAGCTGAACGTCACCACGGTGGCCTGCGCCGGTGGCGCTGCCACGAGCATCGCCGCGGTCACCGCCCCGGAGGCGAGCAGCAGGCGGATGGGTTTGCGCACGAAGAACTCCTTCCCCGCGATCCCCTGTGGACCACAGTTAATGCAAACGATAGTCGTTCTCGATAGCGTGGGGAAGGGCTGTTTGGTGGAGGCGGGGTCACGGCAGCACCGGCGCGGCATGGGAGCGCTATGTTGCGGGCTGTGGTCCCGTCGTCGGCTACGGCGGACTGACCGCTCACCGCGGCCCGCGCCTTCGGGGATGCGAAGGTCGCGAGTCGCGGTCGATGCAGCTTCGTCACCGTCGGATACGGTCCGATCCGCGCCGCTTCCGGCATTCCGGCACAGGTCGCGCGCCACGAGCCAGCGCTGAACAACAGCCGATAGAGGCCGGCGCGTTTTCTCGATGGCACTGGGTGAGCGCGTGCGCCCCGCCATGTCTGGGCAGTGCGGGCGCGGTGCTACCGGCAAGGGACCACCCATCGTGGTGACGGCGATCGTGGGAGCCGCCCGTGCCATTTAGGTCGACGCCCGTCCCGACGTGGCGGCCTCGACGACGAGGCCGCCACGTCTCCCCTGATCCGCCGACCGGAGGTACCACGCTCCTCAGCGGATCACAGAAATGATAATCGCATTCACATGCTGGACGGTGGCCGGACCACGGAATGGTGGCCCGATCACGCCGGGCATGAGCACTTCACGCCGACGGCGTCCGCGTCCCCAGGAACTGCCCGCCGCACCTCACGCCCAGCACCGGAGTGGTTCGTCAACGTTCTCAACTCTGCGGCTTCGTCTATCGCACGACCGGTGACGGGTCCTGCGGGTGAGCGAGGTCGGGCAGCGGCGCGGGTCGGGTGAGGTCAGTGGGTTCCTGCGCACTCGGACGCCGCCATCGTTTGGTCAACAGGCCGTGTCGTGGGGCGAGCAGCCAGGCGGCGAGGAAGATGGCGGTGGCGACCAGGACGATGGTGCCGCCGACCGGTGTGTCGTAGCTCCAGGAAAGGTACAGCCCGACGGTCGCCGACGCGCCGCCGATCACCGGGGCGAGCAGCATCATCACGCCGAGCCGGTCGGTGAGCAGGCGGGCCGCCGCGGCGGGGGTGATCAGCAGGGCCAGGACGAGGATGTTGCCGATGGTCTGCAGGGAGATCACCACGGCGAGGGTGACCAGGACGTAGAGCACGATGTCGAGCCAGAAGACCGGCAGCCCCATCGCGCGGGACATCTCCCGGTCCAGACAGACCGCGACGAATTCCTTGTGCAGGGCGAGCACTAGGCCGAGGATGACCAGGCCGGCGCCCCCGACGACGTAGAGGTCCCGGTCGGGGATGCCGGTGATCGAGCCGAACAGGAACTGTTGCAGCGACCCGGCGTATCCGGGGGCCTGGGAGATGATCACGATGCCGAGGGCGAAGGCGCCGACCAGGAAGACGCCGATGATCGAGTCCTCCTTGACGCGCCGGTTCTGCGCGAAGATCGCGATCAGCAGTGCGGTGGCGACGCCGGCGACGGCGCCGCCGAGGACAAGGCTGCCCTGCAGGACGAAGGCGACCGCGATGCCCGGGAAGACGGCGTGGGCCACGGCGTCGCCGATGAAGGCCATCCCCCGCAGGACGACGTAGCAGCCGACGACCCCGCAGACAATGCTGGACATGACCGCGATCGCCAGCGCCTTGGGCAGGAACGCGAGGTCGGGGTTGAACAGGTCGGTGAGGAAGTCGGTGATCGACATCAGGTCGCCCTCACGAGTTTCAGCAGGGGGGAGGTTTCGCTCACGCCGAAGGTCTTCGTCCACAGTTCGGCGTCCTGCAGGTCCGCAGGGGGTCCGTCGGCGATGATCCGGCCGTTGAGCAGGACCAGGCGGGTGCAGGTGTCCACCGCGGCGACGAGGTCGTGGGTGGTCATCAGCACCGCGTGCTCCTCGCCGGCCAGGCTGGTGAACAACTGGCCCAGCAGCTCCTGGGTGGGCATGTCGAGTCCGGTGAACGGCTCGTCGAGCAACAGGATGCGCGGCGCGAGGGCGAGGGCCCGGGCGACCAGGACGCGTTGGCGCTGCCCACCGGACAGCTCGCCGACCGGCCGGCGGCGCAGCTCGGTGAGCTGTACCCGGTCCAGGGCGTCGCCGACGGCCCGCCAGTCGGTGACGCCGGGGCGGCGGAGCAGCCCCATACGGCCGGTCCGGCCACTCATCACGGCTTGCTCAACAGAGATCGGGAAGTCCCAGGTGAACTCGTGGCGTTGGGGCACGTAGCCGATCTCGGACCGGCCGGGACGCGACGGCTTGCCCCCCACCAGCACCCGGCTGGCGCGGGTGCGGGTCAGTGCCAGGATGGCGCGCAGCAGGGTGGTCTTCCCGGCGCCGTTGGGTCCGAGCAGCCCGACCAGCTCGCCTCGGTCCAGGTGCAGGCGGATGTCCCGCAGGACCGGCCGGCCGCCGAGGTCCACGTCGAGCTGGTCAACCTCCAGCGCTCTCAACGGTCACCCCCGGACAGCGAGGCCAGGCGTTCCCGTTCGGCCTGCCGTTTCGCGCCGCGTCCGCGCAGCAGCAGAAGCACCAGGCCGGTGGCGAGCAGGGCTGCTATCGCCGCCAACGCGGCGAGCAGCAGGGTCGTGGAGTCACCGGCCGGCTCGCCGGCTTCGGCCCGGGCACCGGCGGGCGATGCCTGACCCGCCGGCACGGGGATGTCCGCGGTGGCGGCGTGTGCCTCGTCGGCGCTGGTGGCGTCTCCTACGGCGAAGCGCAGCGTGCGGGTGGCGGTAACGGTTTCGCCGCCGATCAGGTCGGCGGAGACCTGCACCGCGATCAGGTAGACGCCGGGTGCGGTGAAGACCCAGTTGGCGTGGGTGTGGGTGTTGACCTCGGCCCAGAAGGGCTGCGCCTTCGGCTCGGTGGAGCGCCACAGCGGCTGGGGCGCGGCGAAGTTGCCCGACTGCAGGTACGTCGTGAGGGTCCCCGGTCCGCGTACGCCGAGCAGGGTCAGGGTGACACCGCGGTTGATGCTCTGCATCACCCGGGGGTCCTGGGTGTTCCAGCCGAGCCAGACGACGTCGGGGTTCTGGACCTGCGGCACCACGTACACCTTTGTGCCGGCGTCGACGCCGAGGAAGGCGTACGCCGGGTCGTCCGGGACCGTCTGCAGCGCGGCGTCGGAGACCCGCAGGACGGTCTCGTCGGGGTTGCGCCACACCGGCCGGGCCTGGCTGCCGTCGTGGATCAGCAGCGTCCACTGGTTGTCGACGTAGCGGGGGCCGATGTCGACGTGTCCGGCGGAGAGTTCCGCTCGTCCGGTGGCGAGGGGCTGGTCGGCGGCGATCGATTGGCCGAGGCCCGGTGTCGGCTGCTCGGCCCGCGCCGGGATCTGGGTCGTGGCCAGCAGGATCGCCGTGGCCAGCGCGGAGCGCAGGATGGCGGTCGTCGTGCGGGTGCTGCCTCGCGGCCGTCCTGCCGTCACTGGCTCCTCCATCAGTTGTCTCCGGTTAGGCAGTTGCGCAGTGATTCGACGTTGAACCGCATCATCTGCGCGTAGGTGGTGACGTCTCGGTCGAAGGTGTCGCCGTAGATGGAGCAGATCCGCAGTCCCTGCTCGCGGGCCACCTCGGTCAGGGTGGTGGACCGGGCGGCCAGGCCGGGCTCCAGGAACACCGCGGGGATCTTCAGGTTGCGGATCGTCTCGGTGAGCCGGCGACGGTCGGCCAGGCTCGGCTCGGCGGCCGGGTTCGGGGTGACGAACCCGGAGATCTGGATGCCGTACGCCTGCCCCAGGTAGCCGAACGCGTCATGCGTGGTGACCAGGTGCCGTCGCGACGGCGGGATCCGGGCGATGGTGTCCCGGACGTAGGTGTCGAGCTTCTCCAGTTCCCGGATGTAGGCCGAGGCGTTCGACTGGTAGGTCGGCGCGCCCTGAGGGTCGACTCCGATGAGGGTGTCGCGGATGAGCTCGGTGTAGGAGATGGCGTTGCGGACGTTCTGCCACAGGTGTGGGTCGATCTCGCCGTGCACGTGCTTGCCGAGGACCGCCTGCGGAAGCTGGTAGACCTGGGTGCCGGGCCGGCCGAGGAACCGGAACTTTCGGTCACCGGGCACCTCGAGCAGCGCCTTGCTGGGTACCTCGATGACGGTGTGGGCCGGGTCGTAGACCCGTTGGTTGGCCTCGCCGCTGCCCTCGGGGTCGGCGAACAGGTAGAGCCGCCGCTGGTCGAGGTCGACGGTGAGGTCGGCGTGCCCGGAGTTCAGGACCGCCGCGCCCGTCATGCCCGGCACCGAGTGCGGATCCACCCCGACGGCGAACGTGAACGCCTGCTCGCCCAGCGGGACCGGCGGCGACTGCGGGTCGACGGACAGCTGCGCCCGCATGGTCAGACGGTAGACACCTGGTTTGGTGAACGCCCAGCTCATGTGCGTGTGCGCGTCGGGCGGCAGCGTGGCGGTGTCGTCGCGGAAGCCGTTGGCGGGATCGAACCCGTCGGTGGAGTCGACGTGGAACGACGGGTTGCCGAACGACTCGGTCAGGTAGGCGACCACACCACCCGGACCGTGCGACGAGGTGGCGCTGAGCAACACGTCCGAGGCGCGGTTCGCCCCTTGCGCCACACCGGTGCCGCGTACCCTCATGCCCAGCCAGATGGTGTCCAGCGACACGTCCTCGACCAGCGGGATGATCTCCGCGGCGTACTTCACCGCTCCCTCGGCCAGCGAGATGTTCGGTACGCCGTCGCGCAGGTTGGCGTCCAGCGCCTTGATGATGGCCTGCTCCTCGAGCAGCAGGTAGTTGCTGAACGCGACGTCGGCGTAGACGACATTGCGGATGTCGCGCAGCGACGGCTCGTAACTGTGGGGGTCGGCGCCGTCGGGTACCAACGAGCTGACCGCTACCCGGTCACCGCCGACGTTGCTCACCAGGTCTCGAAGGATTCCGGTGGTCGTGATGACCTGGAGTCGCTCGTCGTTGGCGCTCAACGCCACCTCTGACCGGCAGCCGGCGACCAGCCCCACGATCAGCAGCAGCAGGATCGCCCGCCGCAGCCGTGGCGCGAGCAGCGGGCTCACGTGTGTGCCGTTGCGGTGTCGGCGAGGCCGGCGCGGCGACGGCGGGCCAGCAGCACCAGCAGGACCCCGGCGGCGACGAGGACCACGCCGGCCGCGCCGGCCGACAGCACCCAGCCGGTGCCGGTACGCGGCAGAAGGCCAGCACCGCCCTGGTCCTCCCCGTTATTGTCTTCGCCGCCTCCGGAGCCACTGCCGGGTCCGAAGCCGCTGGTCGGGTCGGTGCTGTCGCCGACGGCGATGGTGAGTGTCTTGGTGTCGGTGACCGCCTTGCCTGCGGTGGTGGTGCCGCTCATCTGCACCGCGAGGCGGTACAGGCCGGGCTTGGTGAATGCCCAGTTGCCGTGCGCGTGGGTGTTCAGCGGGACGGCCAGCTGCTGCGGGAACGGCTTGGCGGAGTCGAAGAGCACGTCGGCCTTGCCGAACGAGCCGGTCAGGAACAGGGCGTACCGGCCGGGCCCGGTGACGCCCTTGACCGTCCAGGTGACGTTGCCCTTGATGCCGGACACGACGGACTGGTGCTGGGTGTTCCAGCCGGGCCAGACGATGCCCGCCTGCTGGGACTGCGGCAGCAGCCATACGGTGTCGCCCTGCTTGCCGAGGAAGTCGGCCCCGGCCGGAACGGTGATCTTCGCGTTGTCCTTGACCTGCAGGACCACGTTGGCGGTCTCCCGCCAGACGGCGGGGCTGGTCCGGTCGTCCTTGATCCGGATCGTCCAGTTGTCTCCGGACAGTTGCGGGCCCATGTCGACGTGCCCGTCGGCGATCACCTGCCGGGTGCCCGTCGCGGTGGTGGTCGCCGCCTTCACGGCCGGTGCCGTCGGCGCGGCGGCCGGTTTCGGTGCGGCGGCCGGCTTCGGCTCGGCGGCGGGAGCGGCGAATGTCCGCGCCGTCGGCTGACCGTCGGGCTGCGTCGTCTGCTGCGGCGCAGCCGGTGGCAGTATCTGCCCGGCGGGGACGATCGCGGGTACGCGGATGCGGTACGTCGCCTCGGCGCTGACCGTCTTGCCGGAGCGCAGGCCCGCCGATGCGGCCAGAGTGAGCCGGTAGTCGCCTGCGGCGTCGAAGGCCCACACCACACCGCCGGTCCGCGTTGCCGCCGGCAGTTGCACCGACCGCGGCACATTCACGCCGCTGCCGAACAGCGCAGTCGCCCGCCCGATGCCCGACAGCGTGTAGGCGGTGAACGTTCCCGGCCCCTCGACCGCGCCCACGGTGAGGGTCACCGTGTCGTCGGTGACGACGCCGCGGCGTACGCCGGTGGTGTCCAGGGCCGGGAATCCGGTGTCGCCGGCGGACAGTGACCACACCGGCTGGCCCGCCGGTCCGAGGAAGGCGAAGGCCTTCCCGGCCGGTACCCGGCCGGCCAGACCGCCGTCCGGGCCGAGCACCACCTCGGCCGGGTCGCGTCCGGGCGCGTCGCGGGCCACCTGGGCGGCGTCCCGGATGCGCAGCGACATCGAGCCACCGTCGAGCGCCACCGAAACCAGGTCCGCGCCGGTCGCGGTGACCGCGGCCGGTTCGGCGACGGCCGGCGCGGCCCCGGCGGCCAGCGCCAGTACGGCCAGGGCAAGGCCGGCGGCGCCGGCACGCATGCTTCTCATCGTCATTGCTCGCTCCCCAGGCGACGTGATGGTGTTTCGTCGTGCCGCGTCGTGACGACGTGGCTGGTGGCGGTGCCCTGCGGCGTGGTCGAGGGGGCCGGTGCGGTGCCTGCGGTACGGCCTGACCGTGTCACTGCTCGTCCTTCCCCGTGTGGTCGATGTCCGGCCGTGAGTCTTCGCGGCTCCGTTCGGAACGATCGGCGTCTGGTGTCGAACGGTCGGGCGCCGCTCCCCCGTCGCCACCGGCTCGGGGCCCGGCGCCGACCGCAGCCGGGACCGCGGCATCCTGGCCGTCCGACATCCGTTCGGTCTTTTGGCTGGCCTCGGTGCGGCCCTCCTCGCGAGCAGCGGCCACCGCCCGCGCGACCTGCCGGGCCCGCCGCCGGCGGGCGGCGACCAGCGCCCAGACTGCGAGGGCGAGCAGGGCCAGTAGGGCCAGCTGCGGCCAGGGCACCGCCCAGACGGTGACCTGTGCCGTGTCGCCCTGCGGCGGCGGGTCGAGGACCTGGTCACCGACGGCGGCGGGCGTGACGGCGGCGCTCGCGATGAGCCGGAACAGCGGCGGCACACCCGTCATGCGTACGGTGGTGGTCAGTTCACCGCCGGGCAGGATCTCCGGAAGGGCCGCCGGGTCCCCGGATCGCCGGCCGAGGCCGAAGGGGCCGGCCGCGCCGAGCGTGGGTCGGCCGGTGAGCCGGACGTTGCCGGTGTTGTGGACGGTGAAGGTGGCGGTGAGCGTGCCACCGGCCAGGGGGTTGTGCGAGCCGGTGTGCCGTACCCGGAGGTTCTCGACGGTCAGCGCGGGTTGTAGCTCACCGGTCACCCGTAGGTAGATGCGCGCGCCGACGCGGTGGTCGACGGCGACCTGGTTGCCCTGGGCGTCCGCTGTCGTGGTGGCGAGTGAGGCGACGATCCCTCCGGCGTGGTCCCCCGGTGTGGCGTTGTTCGGAACGGTGAGGGTGAACGGGACGTTCAGGCGGGACGTCGACGGGATGGTCACGCTGCGTTGGGTGAGGCGGACCCAGGCGCCGACGTCGGTGGGCTGCTGGCCACCGGCCAGGAGGTCGAAGCCACCCTGTGCGGTGGTGAACGCGTCGCTGGCGTAGAGGTTCAGGGTGAGCGGGCGCGCCGAGTGGTTGGTGACCGCGACGTAGTCGGTCAGGGTGGCACCGGGGTCGAGCTTGTAGGTGAACGCCGGGCGACCGTTCGGGCCCTTCGCGCTCGACGGCGCCACCCCCCAGGTCACGGCGGACGGAGCCGACGATGCGGGCGGCGCCGGTGGGGGCGGCGCCGGGGCCGCGCCGAGCAGGATGATGCCGGTGGCGATGGCGGCGAGCAGGCGCATGTGGGAGACGGTTTCCGTTCCTGGAGGTGCGAGAGGTGAGGCGGGGTGGGTGGGTCGCGGCAACGGCCCGCCCACCCCGCGACCGTCCGGCGGCCGGCTCAGTGCCGGGCCACCGGACGGGTTCCGGCGGTCAGATCGCGGTGAGGGTGAGGGTCGCGGTGTAGGTCCCCGCGGCCGTCTCGGTGGGCAGGCTCAGCCGCAGCCCCGCACCCAGCTGTGCGGTACCCCGCCCGGCGCCGCTCGGCGCGGAACCGAGCACCGCGCTGGTGCCGAGGCCGCCGCCGCTGCCGACCACGTACGGTGCCACCTCCGGGCCGGCGACCACGCCCTGCCCGGCGCCCTGGGTCAGGACCTGGGGGGTCCAGCCGAGGTATCCGGCGCTGAACGTGGTGCCGCCCGGGCCGGTGAAGTCGGCCGGGATCTGCCCGGAGGCGCTCCAGCCCGGCTGACCGGCGCGGGTGTCGGTCACCGTGACCGGCCGCAGCTCACCGTTGCTCTCCCACCGATCGCCGGCGGTGTTGAGCTGCGCGGGCGGCAGCACCACGGCCCGGTCGTCCGGGTTGACGCTGATCACCAGTGAGCCCTGCGTCTCGTCGATCGACGCGGTGATCGTCTGCGAGGTGCCCGGCTCCTGCGGCGGGAACGCCACCCAGAGGGTCACCGGTTCGCTGGTCGCGGCGACCGCGTGGTCGTTGTCGTAGAGCTTGGCCACGTACTCGCAGGCGTTCAGCTCCCGGGTCGCGGTGAAGGAGTAGCTGGCGCCCGCCTCACCCGGGATGACGGTCCAGTCGGCCGCGCCGGGGCACTTGCTGAACCAGTGGTAGTGGTCCAGCTCCGTCTGCGGGGTCTGCACCGCGGTGAGCGTGACGGTGTCGTTGGGCTGGTACTCGTCGGCCATGCCGCTGACCGACAGGCTGACCTGCGGCCCGCCGCCGGGCAGCTCGCCGACGACGAACGAGTAGTCGACCGGCCCGGTGCTGACCGTGGTGCCGTTGGTCAGGGTCGCGTCGGCCTGGAACTTGAGCGTGTAGCTGCCCAGCGCGCTGAAAGCCCAGTTGGAGTGCGCGTGGGTCTTCACCGGCACGTCGATCGCGTCGGGCAGCCCGTCGTCACCGCGGAACTTGATGATCGGACCGCCGAACGAGTCCTGGGTGAACAGCGTGACGTTGCCCGGGCCCTGGACGTCGACCAGGCTCAGCCGTACCTTGTTTCCCTCGAACACCCCGGAGTCGAGCGTCGTGGTGTTCCAGCCTGGCCAGAGCAGATCCGGGTCCTGGGTCATCGGCAGCAGCCAGGTCTGGCTGCCGGCCGGTCCGAGGAAGGCGAAGCGGGGATCGTCCGGAACGGCCATGGCCGCCTCTGGCAGGACCTGGAACGTCACGTCCGCCGGGTCGCGCTTGACCGCAGGGCTGACCGTGTCGTCGTTGACCTTCAGCGACAGCGCACCCCCCTCGTAGCGCACATCGACCGCATCGGTGTGCCCCTTGGACAGCACCACCTTCTCCGCCGCCGACGCAGCCGTGGGTGCCAGCACCGTGCCGGCGACCACTACCGCCCCGGCGACCAGGGCCGCGAAGCCGCGAGCCCTCACCGTCGAATTCATACCTCCCCTTTCACACCGCGCACGCCTGCGCGCGGTGGTACATGTGGTGACGTCACCACGACGCCTTGCGCACCCCGGGCATCTCGCCGCGCAGGGCCAGCTCGCGGAACCGCACCCGGGACAACCCGAACCGGGTCAGCACACCGCGCGGGCGGCCGTCGACCTGGTCGCGCGACCGCAGCCGCACCGGGCTCGAATCGCGCGGCAGCCGGCTGAGCCGGCGGACGGCTTCGGCGCGTACGTCCGGGTCGGTGTCCGGGTGGACGACCACGCGCTTCAGCTCGGCTCGCGCCTCGGCGTGCCGAGCGACCAGTTCCTCGCGGTGGGCCTGCCGGTTGACCAGGCTCTTCTTCGCCATCAGCGGGCCTCGCGGAACTCGACGTGCCGACGCACGATCGGGTCGTACTTGCGCAGGACGAGCCGGTCCGGGTCCTTGCGGCGGTTCTTGCGGGTGACGTACGTGTAGCCGGTGCCGGCGGTGCTGCGCAGCCGCACGATCGGACGCACGTCGGTCTGGCGGGCCATCAGAGCTTCACTCCCCGGGCGCGCAGTCCGGCGACGACCTTCTCGATGCCCTTGCGGTCCACGGTCTTCAGCGCCTTGGCGGTCAGGGTGAGGCTGACCCACCGCCGCTCCGACGGCAGCCAGTAACGGTGGTTCTGAAGGTTGGGGTTCCACCGGCGGCGGGTGCGCCGGTGGGAGTGGGACACGGCGTTGCCGAAGCTCGGCTTCGCGCCGGTGACGTCACAACGTCTGGACACAGTGATAACTCCTCACTCAACTCGACAACGGTAACGAAAATGGTTTTCAGTGTTGCATCAGCTGATCGGCCAGTCCCCTGCCGGGGTCGTCGACGATCTCGACGGCGCAGTCGACGCCCAGGCGGTAGCCCACGCCACGCAGCGTCGTCACCACGGGCAGATCGACGCCGATCTTGGCGCGCAGCCGCCTTACGTGGACGTCGACGCTGCGGGGGCTCGTGTAGGGCTGCCCCCAAACCCTGTCGAGCAACTGCATCCGGGTGAAGACCTGGCGCGGATGCTCAACCAGGCACCACAGCAGGTCGTACTCCCGACGGGTCAGTACGACCTCGGTGCCGCCGCGGTAGACCGCTCGCGCCTGCGGATGGATCCGCAGGTGCGCGTTCGTGTCGCGCGCCGAGGGCGACGCCGGCCATGGGTCGCCACCGAGCAACGCGAGCAGAGCAGCGAGGCGGTCGGCGTCCTGCTCGCGAGCGCCGGGGCCGAGCCTCAGGTGGACCGTGACGGTGAGGACCTCGTCGGCCTGTCGCGCCTCGGCCGCGCCCACCGACACATCCCTGTTCGCTTCGAGAGCTCGCATGCGCTTAGAATGACAATCGTTTTCAAGTAAGTCGAGAGGAACCTGATGTCGTCGTCACCACAGGCCCCCACCCATGCCGTGACCGCCGACGCCGATACCCGCCCGTCGCTGACCGTGCTGGCGGGGTTCTGGCCGGCGGCGACCTTCGCCGTCGCCCGCGCGCTGCTCGCCGCCGACGAGTCGCTGCTGCTGGTGCGGCACGACCTCACCGGGATCCGCGACGGCGTCGTCCGCAGGGTCGTCCGCTCCGGCGCCGGCATCGTCGAAGACGAACAGGTCGCGTTGCGGCACGGCTGCGTCTCGTGCACGCTGCGGGAGGACGTGCTGCCCACTCTCGTCCGGCTCACCCGTAGCCACCCCGGCCGGGACCTGGTGCTGGTGCTGCCCGAGGTGGTCGAACCCGAGGCGGTCGCCGCCGCCTGCGCCCACTGCCTCGTCGACGGCGCACCGATCACCGACCTCCTCCGCGTCGACTCCTACGTCACCGTCCTCGACGCCGAACACCTGCTCGACGGCCTCGCCAGCACCGACGACCTCACGACGCTGGGCATCCAGGCCGCCGAGGACGACCACCGCAGCCTCGCCGACGTCGTGGTCCGCCAGATCGAGTACGCCGACACCCTGGTGCTCTGGGGACAGTCCCGGGAGGGGGAGTTCGACACCGGGCGGATGGCTGTCCTGCTACAGCGGATGGCACCCTGGGCGACCCACCTGCGGGTCGACGGCGACCTCGTCGACGCCGGCACGCTGACCCGCCAGCTGCGCCACACCCACCGGCACCGGCCGGAGACCCCGGGGATGCTCGCCCGTGGTCTGCAGGGCTACACCCTCGGCGCGCACGAACCCGAGCCGGACTGCGGAGTCGTCTCCGCCGTCTTCCGTGCCCGGCGGCCGTTTCACCCGCAGCGCCTGCACAACGTCCTCGAAGAGGTCAACGCCGAGGTCATCCGCTCCCGGGGCCACCTCTGGCTGGCCAGCCAACCCGACACCGTGGTGGCCTGGGAGTTCGCCGGCGGCGGCCTGGCCATGGGCTCCCTCGGGCACTGGCTGGTCAGCCTGCCCGAGGACCGCTGGGAACACGTCGAGGACCAACGCCGCCTCGCCGCCGCCCTCGACTGGGACCCCTACTACGGAGACCGGCACCAGCACCTGGTCTTCATCGGCCTCGACCTCGACCCCGTCGAGCTGCACCGCACCCTCGCCGGCTGTCTGCTCACCGACGGCGAACTCGCCGACGGCGAGGAGACCTGGCGCACCTACCACGACCCGTTCGCCGGCTGCTTCCCCCTCGGGGCGGAGGAGCTGGCCGACACCGACACCGACACCGACACCGAAGGAGCGCAATCCGCATGAAGCCCGGCATCCACCCCGCGTACCGCCCCGTCGTCTACCGCGACAAGGGCGCCGACTTCGCCTTCCTCACCCGCTCCACCGCCACCAGCGACCAGAGCATCGAGTGGACCGACGGCAACACCTACCCCGTCATTGACGTGCAGATCTCCTCGGCCAGCCACCCCTTCTGGACCGGCAAGCAGCGCCTGCTCGACACCGCCGGCCGGGTCGAGAAGTTTCGCCGGAAGTACGCCCGCCGCGGACCCCAGGGCGGATGAGCACCGACGCGCCGGTCGACTGGACGGCACTGGCGCCGCAGCTGGTCGACGCCGCCCGGCGGGACCGGGCCTGGTACCTGACGGTCGCCCGCGAGCTGGTCGCCCCCGGCGACCGGCTCGCGGGCGACGTCGGCTGCGGCTCCGCCGGAATGGCCCTCGCCATCGCCCGCGTAATGACCTGCGGCCGGATCGTCGCGGTGGACGCGCACCCGGCCGTCCTCGACGCCGCCCGCGAGCACATCCGCGCCGAATGGTCGGACCCACGCGTACGCGTCGAGCCACTGCGCGCCGACATCCCCGCCGAGACGGACGCCCTACGGGAGACGCTCGGCGCTCCGGCCGACCTGGTCTGGGCATCGGCCGCGGTGCACCACGTCGGCGACCAGCAGGCGGCGGTCACCGCCCTCACAGGCCTGCTCGCCCCCGGCGGGCGGCTGGCTCTCGCCGAGGGCGGCCTACCGGAACATCACCTGCCCTGGGACGTCGGCCTGGGCGAACCCGTCTGGAGATCCGGCTGCACGCCGCCCAGGACCGCTGGTTCGCCCAGATGCGGACAGAGCTTCCCGACAGCTGGCGGATGCCCTACGGATGGATCGAGGCGCTACGCCGCGCCGGCCTGTCACCGGTGACCACCCGCACCGCCCTCGACGAGCAGCCACCACCGCTGCCCGACAGCACCCGGCGGGCCGTCCTGAAAACCCTCGCTGAACGCGTCGGCCGACTGCGGCCCACCGGTCTGCTCACCGCCGCCGACCTCGACGCCTGGGACCGCCTCCTCAACCCGGCCGACGAACGGTGGCTGGGCCACCGCGACGACCTGTTCCGACTCTCCGCCCGCAGCGTTCACCTCGGCGTACGCCCCTGACCCGCCATGCCCGCCCCACTCGTACCGGACGCGCAGTTGCGGGTCGTCGGTCTGACGCCCACCGCCCAGCGCCGCGCCTTCCTAACGCTGCTGACCGGACGTTCCCGACCGCTCACCGCCCAGCAGGTACACGCCGAACTCACCAGCACCGTGCGGCATATCGGCCTGACCACCGTCTACCGCGCGCTGCACAGCCTCGCCGACGCCGGACTGCTGCACACCTTCGACCTCGACGGCCAACGCGCCTACCGCCACTGCGGCACGGCACCACACCAGCACCTGATCTGCACCCGGTGCGAAGCGGTGGTCGAGTGCCCGCCCGAGATCGTGTCGAGCTGGCTCAACGAGCTGCACCAGCACACCGGCTTCATCCCGCACCCCGACCGACTCGACCTCAGAGGCATCTGCGCGACCTGCGCCAGCAACTGAACATGGGCGCGGTGGCGCAGCTCCAACCGGGGTCCGACCGCGACACGCGGCCGAAGCCACGATGGCCACGGCCCACTCTCGGCAAGTCGAACAGCCCTGGCAGGAGGGGCCGCTACAGTGTCTTGAGTGGAAATGGTTTTCACTCACATCATCATGGAGCAGCCTCGATGAAGATCGCGTTCGTCGGCAAGGGTGGCAGCGGCAAGACCACGCTGGCGGCCCTGTTCACTCGCCACCTCGCCACCAGCGGCCGACCGGTGCTGGCCATCGACGCCGACATCAACCAGCACCTCGCGGTCGCACTCGGCGCGAGCGCGGAGACCGCGGCGCAGCTGCCGGCGCTCGGTGACGCCCTACCTGCGATCAAGGAGTACCTGCGCGGCGACAACCCGCGCATCGCCTCGGCGGCCGAGATGGTCAAGACCACGCCACCCGGTGCCGGCTCACGGCTGCTGCGCGTCACCGAGGACAACCCGGTGTACGACCGGTGCGTCCGCGAGGTGGGCGGGGTGCGGCTGGCCGTCACCGGAGCGTTCCGCGAGGAGGACCTGGGCGTGGCCTGCTACCACTCCAAGGTCGGCGCGGTGGAACTGCTGCTCAACCACATGGCCGACGGCCCGGCCGAGTACGTGGTGGTGGACATGACCGCCGGCGCGGACTCCTTCGCCTCCGGCCTGTTCACCCGCTTCGACCGCACCATCCTCGTGTGCGAACCGACGGTTCGCAGCGTCGGCGTCTACCGGCAGTACGCCGGACACGCCCGCGACTACGGCGTCGCCCTGTCGGTGGTCGGCAACAAGGTCGAGGACACCGCCGACGTGGACTTCCTCCGCGAGCACGTCGGAGCGGACCTGCTCACCTGGGTCAGCCGGTCAGCGTACGCACGCCGCGCCGAACGCGGGATCGTCGGCCCCCTTCACGACCTGGAGCCCGCCAACCGGGCGGTGCTGACGCAACTGGCCGACGCCGTCGACGCCACAACGCAGGACTGGGAGACGTTCACCCGCCACGCCCACGAGTTCCACCGCCGCAACGCGCACGCGTGGGCCAACGAGCGGGCCGGAACGGACCTGACCGCCCAGATCGACCCCCACTTCGTCATGGGACCCGCGGCACGGCGTCCGGTACCGGCTCACGGCTGAGCCCGTAGCGCGGTCGCGAATCGGGTCGAGGCAGGGCGGATCGGCTGCTCCCGCCCGGCAGAGATCAGCGGGAGCACTCCGCGCAGATGCCGAAGATCTCCAGGGTGTGGCCGACGTCGGTGAAGCCGTGCTGGGCGGCCACCTGGTCGGCCCACCGCTCCACGGCGGGCCCGGCAACCTCCACCGTGCGTCCGCAGTCGCGGCAGACCAGATGGTGGTGATGTTTGCTCTGGCTGCACCGGCGGAACAACTGTTCGCCGCCGGGCAGCCGAGTGGAGTCGATCTCGCCGGCGTCGACCAGCAACTGCAACGTCCGGTACACGGTGGTGAGGCCGACCCGCGCCTTCCGGGACAGCAGCATCTGATGCAGGTGCTGCGCCGAATGGAACCCCTCGACCTCGCGCAGTAGGGCCAGCACCTCAGCTCGTTGGCGGGTGTTGCGGGTCGCGTTGGGCATGGCCTGAGTCACCGTGATCGCGTCCTCCTGCAGTGGCGGCCGTAGCCTGTCAACCGTCTTCGAACTCACCGTTCACCGGCGACAGGACCATTATGCGTTGGGTGGTCGCACGTCTTGCGTCGCCGCCCGCGGTCCGCACGAGGCACCGCGGTGCGGTCCGGCTACCCGCGGCCGGGCGATCGTTGCACGCGATCGCTATGACGGTTCTTCCCGATGTGTGGCACCGGGCCCCAGCGCCGCGACGGTGACCCTCATCGCGGTGGTCAGGGCCAGACCGCCGCCAACCTCGTGGGCAGACTCAAGCACGCGGGCGGCGCCGGTGGTGACAGCGTCGAGACGATCGGCCGGTATGTGCCCCGACAATGCGCGCCCGCCGGGCGACCACATCCACTCCATCCAGTGGTCCACGTCGCGGACCCGGCGCTCCGTGATCGCGGTGACGGTGAGACCGGCTGCCGTCACGGTCGCGGCGATAGCACCATCGGCGAACGGATGGACCGCGGACGCCGGTCGTGGCCGGTGTGCCGGCAGATGCGCGGCGAGGGCGTGCATGGCGGCGAAGGCGGGGCCTCGGCGGCGAAGGTGCTGATCGCCAGCTGACCCCCAGGTCGCAACAGCCGCCCATACGCCCAAGGTCCCCCGCTCGGGTTCGGGCCGCGGGAAAACCGCCAACCCGGCTAGGGACCACGTCGATGGAATCCACTCAGGGCTCGGGCCGGTCCGCCTTTCGGATGAGGTCGACAACCGCATCCATGTGCTGTCGTTGCTCTACGGGGCCGATCAGCGTTCCACGTCGCCCGGCCGGCTGGGTGCCGGTGAGCAGGAGCAGGGCGGGTGCGCGGTGGCAGGCGCCGAGGCACTCTGCCCGGATCAGGACGCCACCGTGGGTGGCTCGGATCGCCTGCCGCAGGACGTCGGTGAGGTCCTCCGGCTTACCGTCGGGCGTGTTCAGGTGGCTGCGATGGCGTAGTGCGCGGCAGCGGTGACCGTCGCAGTAGGCGATGGTCACGCTAGCGCTGCGCGGCGGCGGGGTGCTCATCGGCGGAACGCCATCAGGGCATGGCCGGCCCGCCGGTAGAGCACCGTCGCCTCGGAGAATCCGGCGCGCCGGGCCGTCTCACGGTGCCAGTCGGCCGGCGCGACGAACTCCGCGCAGCTCAGGCCGCTGATCGCGGCCGTCCGCTCGCTCAGTAGCGATCTCGTCGAGGGTTCCTCGGCCAGCGCGGTCCACCACTCGGTCCACGGGTCGGTCCCGCTGTTCTGTCGCTGCGCGCAGATCGCGGCGTCCGGCATGGCATCACCGACGAGGAGCAACCCGCCCGGCCTGAGCAGGTGCCGGGCCTCGGCGTACCAGTCGCGCACCCGCTGTTCAGGGAGGTAGTGCAGCGTCATCAGGGCCAGCACCAGGTCGTACGGGCCACCGGCCGGCGGAAGCCACCCTACCGAGGCGATGTCGGCTCGCACGGTACGCACCTGCGGCAGGGCGGCATCGACCAGGGCCAGCAGGGCCGGGTCGACGTCCAGCACGGCGACGCGCGCGCCGGGCCAGCGCCGCAGCACCGCTTCGGCGGTGGTACCCGGGCCGCCCCCAACGTCGAGCACCCGCTCCGGTGCGTGCCCCAGGACCTGCTCGGCGGCGGCGAGGCCGGCAGCGAGGAGATCGTCGCGGCCGGGCTGGTAGTGGCGCATCATGGTCTCCCAGTCGCGCCGCCACCGGGCGACGTCCTGCGATACCAAGGTCGTCGCCATCGTCAGACCGCGACCGGGTCGGCGTGCTCGTGGTCGTGCAGGTCACTGAGGTCCCATGCGGGGAACGGGTCGGGCAGCGCCCGCCAGGCGTCCTCCCCCACGGCGATCTCGGTGTCGGTGAGCAGACAGGCCGCCAGGGCCGTCCGCAGGCCGTCGCCATCCAGGTCGACGCCGATGAGGACGAGTTCCTGCTGGCGGTCACCGAAGACCGGATGCCAGCGGGACTCCAGCTCGGCCCGCTCGTCGGGATCCTGCGGCCACTCCCCCGACACCACCACCGGCACGCCGACCGGGTCGCACCGGCCGGACGGGCCGGCCTGCGACCAGAGGGCCTGGACGTCCGGGCGGCCGGCCAGCCACAGGAAGCCCTTCGAGCGCACCACACCGTAGGCGTCCAGGCCGCCGGCGAGCAGGTCCCATAGGCGCCGCGGATGGAACGGCCGGTGGTCGCGGAACACGACGCTGGAGATCCCGTACTCCTCGGTCTCCGGCGCGTGTCCACCGTTGAGTTCGGCGACCCAGCCGGGCGCGGTCTCCGCCCGCTCCAGGTCGAAGCGGCCGGTGTGCAGGATCTCCGCCGGCGGCACCCGCCCGTGCACGGCGCGGACCTGACGAGCTGCCGGGTTCAGCCGGGTCAGCAGCGCCTCGACCACGGCCAGATCCTCCGCGTCGATCAGGTCGGTCTTGTTGACCACCAGCACGTCGGCGAACTCGATCTGGTCCACCAGCAGGTCGGCGATGCCGCGATCGTCGCCCTCATACGCGGCCAACCCCCGTGCCTCCAGGCTCTCCCCCGCTTCGATCATGCTCCGCAGGCCCGCCGCGTCGACCACCGTGACCGTGGTGTCCAGCCGGGCCAGGTCGTCGAGGACCTGCCCGTCCTCCACACCAAAGGCGAACGTCGCGGCCACCGGCATCGGCTCGGAGATGCCACTGGACTCGATCAGCAGGTAGTCGAAGCGGCCCTGCCGGGCCAGCCGGGCCACCTCATCGAGCAGGTCGTCGCGGAGGGTGCAGCAGATGCAGCCGTTGGTCAGCTCGACCAGCCGCTCCTCGGTCCGCGACAACGCCCCGCCGTCGCGCACCAGCGCGGCGTCGATGTTGACCTCGCTCATGTCGTTGACGATCACTGCCACGCGCAGCCCGTCCCGGTTGGCCAGCACATGGTTGAGCAGGCTGGTCTTGCCCGCGCCGAGGAATCCGGACAGCACCGTCACCGGCAGCCGCCCCGTCACGGCTGATCCACCACCTGACGCCCCTTGTACAACCCGCAGTGCGCGCACGCCCGGTGCGGCACCACCATTTCCTTGCGCGGACACGGGCACGGCGTCAGCTGCGGCACGCTCGCCTTCCACTGCGCCCGTCGGTGCCGAGTGTTCGACCGCGACATCTTCCGCTTCGGTACGGCCACGAGGCCTCCTTCATCGAGGGGTTGGCCCATAGATTAACGGTATTGGTTTTCGTTTTCTTTGCCGCCCTCGCGTTCAGGCGGGCCGCTACGTCGCTGGTCGGCACAGTGCCGATGAGGGCGCCGGTGCGGGTCGGGCGTGCGAGGCGGAGATGCCGAACCCCAGCCCGTCACCGGGCCCAGGGATGGCAAGGCGTGTTCCGGGCCAACGGATGAAGCCCGAGTTGGCCCACCATCGCCTGTCTCACAGTCACGCGCCGGTCAACTGCGGCTGGGCCGCCTTCCGAAGCCGACCGCACCGCCCACGGCTGGACCGTCGAGCGGTGGCTACGGCACTGGCTCGACAGCCGCACCAAGATCCGCCCCACCACCCGGTTCCACTACACCCGCGACGTCGACAACGTCCTCATCCCCCACCTCGGCCGCTACCGCCTCGCCGACCTCGACGCCCGCCTCCTGCGCACCGTCTTCGCGCAGATCGCCACCACGATCAACAGCAAGGGCCGACCGCAGTCCGCGTCGGCGATGCAGCACCTACGCACCACCCTGCGCGCCGCGCTCAACCTCGCCGTCCGCGAAGGCCTACTGGACTGCAACCCCGCCCGACACATCGAGGTCAACGGCTACCAACAACCCCATGCCAAGGTCTGGACCGACGCCCGCGTCGAACACTGGAAGACCAGCGGCGAACGGCCGCCCGTCGCCGTCTGGACCGCCGACCACCTCGCGGAGTTCCTCGGCGCTGTCACCGACGACTCGCTGTTCGCCTTCTGGTGGGTCACCGCGCTACGCGGCCTGCGCCGCGGGGAGATGTGCGGGCTGCGGTGGGCCGACATCGACCTCGACCGAGGCGTGCTCACCGTCGAACGTAACCGCACCACCGCCGGCTACCGAATTGTGGAAGGCGACCCCAAGACACCCGCCGGACGCCGCGCCATCGCCCTCGACAAACGCACCATCCAGGTGCTGCATGCGCACCGCCGCCGCCAACTCGACCGCCGCGCTCACGCCGCCGAGAACCGCAAGCCGTGGACCGACACCGGGTACGTGTTCGCGCGCGCCGACGGCTTGCCGATCAACCCCAACTACGCCACGACCCGCTTCCGGAAACTCGTGCAGCGGGCCGGACTGCCCCCGGTGCGGCTGCACGACCTGCGTCACGGCGCCGCGTCCCTCGCGCACGAAGCCGGCGCGGACCTGAAGACCCTGCAGGACCTGCTCGGGCACTCCAGCAACGTCACCACCGCCGACACCTACACCAGCGTCCTGCCAGAGGTGCAGCGGCGCTGCGCCGACGCCACCGCCCACCTGGTCCTCACCGCGGCCCGCCGCACCCGCAAGAAGATCAAGAACAGGGCCCGCAAGAACCGACCCGACCCCCGGCCGAAAACAGGTGCCCCCACCCCGGCCGCTCCCCTGCCGGCGACGAAGGCGCAGGTCAGCCGGCCGAACCGTGGCGGACAGCCCGTCCGGACGGCGGCACCCACATCGCACCCACGTGACACCCACCGTCCACAGCGGTCAGACAACAGAAAGGGCCTGACCCGCGTTTCCGCAGGTCAGGCCCTCATGATCTTGCGCGCCCGAAGGGATTCGAACCCCTAACCTTCTGATCCGTAGAGGACCCACCGGCCAGCAGAGTGCGGGACCCGTGTAGGGCGAGCCCGAGCTGGGTAGGGGCCAGTCATGGCTCTGCTTCCGGACGCAGCTAGTTCCTACTGGATGACCTCGACGCCGCCCACCTCGTACCCGGCACTGGCCGCGGACGTCGAGGTCGAGGTAGCGGTGGTCGGTGCCGGCATCGCCGGGCTGTCCACTGCCTGGGAGCTGACGCAGACTGGCCGGTCGGTGGCGGTCCTGGAGGCGGGTCGGGTCGCCGCCGACGTGACCGGTCACACCACCGCGAAACTCACCGCCCAGCACTCGCTGATCTACGACCACCTGACCTCGTCGTTCGGCGCCGACGCGGCCCGGCTGTACGCCGCGTCGCAGCAGGACGCGGTGGAGCACGTCGCCCGCGCGGCCGCGGCGCTGGACATCGACTGCGAGCTGGAGCGGCTGGCCGCCTACACCTACACCGAGTCCACCGACCAGGTGGAACAGATCCACGCCGAGGCCGCCGCCGCGCAGCGGGCCGGCCTGCCGGCGCGGTTCACCACCGAGACCGGGCTGCCGTTCCTCGTCGCCGGCGCCGTCCGTGTTGACGACCAGGCCCAGTTCCATCCCCGCCGCTACCTGCTCGCCCTCGCCGATGACCTCATCCGCCGCGGCGGCCGCATCTTCGAACAAACGCGGGTGACCGACCTCGACGAGGGCGAGCCGTGCCGGCTGGGCACCGAGGCCGGCCCCACCGTGACCGCCCGCCACGTGGTGGTCGCCACCCATTACCCGATCTTCGACCGCGCGCTGCTCTTCTCCCGGCTGACCCCCCGCCGTGAGCTCGTCGTCGCCGCCGTCATCGCCGACCACCGCGATCCCGCCGGCATGTACCTGACCACCGAGGACAACACCCGCTCGGTACGCACCGCCCCCTACGGCCGGGGACAGCGACTCCTGATCGTCACCGGCGAGCACTTCCGCCCCGGCAGCGTCGACACCCGCGAGCACCTCGACCGGCTGGCCGACTGGACTCGGCGGCGCTTCGGTGTCGAGGCCATCAGCCACTTCTGGGCGGCGCAGGACAACGACACCACCGACCGGCTGCCCTACGTGGGGCGGTTCCACGCCGGCACTGACCACGTCTGGGTCGCCACCGGCTTCGGCGGCTGGGGCATGAGCAACGGCGTCATGGCCGGTCGGCTGCTCGCCGCCATGATTGCCGGGGAGCGGCTGCCCTGGGCCGAGCTGTACGACCCGCGCCGCATCCACCCGACCGTGGAGAGCGTCTCGTTCGTAAAGGCCAACCTCGAGGTCGCCAAGCACTTCATCGGCGACCGGCTCCACACGCGTCCCGCGGCGGCGTTGGCGGACCTACCACGCGGCCACGGGCAGGTCATACGCCTCGACGGCGAACGCTGCGCCGTCTACCGCGACGACGACGGCAAGTCGCACGCCGTATCCGCCACCTGCACCCACCTCGGCTGCACCGTCGGGTTCAACGAGGTCGAACGCACCTGGGACTGCCCGTGCCACGGCTCCCGGTTCCACCCCGACGGCAGCGTCATCCACGGCCCCGCCACCCAGCCCCTGCAACCGCGCGCCATCGGCGAATAGCCAGGTGCCCGATCCCTGGTGCTCTCACCTGACCGCATGGCATCCTCCTGCGGACCAAACCATGATCCGGAAGACGGTTCGCAGACCTGAGGATGCAACCAGGGGCACCTGGCTTCGGAAGGCGATCACACAGCCGACGACCAGCCCTTCCATGATGGCGAGGGGGCAGGTGTTGGCGGACAGCTTGGTGTACAGCCAGTAATCCGACGAACCCCGCAGCCTGATGTACGGCTCACCCAGCGCCAGCAGTTTCTCCACGTCGGGAATCCTGTCGACGGTGAGCGGAGTGACGATCATGAACGCTTTCTCCAGTGAACGCGCGCCGGGCTCACTGCCACCGCCATGGTGCCGGCTGTCGGCGGAGCCTCAGCGTGGCGACGGCGCACGACCGTGAGCCACGGGTCGCTCGGCCGTGAACAGCATCCGAGCTTCAAAACCTGGCCTTCCCCGCCACAGCGACGATGTGTCGATGACATGTTCGGCGGTCGCTCCGCCAGTCACCGCCACATGGCCGTCGGCAGGACTTTCAAACCACAGCGCTACCGCCTACGGCCTGGTACACTGCCGGCGCATACGGCCAGCGCTGCGACCGCCTGCTCGCCGGTGACGCCGCGAATGCCACCCGCCAACTTTGCTGGTGGCCCCCTGGCAGGCCGGCGACCCTGATGACGGCCAGCCAGAAAATCTCTGCTGAATCGGCTAGAAATCCTCGGCAGCGCGGGTTACTCTTCTTCAGGTCGAGAACAAAGAGCCGCCAAGACGCAGACGGACCGCCCGGCCGTGAGGTCACGACGGGCGGCGGGGGAACGGGGCGTGTTTACCGTTTCCTCCCGAACGGCAGTAGGAGCACGTCAGCCCCGACGTGATGCGCGACGGGGCACCGCAGGTGGGGCCAGGCATCTTCAGGGCTCCAGCTGATGTTCGCCGTACGTGTACGGGGCCAGGAAGTCGCGTGGGCTCCGACACCGGCGGACCGCACGTC
>NZ_JBQHDE010000023.1:0-38464 GCF_052068455.1 Micromonospora sp. H33 | reverse complement strand
CGCTCAGGGCACGCACGGCGCGTGGAGATCTTGGAAGATTTGGGCCCCTCCAGGGGCCGTTTGCTTCCAAGATCTGCCCGGGGACGGGGTTGAGCCGGCACGCCCCGGCGGACCGGGACCAGGTCAGGGGTGTGGCCCGCCGTGACCGGCGCAGGGATCAAGCCTGACCGCCCGGAGCCGGGCACGGCGGGCCACACCCCCAACCGCAACCACACGACAAGCCGCCACCATGCCAACCCGCCCGCCACACCGACCAACCGCAACCACAAGCGAGCCTGCCGCCGACGTAACCACCGCACCCCCAACCCGCAACCACAGGCGGACCCGTCCCAGAACACCCCAACCGCGGCCAACGCGACGCGCCGCCGCGAACACCACCCCCGGGCGACCACAAGGCGGAGACGCCATACCAGAGCGGCGAGCACGAACAGGCCACAGGAGACGGACACAAGGGACGGACGCGAGATTCGGCAATTGCGAACCCCGATTGAAGGATCGAAGAACATCGCCGTACGGGGGCAGCGGACGAAGGCTACTTGACGGTAGATACATAGACCATGACGAACACCCTCGACCGTCGTACCCTCCTGCGTGTCGCCGGCGCCTCCGCCGGCACGGCCGTGCTCGCCGGCGCCACCCTTGCCGGCCCGGCCCAGGCCACCGGCAGCGCCTTCCGACACGGCGTGGCCTCCGGTGACCCCCTGCCCGACGGCGTCCTGCTCTGGACCCGGCTCACCCCCACCGAGGAGTCGCAGCCGGGCTCCGGCGTCGGCCCGGACGTGACCGTGACCTGGCAGGTCGCCGCCGATCCGGACTTCGCCTCGGTGACCGCGCAGGGGACGTTCGCGACGGGGCCCGCCCGTGACCACACCGTCAAGGTGGCGGTGAGCGGGCTGGCACCGGCGACGACGTACTGGTTCCGCTTCGGCTTCACCGGGGCCTGGTCGTCCACGGGCCGCACGATGACCGCGCCGGCGGCGGATGCCGAGATCGACCGGCTTCGGCTGGGCGTGGTGTCCTGTTCGAACTGGGAGGCGGGGTTCTTCGCGGCGTACCGGCACCTGGCGGAGCGGGGCGACCTGAACCTGGTGGTGCACCTCGGTGACTACCTGTACGAGTACGGCACCGGCGAGTTCGCCGCCGGGGACACCGTGGTACGACCGGTCCGCCCGGCGCACGAGACCCTGACGCTGCAGGACTACCGGACCCGGCACGCGCTCTACAAGAGCGACCCGGACCTGCAGGCCCTGCACGCGGCGGTGCCCTGGGCGATCACCTGGGACGACCACGAGGTAGCCAACGACCAGTGGTCGGGCGGCGCGGAGAACCACACCCCGGGCACCGAGGGCAGCTTCGCCGACCGGATGGCGGCGGCGCGGCAGGCGTACGCCGAGTGGATGCCGGTGCGCACCGGTGCGGACGGCGCCATCTACCGGCGGCTGCGCTTCGGTCGGCTCGCCGACCTGTCCATGCTGGACCTGCGGACGTACCGCTCGCAGCAGGCCTCGGGGCTGGCCGTGGACGACCCGCGCCGGACCCTCACCGGCGACGCGCAGATGGCGTGGCTGAAGGCGGGTCTGGCCACGTCGGACGCGCGCTGGAAGCTGGTCGGCAACCCGGTGATGATCTCCCGGCTGGACGTGGGCGCCCTGCCGGCGTGGCTGCTCGGGCCGCTGGGCACCCTGCTCGGGATCCCGCAGAACGGGGCGGTCCTCAGCAGGGACCAGTGGGACGGCTACAACGCCGACCGCAACGAGCTGATCGACCACCTGCGGGCCAACGGCACGAAGGACGTCGTCTTCCTAACCGGTGACATCCACACGTCGTGGGCGAACGAGGTGACGACGAAGTCGACCGGCCTCACCGACCCGGCCGCCGCCGAGTTCGTGGTGCCGTCGATGACCAGCGACAACGTCAACGACTTCCTGGGTCTGCCGGCGGGTAACGCGCTCAGCGCCCTGGGCGCGGGCCTGATCCGCTCGACCAACCCGCACGTGCGGTGGACCGAGCTGGACGGGCACGGCTACGGCGTGCTGGAGGTGACGCGGCAGCGCTGCCGGATGGACTGGTACCACCTGGTCGACCGGACCCGCGCCGCGACCGGCAGCCGCTGGGTGGCGGGGTGGTCGGTGGCCGCCGGCTCGGCACGGCTGCGCCGGGAGAGCGCGCCGCTGGTCTGACGGTACGGACACGAAACCGGCCGGCCCCGTACGGGGACCGGCCGGTTCGTCATGCGGTTGTCACCAGTTCTGGGCGACGATGTCGGCCGCCTGCTCCTCCCACTGGGCGTAGTGGAACGGGTACGCCGAGACCTGCACCGTCTGCGCCGCGGTGGTCAGCGGCAGGTCCTGCCAACCGTCGACGTTCTTCAGCGCCTCGAAGAACGCCGTGGAGGCGTACTCCGGGTCGGTGATCTGCTCGGGCGAGCCCCAACCCGACGACGGGCGCTGCTGGAACAGGCCCTGCGAGTCGTGGTCGTTGTACATGCCCAGGTGGCCCAGGTTGTACAGCTTCGACTCCTGCAGCGCGGTGGCGATGCCGATGACCGCGCCCCGCTCGCCGACGCCGGTCTTCTTGGCGACCTTGATGATCTCCTTGGCGTTCTCACGCTGGGCGTCGTCGAGCGGGATGCGCGACTGGGCGCCCTGCACGCCGTGCGGGATCAGCTCCTCGCGGGTCGGCTTGCCGGCCTTGGGCTTGTCGGTGGTGCCGCCGGTCGTCAGGCCCGACTCGACGGGCACGTCGGAGCCCGACTCGGACACGCCCGACTTGGCACCCTTGCCGGTGGCCAGCTCGATGGCGGCCACGGCGCCCTCGTGCGGGCCGCTGGTGATGGGCGCGGCCACGGCCGACGGGGCGACGGCCAGCGCGCCGATGGCGGCCACGCCCGCCACGCTGAGCGCGACCTTGCGGTTCGAGTCCTTGGTGACGGCCGGAAGCCATCGGGCGATCTTGTCGGTCGAGTCGTTCGCGATGGCCGGGAGCCATCGGGCGATCTTGTGGGTCGAGTCCTTCGCGATGGCCGTGAGCCATCGAGTGAAGTCATCCTTCACGATGTGCCCTTTCGGTCAGGCGAAGCGCTCCGGAATGAGCACTCCGTGGGGGAACTGCCAGGCCGGAAGGGGTTTGAGTTCCGGCGGTACGGGGGACACAACCCGCTTGGCCCGCCGACCATTCCGGTTACGGTGCCCGGCGGCGCCCGCGGGACGCAGGTCACGCCATGTTTCGGGACGGACGGTCGGCGACCCCGCGGGCGGCGACGAAACGGTCGATACGCGTGACCGGTCGCCGCCCCGACAGCCGGTACAGATGGCCGGAACCGGACACCCGGCGCGGAGGCGTCGAATCGGCGCGGGAGGCCGCCCGGAGGGGGCTGTGCGCCTGCTGAGCGGGGGTCCGGGCCAGGTTAGAGTGAAGGCGCCGACTGGAAAGGCGAGGACGGTGACCACTGGAGCGGTGGTCGGCCAGGTCGACCTGGGTGACCACATCTGCTGGACGTACGACGTCGAGACCGCCGGTCTCGACGCCGTGGGCCGGTTCGTCGCCGCCGGTCTGCTGCGGGACGAGAAGGTCGTCTGCTTCCTCGACACGCTCGACCCGGCGGCGGTGGTGGCTGCGGTGCACGAGCGGGGCGCGGCGCCGGAGGAGGCCCTCGCGGACGGACGCCTGCGAATCCGGCCGGCCACGGAAAGTTACCGGCCGGACGGCCGGCTCGATCCGGACCGGATGGTCTTCTCGCTGGCGGACGAGAGTGCCCGGGCGCAGCGGGAGGGCCACGTCGGGCTCCGGCTGGTGGGCGACATGTCGTGGGCGGCCCGCACCGGCACCGACGTGGCGGAGCTGTGCCGCTACGAGGCGAGCGTCAACCGGCTGTTCCCCGACGGGCGCGTGGCCGCGCTGTGTCTCTACGACCGGCGGCTGTTCCCCGCCGACGATCTGTGGACGGTGGCGGCGACCCACCCGTCGACGGTCGGTCCCCGGACCGGACGTACGTGGATCCCGCTGCTGCGGGCGTACCGCACCGGGCAGCCGCCCGGCCTGCGGCTGGTCGGGCAGGTCGATGTCAGCAACCGGGCCGCGTTCGCCGCGATGGTGACCGACGCCACCGACCGTCTTCCCTTCGGGCGGGCGGTCGTCCTCGACCTGTCCGGGGTCAGCTTCGCCGACGTGGCCGCCGCCACCGCCCTGGTGGACGCCGGCCGTGCGGCCCGCCCGCGCGAGGTGCGACTGGTGGGGTGCCGCCCACCGCTGCGCCGGCTGCTCGATCTGGTCGGCGCGGAGGTACGGGCGTGACGAGGACGCTGCCGAACCAGGACACGTTCGTCCACGAGGGACTGTTCTACCCGGACACCGACGCGCTGGTCGCCGGCCTGGTGCCGTTCGTCACGTCCGGCCTGGCCGCCGGGGAACCGGTCCTGGTGGCGATGCCCCGCGCCCACCTCGAGCTCGTCCGCGACGCCGTCGCCGACGCGGACGCGGTGAGCTGGGCGGACATGGCCGACGCGGGGCGCAACCCGGGGCGGATCATCCCCTGGGTGTTGCAGGCGTTCGTCGAGCGGCACCCCGGCCGGCGGGTACGCATCGTCGGCGAGCCGATCTGGGTCGGGCGCAGCGACACCGAGTACCCGGCGTGCGCCCAGCACGAGGCCATGATCAACGCGGCTTTCACCGGCCGCCCGGCCACGATCCTGTGCCCGTACGACGCGACGGGCCTCGACGACACCGCGCTGGCCGACGCGCACGCCACCCACCCGGTGCTCGTCGACGCCACCGGCCGCCGGTCGAGTCCCGCCTACGCCCCGTCGGACGTGGTGGCCCGCTACAACGCGCCGCTGCCGACGCCGCCCGGGCCGGTCGACGTCCGCGCCTACCACGTGGACACGCTGCCCGAGCTGCGCCGCTTCGTGGCCGCCCGCGCGGCGGTGGCCGGCCTCGGCGAGGACCGGGTGGCGGACCTCCAGATCGCCGTCACCGAGCTGGCCGCGAACAGCGTCGCGCACGCGGGCGGCGGCGGGACGCTCCAGGTCTGGACGACCCCCGAGCACCTGGTCTGCAAGATCCACGACGGCGGTTGGCTGGCCGATCCGCTCGCGGGCCGGCTGACCCCGGCGAGCGACGGCGTCGGTGGCCGGGGCCTGGTGATCGTCCACGCCCTCTGTGATCTGGTACGCGTGCACACCACGCCCGCCGGGACCACCGTACGCCTGCACATGCGGCGCTGGCTCTGACGGCGGGGCCGGCACGTCCCGGCGGACCGCTCGCCGGAGCAGCGGCGCGCTCAGTGCCCGCGGGCCAGCCACTCCTCGAGGTGGGGCAGCTCGGCGCCGGTGGTGGTGCTCGCGCCGTGCCCGGGGTGGACGACGGTCTCCGGCGGCAGGGTGAGCAGCAGGTCCCGGATCGAGCGGATGATCGTGCCGAAGTTGCTGTACGAGCGCCCGGTGGCGCCCGGCCCGCCGGCGAACAGGGTATCGCCGGTGAACACCACGCCGAGCGCGGGCACGTGGAAGCTGCACGCGCCGGGACTGTGCCCGGGGGTGTGCAGCACGAGCACGCTCGTGCCCGCCACCTCGACGGTCCCGCCGTCGCGCAGGTCACCGCCGGGCGGCTCGTCGGGGTGAACCAGGTCCCACAGGACCCGGTCGGCGGGGTGCAGGAGCACGGGGGCGCCGGTGGCCCGGGCCAGCGCCGGCGCCACCCGGACGTGGTCGTCGTGCGCGTGGGTGGCGAGGATCGCCCGCACCCGCCGGTCGCCGACGACGGCGAGGATCGCGTCGACGTCGTGCGGCGCGTCCACGACGACGCACTCGGCGTCGTCACCGAGCACCCACACGTTGTTGTCGACCTCGAAGGTCTGCCCGTCGAGTGAGAAGGTCCCGGCGGTGACGGTGTGGTCGATGCGGGAGGCCATCAGAAGACCACCACCGAGCGGAGCACGTCACCGTGGTGCATCCGGGCGAAGGCCTCCTCGACCTGGTCCAGCGCGATCTCCTCGGTGACGAACGCGTCCAGGTCGAGCCGGCCCTGCAGGTAGAGCGCGGTGAGCGCGGGGAAGTCCCGGCTCGGCAGGCAGTCGCCGTACCAGCTGGACTTGAGCGCCCCGCCGCGCCCGAACACGTCCAGCAGCGGCACCTCGACGGTCATCTCCGGCGTCGGCACGCCGACCAGGACGACCGTGCCGGCGAGGTCGCGGGCGTAGAACGCCTGCTTCCACGTCTCCGGCCGGCCGACCGCGTCGATGACCACGTCGGCGCCGAAGCCGCCGGTGGCCTCCCGGATCGCCTCCACCACGTCCTCGGCGGACGCGTCGACGGTGTGCGTGGCGCCGAAGCGGCGGGCCCAGTCGAGCTTGCGGGCGTCGGTGTCCACGCCGATGATCGTCGTCGCGCCGGCCAGGGTGGCGCCGGCGATGGCGGCGTCGCCCACGCCGCCGCAGCCGATCACCGCCACGGAGTCGCCGCGGGTGACGCCGCCGGTGTTCATCGCCGCGCCGAGGCCGGCCATGACACCGCAGCCGAGCAGGCCCACCGCCGCCGGCCGGGCGGCCGGGTCGACCTTGGTGCACTGTCCGGCGTGGACGAGGGTCTTCTCGGCGAAGGCGCCGATCCCGAGGGCCGGGGCGAGTTCCGTGCCGTCGGTGAGGGTCATCCTCTGGGTGGCGTTGTGGGTGTTGAAGCAGTACCAGGGGCGGCTGCGGCGGCAGGCCCGGCACACGCCGCAGACGGCTCGCCAGTTGAGCACCACGAAGTCGCCGGGCGCGACGGACTCGACACCGACGCCCACCTGCTCGACGATGCCGGCCGCCTCGTGCCCGAGCAGGAAGGGGTAGTCGTCGGTGATCCCGCCCTCGCGGTAGTGCAGGTCGGTGTGGCAGACACCGCACGACAGGACGCGGACCACCGCCTCACCCGGCCCGGGATCCGGCACCACGATCGTGGTCACCTCGACCGGCGCACCCTTGCTGCGGGAGATGACTCCCCGGACCTGCTGGCTCATGATCTCCTCCTGCTCCGCGGCGACGCCGGGCCGTAGATGCGCTGCCGCGGCACCGTCGATCACGCCTCCGGTTGAAACTACCGCCGATCATCCCCATCGTCCCGTTCGGCGCCGGGGTTACCACCGCCGATGCCGGGTAGGCGGGTGCACGGTTCGATCGTCGGGACGGGAGTGGGCCATGAAGGTCAGCCATGTGCCGTTGCGGGTCACCATCGGCGCGTTCTTCCTCAACTCCGGGCTGAGCAAACGGACGCTGGAGGGCGAAGCCGCTCAGGGCTTGCACGGGAGGGCCGTGGGCGCCGTCCCGCAGCTCAAGCATCTCGACGCGAACCGGTTCGCCCGGCTGCTCTCCCGGGCCGAGACCGCGCTGGGCGTCGCGCTGCTCACGCCGTTCGTCCCGTCGGCGCTGGTCGGTCTGGGGCTGGCCGGGTTCAGTGCGGGCCTGGTGCAGCTCTATCTCAAGACGCCGGGGATGCGCGAGGCGGGCAGCCTGAAGCCCACCCAGCAGGGCACCGTGCTGGCCAAGGACATCTGGCTGCTCGGGGCCGCCCTGACTCTGGTCCTCGACGACCTCACCCGCCGCCGGCCCGCCTGAGCACCGAACCACGCAGGCAGGCACACGCGGGCGTCGCGGAGTCCCGGCCGACCCGGCGGGTGCCGGTCAGGAGGTCGCCGGTTGGGGAGCCGGCGCGGCGGCCGCCCGTTCGGCGGCGTGGCGGCGCCGGGCGGCGTTGCGCCAGCGCAGCACCTGCACCGCTCCGAGCGCCCAGAGCGCGTACTGCACCGCGAAGGCCCAGCGGAAGGCGGTCAGGTCGGGTGTGCCCCGCCCGCCGGGGGTGGCCAGGTCGAGGACCACTCCGACCGCCAGGACGAGGCCGATCGAGGCGACGAACCCGCCGACGTTGACGATGCCGGCGGCGCTGCCGAGCCGGCTGACCGGGTTGAAGGTACGGGCGTAGTCGAAGCCGATCATCGAGCCCGGCCCGTTGACGGCCAGGACCAGCACCAGGGTCACCAGCAGCCAGCCCGGCGCGCGGCCGGGCCAGACGAGCACGACCGTCCAGACCGTCGCCGTGGCGCCGGTGATGGCGAAGACCAGCACCGAGCGACGGTACGGGTGGCGGGCGCACAGGTGCGCGATCGCGGGCCCGGAGAGCAGCGTCGCCACCGTCATGAGGGTGAGCAGCGAGGCCGCGGCGGTGGGGCTGAGGTTCTGCCCCTGTACCAGGAACGGATATCCCCACAGCAGGGCGAACACGGCCCCGGAGAACTGGGTGACGAAGTGCGTCCAGAGTCCGAGCCGGGTGCCGGGCTGGGCCCAGGCGGCGCCGAGTTCCCGGCGCACGGCGGCGAGGGTGGGGGCCGGGCCGGTCGCGGTGTCCCGGTGCGGCGTGTCCCGGACGGCGGCGACCACCATCAGCAGCACGGTGGCGCCCACCGCGGCGGCGACGAGGAAGGCGGTGGTCCAGCCCGCGCGGTGCAGCAGCGCCACCAGGGGTACGGCGCCGAGGATCGCCCCGAGTTGGCCGAGCGTCCCGGTCAGCTGGGTCACCAGCGGGTTGCGGCGACCGGGGAACCAGAACGCCACGATCCGCAGCACGCTGATGAAGGTCGCCGCGTCGCCCAACCCGACCAGCATCCGGGCCAGCACGGCCAGGCGGACGTCGGTGGCGAGGGCGAAGCAGAGCTGGCCGGCGAGCATCAGCGCGCCGCCGGCGATCAGCAGCCGGCGGGAGCCGAACCGGTCGAGGAGCACCCCGACCGGCACCTGCATCGCCGCGTACACGGCGAGCTGGGCGACGGAGAAGGTGGCCAGCGCCGAGGCGTTGATGTGGAACCGCTCCACGGCGTCGACCCCGGTGACCCCGAGCGAGCTGCGGTGGAACACCGCCGCCACGTACGCGCTGAGCGCCACGCCCCAGACCAGCGCGGCGGAGCGGCGGGGCACGACCGGGGCGGGGACCGGCAGGGTCACCGTAGCGTCCGCAGCACGGTCGCGGCGTTGTCGATGTGGGCGGCGACCGCGGCGAGCCAGGGCTGCGGGTCGTCCGAGTCGAGGGCGGCGAGCTGCGCCGCGTGCTCGGTGAGCGCCACCTCGGCCCAGCCGGGCGAGAGCCGGAAGCTCGCCTCCCCCATCCGCAGCTGCCGGTCGCGCAGCCGCTGGTACAGCTCGGCGAGGATCTCGTTGCCGGCGGCGTCGACGACGGTGGCGTGGAAGGCGCGGTCGGCGGCCATCAGGGCGGTGAGGTCGCCGGCGGCGTGCGCGACGCGCATCTCGGCCAGCCGGGTCGCCAGCTCGCCCTTGAGCGCGGCGCGGCGCGGCCAGACCCGCTCGGCGGCGTGCAGCTCGATCAGGCGCCGCGCCTCGATCACGTCCGCGATCTCCCGGGCGGACACGGGACGGATCAGGGCGCCCCGCTTCGGGTAGAGCTTGACCAGCCCCTCCGCCTCCAGCCGCAGCAGCGCCTCGCGTACCGGGGTGCGGGAGACGCCGGTGGCCTCGGCGATCTCGCCCTCGCTGACCAGCGACCCGCCCGGGTGGATCTGCTCGAGAATCGACCGCTTCAGGTGCCGGTACGCGCGTTCGGCCGCCGACGGCGCGGCCGAACGCGTGGTGGTCACCTCGGCGGGTGCGGGCGCAGAGGGATGCGTCATGTATCTATGATGCGGCGCGGCGTCTCCGTGGCGTACGCCGCCCCGGAGGACGGTGGCTCAGGCCACGTCGGTGGCGGTGTCAGGATCGAGCCCCGGCTCCACTGGAGGCGTCCCAGGCCAGCAGGCCGCCGGGGTCGACGGTGAAACCGTCGGCGAAGGGCGCGCCGAAGCCGCCCAGCAGGTCGGCGAGCCAGCGGGCGTCCTCCGGGCCGGCCCGTTCCAGCCGCAGCCGGCGCATCCGCACCGGGGCGGCCCGCAGGCAGCGCAGCCGGCCGGTCTCCCGGTCGAGCGTGGGCAGCCAGAGCAGGCGCAGCTCCGGCCGGTACGCCTCGTACCCGCCGATGCCCTCGTAGTCGTCGACCAGGTCGCCACAGCCGTAGAGGATCAGCCGGTCGCGGTACACCTCGACGGGGCGCGCATGGTGCGAGGAGTGCCCGTGCACCATGTCCACGCCCGCGTCGACGAGGCGGTGGGCGAAGGCCACGTGCTCGGGCGGCACGTCGTACCCCCAGTTGGTGCCCCAGTGCACGGAGACCACGACCCGGTCCCCCGGCCCGGCCTCGGCGGTGATCCGGGCGGCCAGCGCCTCCGCCGACGCGGCCGACACCTCCGGCAGGTACGCGACGCCCGGCCGGTCGCCGGTCGCCGCCCAGTGCGGTGGCACGCCGCTGGACGGGGCGGCCACCGACCAGACCAGCAGGCGGCCGTCGGCGAGGGGCACCGCGGCGGGCCGCCACGCCGCGGTGGCGTCCGGGCCGGCGCCGGCGGTCGCCACCCCGGCTCCGGCCAGCGCGTCCAGGGTGTCGGCGAGGCCGACCGGCCCGAAGTCGAGGCAGTGGTTGTTGCCCAGCACGCAGACGTCGAGCCGCGCGGCGGTCAGTGCGGCGACGTTCGCCGGGTGCATCCGGTAGTGGATGCCCTTCGTCGGGTCGTGCGTACCCCGCCCGGTGACGGCGGTCTCCAGGTTGACGATCCGTACGTCGGGAGCGACCGTGTCGAGCAGGTCGAGCGCTTCCCCCCAGAGCCGCTGGGGCGGCGCCGGTCGCGGGACGGGACCGTTGGCGGCCTCGACGAGGGCCACGTACTCGCGGGCGTCGCGCACCGCCTGCTCCCGCAGGTCCGGCGGGGCGGGCCGGCCCAGGATCGCGTCCACGCCGCGACCGGTCATCACGTCGCCGCCGAGCAGCAGGGTCAGGTCCGCCATCCGTCCGGTGTTCCCCGCCCGGCCGCCACCCTCACCTGCCACCGCATGAAGACGTCGCACGCTGTCGGGCAGTGTCGTACCGAGTGGTTAGTTTGCCCGACGTGGGGCACCGGAATCGGCCGAGCGTGATTCAGGCGTACCGGTTCGCCCTTGACCTGTCCCCCGGGCAGGAGCGGGCGTTGCTGGGTCATGCTGGCGCTGCCCGCACGGCCTACAACTGGGGGCTGGAGCGGGTGAAGGCGGTGCTGGATCAGCGGGCCGCCGAACGCAGCTACGGCATCGGCTCGGAGCACCTCACGCCCACGGTTGGTTGGACGTTGCCGGCGCTGCGCCGGTCGTGGAACGCGGCGAAGGGCGAGGTGGCGCCGTGGTGGCGGGACTACTCGAAGGAGGCGTACAACACCGGCCTCGACACCCTCGCCCGGGCGTTAAGGAACTGGGCCGACTCCCGCTCGGGCAAGCGATCCGGCCGGCCGGTCGGCTTTCCCCGATTCAAGTCCCGCCGCCGCTCGGCACCGGCGGTCCGGTTCACCACCGGCACCATCCGCGTCGAACCCGACCGTAAGCACGTGGTGCTGCCCCGGCTGGGCCGACTGAAGCTGCACGAGTCGACCCGCAAACTCGCCCGCCGGCTGGAAGCCGGCACCGCCCGGATCCTGTCCGCCACCGTGCGCCGCGACGGTCACCGCTGGTACGTGTCGTTCACCTGCGAGGTCCAGCGCGCGCCACGCACCCCCGCCCGTCCGGATGAGACTGTCGGCATCGATCTTGGGGTGAGGCACCTGGCGGTACTGTCCACCGGCGAACTGGTGCCGAACCCGGGACACCTCGATGCCGCCCTGCGCAAGATTCGCCGAATCAGCCGTGGGCTGTCTCGCAAGGTCGGCCCCGACCGGCGCACCCGCCGGGATGCCTCGAAGCGGTGGTGTCGGGCCCGGACAGCGCTGGGCCGGGCGCATGCCCGGGTGGCGAACCTGCGCCGCGATGGCCTGCACAAGCTCACCACCCGCCTCGCCACAGGCTACGGCACGATCGTGATCGAAGACCTCAACGTCGCCGGCATGCTGCGCAACCGCAGGCTGGCCCGGCGCATCGCCGACGCCGGCTTCGCCGAGATTCGCCGGCAACTGGACTATAAGACGCAGTGGTGCGGCGGCCGGTTGGTGGTGGCCGACCGCTGGTACCCCTCCTCCAAGACGTGCTCGGCGTGTGGCGCGGTGAGAACCAAGCTGGCCCTGTCGGAGCGCACCTTCACCTGCACCACCTGCGGCCTCGTCCTGGACCGGGACGTCAACGCCGCACGCAATCTGGCCGCCCTGGCGGCCACCGTCGCCGGGAGTGGCCCGGAGACACTAAACGGACGCGGAGCCGACCGTAAGACCCCGCCTGCGGGGCCGGTGGCTGTGAAACGTCTACCCGGCACCGCCACCGCGGGCAAGACCGGGACCGTCCCACCGCAAGGTAGGACATCCAATCATGCGCCTACTTTGGCTTCATGAGAGAAAACGGTAGCAGGGCCGCCATGACCGAGGACGTGACGGTGGTCGTGGCCACCCGCAACCGGCGTGGACAGGTGCTGGAGACGCTGTGCCGGCACGAGGCGCCGGTGATCATGGTCGACAACGGCTCCGACGACGGGACGCCCGAGGCGGTGTCGCGCGCGTTCCCGGGAGTACGGGTGGTGCGGCTGGGCTGGAACGCCGGGGCGGGCGCCGCCCGCAACGTCGGCGTGGACCTGGCCCGCACGCCGTTCGTCGCGTTCGCCGACGACGATTCGTACTGGGCGCCGGGCGCGCTGGCCGAGGCGGTGCGGGTGCTGCGGGCGTACCCGCGGACCGGGCTGCTGGCCGGGCGGGTGCTTGTCGGCCGGGAGCGGCGCCTCGACCCCGTGTCGGCGGAGATGGCCCGGTCGCCGCTGGGCACGCCGGCCGGGGCGCCGGGCCCGTCCGTGCTGGGCTTCCTGGCCTGCGCGGCGGTGCTGCGCCGCGACGCGTTCCACCAGGTCGGCGGGTTCACCGAGCGACTGCGCACGTACGGCGAGGAGGCGCTGCTGGCGATGGACCTGGCCGCCGCCGGTTGGCAGTTGACGTACGTGGCGGATGTCGTGGCCCACCACCTGCCGCTACCGGCGGGGCGTGACCTGCGCGAGCGGCACCGCGTCGAGGCGCGCAACCGGGTGCTGACCGCCGCCCTGCGGCGACCGGCGCCGCTGGTGCTGCGGACGGTGGCGGAGACGCTGCGCGAACCGGCCGGGCGACGCGGCCTGCGCGACGCGGGCCGCGAGCTGGCCTGGGCGCTGCGGCACCGGCGCCGGCTGCCGGAGCAGGTGGAGGCGGCGCTGCGCACCCTGGAACGGGCCCCCACCGGGACGCCCGCGCCGGAGCGGCAGGTACCGGCGCGCGTCGGGAACTGAATCCGGCGGGGCCGGTGCGCCGCCTAAGGTAAGGGCAACCCGGGCGCCCGAGTGCCGCACCGCTACCCTGGCGCGCACCGCCCCCTGCCCCGGGCGGCCCGATGAACGGCGCGAGGAGACCCCGGTGACCACGACACGTGGACTGCGGCCCTGGTATCGGCCGATGGTGGCCCGCCGGCGGGACGAGGAACACCGGGCCGCGACGACGCTGGAGCTCTTCTTCGACCTCTGTTTCGTGGTGGCGGTCGCCCAGGCGGCGGCCAACCTGCACCACGAGGTCACCGAGGGCCACGTCGCCCACGCGGTCGGCAGCTACCTGATGGTGTTCTTCGCCATCTGGTGGGCGTGGATGAACTTCACCTGGTTCGCCTCCGCGTACGACACCGACGACGACGTCTACCGGATCACCACCCTGGTGCAGATCAGCGGCGCGCTGATCCTGGCCGCCGGCGTGCCTCGGGCGTTCACCGACGGCGACTTCAGCACGATCACGTACGGGTACGTGGTGATGCGCCTGGCCGCCGTCGTGCACTGGAGCCGGGCGGCGATCGGCGACCCGGCTCACCGGGCGGCGGCCCGCCGGTACGCCATCGGGGTCAGTCTGGTGCAGGCGGGCTGGTTGCTGCGGCTGCTGCTCCCCGACGACCTGCGGGTGGCCTCCTTCGTGGTGCTGGTCCTGGCGGACCTGCTGGTGCCGGCGGTGGCCGAACGGCCCGGAATGACTCCCTGGCATCCCCGCCACATCGGCGAGCGGTACGGGCTGTTCACCCTGATCGTGCTCGGCGAGGTGGTGCTGGCGACCTCGGTGGCCGTGCAGACCGGGGTGGACGCCGGCGACACGGAACTCTGGCGCCTGGCGGCGGCCGGCGCCGTGATCGTCTTCGCGCTCTGGTGGCTCTACTTCGACCGGCCGGTCGACGTGCCGGACCGGTTGCCCCGCTCCCTCGTCTGGGGCTACAGCCATTACCTGATCTTCGCGAGCGTCGCCGCGGTTGGCGCAGGGCTGGCCGTGGCGGTGGACCAGGAACGCCACCTCGGGCACATCGGCGGCACCGTGGCGGCGTACGCCGTCGCCGTACCGGTGGCCGTCTACCTGCTCACCGTCTGGGTGCTGCACATCCGGCGGCAGCAGCCCGCCCCGGTGGTGGTGGCGTTCCCGGTGACTGCGGCGCTGGTGCTGCTCGCCCCGCTGGCCCGCGGATCGGTCTACCTCGTCGCGGCGCTGCTGTTCGCCCTGGTGGTGGTCACCGTGCTGGGCCGGCAACGGGAGATCCGGTCGGCGTCATGACCGGGCGGCGTCCACCCGGACCTCGGCCGGTGGGCCCTCCTTCCAGAAGTCGAGCAACATGCGGTGGAACTCTTCGCCGCGCTCGATCTGCGGCATGTGCCCGCAGTCGGTGAACAGGTGGGTGCGGGCCCGGGGCAGCCGCGCCCGCGCCGCCTCCAGGTGCGCCGCGGGCAGGATCAGGTCCCGGTCGCCCCACACGATCAGCGTCGGCAGGTCGAGCTTCTCCACCCGGGCGAGCAGCTCCTCCCGCCACTGTGGGCTGATCCCCCGGAGGGTGCCGAGGTTGTGGGCGGTCTCCAGCATCACCCGCGCGGCGTGTGGCTGGCGGGCGATCTCGAGGGCGTACGCGATCCGCTCGGCGGTGGCGAACGCCGGGTCGTGGAAGAGGGCGCGCTCGGCGCGGCCGGCGGACCACCGGCTGGGTCGCAGCAGCAGCCGGCCGAACGGGCGCAGCGCGAGCAGCCGCAGCAGGATCGTCACCTCCTTGCCGAAGCCGGCGGGTGTGATGAGCCCGAGGCTGGCCACCCGGGCCGGTTCGGTGACGGCGAACTGCATGGCGACCGCCCCGCCGAGGGAGTTGCCGACCAGGTGCGCCGGCTGGTCCACGCCGACGGCGTCCAGGTAGCGGCCGACGAAGCCGCCCAGCTCGGGCAGGGTGTAGGGCGCGGCCATCGGCAGCGAACCGCCGTACCCGGGCAGGTCGACGCTGTGCACCCGGAACCGCTGCGCGAGCCGCTCGTGCAGGTCGTCGAAGTCGCGCATCGTCCGCCCGATGCCGTGCAGCAGGAGCACCGGCGGACCGTCACCGTCGACGCGGTGACAGACCCGCCGCCCGGCGACGGTGACGTGGCGGGGCCGCCGCGGGGCGGTCATGCCGCTCCCCCCGCCGGGTCGGTCGCCGACTCGCGGGCCGGCGACGGGGCAGAGGCGGTGGTGAGGCGGCGGGCCGGGTCGCCGGCGGCACGGTTGAGCCCCATCCGCAGGAGCTTCCCGTGTGCGGCCGGGGCGATCCGGGCCAGCAGGTCGGGCAGCTTGGCCGACCAGCCGATGAGGACCCGGCCGCGACGCCGCTCGACACCGCGCAGGATCACCTCGGCGGCCTTGGCGGGCGGGATGCTGAGCAGCTTGTCGAACTGCCGCCGGCCTTCCTCGTACTCGTCGCGGGAGACGCCGCTGCCGACGCGGGCGTTCTCGGTGATCCGGGTGGCGATCCCGCCCGGGTGCACGGACGTCACGCCGATGCCGTCGTCGACGAGTTCGTGACGCAGCACCTCGGTGAAGCCGCGCACGGCGAACTTGCTGGCCGAGTACGCGGCCTGCCCGGGCGGCCCGATCAGCCCGAAGAGGCTGGAGACGTTGACGAGGTGGGCGCCGGGCTCGGCCTTCAGGGTGGGCAGCAGCGCGTGGGTGAGCTGCACGACGGCCCGGAAGTTGATGTCGACGACCCACTCGAACTCGTCCAGGGTCACCTGGTCGAAGCGGCCGCCCAGGGCGACGCCGGCGTTGTTGACCAGCAGCCGGATCCGCCGGTGCCGGGTCCGGATCTCCTCGGCCACCCGGGCGGTCGCGGCGGCGTCGGCGAGGTCCACGACGTACGTGTCGACCCGCCGGTCGGGGTGGGCCGCGCGGATCGCGGTCACCACGGTGTCGAGACGCTGCGCGTCCCGGTCGAGCAGGACCAGGTCGCTGCCGCGGCGGGCCAGCCCGTGGGCCAGCGCCGCGCCGATCCCGCTGGCGGCGCCGGTCACCACGGCTGTCGCGGCGGTGAAGTCGAACCTACGCACGGACGGTGCTCCTCTCCGGCGTGCCGGCCCGGGAGAACCGGACGCCCTCGTCGGTGAGCCGGCCGTACCGCATCAGCAGCACGTCCCGGGGGTAGTTCTGGTGCAGCCGCCACGGCGCCCGCGCCCCCTGCTTGGGCAGCACGTCGACGCTGCGCAGCACGTACCCGGCGGTGAGGTCGATGATCGGGTGCAGATCGCCGTCGGGCGGGGGCAGCGGCGTGACGATCTGCTGGCCGGTACGGTCCAGGTGCGCGAGCAGCCGGCACACGTACGTGGCGACCAGGTCGGCCTTCAGCGTCCAGGAGGCGTTGGTGTAGCCGATGGTCAGCGCGAAGTTGGGGACGCCGGAGAGCATCATGCCCTTGTAGGCCACGGTGTGGGCCAGGTCGACGTCCTCGCCGTCCACGGTGAGCACGGTGTCTCCGAAGGCGAGCAGGTTGAGCCCGGTGGCGGTGACGATCACGTCGGCCGCCAGTTCCGCGCCGGAGGTGAGCCGGACGCCGGTCTCGGTGAAGGTCTCGACGGTGTCGGTGACGATCGCGGCACGGCCCCGCCGGATCGCGGCGAACAGGTCGCCGTCGGGCACCACGCACAGGCGCTGGTCCCAAGGGTCGTAGCGGGGCGAGAAGTGCCGGTCGACGTCGTACCCGACCGGCAGCCGGCCCCGCGCGGCCCGGCGCAGCAGGCGCTTGACCAGGGTGGGGGCGCGGCGGCTGAGTTGGAAGTTCACGGTGGCGAGCAGGACGTTCTTCCACCGGACCACCGGGTAGACGGCCCGCTCCGGCAGCACGCGGCGCAGCGCGTCGGCCACCACGTCGCGCGAGGGCAGCGCCATGATGTACGTGGGTGAGCGCTGGAGCATGGTCACGTGGGCGGCCTGCTCGGCCAGCGCGGGCACCAGCGTCACCGCGGTGGCGCCGCTGCCGATCACGACGATCCGCTTGCCGGCGTGGTCGAGGTCGTCGGGCCAGTGCTGCGGGTGCACGATCCGCCCGGTGAACCGCTCCACCCCGGGGAACTCGGGGGTGTAGCCCTCGTCGTAGCGGTAGTAGCCGGAGCAGGTGTGGAGGAACGAGCAGGTCAGCCGGACGTCCTCACCGGTGTCGGTCCGGTGCGCGTGGACGGTCCAGCGGGCGGTGGTGCTGTCCCACTCGGCGCGGACCACCCGGTGGTGGAACCGGACGTGCTCGGTGACGCCGTACTCGCGGGCGGTCTCCCGGACGTACTCCCGGATGGCCGGCCCGTCGGCGATCGCCTTCGGGTTGGTCCACGGCTTGAACGAGTAGCCGAGGGTGAACATGTCCGAGTCCGACCGGATGCCCGGGTAGCGGAACAGGTCCCAGGTGCCGCCGATCGCGCCCCGGGCCTCCAGCACCGCGTACGTCTTGTCCGGACAGTTGCGGCGCAGGTGGCAGGCGGCGCCGACGCCGGAGAGGCCGGCACCGACGATGAGCACGTCGACGTGGTCGGTGGTGGCCATGTCGTCTCCCGTGACGAGGTGGTGGTGCCGGACACTATCCACCGCCGTCGACACGCGTCAACACCCTGTCGAGAACAATCGACACCCTGTCGAGCGGGTGTAACATCCACGGTCATGACGCCCATCGCGACCTCGTCCCCACGGGGTCGCCGCACGGCCCGGTCCTCGGGGGACGATCGGGAGTCGGCCATCCTCGCCACCGCCGAGCGGCTCCTCGACGAGCGTCCGTTCGCCGACATCTCGATCGACGACCTGGCCCGGGGCGCCGGGATTTCCCGGCCCACGTTCTACTTCTACTTCCCGTCGAAGGACGCGGTCCTGCTGACCCTGCTCGACCGGGTCATCGAGGAGGCCAACGCCGCCGCCGGGGACGTGCTGGACCGGCTCGCCGAGGACCCGCGCGCCCGCTGGCGGGAGTTGATCGACCGGTTCCACGAGACGTTCGGCGGCCACCGTACGGTGGTGCTCGCCTGCGCCCAGGTACGCGGCACCAACGCGGAGGTGCGCCAACTCTGGGCCACCGTGATGGAGCACTGGGTGCGCGCCATCGAGACCGCGATCGTGGCCGAACGCCGACGGGGCGCGGCCCCGGACGGACTGCCCGCCCGGGACCTCGCCATCGCGCTGAACTCGATGAACGAACGCGTCTGGTACGCGACCTTCGCCGCCGACGGCCCGGCCGTCGCCGAGCCCGACGTGGTCGATGTGCTCCTCGACGTGTGGCTCGCCGCCATCTACCGCACCGCCACACTCCCGCCGGCCCGACCCGGAGTCAGTCCGGCGCCCGGGTGAAGTCCATCGTCCAGTTGGTCTCCCAGGTGCCTCCGGCGTCGGTGGAGAAGGCCTGCTCCCAGCGGCAGGAGGTCGGGGTGATCCGGGACCAGATGAACCGGCAGCGGATCGACCGGCCCTCGTCGACGTCGTCGGCGTAGAAGGCGGCCGGTGGTACGTGGTGGCCGGCCGACCGGGGCGGGACGGCGCGGCGACCTACCGGGTGAGTCAGATCCTGGCGCTGGCCCCGCTGGACGAGGAGTTCGACCGGCCCGCCGGGTTCGACCTGCCGGCCTGGTGGCGGGCGCACGTGACGCAGTTCCGCGGCCGGTTGCACCGCGACACCGCCACGATCCGGCTCTCGCCGCGGGGCCGGGAACGGCTCCGGGAGACCGCCAGCGACGTGGTGGTCGCCGCCGCCGAGGAATCCGCCGGCCCGCCGGACGACACGGGGTGGGTGACCGCGGTCGTGCCGATCGAGTCGCTCACCCACGCGCACGGCGATCTGCTGCGGCTCGGCGCCGACGTGGAGGTGCTGTCCCCGCCCGAGCTGCGGGCCAGCCTGGCGGCCACCGCAGCCGACCTGGCCGCGCTCTACGCCCCACGGCTCGGCGCGGCCGTCACCACCGGGTCGGCCGGCTGACGCCGGTCAGCCGAGGGGCACCTGGACGGCGACGTCGCGCTTCGGGTAGTGCTGTTCCACCTGGTCGGGGCCGTACTTCTCGCGGAACATCGCCACGATGTGCGCGACCCGGTCGGGCTCGGTGATCGGGGTGGCGGGGCCGTTCACCGCGGTGCCGTTCGCGGCCACCTCGATCATCGGGGTCTTCCGGACGTTCTTGTACCAGTCGCTGTCCGACCCGGTGATCGGCACGAGGAACATGCTCTCCTCCTCCTGCACGAACCACACCGGATGGGAGATCTGCCGGCCGGTCTTCCGGCCGGTCACGGTGATCTCGACCTCCTGCTCGCCTGCGAAAGCGTCCCTGGCCGCCTCCATGCTCACGCTGGCCTCCCGTCCACGACCCTGCTCCTGCTGCCAGGCTATGGACCGGACGGCCGGCCCGGCGTCGGTTCCGCCAGACCGATCATCGGCGGGACCGGTACGCCTCACCGAGGGCGGCGACGCCCTCCTCGATGGCGGTCGCCGGGTTGGCCGCGTACCCGAGGACCAGGCCGGGTGGGCCGGGCCGCTGCCGGTGCCACGACAGTGGTTGGACCTTGACGCCGCGCTCCAGCGCGGCGGTGGCCAGCTCGGTGTCCGGCAGGTGCCCGTCGAGCGTGACCATCAGGTGCAGGCCGGCCGCCGCCCCGTGCACCGTCGCGCCGGGCAGGTGGCGGCCGATCGCGGCGATCATGGCGTCCCGCCGCCGGACGTGCCGACGACGCAGCAGGCGCAGCTGCCGCTCCAGCGCTCCGGAGGTCATCAGCTCGGCGAGCACGAGCTGCGGCAGCACGGCGTTGCCGAGGTCGGCGTTGCGCTTGGCGTCGACGACCGCGGCCCGGTGCCGGGCGGGCACGAGCAGCCAGCCGATCCGCAGCGCCGGGGCGAGCAGCTTGGACACGCTGCCGGCGTAGCAGACGCTCTCGGGCAGCGTCGCGCGCAGCGCCGGCACCGGTGGCCGGTCGTACCGGTGCTCGGCGTCGTAGTCGTCCTCGATGACGAGACCGCCGGCGTGCGCCCAGGCGGCGAGCTGCCGGCGGCGGTCCCCGTCGAGCACGACGCCGGTCGGGAACTGGTGCGCCGGGGTCAGCATCACCGCCGGCACGCCGGAGGCGACCAGGGCGTCCACCCGCAGACCGGCCGCGTCGACCGGGACCGGCGGGGTGTCCACGCCCCAGTTGTTGAGGTGCTGGCGGACGCCGAGCGACCCCGGGTCCTCCACTGCGATCCGGGTGACGCCGGCACCGCGCAGGGCCTGGGCGAGCAGGCCGAGCGCCTGGGAGACGCCGGTGGTGACGATGACCTCGGTCGGGTCGGCGGTGACGCCCCGGTAGCGGGCCAGCCAGGTGGCGACGGCCCGCCGCAGCGCGGGCGCGCCACGCGGGTCGCCGTAGCCGAAGTCCGACGCGACGAGGTGCCGCAGCACGGTCCGCTCGGCGCGCAGCCAGTCCGCGCGGGGGAAGGCGGTCAGGTCGGGTACGCCGGGCGTCAGGTCGATGCGGGCGGGCGCCGCGCGTACCGCGTCGAAGATGTCGGTGCCGGGAGCCGGCGGGAACGGCCGCGCCGGCAAGGGCGCGGCGGCCGGGCCCGAGGCCGGCGGCGCGGCCGGCGCCGCGACCACCACGGTGCCCGCGCGCCCCCGGCCGGCCACGTGCCCCTCCTCCACCATCCGCTGGTACGCCTCGACGACGACGCCCCGGGAGACGCCGAGGTCGGCGGCGAGCACCCGGGTGGCGGGAAGGCGACTGCCGACCGGGATCCGCCCGTCGGCGATGGCGGCACGCAGCCGCCCGGCGAGCCAGTCCGTGCGGCCGCCGGGCGGGGCGTCGGCGACGTCGAGGTGCAGGAAGTCCGACCCGGTCGGCCCGTCCACGACCGCCGGCGGTGGGACCGGAGTCGGCCGTATGGTCCTTCCCGACATGGTGGATTTGGCTCTGCTCACCGGACCATCGTGCCGGACAGGGTGTACCCATGACCATCGCCTTCCTGGTGACCACGCTCGTCGTGGTCGCCACCCCCGGCGCCGGGGTGCTGTTCACCCTCTCCGCCGCGCTGTCCGGTGGCCGCCGCGCCGCCCTGGTCGCCGCGTTCGCCTGCACGGTCGGCATCGTCCCGCACCTCGCGGCGGCGGTGACCGGGCTGGCCGCGCTCCTGCACTCCAGCGCGCTCGCCTTCGGGGCGCTGAAGTACCTCGGGGTGGCGTACCTGCTCTGGCTGGCCTACGCCACGTTGCGCGACCGGGGCGCGATCACCCTGACCGGAGGGTCCGCGCCGCCCCGGTCGGCGGCCCGGACCGTCGGGTCGGCGGTGGTGATGAACCTGCTCAACCCGAAGCTGACGATCTTCTTCGTGGCGTTCCTGCCGCAGTTCGTCGACCCGGGCCGGCCGGGCGCGGTCCCCGCGATGCTTGGCCTGAGCGCGGTGTTCATGCTGGTGAGCCTGGTCGTGTTCGCGGCGTACGGGCTCTGCGCCGCCGCCGTCCGCCGGCACGTGCTGGACCGGCCCCGCGTCGCCGACTGGCTGCGCCGGGGCGTCGCCGGCTCCTTCCTCGCGCTCGGCCTGCTGCTGGCCCGCGCCGACGCCTGACGAGAGGACCACTTGTGTATCTCCAGCACTCGCCACGGATCCGCGCGGAGCACCCCGACCTCGTCGTCGGCGTCCTGTACGCCGAGGGCGTGGCCGGCGAGCCGCGCGTCGGGCTACCCGTCGCCGACCTGCACGCGGTGGCCCGGCAGCGGCTGGCCACCGGATCCGAGGGCGGCTTTCCGGAGATCCAGGCGTGGCGGCGGGCGTTCGCCCGGATGGGCCTGGCGCCGACCCGCTACCGGTGCGCCTCGGAGTCGCTGCTGCGGCGGCTGCGTACCGAGGGCACGCTGCCCGTGCTGCACCCCCTCGTGGACCTGGGCAACGCCGTCTCCGCCGCGTACGCGATCCCCGTCGGGATCCTCGACGTCGACCACGTCGGCGGCGGCATCGAGGTGCGGCACGCGCGGGGCGACGAGCGCTACCTGACGTTCTCCGGGGTCGAGGAGCACCCCGACCCGGACGAGGTGATCTTCGCGGACGAGGTGGGGCGGGCGCACGCGCGGCGCTGGACCAACCGGCAGAGCGGCTGGTCGGCGGTGCGCGACGGCACGAGCCGCATCCTCGTCGTGGTCGAGGCGATGCACGCCGGTGCCGACCGGGACGTGCCCCGGCTGCTGGACACCCTGGCCGGCGAGCTGGCGCGCGGCTGGGGCGTGGCGGCGCGGAGCACGCTGCTCAGCGCGGCCGCACCCCGGTTCGCGGGCTGACCGGGCTCAGGCCGGCGCGGACGCCGCGACGGGCGGAGCCTCGCCGCCGGAACTCCCGCCGGCTGCGGGGTCGGCGCCCGCCCCTGCGGCGGCCGCTCCGTGGGTGGCCGCGTCGGCCGCGCGACGATCAACCGCACCGGGCATGGAACCATCCGCGGCCGCCTCGCGGAGCAGGTCGAGGTGACCGAGGTGGCGGGCGGTCTCCGCGACGAGATGGTGCAGGATCCACCGCAGCGTGTGCCGGCCGTTCGCCGCCACGTCGTCCAGGCCGTGCGCGGCGACCACCTCGTCGCAGCGCCGCGACTCGGCCACGTACGCCTCCACCAGCTCGGGCAGCGGCATCCGGTCCGGGGTGGGCGGCCCGCCCACGTGGTCGGTGTCCAGGCCGAACGCGGGCAGGTCCTTCTCGCCGGCGAACCACCGTCGCAGCCAGCACCGCTCGACGTCGCGCAGGTGGCCCACCAGCCGGGGGACGGTCAGGCCGCTGGCCGTGGCCACCCGGCGCGCCTCCTCCGGCAGGTCGGCGACGCCGCACACCACCTGGTCCCGCTGGCGCTGCAGGAAGGCCAGCAGCATCTCCCGCTCGTCGGCCACGTACATCGTCAGCGACATGTCACTCCTCCTCGGGTGGGATCGTTTCGCCGGGTCTCAGGTACCGGTAGCCGGGGACGGTCTCGCCGAACCAGCCGTTGACGCTGGCCAGCCCCCGGTCGTTGAGCTGGGCGTCGTGGATCGCGACCGTGCGGGACGCACGCCCCGCGACCGCGAAGTCGATCGCCTCGGTGAGCTTGAGCCAGGACGCCTGCGCGGGAACCAACAGGGTGCGCACCGGCCGGCCGGGCGGATGCAGCGAGTCCCCGGGGTGGTAGACGGCGTCCTCCACCAGGTAGCCCAGGTTGGCGCAGTCCGGCTGGCCATCGTGGATCGTCGCGTGCCGGCCACCGGTGGCGGTGACCGCGAATCCCGCCGCGGTGAAGCGCTCCCCGGCACCGACCCGGGTCACCGCCAGCGGCGCGGACGCGGGCAGCCGGGCGCCCTCCGGCGCGAAGACCGGCACGCCCAGGCCGGCCAGCCGCAACACGTCGATGTGGTCGGTGTGCTCGTGGGTGACCAGCACCGCGTCGGCGTCGGCCAGCGCCGCCGGCTCACTCCAGGTGCCCGGGTCGATCACGAGCACCCGCCCGTCGTGCTCGAGGCGTACGCAGGAGTGGGTGAACTTGGTGATCCGCATCGGCCGACCGTACGCCGCCCGGCCGCGACGCGGTGGCCCACGCCGGGCGCCTCAGCCATGCCCGCCGTGGGCGCTGTGCGCGGGCGGGCGGCCCGGTCGCTGGCCCGGCTCGACGACCACGAACTGGCCCATCATCCCGGCGTCCTCGTGGTACAGCAGGTGACAGTGGTACATGTACGGCACGTCCGGGTCACTGTGGTCGGTGAAGCGCATCGCGACCCGGACCGGTCGTTGGGGCGCCAGGTAGACGGTGTCCTTCCAGCCGGCGAGCTCCGGCGGCGGGGCCGCCCCGGCGACGGAGAGCACCTGGAACTGCACGTCGTGGACGTGGAAGTTGTGCGGGGTGCCGTCGATGTTCACCACCTCCCACACCTCGGTGGTGTCCCGGGTGGCGGCGAAGTCGATGCGGTCCAGGTCCATCGGCTGGCCGTTGATGGCGCGGCCGGCGAACTCCAGCCGGCGGGTCACGCTCGCCGCGTCGGCGTCGATCCGCTCCAGCGGGACCAGCGTGCCGGGCACGGCCGGTGACCGGGTGAGCCGGTCGGCAGCCCGCAGTTGCAGCACGTCGAAGCGGTCCCGGCCGCCGGCGAACCGGTCGGCGAGGAAGCCGGCGCCCAGGTCCGGGGCGGTGCTGCGCAGGGTGACGCGCTCCCCCGGCCGGACGGTCACCACGATCTCGGCGCGCTCGCCGGGCGACAGCTGCACGCGGGTGAGCCTGGCCGGGCGCGGCAGCAGCCCGCCGTCGCTGCCGATGAGGTCGAACGGCCGGTCGTCGGCGAAGCCGAAGTTGTACAGCCGGGCGGTCGAGCCGTTGAGCAGCCGTAGCCGTACCCGCTCGGTGGTGACGTCGAGGTACGGCCCGACCGTGCCGTTGACCAGCAGCGTGTCGCCGAGCACCCCGATCGCGTTGATCATGTTGCGGGTCTTGCGGAACTGCCCGTCGCCGGAGAAGCTCCGGTCCTGCACGACCACCGGGATGTCGTCGACGCCGTAGCGGCGTGGCAGCGGCAGGGCGGCCTCCCGCTCGTCGTCGACGAGGAACAGACCGGCGAGGCCCCGGTAGACGTGGTCCTCGGTCTCCCCGTGCGGGTGCGGGTGGTACCAGAGCGTCGCCGCCGGCTGGTCGACCGTCCACGTGGGCGACCAGGTGGCGCCGGGCCGGATCATCTGGTGCGGGCCGCCGTCCATCCGGGCCGGCAGGTGCATGCCGTGCCAGTGCACGCTGGTGCGCCCGGTCAGCCGGTTCACCACGTTGACCACCACCTGCTCGCCGCGCCAGGCGCGCAACGTGGGCCCGAGGAAGTCGCCGTCGAAGCCGGCGGTGCGGGTCAGCCGGCCGTCGCCGTGGAAGTCCCGTCGCCCGTCGCGGGCGAGCAGGTCGAAGACCCGCCGCCCGCGCTCGTCGACCCGCGACTCGGCGAGCGGCGGGACGGCCAGCGGGCGGGCGAAGTCGACCTGGTCGACGGTGTCCGTGCCGGCCCGGCTGTACGCCCAGCCGCCGGCCGCCACCCCGCCGCAGCAGAGGACGAGGCTGACGGCGAGCAGGCCGAGCAGAAGCCGGACCAGGGGTCGTCGTCGGGCCGCCACGGTCGCACCTCCAGTAGGGTCGGTACCTGTAGTCTCCCTTCCTATCGGCCTCGGGGCCACCCCATCGGCCCGAATTCCGGGGTTTCCTCCGGGATGCCCCGGAGGGCAACGCGCCCCGCCGGGTGCTGCCGTGCCGGATGATCGGGGTGTGGATCCCCGACCGGAGCGCGGCCACCGGTGCGTCCCGCACACCGCGGACGTGCGGATCGAGGCGTGGGCGCCGACGCGGGAGGCCTGCGTGGCCGAGGCGGTTACCGCCCTGGTGGACACGTTCACCGATCCGGGTGGGGCCCGCCCGGAGGCCGAGCGGGAGTTCCACGCCCCGCCCGCGGACGACGAGGACCTGCTGGTGGACGTGCTCGACGAAGTGATCTTCCGGATGGACACCACCGGGGAGCTGCCGCTGCGCACCGAGGTCACCGACGACGGCGCCGGCGGGCTGCGGGTGCGCTGGCACACGGTCGGCACCGACGCGGTGGAGCTGATCGGCGCGGTGCCCAAGGCGGTCGCCCTGCACGAGCTGCGGTTCGGCCCCGACGGGCCGGGCTGGTCCTGCGCGGTGACCCTCGACGTGTGAGACGGGTCAGCCCTTGACCACCCCGATCGGGACCAGGCGGGCCACCTTCCGGCACAGCCCCGCCCCCTCGGCCGCCGCGACCACGGCCGAGACGTCCTTGTACGCCGTTGGCATCTCCTCGGCCAGCCCGCGCCGGGAGGCGCCCCGTACCGCGATGTTCTGCTTCTCGAGCTCTCGGCGCGGGTCGTGGCCGCGCTCGGCCTTCACCGCCTGCTTGCGGCTCTGCACCCGACCCGCGCCGTGGCAGGTGGACGCGAACGCGGGCGAGCCGGCCACCCCGGTGAGCACGTACGAGCCGGTGCCCATCGAGCCGGGGATCATCACCGGCTGCCCGGCGTCGCTCAGGTCCGGGGGGAGGTCCGGGTGACCCGGCGGCAGCGCCCGGGTGGCGCCCTTGCGGTGCACGCAGAGGCTCCGCTCGGCGCCGTCCACGCGGTGGGTCTCGATCTTCGCGAGGTTGTGGGAAATGTCGTACACGAGGTCGAGCCGGCTGCCGGTGACCCGCTGGAAGACCTTGCGGGCGGCGTCGGCGAGCAGCTGACGGTTCGCCCGGGCGTAGTTGGCGGCGGCGGCCATCGCGCCGAGGTAGGCGCGACCCTCGTGCGACGAGACCGGGGCGCAGGCCAGCTGCCGGTCCGGCACGTGGATGTCGTACTGTCGCATCGCCTTCTCCATCCGGCGCACGTAGTCCGTGCAGATCTGGTGGCCCAGGCCCCGGGACCCGCTGTGGATCATCACGCAGACCTGGCCGGGCCGCAGCCCGAAGGCGGTGGCGACGGCGTCGTCGTAGACGTCCTCGACGGCCTGCACCTCCAGGAAGTGGTTGCCGGAGCCGAGGCTGCCCACCTGCTTCGCGCCCCGCTCGATCGCCCGCTCGCTCACCTCGGCCGGGTTGGCGTCACCGACCGCGCCGTAGTCCTCGCAGCGCTCCAGGTCCCGCTCGACGCCGAAGCCGCGCTCGACGGCGTACCGGGAGCCGCCGCGGAGCACCCCGTCCAGCTCCGAGCCGCTCGTCAGGTGCCACACCGCGCCCTTGCCCATCCCGCGCGGAGTCGACTCCCCCAGGCCGTCCATCACGGCGTCGAGCTTCGGGCGCAGCCCGGCCAGGTCGAGGTCGGCGGCGAGCAGCCGCACCCCGCAGGAGATGTCGAATCCCACCCCGCCCGGAGAGACCACTCCGCCGTGCTCGACGTCGGTGGCGGCCACCCCGCCGATCGGGAACCCGTAGCCCCAGTGCACGTCCGGCATGGCGTACGAGGCGTCGACGATGCCCGGCAGGGTGGCGACGTTGGCGACCTGCTCCAGCGACTTGTCCGCTCCGGCGTCGGGCAGCAGCGACTCGGACGCGAACACCACCCCCGGCACCCGCATCGGGTCGTGCCGGTCGATCCGGAAACGGTACGGCGACTCCTCGACCAGCTCCATCCGCGCGACCTACCCGGTCCGGCCGGTGTTACACCCGGGCGCGGGTTTCCGGGTCAGGCGGGGTCGACGCGGGTGACCGCGACCGTCTGGGCGAGGTCCCGGTCACCGCACGCGGCCGGCCGGGTCGCCAGGTTGCCGCGCACGGTCACCCGCGCGCCGGGGCGCAGCCCCGCCGCCACGTCGCCGGTCAACGCCCACCGCCGCTCACCGACCAGCAGCATCGTGCAGTCCCCGGCGCGTTCCACCGTGCCGGTTAGCCTGCGCTCCCCGAACGGCAGCGGCCCGGGCACTTCCCCCGTGCCGGACGGGGAGCCCGGGCCCGCCGCCGGTGTGTCCGGCGAGGACGAACAGGCGGTCAGCCAGCACAGCAGGCCGACGGCGGTGAGCAGGACCGCTGCTCTGCGCATGGCACCAACCTCCGTCACGTCCGGCGCGGCCGCAACCCGGCCGGTTCCCGGTCACAGCCGGTAGAACGCCCGGTACCGCCGGAACAACCGCCACTGCACGACCACCGCCGCCACGGTCAGCAGGATCATCACCAGCGTCGCGGCGGCGGCGTAGCCGTAGCGCAGGTACTCGAACCCGGTGCGGTAGATGAACAGTGACAGGTACGTGGTCGCGTACGGGGGCGGGCCCCCGTCGGTGACCACGAACGCCGGCACGAACGAGAAGTGCAGGCTCGCGATGGCGTCGCGGACCGCCAACAGGGCGAGCACGGGCGCCATCAGCGGCAGCGTGACACGGCGGAACACGTCCCAGCCGGTGGCGTCCTCCAGCGCGGCCATCTCGTACACGTCGCAGGGCAGCGCCCGCCGGGCGGCCAGCAGCACCACGAACGTCTCCCCCATGGTGAAGACGCTCATGAGGATGATCGCCGCGCGGGCGTCGGTCGGGTCGGTGAGCCACTGTGGCGGGGTGCGGCCCAGGGCGGTCAGCCCGTTCTCGCCGCCGACCCGGAGCAGCTGGTTGATCGGGCCGTACAGGGGGTTGAGCAGCCAGAGCCAGAGCAGGCCGTAGGCGATCTCCGGTACGGCGGTCGGCAGCACGGCGGCCGCGCGGGCGGTGCCGACCCCGAAGGTCCGGCGGTGCAGCAGCAGCGCCAGGCCAAGCGCCAGCAGCACCCGCAGGGGTACGGCCACCAGCGCGAACACGAGCGAGTTGGTCAGCGACACCCGGAACACGGGGTCGTCGACCAGCGCGACGAGATTGTCCAGCCCGACCCAGGTCGGCGGGTTCAGCAGGTCGTACTCGGTGAACGCCAGCGCGAGGGTGACGGCGGCCGGCAGCAGCACCAGGCCGACGAGGCCGACCAGGTACGGCGCCAGCATCAGCGCCAACTGCCGCCGGGAGCGGGCGTCCGGTCGGCTCACCGTGCCGCCCTTGTTCCCGACTGCGGGGCTCGCAGACCCGGCTCACTCCTCGCGCTCACGGGGCGTACCGGAGACCGGAGTCGGCGTGGAAGACGTGCGTGTCGGCCCAGCGGACCCCGACGTGCACGGCCGCGCCCCGCTCGGGGCGGCGGGCGGACGGCACGCGGGCGACCACCGGCTGCCCCGTCGCGAGGGTCAGGTACGCGTACGCGTCCTCGCCGACCACCTCGACCCGGTCGACGGTGGCGGCCACGCCGTCCGTCGCGTCGAGGGCGACGGCCTCCGGCCGGAATCCGATCTGGAGGCCGTCCGCCGGCACGCCCGGCGGGGCGTCCCCGGCGGGGCGGACCGGGCCGTCGGCGGAGAGCAGGTTCATCGCCGGGGAGCCGACGAAGCGGGCCACGAACGTGCTCGCCGGGGTCCGCCAGACCTCGTCGGGGCTGCCGACCTGCTCGACCCTGCCGTCGCGCAGCACCGCGATCCGGTCGGCGAGCACCAGCGCCTCGGTCTGGTCGTGGGTGACGTGCACCATCGTGGCGCCGAGCCGGTCGTGCAGGGCCCGCAGCTCGGCGCGCATCTCCACCCGCAGGGCGAGGTCGAGGTTGGACAGCGGCTCGTCGAGCAGGAAGACGTCCGGCTCGCGCACCAGCGCCCGGGCCAGCGCGACCCGCTGCCGCTCCCCGCCCGAGAGCTGCCCGGGTCGCCGGTCGAGCAGGGCCGCGCAGCCCACCGTCTCGGCGGCCGCCCGGGCCCGCTCCCGGGCCACCGCGCGCGGGGTGTCACGGACCTCCAGGCCGAACGCGATGTTCTCGGCGACGGTGAGGTGCGGGAACAGCGCGTACGACTGGAAGACCATGGACACGTTGCGCCGGCCGGGACGGTCGGAGGTGACGTCCCGGCCGGCGATACGGACCCGGCCGGCGGTGACCGGCTCCAGTCCGGCCACGACGCGCAGCACCGTCGACTTGCCCGCTCCGGACGGGCCGAGGACCACCAGCAGCTCGCCCTTGGCGACGGTCAGGTCCACCTCGTGCAGGACGGTGGCGTTCCGGTAGGCGGCCGAGACGCCGTCCAGGGTCAGGCCGGGTTCGCTCACCCGTGCTCGCCGCGGGCGAACAGTGGGCGGGTCTGCTGGTCCAGGTCGCGGATGACGTCGTCGAGCCGGTCACCGCGATGCACCGCGTTCTCCAGGATTCCGTAGGTCACGTCCTCGATCTCCGGCCAGGTGGAGACGGTCGGCAGGGCCCGCACGGTGGGGATCGCGTCGAGGAACACCTTGGCGCTGCGCGGCGGCTGGGACGGGCCGAGGAACGCCGGGGACTGCGACACCGCGATGTGCGACGGCACGGTCCGGCCGGTGGCGGCGATGATCCGCTGCCCCTCCTCGGAGATGGCGAACTCCAGGAACCGCCACGCGGCGTCCTTGCGTTTCGCTCCCCGGGTCATGCAGTACGCGTCCGAGTGCAGCACCCCCACCTGCTTCTGGTAGACCGGCAGCGGTGCCACGTTCCACTCGAAGTCGGTGATCGACCGGAACGTGGTGGTGGAGCGGCGCGACGACAGCAGCATCGCGAGCCGGCCGTTGGCGAAGCGGGACTCGTCGTCCTCGGCCTCCACCTCCTCGTCGGTGGGCACCACCCCGTACGCCTGCCGCAGGTCCACGAGGTTCTTCAGCGCCTCCCGGGCGGCCGGGGTGTCCAGGGTGAGCCGGGTCGGCCGGTCCGGGTTGTCGACGATCTCGGCGCCGTTGGACCACACCAGCGGGGCGAGGCGGATGATCGACGGCTCGACGCCGACGCCGTGCACGACCGGGCGCACCGCGGCGCCTTCGCTCTCGGTGCCCTTGACCACCACGCCCCGGGAGTCCCGGGTCATCGCGATGGCGGTGCCGACCATGTCGTTCCAGGTCCAGCCGGCCTTCGGCTCCGGCACGCCGTACGTGGCGAAGAGGGTGCGGTTGTAGTAGACGGCGAGGCTGGACACGTTCTGCGGCAGGCAGAGCTGCTTGCCACCCCACTTGAACGCGTCCATCGCCACCGGGTAGTAGTCGGCCGGGTCGATCACGGCGGAGGCGGCGATGCGCCCGTCCAGCGCCTCGATCACGTTCTTCGCGGCGAACTGCCCGTAGAAGCGGTAGTTCATGAGGAACAGGTCCGGCGGGGCGCCCCCGGCGACCGAGGTGGCGAGCCGGGCCAGCAGATCCTTGCGGTCGCTCGCCTCGATCAGCTGCACGTCGGTGCCGGGGCGCGCCTTCTCGTACGCCTCGATGAGGGTGCGGTACGCGGCCAGCTCCTCGGGGGCGCCGAAGACCAGCAGCCGCACCGGGCCCTTCTCGTCCTTGGCGGAGCCGGAGCCGGTGCCGCAGCCGGTTGCGAGCAGCACGGCGGACAGCAGCAGGGCAAGCAGGGCTTTCGGTCTCATCGGCGGTCCCGTCCCGTCGGATCGTCGTGGTGGAGGAAGCGGCGCTGGGCGAGCGCGAAGACCAGCAGGGCCGGCGCGGTGGCGAGGACCGCCCCGGCGAGGAACACCGGGAAGTTCGTCGGGTCCAGCACCGACAGCGAACGCAGCGCCAGCGGCAGGGTGAACAGGTCGCGGTCGTACACGTAGATCAGCGGGTCGAGGAAGTTCGACCAGGTCAGCACGAAGGTGAGGGCGGTGAGTGCGGCGGTGACCGGGCGGACCAGCGGGAGGGCGACCCGCCACCAGATGCGCATGGGGGATAGGTCCTCCACCAGGCAGGCGTCGTAGAGGTCCCGCGGCAGCGCCCGGAAGGCCAGGAAGTAGACCAGGACGTACAGCGGCGAGGTGCCCAGCAACGCCGGAGCGATCAACGGCACCAGCGTATCGGTCAGGCCGAGCGCGCGGAAGATCGCGAACCGGGGTACCAGCAGCGCGGTGGCCGGCACCATCAGGGCGACCAGGGAGGCCGCGACGACGGTGGCGGTGGTGCGCGGGGCGAGGCGGGCCAGCGCGAAGCCGGCCAGCGAGGCGACCAGCACGCTCAGCGGCACGGCCACGACCGCGACGAGCACCGAGTTGAGCGAGGCCCGCAGCAGGCCGCCGATCTCCAGAGCCTGCTGGTAACCCGCGGTGGAGACCGGGTCCGGGACGAGCCGCGGCGTCGGCGACGGCGGCAGGCCGGGCTCGGTGAGCGAGCCGGCGACCAGCAGCAGCAGTGGCGGGACGAAGACGAGGATGACGAACGCCGCGCCGAGGGTGCGCCAGACGCGACCGGCCGCCCCGGGCAGCGGTGGGGGGCCGCTCGCGCGGCCCCCCACCCGGTTGGTGCCTTTGATGATCTGCCTACCCCAGCTTGAGCTGCCAGGCGCCGAGACCGTGCGAGGCGGCGTAGAGGATCCGCTTGCCCGGCACGATGGTGAGCCCGGCGACCTCGACGTTCGGCATGCCGCCGGCCGCCTTGGCCCAGCTCGTCGAGCCCTTGGCCAGGCGCAGGACGCCGAAGTCGGTGGACGCGTACAGGTCACCGGTGACGTCGTCCCGGACCAGGTCGGTGATCGGCTGGTCGCCGAAGTCGTACGACCGGTCGGTCCAGGTGGCTGTCGCGCCCGCCACCTTCACCTCGAACGCGTGACCCACCGTGGTCGGGGTGTTCGAGTTGAAGCCGCTGTAGGACACCCACGCCCGGGCCGGGTCGGCCGGGTCGATGTGGATGCTCGTGACGAAGCGGTTCGGCGTGCTGGCGTTGTCGATCCGGGTCCAGGTCACCGCGGAGGCCGGCTCGGCGTCGGCGTTGCGGGTGACGAACACCCGGCCGGTGCTGGTCGCGGCGTACGCGGTCGAGGAGTCAGAGTCGACTCGCTGGATCACCGAGACGGCGCCGCCCGCCCGGTCACCCCAGGCGGCGTCGGTGAGCCGGGTGGTGCCCAGCTGCTCCCAGTCGCCGCACTGGGCCTCGTACGTGCCGGTCCAGCTGTTGCAGATCCGGTCGGCCTCGGCCAGGCTCCGGTTGCCCAGACCGAAGGTCTTGGTGCGGTAGACCGTCCGGGCGGTGCCGGCGAACATCGTGCCGCTGACCTTCGGGTCGTTGATCACCGGGGCGTAGAACAGGCTCCCCGCATGGCCGTAGATCGGGTCCGCGGTCCAGATCCAGCTGCCGATGTCACCGTTGTTGAAGTTCACCTCGGGCGACACGTCGAAGAAGGTGTGGAAGCGGAACTCCGGCTTGCCGACGTCGAACCCGGAGGCGCCGCCGTCACCGATCATCGTGTTCAGCCAGCGCCGCCGCTCGCCCTTGTTCTCCCAGGTGCCGTTGTCCTGCGTGCCGCCCTGGAGCAGGTTCACGTCGTGCGGGCTGACCGACAGGCTGATGAACTGCAGGGTGTTCATGCCCTTGTTGACGCTCTCCAGCTTGGCGGGGATCTTCGAGAGCATCTGCTTGCAGCGGTCCTTCTGGGCCTGCGTGGTGAGGTTGCGGTCCGGGTTGTCGCACCACGCGGACCGGTCGACGAACTGGCCGGTGGAGCGCATGATGCCGCCGTCGTTGGCCTCGAAGAACTGGAGCGGGTTGCGCGGGTTGGTCACCAGCGCGTGCTGGTCCGGGTGCAGGCCGTTCGGGTGCAGCTCGTCGGTACCGTCGTACGTCATGTCGGTGCCGCTGACGCCGGCGTCGGTGGAGAGGATGACCGCTCGCTTGTGGGCGACCGTCTCGCCGTAGACGTAGGAGCCACCGACGTAGACGACGTCCGGGTGCCCGGCCGGGGTGTGCACGAACACGTCGTACCAGCACTGGCCGGTGCACTGGTTGTAGGTGGCGAAGCCCGGGTCGGCCGGGTTGGAGCTGGTCAGGTCGGTGAAGGTCGAGGCGCCGGCGGCCACGTCGTCACTGCGGAACAGCCGCGAGTACGGGTTGCCGATGTTGCCTTCGTAGACGTACATCCGGGTCTTGCCGTTGGGCAGGGCGGTGACGTCGATCGCGGCGCGGGTCTGGAAGACCGCCGGGTTCAGCGACGGCTTGATCTGGGTCCAGGTCGCGCCGGCGTCCGGGGAGCGCCAGACACCGCGGGCGTACGACGACGCGTACACGATGTTGGAGTTCTTCGGGTCGAGCTTGACGTAGCGGACGCCGCGCGGCGAGCAGGCGGCGGTGTTGCCGTACTCCGCGGCGCTGCCGGTGCAGTCGGCGGCGTTGGTCGAGCCGTTGTGGACGAACGTCCAGTTCTTGCCGCCGTCGGTGGTCTTGTAGAGACCCCACTTCGCGGCGTCCGGCACCGGCCGGGTGACGCCGGTGCAGCAGGAGCTGGACATGCCGCGCAGTGCGATGGTGGTGGCGACGTACATGGTCTTCGGGTCGCCCGGCTTGATGGTGATCTCGGCGATGCCCTTGCCGGACAGCACGTCCTTGCCGAGGGGGCCCGACCAGGTCAGACCGCCGTTGGTCGACTTGTAGAGGCCGACGCCGGCGACGCAGCCGGAGCCGCAGGTGTTCGCCTCGCCGGTGCCGACGTAGATGGTCAGGCCGGTCCGGTCGTTACGGTCGATCTTGACCGAGCCGGCGGCGTTGATCCCCAGCGGGCCGCCCAGGTAGAACCACTTGGGCTCGGCGGCGAGGATGTTCAGCGTGCCCCAGACGCCGCCGCCGGCCGGCGTGGCGTACGCCCGGCAGAGCCGCTCGTTGCAGTCCGGGCTGATGTCGAGCGAGGTGACCCGCCCGCCCGCGACGTACTCGTTGGGCACGTAGTTGAAGGCGTTCCGGAACTCGGTGAACGGGTAGAGCGCCTCGCTCGGGCCGACGCTCGTCCAGCGCTGGCCGCCCCGGAACCGCTTCTCCGCTGCCGCGTACGCGGCCTTGGAGCGGTCCACCTCGGCGATGCTGATGTCGTTGGCCGGGTACGCCCGCTCCAGGAACTCCTGCTGGGCGGCACCGCCCGGACCGTCCGGCGACATGCCGTCGTTGCCCGGCGCTGCCCGCCGCAGCCGCTCCAGATGGGCGCCGAGGGCGCTGGGCATCTCCCCGTCCCCGACCGCGGCGGCGGCCGGCGCCTCGGTGCCGGTGAAATGGATGCCCGCGGCACCCGTCGTCGCCACGAGTGCGGCGACCGCTAGTCCTGCGAGTAGATGGCGACGTCTGCGCTTCACGAGGGTCCCTCCGGGAGAAGAGGCGTCGCCGCAGCGCGGCGCCCCTGGATTGGCGACCGTCGCTGGCAGCGTCCATGCAGGAGGATGTCAGAGGGTGATCGCCGACACAATCCTCTGCGTCGGTTTCAGTTCACAGATGGTTGTAATCGCATGTGACGGGTAGTGCGCGGGCATGCCTGAGCGTTACCCGGACTTCCCACGCATCGCGATCATCACCGGCGCCGACTCCGGCATCGGGAAGGCCTGCGCCGTCGCGCTCGCCGACGCCGGCTTCGACATCGGAATCACCTGGTACGGCGACCCCGACGGCGCCCGCCGGACCGCCGACGAGGTCCGGAGCACCGGGCGGCGCTGCGAGGTCGCCGAGCTGGACCTGACCCGACTGCCGGATGCCGCGGCCGTGATCGACGAGCTGGCCGACCGGCTCGGCGGGCTCGGGGTGCTGGTGAACAACGCCGGCATCGGTACGTCCACGCCGTTCGTCGACACCGGCTGGGAGCAGTGGCGGGAAGTGCTCGCGGTCGACCTGGATGGGCCGTTCCTGTGCGGACAGCGGGCGGCGCGGCGGATGCGGGCCGCCGGTCGCGGCGGGCGGATCGTCAACATCACCAGCGTCCACGAGCACGCGCCCCGGGTCGGCTCGGCCGCGTACTGCGCGGCGAAGGGCGGGCTGGGCCTGCTGACCAAGGTGATGGCGCAGGAACTGGCGGCGGACGGCATCACCGTCAACACGGTGGCCCCGGGCGAGATCTCCACGCCGATGACCGGGCAGGAGGACGTGGACCCGTACACCCAGGATCGGCCCGGCGTACCCGTCGGGCGGCCCGGGGACGCGCGGGAGGTCGCGGCGGTGGTCGCGCTGCTCGCCTCCCCCGCCGCCGCGTACGTCACCGGGGCGTCCTGGCCGGTCGACGGCGGCATGCTGATGATGGGTCCGCAGGCCGCGGCGCTGCCCGACGACTCCTGGCGACGGGTCGAGCCAACGTAACAGTGTGTCACGAAAAGGATTCACAGTGTCCACCTAGGGTGGTCGACGGCCCGGTCGCACGACGGCCGGGCCGACGACCGGCCCCTACCCGGGGCCCCAACGGAAGGACACACGATGCCCCTCGCCCAGCGGGTCGCCGCGCTCTCCGCGGCGGCCGCCCTCGGCACGGCCGCGCTCACCGTCGCGGCCACCCCCGCCCACGCCGCCCCCACCGAGCAGGTCACCTCCGTGCTGCTGCTGAGCGTCGTCCCGCACACCGCCGGCGTCCCCCGGGCCGCCGCGCTGCGCTGCGAGCCGGCCGGCGGCACCCACCCGTACGCCGCCTCCGCCTGCCAGGACCTCGCCGCCGTCGACGGCGACCCGACCGCGCTGAGCGGCAACCCCGGCTTCTGCACCCTGGAGTACGCCCCGGTGACCGTCCGGGCGGTCGGGCTGTGGCAGGACCGTCCGGTGTCGTACACCGAGACCTTCTCCAACCGGTGCGAGCTGCTGCGCGAGACCGGTTCCCTCTTCGCTTTCTGACCCCTCTTCGCCTTCTGATCCCGCCGCGCGGCGCCCGCTCCCCCGGGCGCCGCGCGGCCCCTCCCGGGCCTGAGTCCCGCAGATCCTGGGAGGAAACGGCCCCTGGAGGCGCCGAAATCCGCCACGATCTCCTGCAATCCGTGCCGTGGGAGAATGGACCGTTCACTTCGGGCAGCTTCGGCGGGAGAAACGGTCAGCGTGGCGGAAAACGGCAGGGAGTCGCTGCGCGCCGACTGTTCCCGGTGCGTCGGGCTGTGCTGCGTGGTTCCCGCCTTCGCGGCCTCAGCGGACTTCGCGATCGACAAGCCGGCCGGCCAGCCCTGCCCTAACCTGCGCGCGGACTCACGCTGCGGCATCCACGCCAACCTGCGCGACCGGGGCTTCCCGGGCTGCACCGTCTTCGACTGCTTCGGGGCGGGCCAACGCGTGACCCAGGTGACGTTCGGGGGCCGGGACTGGCGGGACGACCCGGCGACGGCGCGGGCGATGTTCGACACCTTCGCCGTGGTACGACCGCTGCACGAGCTGCTCTGGTACCTGACCGAAGCCCTGGCGCTCGACCCGCCGCCGGAGCTGCGCGCCACGCTGGCCGAGGCGGCAGCCGAGACCGACCGGCTGGCCGGCGGTGACCCGGAATCGCTGCGGACGCTGGACGTGGACGCGCACCGGGGGCGGGTCAATCCGCTGCTGTCTCGTGCCGGGGACCACGCACGCGCCCGGGGCGGCCGGCCCGGCGTGGACCGGCGGGGTGCCGCGCTGCTCGGCGCCGACCTGCGGCGGGTCGACCTGCGCCGGGCGAACCTGCGCGGCGCCCTGCTGATCGGGGCCGACCTGCGCGGGGTCGACCTGGGCGGGGCCGACCTGACCGGTGCGGACCTGCGCGGGGCGGACGTGCGCGGCGCCGACCTGTCCGGGAGCCTGTTCGTGCACCAGTCCCAGCTCGACGCGGCGCGCGGTGACCGGCACACCGTACTGCCGCCGGGGCGTACCCGCCCCGCGCACTGGACGGCGCTGCCCCTCACGCCGGTCCGCCGCCGCCCGCCCGCTCCCGTGGCCGGACGCCGCCGCCGCTGATCGTGCACCGGCAGCAGCCGGGATACCGCCGCGGCACCGTGCGGCAGCCTCGGCCGGGGTGCGGCGCCGACGACGTTTCGCCATGGTTCGTCCGGGTAGGCGGTGCGGAAGACGGGCACCATCGCCGACGGGGAGGCACGGGCGTGGGATACCGAGCACGACAGGGTGAGCATCCGGTCGACCCGGAGCACGCCGAGGACGAGGCCGGTCAGGCCCGGCTGGTCCAGGTTGACGCGGGCACCGACGTGCCGGCGCCGGACGGGACAGCGGCGAAACCGGACATCGTCACCGAGGACGACGGCTCCGGGGTGGCCGGCGGTTCGTCGGGCAGCAGCAGCGGCGGGTCGACCATGCCGGGTCACCCGGACGCGGCCCGCTGACGTTTCCGGAGCACCTGACCGGGCAGGAGTCCGCCATGAGCGACGAACACCGTTTCGACCTTGCCGACACCGACGAACCGGACGGCGCCACCGCGATGGAGGCGTCGCTGCGGCCACCGGGTGAGTCCCTGCACACCACCGAGGACGTCGGTGACGACTTCGAGGACCTACCCGCCGAGGACCGGCGGTCGGCCCGGGAGATCAGCCGCGCCGGGTACGACGTAGCGGACGTCTCCGGCACCACCGACCCGAACCGGGAATGAGCCGGGCCGCCGCGGCGCGGCCCGGCTCAGTGCCCGGCGAGGCGGAGGAGGCTCAACCCGCCGAGTCGTCCGTTCCCGTGGGCGTCGCTCCGGCCGTGGCCGCCGTGCCGGCGGCCGGTGCCGGCTCGCCGGTGGCGACGAGGGGGCCGGTTTCGGGGAAGTGGCAGGCGGTGGCCTGCCGGCCGCCGTCGCGGGGCACCAGCGGCGGTTCGTCAGTGGCGCACAGGTCCCGGGCTTTCCAGCAGCGGGTACGGAAGCGGCAGCCCGACGGCGGGTCCAGCGGCGTCGGGACGTCCCCGGTGAGCCGGATACGTCCGGCCGGGCCGAGACGGGTCACGTCCGGAATCGCCGACAGCAGCGCCCGCGTGTACGGATGCTGCGGACGTTCGTAGATGTCGGCGCGGTC
>NZ_JBQHDE010000022.1:0-41820 GCF_052068455.1 Micromonospora sp. H33 | reverse complement strand
TATCAAGCACCCTGTTGAGTTCTCAAAGAACAACCACACACCATCCGGAAACCCACCACGTGGGCCCCATCCGGGGCTATCACCCACCCGCCGCTCCCGCGCCGGGCACTTTTACTACGTTACCTCACCGTCTCCGCCGTGTCAAACCGTGTGTCCCGGTCTGTCACGCTTCGTACGGTCAGGCGCCGATGATCGCACGCAGCGGCGCACCGCTGGTTCGATCATCGGATTCAGCAGGCCGGCCGCCGCGGTTACCCGCTGGCTCGCCCGGTGCCCTGCCGGTCGTTAACCATACCCGGTCGGTTCCGCCTCACCAAATCCGCCTCCCGGCAGATCCAGCGGGCCCCGCCCGACCGACGTCGCAAGGGGTTCAACCCCTCGGGCGCCGGTGCCATTCCCGTCCCGGAGCTTCAGGTCTTTCGCCCTGTTTGCCCCGTTCCGCGCTGGCAAAGAGAAAGTTACGCGTCTGCGGGTTTGAACGTCAAATCCATGGGAAGCGGCCCGCGTCACACTTCCCCGAAGCGGCGTCGCCGGTTCCGGCGACGATGCCTGGCCCCTAGGCCGAAGGCACCCACTGATAGCTGCAACGCCTCACCCGCGCCCCGCATTCCGGGCCTGACCTGGAGACCGGAACCGCGCCGGAAAACGCCGGCACGGAGCAGCAACGCCCTCAGCCCGCATTCCGGGTCGACCCCGACGCTGCAGCCACGCCGAACCGCTGGGGCAGTGCTCCGGCGCCTCCCAGGTCAGGAGGTCGATCGCCGGCGGGTGGCGCGCAGGGCACGAACACCGAGCACGCCGACGGTCGTACCGATGACGAGGGACGCCGCGATCAGCAGGGCGTGGATCCAGAGGAACCCCGTCGCCGGGAAGTCCCCGACCGTGCCGGTCGACCAGGAGCGGGGGTCCTTCCAGATGGCGACGGCGAACCGCGGCCAGATCACCCAGGTCCAGACGCCGACCCCGATCAGGAAGAACGCCCAGCCGCGCGACAGCACCATGGCGACCGAGTATGCCACCGGGCCGGCGGCGGGACGGCGAACCGACTCAGCCACCCCGCAGCTGACGGAAGGTGATCGAGTACCGCAGCTCGGGCACCGGCGGGATGCTGTGCTGCCAGGCCGTCCGGGCCGCGCCGGCGAGCACCTACGCGGAGCGTGGTGCCAGCTCCGCCTCGTACACCCGGCGCTCCGGACCGCGACCCCGCTGGAACCGCAACAGACACGCGGAGCCCAGCGACAGACCGACGACGGTCGGGCCGAAGGCCGGGGCGTCGCGGTGCCAGCCGATGACCGAACCGGGCGGATAGCGGGTGACCAGCGCCTGCGAGAGGCTGCCGGCCGGAACGCCGGCCAGGGCGGCGCACCGCTCCCGCACCCCGTGAAGTTCCACCGGCAACGCCTCGGTCTCGGTGAGCTGGAAAGAGCCGTAGTCGTAGCGGAAGCCGAACTGCCGCACCGTCCGCCGGGCGATTTGGCCGTGCATGCGGACCTCGCCGAAGTCGTACGCGGACAGCGCGGTCAGCAGGGAGAGTTCCTCGTCGACGTCGAGAAGCTCCGGCTGGTACGTGAACCCCTCCGGACGCTCGTGGACGCCACGCATCCGCCCCATCCGACCGACGGTAGTCCCGATCCGGGGCCGCCACGGGCGGAAGCGGCGGGCGGGCCGCACCTAGCTACCGGTGCGGGCCCGCCCAGCTGGATCAGAAGCAGGTGCCGATGCCGCCGATCGCCGGGTTCGCCCGGTCGTGGTAATGGATGGCGCCGGACGGGTCGGCCATGAAGCCACCCCAGATGGTGCAGCCGCCGCGCACGTACGCCCGCGTCGGGCCCGCCGCGTAGAGCTTGTTGGCGTCGTCGACCTGAGTGGGCAGGTACTGCGCGGAGAGGTAGACCTGGGTACGGGTGAGCGTGCCGACGTACGCGGACTTGATGGTGGCCGTGCAGCCGTACCCGGTGAGGGTGTTGTACATCAGGTAGACGGTGCCGAGCCGCTCACGGGTCTGCGAGTGGTGGATGGGGTCCTGGTCCCGAACGACGTAGCCCAGGCCGCAGAGCGACTGCGGGGTGACCGGGTTGACGGCGGCCTGCGCGGCCGCTCCGACCCCACCGACCAGCCCCACCGCGAGCGCTAGCACGATTGCGGTTCGACGAATGGCACGGAACATGTCTGTCGCCTCTCTTCTGTCCGGCGGATGCGGGACCAGAATCGCGGCGCAGCGTCATCGGTCGAATGTGCGGCAGAGCCACTCCCGATTACGGTCCGGTGTGCCGGCCGCCGATTCCGGCCCGGCCGACCTGCGGCAACCACCACGCATCCATAGATGGACGCCGAATATGACGAATTTCGCAGACACATGTTCCGGCGAACCACAAATTGCCCGGACGTTTCTGCACCGGCCTTCGAGCCCGACGCGTACGACCGCCCGGACTACCGCCAGCGGGTCGGTCGCTACGACGAGGAGAGCTACCGGCGGGGCTGACACTTGCGGAACGGCAGGCATGGTCGAACGGTCGGGGGGGCACAAGAGGGCATGAGCGGGGTACGTCAAGAGGCGGTCATGCCGGTCGTCGACGATCTGGACCAGCTCGTCGACCTGCTGCGCCGGACCGGTCCCGAGGAGGAGCTGTACATCCGCTGGTCCCGGGGTCCGGACGCGGACCTGTCCGGCGGGTACGGCACGGAGCAGTCGAGCAAGGACGCGCTGACCGGCATCGACCTGCCCGGCCTCTCCGCGAACCCGCTCGCGGTCGAGCCGTGGTGGGGTGGCCGACCGCTGCGCCTGTGGGTGGCCCGCCGGCTCTACGACTACTGCCACCTGCGCGAGCTGCGCGGTCCCGGCGTACGCCCGTGGGTGCTGGTGGGTGAGCAGCTCGGCCGGGGACCGGACAACGAACCGCTCGTACGCTGCCACCGCCCGGTGGCATGGGTGTCGGAGCGGGCGCTGCATGAGGCCGACCGCGCGGTGGAGGCGCAGGCCTCGGCGGAGTGGGGGCCGCTGCACCGGGCCGACTGACCGCCGGGCCGCTCAGCCCGTGCCGCCGAAAGCCGTGCCGGTCAGGCGCGTGCCGGTCAGGCGCGCGTGCCGATCAGGCGCGTGCCGCCAGGGCCGCCGAGAGCTTGCCGAGGAACGCGCGGATGCTCTCCTCGCTGTGCGGCGCCTCGACCTGGTCGTTCAGCGGACCCGGATACCGCAGCGCCTGGGTGAGCGCGTCCAGCGTCTCCGCGCGGTCACCGGGGTAGAGCCCGCCGACCACCCCGTCGGCGACCCGGGTGACCACCGCGTCGTCGAGGGCCCGGTCGAACTGGATCCCGTAGAGGATCCCGTTGACGTGGCCCTTCCAGTTGTCCATGCCCATGTTCCGCTGTCTCCTAGAAGATCCGGCTGCCGTCCCAGCTCTGAATCGGGACGTCGCCGAGGCCGTTGCGCTTGAACTCGGCGTCGAGGTTGGCCATGTGGCTCGGGTCGGGCTGGTAGTGGCCGCTCCGCGCGGTCGCGAGCTGGACCTTACCGTCCTTGACCACCAGCTCCCCGGCCGCCGCCACGGGCTGGCCGTTGCCGAGCGTGGAGTGGTGGAAGTCGCCGACCTTCTGATACGTGGACGCGTAGATGTTGCCGTTGCGGTCCATCACGAAGATCGCCTGGCCGTTGCCGCTGAAGACGGTGCTCGAGCCGGACGTGTCGTACGGACGGCCGTCCTTGGCGCTGCGCAGGATCCCGTTGCCGTCGAAGAAGACCCGGTGCTCCTCGAGCTGTTCCGGGGTGAGCCGGCGCACCGGGGTCGGGAAGAATCCGCCGGGAAGATGCTCGTTCCTGTACTTGTCGAGCATCGGCTTGGTGTTGTGGTACCGGGGTGTCGTGTGCGGGCCGGGAATGCCGGGACGGCGGCCGCCGCCGGGACCCCGGCCCTTGCGGCTGAACCGGCGCAGCAGCGTCTTCGCCCGCTTCAGCAGCCGCGGGATGATCTCCTTGGCGACCCGCTCGACGACCTCCTTGACGATCCGCTGGATCGCCATCCGGGCGATGCCGATCGAGACCGGGATCTGGGCGAGCGAGGCGCCGAGACTGGGCGCCGCCGCCGCCAGCGCGATCGCCACCTGCACCACGAGAATCGTCAGCTGGATGATCACGAGGATCTTCTGCGCGAGCGTGATGATCGCCATCACGAGCAACGCCATGCCGATCAGCTCGGCGGCCTGCGCGCCGTCCTCGATGCGGCGAGGCGGGCCCTCCTCGCCACGCCACACCTGCTCGAACACCCGGATGTCGTCGCCGCTGTTGGCGCCGAAAACCTGCGCCGCGCCCTTCTCCGCGTCCCCGACGGCCGTACGCAGCCGCCCGGCGAACGCGAACCACATCTGCGACGCCTCGAACAGCAGCTCCTCGTCGGCCGTCGGCCAGGTGAAGCCGACCCAGCCCAGGGCCTCCGCCAGCTCAGGAGGCAGCTGCATACCCACCGGGCAGCTCCATCCTGTTGAAGAGTTCCGCGTTCGTGGTCTCGATCGCCTCGTAGGCGTCCGCGCCGTTGTTGAGGTTCTCCGCGACCTCCAGCAGCTGGTCGGCCATCGACCGGTAGACGTCGAGCGCGTGCGTCAGCACCTCGACGTAGACGGCGCCGAAGAGCGAGCCCGCCTCGTCGGAGCCCCACGGACTGCCCGAGCCGGTGACGGTGCCTTCGAGGCTGGTGACCTCCGCGCCGAGCTGCTGGCCCGTGGTGTCGAGCGATCCGCCCGCGGCACGCAACGCCGCGACGTCGACCTGGATCCCGTCGGACATGGGGTCACCGCCGGTCCATCCGCCGGGTGGCGGCGTCGAGATCGCTGATCATCCGGTTGAACCCGCGGAACGCGTCCTCCGAGACGCGCTCGAGCTGCCGCGCCAGGGCCGCCGTGTCCGGCACGGCCGCGCCCAGCGTCTCGGCGCGCCGGGCCCGCTCGTCGTCCTGCGCCGCGCGTACGGCCTCCACCACGTACTCGGCGATGGCGGTCGTGCCGGCACGCAGCAGGCTCGGGTCGATCACCAGTGACTCCAGCCGGCCGAACGCGGAGACCTCCGCCTCGACCAGGCCGTCCCCGCCGGCACCACGGCCCACCAGCCCCTCGGTGTCCGGTTGGCTCTCGGGCCCGCCCGGCTGCGCCGTGCCGGCGCCGGTGGCCTGGCCCAACAGCCGCATCGCCTCCTCCAGCGACCGGCCCAGCCCGGACGGATCGATGCCCCCCATACCCATCACCTCACGGTCCGTTTCCGTCTCTCCCCAGGACGCGCGAGACTACCAACGGGCACACCGCCGCCGCAGCCCCGGTGTCGTCTGTGGACCATCCGTCGTCACCCGCCGTGCACTGGAGGAAGCCCGTCCGTGTCGCACATCGAGAAGATCACCGCCGAACTCCGTACCCTGTCCGCCGGCGTCGAGCGGGCGCAGGCACTGACCGCGGCCGCCGACCAGCAGGCCCAGGAGGTCGCGCTCCGCGCCGCCGGTGCCGGCTTCGCGGCGGTCGCGGCGGGCATAACACGGGTACGCGGTGCGATCGCCACGGTGCAGGGGCGGCTGAGCGGCCTCGCCACGTCGATCGGTGAGGCGACGACGGCGACGGCCGCCGTTCCCCGCGAGGCCACGCCGGAGGAGACGGTCGCCGGACTGGGCCCGGTACGGGACGGCATCGTCGGCGCCCGTGCGGCGTCGACGGCGACCATCACCCAGGTCAGCGACGCGCAGCGGCTCGTGACGCTGGTCCTGCGGGGCGGGCAGCCGGGGCCCTTGCTGCAGGGGTTGGAGAGCGTCAAACAGGTCCTCGTACAGGTGGTGCAGCGCACCACGGCCGCCGAGCGGTCCGTCGAGGCGGCGGTCGCCGAGGCACGACAGACCGGCGCGCCGGGCGCCTGAGCGTACGCCGGCGCTCAGACGCGGCCGAGAGCCCGGACGAACTGGCGGATGTCGTCGACCAGGAGACCGGGCTGCTCCAACCCGGGGAAGTGGCCGCCCCGCTCGTACTCGGTCCACCGCACGATGTTCGGGAACGCCTGGTCGGCCCAGGCCCGGACGGGCTGCGACGGGTCGTGCGGGAAGACCGCCACCCCGAGCTGCACCGGCACCGGGGGCTGCCGTCGTGGTGCGTCGCTGACCGGGAGCATGTCGGCCGTCTCGTAGTACAGCTGGGCGGAGGAGCCGGCGCTCCGGGTGAACCAGTAGAGCGAGACGTTGGTGAGCAGCCGGTCCCGGTCGACGGCGTCCTCGGGGCTCTTGCCGGAGTCGGTCCATTCCTTGAACTTCTCGACGATCCAGGCGAGCTGCCCGACGGGCGAGTCGGTGAGGGCGTACGAGACGGTGACGGGCCGGGTGGCCTGGAGCTTCATGTAGCCGGACTCCTCGGCCAGGAAACGCCCCAGCCGGGCCAGCCGCCGACCGGTGTCCTCATCGAGAGCGCCCAACTCCCGAGGATCGCCCGGAGGCGGCGTGATGAGGAAGTTGACGTGCGCGCCGATCGCGTGGCCGGAGTCAGTCGCGGCGAGCGCGACCGTCACCCAGGACCCGAAGTCGGTGCCCTGCGGCAGGTACCGGTCGTAGCCGAGCCGGTGCATCAGCTCCGCCCACGCCCGGGCGATGCGGGGCACACCCCACCCGGTCTCGGTGAGCGGGCCGGAGAAGCCGTACCCGGGCAACGACGGGATCACCACATGGAAGGCGTCCGCGGGGTCCCCGCCGTGGGCGCGCGGATCGGTCAGCGGCCCGATGAGGTCGACGTACTCCAGGAAGCTGCCCGGCCAGCCGTGCGTGAGGATGAGCGGCGTCGCGCCCGCCTCGGGGGACCGGACGTGCAGGAAGTGCACGGTGGCACCGTCGATCTCGGTGACGAACTGGAGGTACCGGTTCAGCTCCGCCTCGGCCGCCCGCCAGTCGTACCCGGACCGCCAGTACTCGGCCAACTCCCGCAGGTAGCCCTGCGGCACGCCACGTTCCCAACCGTCGACGGCCGGCTCGGGCGGCCACCGGGTGTCGGCGAGGCGACGGCGCAGGTCGTCGATCTCGACCTGCGGGATCTCGATACGGAACGGCTTCATCCCAGCGCCTCCCCGGTCACGGCACGCACGAGAGCCACATCGTCGGCCGTCGTACGTGGACCGCGCACCTTCGAACGTGCGCTCCTCCGGGGCCGCGTCTCCCGCCTGACCGTCTGTCGAGGCGCCACCGGCCGGCGGTTGCCGCCTGGGCGATGGCTACCCGGGCGACGCGCCGCGGCGTCGGCGCAGGGCCACGGCCACGAGTCCGGCGGCGAGGACGGTCAGCATCGCACCGCCCCCGAGCCACCAGCGTCCCGACGATCGCGGGGGCGCAGGGGCGGCGGTGACATCCGTCGGGGCTGCCGCGGGGGCGGACGGTGCGGCCGGCAACGGGCCGATCCCCGTACACAACCCGGTCGCGCCGTCGACGGAGTTCACCCGGTACCGTTTGCCGGTGCGGAAGTCGTAGCCGCAGCTGGCCTCGCCGCGGCGTGCGCGCAGCCGGAGGGTGGTCCCGGCCCCGAGGCTGCCCTTCTCGACCGAATCGACGGCGAGTTGGACGGCGGTGTTCGTCACCTCGGTGACCGTACCGACGACGATGAGGTCCGCCCGTGCGTCCGCCTGGCTCGGGCTGAAGACGCACGAGCAGGCCCAGCCGGGCGTCGCCGGTGGGACGACCACGACGAGGCCGAGACTGAGAGTGGTCAGGGCGAGCAGAATCGCGGCGCGCAGCTTCACACCATCCAGGACGCACGCGGAGGCACGGTGGTTCCCACCGGCCACCGGCTGGTTCAGCGCCCGTCGGATTCCGCCTGGTCCTCGAAGGTGATGGTCAGTGAGCTGCGGTAGGCGACACTGGCTCGGTTCCCGGCCGTCGATCCCGCCGGTTCCGTCCCCGTCCAGACCATCAAGGCCCGGTACCGGTACCCGTCCTGGCTGGCGGCCTCGAACCGGAACGTGACCTCCTGCCCGGGCCTCAGCCGTCGGAACCCGTCGGCAGCGATCGCGGAGAAGTGCGCCCAGCAACCACCCGGCACCTCGGGAGCGTCGATCACGCCCCACCCGGCCTCACTGTCGAACTCGCGAACGACACCAGTAACCGTCACCCACCCAGCATGCCGGTTCCCCCGCAGTGCCGTGCGGCCGGATCTGCGAGCCGAGTCGCCACAGCCCCTGGCGCCCGAACGATACCTAGCACTACTATGCATTGCAGTTCTAGGTTATGGGACGCGGGAGGTCTCGTGAAGGTCGCGAAGGATCTCGTGGCCGCCTCGGCGACACCGATGGTGCTGGGCATCCTGGCCGAGGGGGAGAGCTACGGGTACGCCATCCTGAGACGGATCAACGAGCTGTCGGGTGGAGAGCTGGACTGGACCGAGGGACTGCTCTACCCGTTGCTGCACCGGCTCGAGCGCCTCGGCTACGTGGAGTCGAGCTGGCAGTCGGTAACTGGCGAGCGGCGGCGCAAGTACTACCGCATCACCAGCAAGGGCACGGCTGAGCTTGCCGAGCAGCGCCGCCAGTGGGACACGGTCGTGGGCGCGCTCAAGGAGATCTGGCCGGGCCCCGGCGATTCGCGGCCGTTCAGGGCGATTCCGGTGGAGGGCCTGGCATGACGACGCCCGACGATCAGGACGGCTTGGAGGCCCAGTTCGCGCAGTGGCGTCACTACGTGCAGCGCCGGCGGGAGCTGCAGCGGTGCGACGCCGAAGAACTCGAGGACCACCTCCGCGGGTCCGTCGACGAGCTCGTCGCCGTTGGCCTGCGCGCCGACGAGGCGTTCCTCGTCGCGGTCAAACGCATGGGGAGCCTGGACGACCTGTCCCGCGAGTTCGCCCGGGAGCATTCGGAACGGCTGTGGAAGCAACTGGTGCTGACCGGCGAGAGCGACAGCCCGGTGACGGACAGCCGGTCGCGGCGTGACCTCCTCGCGATGGTCGCCTGCGCGGCGGGCGCGGCAGCCTCCATCAAGGTGCCGGAACTGTTCGGGATGAGCCTCGAAGAGGATGGCGCGTTCTACGCGCCCAACGTCGGCCTGTTCACGCTGCCCTGGCTGGCAGCCTTCCTGGCCTGGCGTCGTCACGCCACGAAAGCGCTGATCGGTGTGCTGCTGGCGTTGTTCGCGCTCGGCACCGTGGCGGCCAACGCCTATCCGCTCACGGACGACTCCCAGTCGGTGGTCCTGACCAGCATCCACCTCCCCATCGCCCTGTGGTTCGTGGTCGGCCTGGCCTACGTGGCCGACGATCTGGTCTCCTCACGCCGACGCATGGACTTCATCCGCTTCACCGGCGAATGCTTCGTCTACTACGTGCTCATCGCCCTCGGTGGCGGGGTGCTGATCGCGTTCATGTTCGGGACCTTCGAGGCCATCGGGATCTCCCCGGAACACTTCATCTCGCAGTGGCTTCTTCCCTGCGGTGCCGCGGCCGCGGTGGTGGTGGCCGGGTGGCTCGTCGAGGCCAAGCAGAGTGTCGTCGAGAACATCGCCCCCGTACTCACGCGCCTGTTCACTCCGCTGTTCACCGCGGCGCTGCTGGCCTTCCTCGTCGCCCTCGTCGTGACCAGCGCCGGCATCGACGTCGAGCGGGAAGCGCTGATCCTGTTCGACCTGCTGCTGGTCGTGGTGCTGGGGTTGCTGCTCTACTCGATCTCGGCCCGCGATCCGCTGGCCCCACCCGGGCTGTTCGACAAGCTGCAGCTCGCCCTCGTGGTCAGCGCCCTGGTCATCGATGTGCTGGTGCTGGTGGAGATCACCGGGCGCATCACCGAGTACGGCACCACACCCAACAAGGCGGCGGCACTCGGGGAGAACGTCATCCTGCTGGCCAACCTCGCCTGGTCGGCGTGGCTGGTGCTGGGTTTCGTCCGCCGGCGTACCCCGTTCGCGGCGATCGAGCGTTGGCAGACCGGCTATCTCCCGGTGTACGCGGCGTGGGCCTGGATCGTGGTCCTGGTCTTTCCCCCGTTGTTCAACTACCTCTGAGCCACCGGCTCGGCTTCTTCTTCGACGCGTAGGCGTAGCGGTCAACCGGGGGGCACAAAAACGCCTCTCGACATCTTCACTCCCCCGTCCCACCAGTACGGGTGGAAGGTCCGTCAGGTGCCGGTGGGCGAAAGGGCGTCGAGCACGCCGGTGATACCCAGGACTCGACGGGCGTTCCTGCTGGGGTTGGTGACGACGAGTTGTCTCCCCGCTGCCGTCGCCGTGTTCCGGGCGGTGATCAGTGCGCCGATGACAGTCGAGTCAATGAACTGAACCGCTGCCATGTCGACGTCTACCCGCTGCGCAGCGTCGATCGTGTAGTTGAGGAGGTCCAAGAGGCCTCCCGCTCCATTGACGTCGATTTCCCCGGAGAGCAGGACGATCCTGCGGTCCGGCTCGACGCAGACCTGGTGCTGCCAGCTCGGCTGCGGGTTCATCACTCGTGGCCCTCCCCAGGGCTGCTGAAATCGTCGTTCTGTCGTGCGCCCAATGCTGCGCTGATGTCGGGACCGCTCAGTGGCTCCAAGCACACGGCGACCGTGGCGGTCAACCCGTCGGGTCGGCGCGTGAGGATGAGCCCGTCGGTCAGCTGGCGGGCCAGCCACAGCCCACGCCCACCGGCCACGTCGACCTCCGGCAGTCGCACGGGCAAGTTGTCAGCCGCGGCGCCCTGGTCAGTGACCTCGCAGATCAGGACGTCTTCCTCGCGGCGCAACTCGATGCGCCCGTGGCCGCCGCCATGGCGGACGGCGTTGGTGACCAGTTCGTGCACGGCGAGCACGAAGTCGAAGCCGGGATCGCCCACCAGTCCCGCAGCGGAGACCTTCGTCTCGAGGGCGTGTCGGAGCGTGGTAACCGTCGCGACCGTGAAGTGCTGTGACATCAGCGTCGTGACCCCGCCACGGTGTGCCCGTGCCGGGTCAGCCGGCTCGGCTGCCCACGCGTCGGCACTCATGCCGGCAGGCTACCTATTCCTGCAGACTACGCGACCCTTGCTCGCCGACAAGTATCCCCAGCTCACGGCATCCGCCGCATAATCACCCGAGTGGGGTGGACCGGGGCACGGCGGATCTCCGCCGGGCCCCGGTGACCCGGCGACCGCCGTTGACCAGTCCCTGTCGGCTTGTCCAGCGAGCCCGGCCCGGTCGAGACGGTCCAGCATGCTCGGCTTACGGGCATGCCGCTGCCGCAACTCCCGCACCCGCTGCCGAAAACGCCGGGACCTGGTCGCCCCATTCAGCCAGCGCCCTCAGGTCGACCAACAACGCGACGGCCGCGTCGTACTCCTTCGGCCTCTTCGCGTCGATCATCTCGGTGACCCGCTCGACGCCCTGGCCGTGGCACAGGCAGCCCCGCCGCGAGCGGCCCACCCGGTACGGGTGGAAGGTCCGTCAGGTGCCGGTGGATGAAAGGGCGTCGAGCACGCGTCCGATGCCGGACTGACGGGCCGCCCAGGTCTGAGACGCCGGCGGTGAGATCCCGGGCAGCCCGACGCCCTGAGCCTCAACGAGCAGATGGTTGCGACGAAGGACGCGCCGACACCACCTGTCTCGTCACGGGTGCAGGACACGCTGCAGAAGTGGACCGTTCGCCGCCCCAGACCAGCCAACAGAGGATCCGCGCCACCGTGAGCAGCGACGGCGTGTGTAACAGGACCGCGAGGTGCTACGCCGGTATTTCAGGGAGGTCGCGCTCCACGGCCTCTCGGACGGGCGGGGCCCCAGACCCCCGGGGCCCCGCTCACTCCGAACCCGCCGCACCCACAGAAAGCATCTAATGGCTGAGCCGATACCGCCGATGCACACACCGACGCCGGCCCGCCGTCGCCGCGCCAGCGATACCGCCACGGCGGAATCCGCAAGGGTGACAACTGAGGCATCGGACAGCCCTGCGCAGGCGTCACAAACAGTGCCTGAGCAACGCCGAGCTGCCGTGTGCCGGCACTGTGGGCAACCCTTGTTCGAGGACCTGTTGTGGGGATGGATGCATGACGGGAGCCGATACCTGTGTCAGGACTCGACCACGGGTGAGCTGCTGTGCCAACCGGCGACGCCGGCCTAACGCCATGGCCGAGGCCGTGCCGACGGTGATGGAAGTGGCTGCGACAGTGCCTCACGCACGTCGAGCTCGACCGACACGACCCACGCTGGGTGTCATTGACGGCTGAAGCGGCGGACGCGGTTCGTATGCAAGCCCGATTGCGTCAACACCTGTGCATCCTGACCGTCGATGACAGTGAGGGACGCCTCGACGTCCGGTGGCGCCGTAACGTCCCCCGCCACGGTCCTGGCAGGGCAGCTGCCCGGCTTGCCGGTCCGCCCTCCGACGGCGCGTCGGGCGGATCAATCCCCTGCCGCCAGAAAACGCCCGCCTCGGCTTGACGCAGACCTGTCCGGAGCACGCGTCATGCCGCCGTCACCGCACAGTGGCGGGCAGGGTCGGTGGTCCCTACGTGGTTCGTGTGGTGGATCCTGGCGGTTCCGTCGGTACTGGGGGTAGTCGGCGCAGTGCTCGGATGGCCAGTACCGCCAGTGGTGCGCCCACCGCTAGAACGAGGGTTGCCTGTACTGCGCCGATCGTGAGCAGTGCGGTGTGCTGTGCCTGGTGGCTGTAGTCGGGCAGGGTCGCCATTCGCAGGGCGAGGGTCGTGGCGGCGAGCAGGGTGAACGCCAGCGACCACGGCAGCGCGCGAGATGACCCATGGGGTTGCCTGCCCGCGAGGTGGATCACGATGGCGACGCTGACGACGGCGCAGGCCAGGCCGGGCCAGTCCAGCAGTCGCAGTGCCTGACTGGTGGCCTGGATGGCGAACAGCGGCACGGGGACGAGGAGAATGCCGATCGGTAGCGCGCGCAACCACGGACGGCGCGGCACTGGTTCGGCGTCGTGGTGGAACGCTGCCATGGCGAGTACCAGGACACCGTCGAGGAGCAGCATCACCCACGGCGACGCGGACAGCGGGACCTCGCCGGCAGCTTGTTGCACGGCGCTGGTCACGGCGGGGGGCAAAATGGCGAGCAGGGCCACCGCCTGGGCGACGCGCCGGTGTCCGAGGACGAGCGCGATGTATGCCGGCAGCCACGCGTAGCCGGCCAGGTCCCACGCGGTGCGCCAGAGGTTGTCCGGCGAAACGAGCGCCCATTCGGGTGCCGGGGCGGGCAACCATGCGATCTTTCCGGACAGCCACGCCGTGATGGCCACGCTGGCGGTGACCATCACGGCGTGGGCCAACGTCGCCATCAGGGTGGCCAGTCGGACAGCTTGCCCCCACGCGTACGAGCGGGGTGGGGCGCTGGTCCCGCCGAGCCGCAGCCGGGCGGCGAGGGCGATGACGCTGGCGACCTCGGACAGGTGCGGCCGGCCGTAGTCGGCGGCGTACGCGGTGGTTTCCGCATCGCCGGTGTCCATGCTCTCCAGGAAGGCCGCCACCATGTCGTCCTCCCACTCGCGCCGGTAGTCGACGGGCAGCAGCCGCAACAGGAAGCGGTAGCGCTCCTCCAGCCGACTCATGACGGCGTCGTTCCCGCGATCGGGCTCCGCTGCTCGCCTAGCCGGACTGAGGCGATACGGGCGTTCGCGGCCAGCCGTTCAGCCTCCGCGGCAAGCGCATGGCGGCCCCGCTCGGTCAACCGGTAGTACCGGCGGAGCCGGCCCTGCCATGCCTCCTCCCGGTCCAGCTCCACCAGGCCGTCCGCGACGAGTCGGTCCAACACGCCGTACAGGGAGCCGATCTTGAGCTGCACGCGTCCCCGGGACAGCTCCGCCACCTCGGCAACGATGCCGTAGCCGTGGCGCGGTGCGTCGAGCAGCGCGGTGAGGATGAAGAAGGCTGGTTCCGTCATCGCCCGAGAAGCCATCCACCCAATATAGTGGATGACAAGATATGGTGTGAAGCGGGACTTCGGTGATCGCCACCGTGGTCCGTCGGGGATTGGGCAGCACGCGCCCGAACCTCACCTGGTGTCCGTGGCGGTGACGGTGAAGGGCACTGCGGCGCCGAGCCACAGTTGGGTCAGGATGTAGCGGGTTCCGGACGGGATGGTGCCGGACTCGTCGGCGGCCGCCGACGCCGCCGATCCGAGCAGCGTGCACGACTCGTCGTAGAAGTAGAGGTCGAAGTCGTACGGGGTGGCGGTGCCGCCGCGTACCTGCACCTCGTGCGCGCCGTCGCCGAAGCTGTCCGGCAGCTTCGTGACCCAACCGTCCGCGCCCTGCACCGGCGCCACCGGTACCGCGCAGGTGGACTTGAACGCCGTGGCCGTCACGCCGGTGGCGTCGTCGGCCGTGCCGGTGGACGGGTTGCCCGCCACGATGATCCCGCTCTCGGTCACCGGCGCGTCCGGCGGTGACGGTGGCAGCGGCTCGACTCCGGTCGCGGTCTGCGAGAAGACCTGCAGCTCGGCCACCTGCACGTCCTTCTTCGTCTCGCCGAGCGCGCTGTCGGTCCAGAACCGCACGTACTGGGCCTGCACCGGCTTCGGCAGCGCGAACTGCTTGTAGTGCAGGTCGGGTGCGGTGGGGCGGGGTATCTGGTAGCCGAACGCGTCCGGGCGGGCCAGGACGGTCTGCCAGTTGGTGCCGTCGGTGGAGGTTTGCAGGGTGAATCCGCGCAGGCCCTCGAATCGGGAGGTGGTGAACGCGCTGATCTGGATCGAGGAGATCTGTGCCGGGGCGGCCAGCTTGATGACCGCGTTGCCGGTGTCCGCGGCGGCTTTCCAGCTGCTCGCTTCGGTGTCGTCGATCAGTCGTCCGGCGCCGCTCGCGGTGGCCGAGGCGACGGTTGCGCCGTTGGCGGCGGACGCGAGGTTGGGCGTGAGCGCGAACCGCAGGGCGGATGTCTTACCGGCGGTAATTTTCACGCCGGGGAAGGTGCGGGCGCCGAAGCCCTCGGCCGCGATTGTCACCGGGTAGGTCCCGGCGGTCACCGGAGCGGAGAACCCGCCGTCGGCGGACGACGTGCGCAGCGGCGTCACCCTCGCTTCGAACACGCCGAGGATGATGCGGGCGCCGGGGACCGGCTTGCCGGTGGCGGCGTTGACGACGGTGCCCGTCAGGGTGCCGTTGCGGGCCGGGTTCACGTGCGCGAACGATGGCACCGGGTCGGTGTCCTCACCGCCGTCGGTGGCGGCGTGCACGCCCAGACCCCGCTTGGCGAAGGCGCCGTAGACGACGTCCACCAGCGCGGCGTAGTCCAACCTGCTGTGGTACCGGTTGTCCAGCGCGGTGCGGATCGCGTCGCGCATGTCGACGAAGGACGGGTCGGCCGGGGACAGCGGCATCGCGTCGGTGACCAGCCGCGCCGCGATCTCACCGCCAGCCGCTTCGCCGTAGCGGGCGACGAGGGCCTTGCGCATGTCCCACAGGATCGCCGTCCAGATCTCCCCGTCGGAGTGCACCTCGGCGCCGCCGAGGTCGTAGCCGATGTCACCGAACCCGGTGGGGTTCTGGTCGTAGCTCCAGTTGCGGATGCCGCGGTCGGCGTTGCCGGTTACATGCTTGCCGACCACGGCCGTGGTGGCGAGCTTGTTGCCGTGGAGGTAGTTCAGCGCATACCAGTCGCCCCAACCCTCGCCCATGGACCCGGACTGGTGGGTGTTGAGGGCGTTGTCCTCACCGCTGACGTAGCGGTTGGACAGCCCGTGCGCGTACTCGTGCTCGATGACGGAGGCGTCGAAGTTCCCGTCCGCGTACGGCCCTTCGAACGTGTCGTTGATCGGCTCCCACAGGAACATCCCGCTCCACGGCGGAATGCCGTCGGGCAGGGTGAGCATGTAGGCGTTGTCCCGGCCGGTGTAGGTGGGCGCGCCGCCGCTGACCGCGCCGGCGTGCACCAGCCCGAGGATGGGATCGCCGCCCTGGCCGCCGTTGGCGCCGTTGTTGGTCTGGAAGTTGCCCCCGGACTCGGTGAAACCCAGCGCGCGGAACTCGTCGTGAATGCGGTTGTGGTGCCAGAACAGGTTCGTCGCCGCCGCATCAAGGTCCTGGGCGTAGCTCGGCGGCACGGTCTGCCCCTCGGTACGGGTCCAGTTGGCACCGTAGGCATAGTTGAACTGCGCGGTCGGACTCACCGGCCGCGGACCCTGGTCGGCGGGCACCAGGAAGTTCGAGTAGTTGGCGTACGAGTTGGCGTTGTTGCCGAAGGTCGTTGGCCCCTGGATTCCGGCCAGCCCAGTCGGGTCGACGTAGCCCGACGGCGACTGGGTAGTCGGTCCGAACGATTTGACGACCGGCGCGCCGCCGGCCGGCGCGCCCGGATGGTTCTCGTAGACGGTGCCTTCGGCGTCGTGCGCCACCAGGGACGCCCGGTACAGCGTCTCCCCGGTCGCCGCGTCGACGACGGTGTCCCACGCCTGGTCCAACGCCTTGACGAACAGCACCCGGTACGCCGGCCGAGCCCCGTCCCGGGTCGGGAACGCGCCCTTCTGCACATACGACTCAGCGGCGAAGGGGCCCTTGGCGAAGACCTGGAACCCTGCGCGTTCCCCGGTCGGCTGCGCCGCGTACATGACGCCCGGGGCGAGTTTGCCGACCACGCCGTGCAGCGCCTGTGCCGCGGACAGCTTGTGTGCAGCGGTGAGCCCGCCGCTGCGGGTTGAGCTGCCCGCGTAGGACAGGACTTTCCCGTCGCTGGTCACCGTCACGCCGAGCCGCCCACCCCGCAATGACGGCAGGCCGGCATATGTCTGCGCGAAGTTCACCACGTGGGTGCCGGTGCCGACGAGTTCGTGGTTCCGCACGACGGTGAGCGCCGCCACGTCCGCCAACGTGAGGCCGAACGCGTCGCGGTGGGAATCGATGAAGGACCGGGCCACCCCAACCGGATCCCCCGAGCGGGGACCGTTGAGCCAGCCACCGTCCTTGCGAATCGTCCGAGGCGTACCGAACCGCCCGTCCCAGCTGACCCGCGTGCCGGCGCCCGCCGCTTCGACCAACTCCCGCACCGCCCTGAGCTGCGCGTCGGTCGGTCTCACTGATTCAGCCGTACGACGGACATCGAGCCGGTCGACGCCCGGCGACCCGACGTCGACGACCGCCGAAGCGACCGATGGATTCAGCGTCACGAGGAGGGCGAAGGTCGCCCCGGCGGCGAGCAATGGACGGATACGCATGGAAGCTCCTCTGCGCCGGTCGATCATGACTGCGTCGTGCCGGAGCTACTAGCCCCTCGCAATGCACATCGGTTCCAACGCCGGAAGCGCAACAACAATCGATCTATCACCTGCAACCAGTCGCGGTTTCGGGGGACGCGGTGCGCCTGCCGGGCCCGCTGAAGCACCCGGCCGCGGTGATGCTCGTGCCACCGCCGTCAGCGCCACCGCCGGAGGCGCGCCCGCCCACGCCGCACCCGGCCCAACCGCCACAACTAGCGACAACACACCCCACCCGCCCATGCAATCCGCCGGTCGCAGCACGCCCATCGCGACCCAGCCCGCCGCCCTACCAGCGACGCTCCCGCCACCTACACCGTCGCCCGCGGGGACACCCTGTCCGCGATCGGATGCGCGTTCTGAGGGAGTAGCGGCACGAGCGTGAGCGCGGACCTTCCTACTTATCGTGCTGTCGGCGCACCATCTCGCTGATCCAGATGGGCGCGAACGGAGACGTGCAGCCCGGGGAAGTCGGGTAGTTCTTGAGCACCTCCAGGCGCTCACCGATGCCGATTGCACGGGCGCGGTGCTCGGCGTGCTCGATCCCGATCTGAGCCAGGCAGTGGTTCATCGCCCACTGCAGGCGATCCGGGGCGTCTTTCATCTCCGCCTCGATGACGTCGAGCAGTCCCGCGAGGTCGAGGCCCTCGGGCTTCTTCGTCACGCGTTCGGTGGTCAGCGCCCAGCCGGCACTCGCGACCACTGGATCCGGATCGGCGGACCAGGCCAGGCGCAGCTCTTCGGAGTGCGAGTTCTTCTTCACCACGTAGTTCACGAGCCAGTCGTGCACCTTCGGTGCGCGCGCCCCGCGCAACATGACGTCCAACTCGTCACGCTCGAACGCCTTCGGGCGGCAGATCAGGATCGCCAGCAGTCTCGCCGCGGTGTCACCCGTCTCCCAGAGCTGGCACGCGAGTTCCTGCTGCGTCTTCAGCCGCTTCGCGAGCGCGCGCAGCTTGCCGAGGTTCACACCGTGATCGTCACCGTGTCTCTCGTTCACCTCGCGTGTCTTCGGGTCCTCGAGCTCGGCCAGCTCGGCCATCACCTCGGCCACCGTCGTCTCGGTCAGCGTCGTCTCGGCCACCTCAGCCTCCTGCCCATCACGTGCGAGACGCAGCCTACGACGGAAGTCAGCCTCCTGTCGTAGGCGGTGGGGCCGATCCTCCGGCCGCGACCTATTGATCATTGCGAAGGCAATGACGGTGTCGGCACGTTCGCTCGGGCCGGTAAGGCCACTGACGGCGGTGACAAGGCCCCCGGGGGTGACGTGATGGCGAACGCGCAGTCAAACCTGTCGTTCGCGGCAGGTGGGCTGTCGGTCCTTCAAACGACCGATGACCGCCGAGGCCGATCCGCGAGCAGAACACACTTTGCCCCATTTATCCGGTTGCTTGCTTTATGCGGCTATAAGGTCGGTTCCGCCTTCTCGACTGCCGGGAGGGGACTGAATGAGCAGAGGCGACAACGTGAGACTCATTGGCCACTTCGGTGGAAGCATCCCGAGGGCACGCTGTGCGGCCGAACAGTTGCGGCTTCTCGCTCCTTCACCCTGAAACCCGATACGCCCAACGGGTGTTCGAGCATGCATCTCACATGGCAGTCAGGGAGTCGTGAGCTTGTTGGCTAGCACAACCGAGGCTCGTTCTTCCCGTTCCCGGCGGGCCGCTCGGTCTCGGTGGCGGGCGAGGATACTCGGGGCGGCGTTCAGTGTGGCGGTTGCGGGACTGGTGCTGCTCTGGCCCTCCACCGTGTTGATCGTGGCATCTGTCGGGGCCAGCCTTGTAGCCGCGAGACTCGGAGCCTGGTTTAAGGGACAGTTGTTCGAGCCTTGAGCCGGCTTGGTGCCCGCCCTTTCGACAGTCGGGTGGGACCCCGGGCACGGCCGTGCCCGGCGCCAGCCGTCTGCGCGGACAGGCCAGCCGTGCACGTTCGGCGCCGGAATTGTCCTTGTCCAGACCCCGTAGTGGGCCCGCCGACCCAGCCACGCCGGGCGGAACGGGCCGAGATGGACGGCCTCGGACACAGGAAGGCCGGACACGGCGAGCGTGCCCGGCCTTCGTCGACGTGATCAGCCGAGCGTGAGCTCGAACGCCGCGTCCTTGTGCTTGTGGATCTTGTACGTGGCCGCCGAGGCGAAGTCCTCGCCGCCGACGAACCTGCGGCCGCCCTCGCCCGGGTGGTACTCGAAGCGGATGTGCTGCGCGCCGGCGAGCTGCCTGGCGACGCCGACGTTCGGTTCGGAGATCCACCACACACCGGCGATGTCACCGGTGTCGGCGTTGCGGGCGACCAGGAACCCGTTGAACGGCGTGGTGCTCGCCACCGTCACCGCGACCCCGGCCTCGAGCCGGTAGTCGTAGGTGGTGGTGCCGCCCGCGACGACCGTGATCCGGTCGGCCCGATCGCGGTTGCCCTCGCCGCCGCTCCACTGCGTGGCCTGCCCGTGCACATCGAACAGGAGCGGCCACTCGTACGGGCCGAGCTTGTCGATCCGGTAGCGACCCTCGTCGCCGATCGCGAAGGCACCGAAGCCGCCGCCCAGGCCGACCGGCTCGCCGGCGATCCGGACGGCTCCCTGGGACAGCGCGGCGCCGTCCGGCCCGAAGACCTGACCGGCGATGACGCCCGCGCGATCCATCCGGATGACCGGGGGCGTGACCGTCTCACCGGACTCCACGTCGAACTGCGTGGCGCGCCGCAGGTCGCCGGTGCCGCCGAGCGGACCGAGCCACTGGGCGCCGTAGCCCTCGGCCTGGTCCGGCCAGGCCAGCAGCTGGTAGGTGCCCGCACCCTTCGAGATCAGCTGGGTGACCTTGCCGTTCGCGTCGGTGACCTCGCCACAGCCGTCCGGCATCCGGACCTCTTCGACTCGTACCGGGACGATGCACACGCCGGCCAGCGGCGCGCCGGTCCTGGCGTCCACCACGGTGGCGGTGACGCGTGCCAGCGGCTCCATGACCAGCCTGACATCGGCCTGCTCGCCGGCGACGACCGTCACGGAAGCCCCGTCGAAGGAGTAGCCCGAGGCGTTGGCCCAGATCTCGTGGGTGCCGACGGGCACGGTCGGGTAGATGACCTCGCCGTTTCCGGTGTCCCGCGAGTCGATGCCGATGCTGGAGGTGAAGTTCAGGATCGGCTGGCCCGTACGCGAGTCCACAGCGGTGAGGCGGACGCTGCCCGTCGGCAGCTTCTGGTCGTCGACCGTGGTGGTCTGGCCCTCGGTGACGGTGAACCGGGCCGCCGCCGACGGATCCACCGTGCCGTAGGCGTACTGCTGGAGGAACAGCGCCGAGTTGTAGAACTGGACCGTGTAGCCGGTGCTCACGGGGATCTGGTCGAGCCGGTAGCGGCCGTCCTCGTCGGTCTGGACGCTGCCGAAGAACTGACCGTTGCTCACGTAGACGTCCACGCCGGACAGCGGCGCGCCGGACGTGTCGGTGAAGCGGCCCGCCACGGAGCCGGCGGGAACCAGGCTGTCGTTGACCGTCACCGTGCCGCCCGCGGTGACCGCGAAGACCGCCGCGGCGTCGCGGTCCAAAGTGCCGTACGCGTACTGGCCGAACGCGCCCAGCTCGAACCGGACGAGGTAGCTGCCCGGCACGACGTTGATGGTGAAGTTGCCGTCGGGATCCGTGCTGCCGTAGCTGGAACTGCTGTAATCGACGGTCTCCGCACTGACTGACGCGAACGGCACCGGAGCGCCGGTCCGGTCGACCAACCGCCCGGTGATGGTGCCGACCGGCAGCAGTTCGTCGTCGACCACCGTCGCGCCTCCCGCCGTAACGGTGATGAGATTCGCCGACGACCAGTCGGTCTTGCCGTAGGCGAACTGCGTCGGGTGGCCCCAGGCCTCGAAGTTAACCCGGTACTTGCCCGGAGGGACCGCGTCGAACGCGTAACGGCCCTGGTCGTCGAGGCTCGCGTAGTCCCAGTGGGCGACGTCGTCGCCGTAGAGGTAGACGGAGCCGCCGGTGACGGCGACTCCAGCGTCGGTCAGCCGGCCCGTGATGGAGCCTGTGTCTGCCGCCTGGGCCGGCGCGGCCAGCCCGGTCAGGGCCAGGGTGGCACCCAGCAGCAGTGCGCCGAACCGGCGCAGCGTTGATCTGCTCATGATTCCTCGGGGTGTAAGAGGAGTGAGGATGTGACGGGCGAACGACCCGCGCCGTCAGCCTAGCGAGGGGCGGCACTCGCCTTCCCTCACCGGATCAGGTGAAGATCGCTGCGCGGTGGTCGTCTCCGGCTCGGCGGGTCCGCAGTCCGCCTCGGCCGACGATCGCACGACGGGGTCAACCTGCCTTTTGGGATCGATGATCCTCGGGCCCGCGAGTGCCGACCACACCCATCAATCTGTGGCCCGCGAATGGCCCGCCGGCCGGGATGCGTAGAAGCCTGCTCCCGGCGGGCCTACGATTTCGGACGCACCGCCTCGCGCCGCGCCTCCCGGCGAAGCAGGGCGGTGGAGACGACGGCAGCGGCCACGCAAAATCCCCCCGCTGCCGAAACAAAACCTCGCTGCCCCTGCGCCTTCAAGTGCAGGTATTGGGCCTTACTGATGACCGTCCACTGGCCATGGTTTTGCGCGGCGTACGTTCGGGCACCCAGCTCCTTCACACTCGGGCCCGTGGAGAGAGCTCCGACCACCCAGAAGCCGACGAACAGCAGGCAGCTCGCGATGAGCAACCAACCTGGCATCGTTTCGCGCAACAGACGCCACAACCAGTAGCCGCCCCTGCACCCCTGCCGGTCTCTGCCTGGGGCTGTCCGGGTCGCCTGGCCAGCCAGCTGGCGTTCGGGCGATCTGGGTACTCCTGGGGCAAGCCGCGCAGCGGCGCGGGCAGCCGAGCGCCCCGAGTTCGACGGCGCCGGCCCCGCTGGCGCTCGTTACGGCCTGGCCTGCGGCTCACGGTCACGGCGACGCTTGGCGCGTTGCACGCTGATCAAGTAGGTAGCCATCAGGACGAGGAAGGCCAGCGTCAGCACGCCGTCGATCAGCGATATCGGCTTCTGCCAGCTGCTGGGCCTGACCTCCTCGATGCTGCTCATCCTGAGCAGGCCGGAAACGCCCAGACACACCACCGCCGACGCCCAGAGGCCAGGACGATGCACCACTCGACCGAACAGCCGGACAATCCCGGTGCGCCGGCTGTGGACGAACACGACGGCGGCGAGCACGATCAAGGCGACAGAGACGCTGGCGAGCAGGATGCTCATCGCGAGCCCGCCCGCCTCGAAGGTCATCATGGGCGCGAGGCTAGCCGGTGCACGGTGCCGACTCCAGGCACGGAACAGTCGCTGGGTGCGGCGCGCCGCGGCGCGCGATGCCGGCGGGAGGTCGCCAGCACGCTGTCTTGCCGTGTCCTCCGTCGACCGATGCGCGACATTCGTCCGCCAACTGATCTGCGACACAGCCGGCGCGCGGAACGCGGCATGACCGGTCACGCTGTGCCGTATCTGCAGACGAGGGGCGAACATCCGCGACACTCAGACCTGCTCGACCTCCCCAACTGCTCGCGGTTGCCGGGGAGTCAAGCGGGCGAGTGCGTTTCGAAGGACGGAGGTCGATCCTTTCCTCAGTCACTACTCCGGGGCTGCCTTGAAAGAAGTTTCCGGGATGGTGTCGTATCAAGGCGCAGCCGTTCGTGGAACTAGTGTGCGGCGGCCGGCCGGGCCGCCGGACACGAGGAGTCGGGAAAGGCCCTCGTCGCGGGACTGAGAGGAGACGACCATGACGGAGTACCTGATCACCTTCAACGATGAGTGGGTGCCCGACCACACGGCGGAACAGATACGCGAGAAGGGCACGGCCGCCCGAGCCGTAATCGAGGAGATGCAGGCCGACGGTGTCCTGATCTTCAGCAACGGCGGGCTCGACCGGTCCACCGCGGTGTGCAGTGTCGAGCCGGTTGACGGCAAGCCCGTCTTCACCGACGGCCCGTACGTCGAGACCAAGGAGCACCTCGGCGGCTTCGCCGTCGTGGACGTGCCCGACGACGCGGCGGCGCGATACTGGGCCGGCAGGCTCGCGACCGTGCTCGACTGGCCGCAGGAGGTGCACCGGTTCCGAGGTCCCGGGCAGGCCCGGCGCAACGGCTCCGGGGAGAAGTGAGCGCGGTGCCCAGGTACCTGCTGTCCGTCTACGGACCGGCCGAGCGCACCGAGTTCGGCACCTACCCCTCCCAGGAGGCCATGCTGCAGGCGTTCGCCGACACCGGCGCCTTCAACGAGAGGCTCCAGAGGGACGGTCACTTCGTGTTCGCCGACGGCCTGGAGCCGGCGACGACCGCCACCACCGTCGACGGGCAGGGCGAGAAGCCGGCCTTCACCGACGGGCCCTATCTGGAGACGAAGGAGTACCTCGGCGGCTTCTGGGTCATCGAGGCGGCCGACCTCGACGTGGCACTGGCGCTTGCCGCCGAGGGGTCGAAAGCGTGCCGCGGCACGGTCGAGGTGCGTCCCTTCCGAACCGAGGAATCGGTCGGAGCGCTGCTGGAGCCGTGACTGGTCCCACCGTCGAGCAGGCGATCACCCGTGTCCACCACGAGGAGTGGGCGCGGGTGGTCGCCGGCCTCGCGCGCCGCTTCGGCGACCTCGACGTCGCCGAGGAAGCGACGGCCGAGGCGTTCGTAGCGGCTGCAGAGCGGTGGCCGCGCGAGGGCGTACCGCCCAATCCCGGTGGTTGGCTCGCCACCACCGCGACCCGCAAGGCGATCGATCGGCTCCGTCGCGAGTCGCAGCGCGACGCCAAGCACCAGGCGGCCCGGATCGTGTACGACGACACCCCTCCTGAGCCGACCGGCCCGGTCGAGGATGAGCGGCTCAGACTGGTCTTCACCTGCTGCCACCCTGCGCTCGCGATGGAGGCCCGGGTGGCGCTCACCCTGCGCCTGCTCGGCGGCCTCACCGTCCCCGAGATCGCCCGCGCCTTTCTGGTGCAGGAGACCACGATGGCGCGACGGATCACCCGCGCCAAGACAAAGATCAAGGCGGCACACATTCCCTACCGGGTGCCCTCGGCCGACGACATCCGCGAGCGGCTCGCCGGCGTGCTCTCGGTCGTCTACCTCGTCTTCAACGAGGGCTATCTCGCCAGCGAGGGGGACGACCCGGTGCGCGTCGACCTCACCGACGAGGCGATCCGCCTCGGCCGCCTGCTCCGAACTCTCCTCCCGGACGACGGCGAGGTAGCCGGCCTGCTTGCCCTGATGCTCCTCACTGACGCACGGCGGCCGGCGCGCGTGTCCCGCACCGGGGAGCTGGTGACCCTCGACGAGCAGGACCGCGGCGCATGGGACCGCACCCTCATCGCCGAGGGCAACGCCTTGGTCCGCGAGCGGCTCGAGGCGGTGGCGGCCGGCGGTGACCCACCCGGGCGCTACCAGCTGCAGGCCGCGATCAACGTGGTCCACACGGATGCCCCATCCGCCCGAGACACCGACTGGTCCACGATCGTCGCCCTCTACGACCACATGGTGCTGCTCGACCCCTCGCCGATCGTGCGGCTGAACCGGGCGGTCGCGGTCGCCGAGGTTGACGGCCCCGGGGTCGGGCTCGCCGAGATCGACCGGCTCGCCGAGGTCCTCGACGGCTACCACGCCTTCCACGCCGCGCGCGCCGACCTGCTGCGGCGGCTCGGGCGCGGCGGCGAGTCGCGGGCGGCGTACGACCGGGCCATCGGTCTCGCCGGCAACCCCGCGGAGCGGGCCTACCTCACCCGCCGCCGCGACCAGCTCGCCGGCTGACCGACACGTGGAGCCAGCCCGTTCCAGCACCGTTCGCGGCAGATCCGGATGCTGTCGTTGTCGGTGGAGTCCAGACCATGGAGCTAGATCATCTGGCGCTTCTGCGCGACGAACTGGCCACCTTCCAAGGTTGCCTGAGCGAAGATCTGAGCGCGCCGGTCGAGCACTGCGGTGACTGGACCCTGCGGGAACTGGCCGAACATCTCGGGCAGGGAAACCTATGGGCCAGCCACGGCCACCAGCCAGCGACACGGCGAATGCCAGCCGCCGCCAGCGCCAGCCGACATCGCCTCCTGGTTTGCGGACACCGCTCGGGTCCTGACCGATGCGCTCACGGTCGCCCCTTCAACCCAGGCCTGGACCTTCTATCCGCCACACACCGTCGGCTTCTGGCGTCGGCGCCGTTGCCTGGAGACGCTCGTTCACCGCTGGGATGCTCAGCATGCACTCGGCATTTCGAGCCAGCTGGATCCCGCGCTGCGCGGCGACGGGATCGCGGAAGTCATCGAGGTCTTCGTACCGCGCCAGGTGCAGCGTGGTCGAGCGGCCGAACCCAAAGCGGCGGTCCGCTTCACCGCCACCGACCTCGACAGCTCCTGGGTGCTCGGACCGGGAGAGCCGGTCGGAACGCTGAGCGGTACCGCGCAGGAGCGCATGCTGGCGTTGTGGAACCGGCTACCCATGCCCTGGACGCGGCTGACAGGAGACTACGACGTCGCACGTGCGGTGCTCCACGGCCCGCTAGTACCGTGATGGATCCGCCGACCTGTCGGCGCGCACCGGCTTCGATCGGATGCACTGATCTCGGCAAAGCCGCGAGCGCGAGCTCCACCGGGATCGAGACTTCGGGCGGAAGACCCGGCAGGTGCGGGGTCGAGGGCACCCGGGACATCCTCGGTCTGTAGGCCGGTGACGGCGGCGAAGGCGCCAAGTTCTGGCTGCAGGTCCTCGCCGAATTGAGGAACCGCGGCGTCGCCGACGCCTGCATGGTGGTCTGCGACGGGCTCAAAGGCCTGCCCGACGCGATCGCCGAGGTGTGGCCCGAGGCGGTCGTGCAGACCTGCGTGATCCACCTGCTCCGCGCGTCGTTCCGGTATGCCGGACGGCAGCACCGGGACGCCATCGCCAAACCCTCAAGCCCGTCTACACCGCGCCCACCGAAGCCGCCGCCCGGGCCCGGTTCGCCGAGCTCACCGAAGCGTGGGGCGGCAGGTACCCGGCGATCGTCCGGCTGCGGGAGCAGGCGTGGGCGGAGTTCGTGCCGTTCCTGAACTTCGACGCCGAGATCCGCACCGTCGTCTGCAGCACGAATGCCATCGAGAGCGTCAACGCCGTATCCGCCGCGCCGTCCGGAGCCGGTCGTCAGCGTAGACCGGCGGTGGCTCGGTGACCGGCGATGAGGCGAGCGACGAGTTCGGCGGCCACATCGGCGGCGCGGGTTACGACGCCGCCATAGTCGATTGCCTCGTCTGGGCAGACGTGAATGTGGTCTGTCCGCCGGAACCCGAAGGTGGCGTTGTTCCGGGGCACCGCTGACCGGTTTGGACTGAGCCGGGAGTCAGCGTCCCAAGTACTGATAGGAGGGTGGTGCTGGGAATCTCTGCGGATAAGATCACCGCCAAACCCGTTGGGAGGCAGAGGAGAATGAGACAGCTGACCTCTTCTGGTCGCCGCATCATCATCAAGCCTCGTCGGAGTTCGACTGCACCGGTCGGCGCACGTCCATCCTCTACGGTCGGCGCCGGGCGCGGCGCCAAGGCGCCGGGTGCGGGTGCGGGTGGTAACCGTCACGCCCGAAGCCGTCGCAGTCGGTTCGCTCGCCGTGCCCGACTATCCATGCCGGATGCTGGTGCTGAGGTAGCGGGGAACTCCGAGCGCCGTCTTGCCATGGTCTTCGACATGAACCTGCCCAGTCGTTCGGTGGCCGCACCGGCGGTGGTGATTGACCTGCGGCCGGGTTAGCGGCGCGGCCGAGCCGGAGTTGACCCGTCGAACCGCTGGCGCATCAACGGCGAACCCGAGGATGCGTGCGGCGGCGACCAGAATTCGTGACCTGGCCGGAGGCAACCGGATTCGGCAGGTCGGCAGGTGACTCACGAGGAGATCTGCACATGGACAGCTACTTCACCACAAAACGTCACGAGCGTCTACGGGAAGAGGTGCGAACATTCGCGGAGGCCGAGGTGCGCTCCCGGATTCCGGAAATGGAAGCGTCTCGCTCGGTTCAGCACGAACTGTCGCGGTTGATTGCCCGCCAGGGCTGGATCGGTGTCACGATCAGCCCTGAGTACGGTGGGATGGGCCTGGGACACCTCGCGAAGACGATCATCATCGAGGAGCTGTCACGGGTTAGCGGCGCGATGGGTGCCATGGTGCAGGCCAGCCAGTTGGGTGTGGCCAAGATTGTGCACTTCGGCAATGACAGTCAGAAGAGGCGGTGGCTGCCGGCCATCGCCGACGGAAGCTGCCTGCCCACCATCGCGGTCACTGAGCCGCAGTCCGGTGGTCATGTCCTCGGCATGGAGGCCACCGCGGTACGTGACGGCGACGACTACATCCTGAACGGCCGGAAGGTGTTCGTCGGCAACAGTCACGTCGGTGACCTGCACGGCGTGGTGGTCCGCACCGGCCCGGGTTCTCGGGGGCTGTCTGCCTTCCTGGTCGAGTCGGACCGTCCTGGGTTCTCGCTCGGCCCACATCGTGCCGCCATGGGCTTGCACGGCTTCAGCTTCGGCGAACTGATCTTCGACAACTGCCGGGTGCCCGCGACGAACCTGCTCGGCGTGGAGGGCGACGGCCTGGCCGTCGCCTACTCCTCCAGCGTCCTGTACGGCCGGCCGAACCTGACCGCTGTCTCCCTCGGCATCCATCAGGCCCTCCTTGAGGAGACCTCCGCATACGTCACCGAGCAGCACCGCTACGGCAAGCCGCTGCGCGACCTCCTCCCGATCAAACTGAAGGTCGGGCAGATGCAGTCCCGGCTGATGACCGCCCGGCTGGCGGCCTATCACGCGGTGCACTTGCTGGACCAGGGCCTGCCCTGTGACGCGGAGCTGATGAACGCCAAGCTCATCAACGTCGAGTACGCCTTGGACTCGGCGCGTAACGCGATGGAAGTGCACGCCGCATGCGGGCTCTACCCCGACCGCCCCGTGGAGCGGTATGTCCGCGACGCGCACCACATTTTCGCTCCAGCCGGCACCTCGGACATCCAGCTACTCCGTCTCGGCGAGGTGGCACTGGGGATGTCCAAGGGGCAGTGGTCGGAGCGGCTCGCCGCCCCACTGTTGGAAACGGCGGCCGCTTCCTGACGTCGTCCTATCGCCCGCTGCGCTGGTTGATCCGTTCCATCAGCTCGGCGGCCAGAGACTTGATGGTCTCCAGTCCCTGCCGACCCCATGGGCGCGGCTCGGTGTCCACGACGCAGATCGTGCCGAGAGCCATACCCGTGTGGTCGAGCAGTGGGGCGCCCAGGTAGGAGCGGATGCCGATCTCGTCGACCACCGGGTTGCCGGCGAACCGTGGGTAGTCGCACACGTCGTCGAGTACCAGCGCCTTGCGCCGGACCACGACGTGCGGGCAGTAGCCGTGGTCGCGTGGCATCACCCGGCCCGGCTGCCCGGCGGCCGCGGACTCAGGTGTGGTGCTGGCTCGGCCGGCCGGGGCGGTGTAGAGGCCGGCGAAGTACTGGCGGTCCTCGCTGATGAAGTTCACCATCGCGTATGGGGCGCTGGTGATGTGTGCGAGTTTTTGAGCGAATTCGTCGAACTCGGGGTCCGGGCTTTCGCCTAGGCCGAGATCGCGCAGCCGCCGCACCCGGTGCGGCGCTTCCTGATCGATCGGCGTCAGTGACTGGTAGGCCGGGGATTCGTAGGCCATGTTGGGCTCCATATCTGGCAGCTGTGACGTGTTTTCATGCCGGCTGGGATTGGGAGGTGCGCAGTAAGTGCTGGAGCAACGCGATCAGCACCGCCGTCGCGGAGCGGGTTTGACGGGCATCGCACATGACTATCGGCACGTCCGGTTTGAGTTCGAGAGCGGCCCGCACCTCCTCGGGTTCGTAGTGGAACGAGCCGTCGAACTGGTTCACGGCGACCAGGAAACCGATGCCACGGGCTTCGAAGAAGTCGACGGCTGCGAAGCAGTCCTGTAGGCGGCGGGTGTCGGCGAGGACGACTGCCCCGAGGGCTCCGGTGGACAACTCGTCCCACATGAACCAGAAGCGCGCCTGTCCGGGTGTGCCGAACAGGTACAGGATGTAGCGGGGATCTATGGTGATGCGGCCGAAGTCCAGCGCCACGGTGGTGGTGGACTTGGCCTCCACGCCCGTCAGGCTGTCGGTGCCTACGCTGGCGGTGGTGAGGATCTCTTCCGTACGCAACGGCCGGATCTCGCTCACCGCGCCGACGAATGTCGTCTTACCCGCGCCGAACCCACCTGCGATGAGGATCTTGAGCGCAGTCGGGAATATCGGAGACAGTTCAGAGTCGTTGCTGTAGGCCATGGAGAACCGCCTCCAATACGGATCGTTCAGTGTGATCGGCGATAGGGCTGGGAGCTCGGGTGCTCACCGCTCCGCAATCCACCAAGTCGGAAAGCACCACCTTCGTGATGGCAGCGGGCAGTCTCAGATGTGCCGCGATCTCGGCGACCGTGATCGGGGCGGCGCAGAGGCGAAGGGCCCGGGCATGGTCTGGCTCAAGGTGCCCGCGAGGCAGCCGGCCGGTGGCCATCACCCAGGACAGCAACTCCATGCGGGTACTGGGCCGCGTCCTACCGTTACTGACCGTGTACGGGCGCACCAGGCGCCCCGCGTCGTCGTCGAGAAAGGGTTCTTCCTCGGGACCCACCATGGTCACCGGATCATGTCGCCAGTACCGACGGCAGCTTGACGCGTCGGCGTGGCCAAGAAGGGACGTACGCTCTTGACCATTTGCGACATCTCGTAGCCGAGTACGCCGACGTCGGCATCACGGCCTGCGACCACCGCGAGGACGGCGTTAGGGCCCGCGGCGGTTACGAACAGCAGGGCATCATCGAGTTCGGCCACCACCTGACGGACCCCGTTACCCCCACCGAAACTGCCTCCGGCGCTGCGGGCGAGAGAGAATAGGCCGGAGGCGATTGCGGCCAAATGGTCCGCGCCGGCCCGATCGAGCCCGTGGGCGGCCTTCGGTAGGCCGTCTGATGACAACAACAAAGCACTACGGGTGTGGGGGACCCGCTCGGCCAGCCCGGACAGCAGCCACACGAGATCCTGAGACTGTCCTGCGGGCGCATTGCTCCGCATAATAGGTAACCCTCCTTAACGGTGATGCGTGGTCAGCTGATGCCGCCAGAACGGCGTTCGGAGCCGTCATCCCCGCCGGGTCCGGCTTCGCCCTGACTGAAGGCCCGAGTGAACGTAGCCATGAGAGTCGGGTCAGGTTCAGCGACTTCTTCCTTTGCGAGCGGGGCGGTGGAAACGGCCTGCAGCTGCGGGGCCAGATGTGCCTGTGGTTTCCGGTGCGGTAGTTGCGGACGCGCGCTGCCGTCAACCTGGGCTGGAGCCGGGTCGCTGGCGGGGTTCCCCTGCGCCGGAGTGAGAGTGTGTCTGGCGTCCTCGCGGGCCAAGGAAGGCCCGGCCCAGTCCCATGCGGCCGGCTGTGCCACCTGCTCGGCGCGAGTCCCCTGGCCGGCGACGCGGGTCCGGTCATTGAACAGGGGCGGGGCAGGGGCGGGTGAGTACGCTGGCGGGGCGGTCGAGGCGGTCGCGGCCACTGCCAGTGATGGTGGTTCGTGTCGGGGCGCGTGGATCATGGGCTGCGACTGCGTCTCGTGCCAGGGTTCACGTCTCTGCGGCGGTGCACCGAGCAGCCCGGGCGGCACGATGAGCACCGCCTGGATACCGCCGTAGATGTTGGTCTGCAACCGGACCGTGATGCCGTGTCGGCGGGCGATGACCCCGACGACGAACAGCCCGATGCGGCCATCGCGCAGCAGCTCGCCGACGTCAATCCCGGTCGGGTCGGCCAGGAGACGGTTCACCCGGTCTTGATCGGCCAGCGGCATACCCAGACCCCGGTCCTCCACCTCGACAGCGATACCGGCCGTGACGGCCTGGGCGCGAAGTAGTACCTGTGTGTGCGGGGCGGAGAAATTGGTGGCGTTCTCAACGAGTTCGGCGACCAAATGGATGACGTCGGCGACAGCGTGGCCCCCTACCGTGCCCTCGATCGGTGGCACCAGCTTGACCCGCGAATAGTGCTGGACCTCGGCGATAGCCGACCGCAGCACCTCGGTCAGAGCAACCGGCCTGCTCCACTGCCGCCGGGAAACAGCCCCACCTAGCACCGCGAGGTTCTCCGCGTGGCGGCGGATACGGGTGGCAAGGTGGTCGACCTGGAACAGACCCTTGAGCAAGTCAGGATCCTCCACCTGATTCTCCAAGTCATCGAGCAGCTGAATCTCCCGATGCACCAGAGACTGCAGCCGTCGAGCGAGGTTGACGAAGACCTCTACCTGGTGACCGGAGCTGGGCGCGGGTGCCGCGGGTGTCACTGCTGATGCCTCTGCCAGGGCGACCTGGGCAGCGTGCAGGACCTCGTCCAGTTCGCGCTGCAGTAGCGCGAATCCATCGCCTCCCGTCAAGGAAGCGAGCTCCGCGGGTGACTCGAGTCGCTCGCCGCGGCGCAACCGCTGGATTCGTTGCTGCACCTCGACTCGGCGCTGGTTGGTCGAGGACCGTAGGGCGTCGATCCTGGCGGTGACCAGGCGGTCGGCGGCATTGGCGCGGTTGGCGGCGACGGCGATGACCACCACACATACGATCCATGCCAGGACCAGAACGACGCCCATCCTGGTAGTGACCGTCTCCCCGGAGGCGACGAGCACGTAGAGGACGGCGGCGGCCCCGAGCACCGCGATGACCACTGCGGGTAGCACCGCTAGCCATATCAGACGGGGCCCCAAGCCACTGGGCCTGTATGCAGCATGTGCGGGAGATTCGCCGTACGGGTCGGGTGCTCGATGGGCGGCACGCGTGTCTGGAGGGGAAGACTCAGGCATCAGCATCCTCGGGCCAGGAGGGGAACCGCTGGCAAGTGCGGGTCATCTCGGTCGACCTGCATCGTGCGCAGACAGGTGATTGCTTGGATACGGCAGTCTAGAACGTCACACCTTTCGCCCCGCCGTTGATCAAACCACCTAGATCCTATATGGACTGTTTGAGCGCTCAAGCTAGTGCCTCGTCATTGAACGTCGATCGTGTAATCCGTCGGTTCTGAGGACGTGTCCGGCAGGCTGTCTCTCATCGTTCGTGGTGGGAGGTGGTGGCCGGTGGGCAGACGCCCAGAGGTGTTCGTCCGGCAGGTGTCGATGGTCGAGGGCCAGCGGTTGCAGCGGATCACCCGGACGGCGAAGGACCCGGTGAAGCTGGGCCGGGCGATCGTGGGTGCTGATGTCCGCCCAAGGGCAGCCGGCGTCGGACATCGCCCACCTGCTCTCCGCTCCTGCGGTCCCGACGTCGCGTGGGCAGGCGAGTGCGGGCGGGGGGCTGAGGCTGATCCACGAGACCAGCACAGACCCCGCCCCACACGTACGCCATCGCACGTCGCGGTGGGTAGCCGAGCGGCCCAACGGACCTGGTGTGGGCACTCGGGATCGTGCAGGTCATCACGGCGCAGAGCGCCTTCAGCCAGCACCCAACCAGGTGTTGAGCGAGCAGAGCCGGCTCTTCGTCGGTTGCCTCACGGCTCTCACCCTGTCGGCGACGGCAAGCCTGGCCGGCGGGCAAATCTTGGGAAGATCCGTCCCAAGGCGTAGAAGCAGTCAAGGCCGCGACCCGCGTTTCCGCTGGTCACGGCCTTGATCGTTTGCGCGCCCGAAGGGACTCGAACCCCTAACCTTCTGATCCGTAGACCGATGCTTGTCTATGGGCATGATCGGGCTGTTCAACCGTCCGCCCCGGTCCCGCCCAGTCCGTGCGGCTCCCCATAGATATCAGCAGGTCCAGGCTTTACATCAGGTCTCGTCGATCACTGTCCCCCGTTAGATGAGGCCCACGGAATCCGAAAGAGTCCCTGCACGTTCGGATCAGTTCCCCGACGTCCGAGCAGCCACCGAGCAGCCATGGATCGCCGTTCACGAGCTGGGCCTGAACTACCGAGACTTGCGGACCAAGCTCATCCGCCGGGCGTCCACCGCACCGTCACCGCACTCGAACGCGACATCCGCGCTTGGCTCGACGGATCAAACGACCAGCCCCGACCGTACGTCTGGACCAACACCGCCGACGAGGTCCTCGACAACCCCGCCGCCTACTGCAAACGAATCTCGGAAACAGGACACCAGCGCGGGGGAGGTGACGCGGAGCCGGACTCCGTGTCCAGGTCCGGCGGATCGGGCATCGGCATCGCCCCTATGCGCCCTTGGCGAGTCGGCTGTGGCGGCGGCTGTAGAGGAAGTAGACGAGCAGCCCCAGCACCGTCCAGGCGAGGAACCGCAGCCAGGTCTCGACGGTGAGGAACAGCATCAGCACGACGCAGGCGACCATCGTGAGCGCCGGTATCACCGGCCCCCCGGGTACGCGGAAGCCGCGGGGCAGGTCCGGCCGGGTGTGGCGCAACAGGATCACCGCGGCGGCGACGAGGGCGAACGCGAACAGGGTGCCGATGTTGACCAGTTCGGCGAGTTCCTGCAGTGGGATGAACCCGGCGAGCGCGGCTACCAGGAGGCCCACGGCGATGGTGCTGCGGTGCGGGGTGCCGAATCGCGGATGCACCCGGCTCAGCCAGCGCGGCAGCAACCCGTCACGGCTCATGGCGAACGCGACCCGGGTCTGCCCGAGCATCATGATCATGACCACGGTCGTCAGTCCGGCGAGGGCGCCGACGGTGATCAGGTTGGCGAAGAAGGGCTGGCCGACGGCCTGGAACGCCGCGGCCAGCGGTGCCGTAGTGTCCACCTCGGTGTAGTTCTGCATGCCCACCACCACCAGCGAGACCGCGACGTAGAGGGCGGTGCAGATCGCCAGCGAACCGAGGATCCCGCGCGGCAGGTCGCGCTGCGGTACCCGGGTCTCTTCGGCCGCGGTGGCCACGACGTCGAAGCCGATGTACGCGAAGAACACCAGCGCTGCCGCGGCGAAGATGCCGCTGATGCCGAAGTTGGCCAGTCCCTGCCCGAAGATGGTCTGCAGCAGGGTCCCGTCGGTGCCGGAACCGCCCGAGGCCGGCTCGGTCGGCGGGACGAACGGCACGTAGTTGTCGCCCTTGACGAAGAACAGCCCGGCGGCGATCACGAAGAGCACCACCGCCAGCTTGATGGTGACCACCACGGCGTTGACCCGGGACGAGATCTTGATGCCGGCGACCAGGACCGCGGTGAGGACCAGCACGATGAGCGTGGCGGGCAAATTGAACGGGCCGCCCTTGCCGGCGACGGCGGCGGGAAGTGTCACCCCGAGCGTCTCCAGGAGCACCGCGAAGTACTGTGACCAGCCCACCGCCACCGTGGCACCGGCCAGCACGAACTCGAGGATGAGGTCCCACCCGATGATCCACGCAATCAGCTCGCCCAGCGCCGCGTACGAGTAGGTGTAGGCGCTGCCGGCGACCGGCACCGTGGACGCGAACTCCGCATAGCACAGCGCAGCCAGCGAGCAGGCGATACCAGCCACGACGAAGGAGAGCGCGACCGCCGGCCCGGCCGTCTGGTTCGCCGCCACGCCGGTCAGCACGAAGAGGCCCGTACCGATGATGACCCCGACGCCGAACACGGTGAGATCCACGGCCGACAGCTCCTTGCGGAGCTGGTGCTCCGGCTGCTCAGTGTCACGGATCGACTGCTCGACCGACTTCCTGCGCAAGAGGCTCACGACCGGATAACCTCACCGTCTCGGACGATTGATGATGCCCACAAGCTAACGACTCACCCGGATTGTGGTCATGACTCGGTGAGGGCTTGTCGGGCGTATTGGCTGGTCGCGGCTCGGGCTTGGTGACGGCGTCGGCAGATGGACCAGATGAGTGGGGTCGGCGCGGCGGCGGCTGGGTTCGATGATCAGGATGTCGAACAGGTGGCGTAGCTCGTTGACGGTCACCGGGATCAGCCCGGCGGGGTCGGGGTGCCTGTGGTGGGTGGTCGCGGCGGCGAGGAAGGCGTGGGCGAGGACGAGCATGGTCCAGCGGTGCCAGGAGATCCAGCGGCGGTTCTGGTGTTGGTCCAGGCCGAGTCCGGTCTTCGCGGCCTGGAACGATTCTTCGATCTTCCAGCGGCGTCCGGCCACGACAACGAGGGTGTTCAGTGCGACGGTTGTGGGTGACCAGCAGCGGTAGAAGGCGAGTTCCCGGGTGCGCCGGTTCCGGCGGATCAGTAGCCAGTGGTGGCCGCCGTGCTCGTCGAGGTGGGCGGGTAGCGCGTGAAGGACCAGTCGTAGTAGCGGTGTCCCTTCGCGCCGGGGCCGGCGGACATGCGTTGCCAGGCGGTCGCGGGAAGGCCGGCCGCGAGCAGGTCGACGCGGTAGGCGCCGATGCCGGTGGTCACGTGATGTGAGCAGGCCACGGCGAGGACGTAGCCCAGGCCCAGCGCGCGCAGCCGTGAGGCCAGCCGCGGATAACCGCCGTGTGCCTCGTCGGTGGCGACTCACCGGCAGGGCATCCCCGCGGTCACCGCTGCCTCGATCATGCGGGCTGCCAGTTGTGGCTTGGTCGCGAACCGCACGTGGTCCGGGATGCCGGCCTCGGTGCGGCGTTCGGTGTCGTCGCACCAGGATCGAGGTAGGTAGAGGGCGGTGTCGCGCATCGAGTGGGCGGCCGTTGTGGCGTAGACGAGGTGGACCGCGAGCTGACAGTTCTCGATCTTCCCGGCCGTGCCTGAATACTGCCGTTGGACGCCGACGGTGTGCCGGCCCTTCTTCAAGTCGCCTGTCTCGTCGACGATCAGTACGGCCTCGGGATCGCTGGGCGCGCCGACGGCGCCGGCGTCGCTCGACGAGGCGGCCGCGCTGTACCGGACCTGGACCGCCAACCGCAGTGTGCTGGTGGTGCTGGACAACGCCGCCTCGGCGGCGCAGGTCCGTCCGCTGCTGCCCAGTTGGGCCGCGCTGCGCCGCCCTGGTCACCAGCCGGTGGGCCCTGACCGACCTGGACGCGGGCGTCCACGTACCGTTGCCGCCGCTGCCACAGCCGGCGGCGCTCGACCTGTTCGCGGAATTCGCCGGCAGGGACCGAATGGCCGCGGAGCCGGAGGCCGCCGCCGCGATCGTGACGTCGTGCGGCGGTTGCCGCTCGCGGTGCGGATCGCCGCTGCCCGCGCCGTCACACGTCCGGACGCCTCGCTCGGCGTCCTCGCCAGTCGCCTCGCCGACGAGGGCCGCCGGCTGGACGTGCTGGAGGCCGGCGACCTCTCGGTGCGGACAACTGTTCAGCTCGGATACCAGACCATCGCCGCCGACGCCGCGGACGGGCACCGGCACGCCACACGCCTGTTACGGCTGGCCGCCACCGTGGACTGAACGGACGCCGACACGCACGCGTACGCGGCCCTGGCGGACCTGTCCCCATCGGAGACGGATCGGCCCGTCGACCTGCTGCTGGACGCCTACCTGCTCGAGTCGGCGGGCAACAGCCGCTACCGCCTGCACGACATCGTCCGATTGTACGCCCGCGAACGCGCCCACCTGGACGAGGAGCCCAGCGCGCGGGAGACGGCAATGGGCCCGAATGGAAGGTCAGCAGCGCGATCCCGGCCGCCTCGATCGCGGGTGGGACTGCGGCCAGAGGCTCAACTTGAGCAGCAGACGATGGAGCCGCCGGCACCCGTTATCTGGCGGCCGGGTGGACGTGCACTCGGCGTCCCTCAACGAGCGGGCACGCCCTTGACGACCACGCCGTCCGGCACATCGCGGACGACGCAGGCGCCCGCTCCGACGGTGCTGTCCCGGCCCATATTCGGTGGTGACCGAACGTGGTCGATGTCGTTGAGATCATGTGCGCAAGATCGATGATCTTACGAAGACGGTGTTCTCAGCGCCCGGGCCGTGCCTCGGGATACGGTGAGAGCGTCACCCCGGACCCCGGCTGGCCGCATGGGGCGTGTCCGCTCCGCATGATCAGGGTCGGAGTGAGTCGTGAACGAGCACATCAACGGGCCGCGTCTTCGCTTCCGAACCGCTCCTTCCGCCCGTACGTCGGTGACCCTTTGCCGCCCGACCGGGGCTGATCGTCCCCGCTGGCACGACCCCGGTGCGGCGGGCCGGTGAGCGCCGCACGCCGGATCCGGCTGTGGACCCTGGTCGTCGACGCGGCTCGGGGCGGGACGGTCACGGTCGACCATGTCTGCGCCGCGACGGCGTCGGTCGCCGACGTGGACTCCGCCGCCGTCACGGTGACACTGCCCGCCACACCAAGGGAGGTGCTGTGCGCCAGTGACCGGACCGCCTGGGATCTGGAGGAGCTGATTCTGACCCTCGGGGAGGGGCCTGGGATGGACACGATCTCCGGCGGGCCGGCCCTGGTCGCTGACCTGGCAGCGCCGGAGTGTCTGGCCCGTTGGCCGGCGTTCGCCCCGGCGGCGGTGCTCGCCGGGGTCCGTGCGGTGTTCGCGCTGCCGCTCCAGGTCGGCGGGATCCGTCTCGGTGTGCTGGATCTCTACCGCGCGCGGGCCGGCGGCCTCGCCGGCACGCAACTGGCCGACGCCCTGACTCTGGCGGACACGGCGTGCGCGGTGCTGCTGGACGGTGCATCCCGCGACGGGCCGGAGCAGGACGATCGTTGGCCCGAGCAGGCCGGGGTGCACCATCCCGAGGTGCACCAGGCCACGGGGATGGTCACGGTCCAGCTGGGGGTGAGCGCGGCGGAGGCCCTCATCCGGCTACGCGCCTTCGCCTACTCCCACGACCGACGCCTCCGGGACGTCGCAGTCGACGTGGTGGCCCGGCGCCTGCGTTTCGACTCCCGCGACGCAGCTGGCGACGGGGCCGGATGAACGCCGGGACCCGGCCCATCGTGTAACCGGTCGGTCGCCCGCGCCGCCGCCCATCCGAGTGGGGCTATCGTATGCCGAGGGTGAGTGACATGGCCGAGATCCAGCTGTCCGACGTGTTCGTGGAAATGGCTGACACACTCGTCGACGACTTCGACGTGATCGAGTTTCTGCATGTGCTCGCCGACCGGTGTGTTCAGCTGCTGGGCGTCTCGGCGGCCGGGCTGCTGCTGACCGACCAGCAGGACAACCTTCAGGTGGTGGCGGCCTCCTCGGAACGCACCCGGCTGCTGGAGTTGTTCCAGCTGCAGACCGACCAGGGGCCCTGCGTGGACTGCTTCCGCACCGGCCAACCCGTGTCGGTCATCGACCTGCGGGCCGCCGGCAACCGTTGGCCCCGGTTCACCGCCGCCGCGGCCGAGGTCGGCTTCACCGCGGTACACGCCCTGCCCATGCGCCTACGTTCCGAGGTCATCGGCGCGCTGAACCTTTTCGACACCCGCGCGGGCGCCCTTGACGAAGGCAAGGTCCGGATCGGGCAGGCCCTGGCGGACGTGGCCACCATCGGGCTGCTCCAGCAACGCGCCATCCACCACCGCGACATCCTCACCGAGCAACTGCAGACCGCACTCAACAGCCGAGTTCTGATCGAGCAGGCCAAGGGTGTCATCGCCGAGCGACTCCAGGTGGACGTGGGTGAGGCTTTCGCGCTGTTGCGCACCGGCGCCCGCAGCCACAACCGGCGGTTGTCCGATCTGGCTCAGGCGATCGTCGACGGTTCCGAGCAGCTCACGCCAGGAATGACCGCCAACCTGTCCGCCTGACTGCCTGGTTGGCCAGCGGCGGCCTGTGCTGTCCCGTTGGCCGGCGTCGGGCGGTGCGAATCGGCGCGATGAGGCGTACGGTGAGGTTTGTCGCCCGGGCCCCCGGTGGCTGTCAGCTCCACCGCCGCCAGCCGTAAGGGGCATTGAACAATGGTCATCCCCACCGCGACCGTGACTGCCGTTCCCCGACATCCGTCGGCGGGTGATGTGCCGGCGACGAGCGAAGAACTGTTGCGTCGACACGCTGCCCTGAGCTGCGACGATCCCGATCGTACGAGACTGCGGACCCGGATCATCGAGGGCAATCTGCCCATGGCCAGCCGACTGGCCCGCCGATACACCGGACGCGGGGAGCCCTACGAGGACCTGGCCCAGGTCGCGGCTCTCGCCCTGGTCAGAGCCGTCGACGGATTCGACGTCCGACGAGGCGTTCCGTTCTCCTGCTACGCGGTCCCGACCATTCTCGGTGCCCTGCGCCGGCACTTCCGCGACACGACATGGGCGATGCGGGTCCCGCGCCGCGCCCAGGAACTGAGCAGCATGGTGCGAGCCGCCACGGCCGAGCTCACGCAGCGACAGGGCCACCATCCGACCACCGCGGAACTCGCTGGCCACCTGGACGTGAGCGTCGACGACGTCCTGGCCGGACTCACCGCGTCGCAGGCCTACCACCTGCCATCCCTCAACGCGCCCCAGCTCGGCGCCGACCACGTCGAGACCATCGAGCTCATCGGCGCCTTCGATCCCGGCTACGCGCGCGTGGACGACCACCTGACACTACTGCCGTTACTCGCCTCCCTTCCTCTGCGCGAGCGTCGGATTCTGACTATGTGGTTCTACCGCCACATGACCCAGGCGCGGATCGCCACCGAAGTCGGGCTGTCACAGATGCACGTGTCCCGGCTGTTGAAGCGTTCCCTGGCCCAGCTCAGGGCCGGAATGCCGAGCTGACGGGCCGCCGTCCCGGTCACATCCGATCGCCCAGAGGAGAGCGTCAAACGATCACGAGAGGACTTCGATGGCAGTTGGTCCGTCCGCCATCACGACTGAGTCCTCCGTCGTCCCGTGCGGATCCATCCCGATGCGGCTCGGCGTACGGGTGAAGCGCGCCGTCGAACGGCGTTCGGGTCGGATGCGGGTGATGCTGCTCGTGACCGTCCTGCTCCTGCCGTTGCTGCTGACAACGCTGTTGGGTGGCCGCTGACCGGGTACTGACGGGCTGCGGAGCGATCCGGTCGCGGAGCGGGTGGTCAGCCCCTGCAGGAGGTCGACTCGCCCCGGACTTCCGTCCTGGCGCTCGCCACAGCATCGCCCCATGGTGCCGATGACCCTTGGCATGTATGAGGCGGTGCTGTGTTGGGCCGCGGCGCGCCGGCTGCCGGATTCGCCTCCCACCGTGGTCTTCGTTGAACGGCGACGGGCTTCGGTTCGTTCTTCTGCCTGGTCCTGTGCGGGGCGGGTGCGGCGGAACGTGTTCGCCCGGATTGGTAGATCCGACATCTCGGGCGTACCGATCAGCCCAGACGGAGAGTAGGCTGAGGTTGTCGTCCTGGACCCCGACGGCCCCGGTTCGCGTACTTCGCGCGCCACCGTCGGAATGAGGTCCGCAATGGCCAGGTTCGGCTCCGCCCGCTCCACCAACATGCAGTCCGGCCCCGAGATCAACGACCGGTCCCGCCCTGTGCCGCGTGTCCGCGCCGGGGGTTCGCTGGTCGCGTTCACGGCATCCGCCGTGGTGCTGCTCCTGCTACTGATCTTCATCCTGCAGAACGGTCAGCGTACGGACGTGCACTTCTTCGGCGCGCAGGGGCAACTTCCGATGGGAGTCGCGCTGCTGCTCGCCGCGGTGTTCGGCGTGCTGCTGGTGACCATCCAAGCCACCATGCGGCGCATCATTCAGCTGCGGCTGTTGACCCGCAGGCACCGCGCCACCCCCTACACCACCATCACCCGTCCAGACCCCGCCGGCACCGACCCGGGTGCCGACGTACCGGAGGGACGGAACTGATGATCCGCTCGGTCGAGGACCGCATGACATGGGTCTGCACCCGTGAGCCGCCTACGGCACGCCTGCGGCTGGCTGACTCGCCGTCCAGCCGCGAGATGCTCGACGGCGGTTGGTGGCCGACCTCCCGCGACCCGGTCGTCGAACTGTGCAGCCTGGTCACCGCGCTCACCGCCCAGCGTGGCGGCGTGATCGAACGGATCATGCTGCAGCCGGCGGCCTGGGACAGGCATCCGTGCCGGATCGGCGTCGGCGGCGCCGTGGTGCGGGTGGGCTGGTTCACCACCCTCGGGGCCGGGCTGGTGGTCGTCACAGGCCCGAGGGATCTGCGGATCGACCTGGCCGTGATAGCGCCCGAGACTACGTACGCCGTGGCGACGGCGGCCATGCTCGCGGCTTCGCGCCCCGCCACCACCACCCGCGCCGCCGATGTCCTGTTCATACCGCCCAGCCCTCGCGCAGGACGGTTGGCGCGACACGGCGACGATGTCGCCGTGTGGGAGACCGATGGTGGCCACGTTCAGCCCGATCGACAACCCGCAGCGCCGGCCCGGGCCTGAACGCTCCAACCGGCCCGGGCCGGGAGGCGCGGGGTCCGGGACCTCGGTTCGAGGTCCCGGACCCCGAAGCCACCACTGACCGCATTTCACCAGACGCGGGATAGGCAACAATCGGGAAGGACATGTGGACGCCGGACGCGCCCGGCTCCCCTTATCCGCTCTCGGGTGCCTGCGTTCGCCTGGCCGAGCCAGCCGCTACAGCTACCGGCCGGTCGCGCCGTTGTCGGTGTTCGACACCCACACGGCAGCGGGATCGCCGGGTTCATCACCGACCGGGCCGGTAGCCGTTGACCGACTGAAGGTCCGAAGAGCGGAGCAACCGCATGGAGTTCGACGTCACCATCGAGATCCCCAAGGGAACACGCAACAAGTACGAGATGGACCGCCGGACCGGCCGGATCCGACTGGACCGCACCCTGTTCACCGCTACCCAGTACCCGGCCGACTACGGCTTCATCGAACACACCCTCGGCGAGGACACCGACCCCCTCGACGCGCTGGTACTGGTACAGGAACCCACCTTTCCCGGCTGCCTCATCCGATGCCGGGCCATCGGCATGTTCCGTATGCGGGACGAGAAGGGGCCCGACCCGAA
>NZ_JBQHDE010000021.1:0-50724 GCF_052068455.1 Micromonospora sp. H33 | reverse complement strand
TGGACCCTGACAGCGACGGAAATCCCTCAAGTCTCTTGGGCGCCTGACGGTGCTCGCGTCACCACGCCCGTTCCCCCTTCTTGCGGTGGGTGGCGCCTTCCCCCGAATGGAGCTTCTCTGATGAACACGAAGCTGCTGCGGAAGAGCGTTCTGGGTATCGCTGGTCTGGCCTTCGCCGGTGGCATGGTCGCCGGCCCGGCCACCGCCAACGCCGCCCCGTCGATCGAGTCGAAGCCGGTCGTCGCGACCGCGCAGGCTGACAAGGTGGACAAGGGCAAGCTGATCCCGCACGGTGTGCAGGGCGAGCAGTCGCGTATCGACCTGACCGACGAGCAGATCGGCAACGTCAAGGCGATCATCGCCGCGACGAAGAAGGCCGACATGGACGAGCGCGCCGCCGTGGTGGCGATCGCCACCGCGCTGCAGGAGTCCAAGCTCGAGAACCTGGGTCACCTGGGTGAGCGCAACGACCACGACTCGCAGGGCCTGTTCCAGCAGCGCCCCTCCAGCGGGTGGGGCACGGTGGAGCAGATCACCGACCCGGAGTACTCGACGATGGCGTTCCTGAAGGGCCTCAAGCAGGTCGACGGCTGGCAGGACATGCCGCTGACCAAGGCCGCCCAGACCGTGCAGGTCTCGGCCTACCCGTTCCACTACGCGCAGTGGGAGACCCAGGCCGCCGACCTCGTCGCCGAGCACTGGAACAGCTGAACTCACTGACCTTCCTCACAGGGGGAAACAAGTCGCTGGCCGGCACCCGAACCCGGGTGCCGGCCAGCGGCGTCTGACCCTTTGATCGACTCGGGTTCAGGGAAGTCGGGGAAACCCCGAGTGGATCATCGACGCGGTGTGGGGAACCAGGACCGGCGGGCGGGCGGGCCGGGACCACGTCGGGGGTGGGGCCCGCCGTGACCGGCGCAGGGATCAAGCCTGACCGCCCGGAGCCGGGCACGGCGGGCCCCACCCCACCACCGCAACCACCCACAAACCCCGACGCAAGGACGAACCCGAGCCACCACAACCACGCAGGAACCCTGGACGGAGCCACCAAGACCACGAGAGGCCCCGTACCGCCACGACGGCGGTGCGGGCCTCTCGGGGCGGGGTGAGCGGATTCAGCCCCGGATGCGCTTGAGGGCGTTCTGGAGGTTGGTCAGCTCGGTCTGCTGGGTGTTCTTCATGGTCTGCGCGGCCTGGACCACGTCCGGCTCGTCGCTCGCGTCGAGCAGGGCGTCGACCATGTGGATGCCGCCGATGTGGTGCTTGATCATCAGGTCCAGGAAGAGGACGTCCAGCTCCTTGCCCTGGGCCTCGCGAAGCTGTGTCATCTGCTCCGGGGTGGCCATGCCGGGCATCAGCCCGTCGCGGACCATCTCGGTGCCGTCCGGCATCCACGCCATCCGGGGCTGGGAGCCGGTCGGGTCCAGGCCCCAGGACCGCAGCCAGGTCTGCATGGCGCCGATGTCGCCCTGCTGGGCGAGGGCGATGTCGCCGCCGATCGTCCGGACCTCCTGGTCCGTGCCGCGCTGGAAGGCGATCAACCCCATCTCCACCGCCTGGGCGTGGTGGGTGGTCATGTCCCGTGCGAAGCCCGCCTCCACCGACGCGTCCCCGGGCCGGGTGAGGCGGGGGGTGAGGAGGCCCCCCGCGTACCCGAGCAGGAGACCGACCACGACGGCGAGGGCCACCGCGAGGGTGCCGAACCGGCGGGCGGACACCCGGTCACCGTCCTCGGTGACCGGGGTCTCGCCGGTGTCGCTGTCGAGGGTCGTGGGTGCGGGCATGGGCAGTTCCTTACTGCTGCTGCAACTGGCGCGGAGTGGTGCCGGTGGCGGTGACGCCCTGGTTGCAGAGGGCGGTCGGGCCCTCGATGGAGGCGTTCACCTTCAGGGTCTTGATGAACTCGTCGATCCGGCCGTCGTCGGCGTTGTCGACCTTGAGCTGGTAGCCCCAGGCCTGCAGCGAGATCGGCTTGTCCAGGCCCTCGTACGGGCTGAGCATCAGCTTCTCGTTGCCGCGCACCTTCTCCGCCAGCTTCGCGACCTGGTCGGCGGGCAGGTCGGGCCGGTACGTGATCCAGACCGCACCGTGCTCCAGGCTGTGCACCGCGTGCTCGTTGGCGATCGGGGCGTCGTAGACGTCGCCCATGCAGTTCTGCCAGGCGTCGTTGTGCGGGCCGGCGACCGGGGGCAGCACCGGGTACGTGATCGAGCCCTGCTGGTGGTTGCCGCCCTTGACCAGGTCCGGGTCCTTCTCGCGGAAGTTGACGATGCCGTCGATCGCGTTGGCCCGGTCGTCCCACGGCTTCGAACCCTGGAAGGTCGCCCACGCGCCGTAGCCGATGATCGCGGCGGCGAGCACGCCGACGGCGACGAACAGCGCGATCGGGCCCCAGCTGCGGCCCTGGCTGACCTTCACCGGGGCGATCGGCTTGCGGGGGCCCTTGCCGCCCGCGCGCGGGGTGCCCGCCGGCTTGCCGGACCCGGCCTTGCCGGCGGCCGGCTTGCCCGCGGCCGGCTTCTTGCCGGTGCTGACCACGGTCGGGCGGCGCTCTGGGCCGCCCGGGGTGCTGATGCTCATCGTGCCTCGTCAGGTCGGTCGGTCAGGGGATCTGGCGGGCCGGGTTCACATGCTGGGTCGCCGCCGCGGGGACCGAGTCTACCCCCGATAACATGGTTCGGTGACTCCCGCAGAACTCGCCGAGGTCGTCCTCACCGCAGCCCACGCCGTCTTCACCGAGCGGGGCCTGGACCGCTCCGCCCTGCCGGAGCGGACGGCGGTGGAGCGACCCCGAAACCCCGAGCACGGCGACTACGCCTCGACGCTGGCGCTCCAGCTCAGCAAGAAGGTGGGCGTGCCGCCGCGGGAGCTGGCCGCCGCCCTGGCCGAGCAGCTCGGCCGGGCCCCGGGGATCAAGTCGGTGGAGATCGCCGGCCCGGGCTTCCTCAACATCCGCCTCGACGCGGCCGCCGCGGGTCAGCTCGCCCGCGCGATCGTCGAGGCCGGCGAGGAGTACGGCCGCAGCGAGCGGCTCGCCGGCCAGAAGATCAACCTGGAGTTCGTCTCGGCGAACCCGACCGGCCCGGTGCACATCGGCGGGGTCCGCTGGGCCGCCGTCGGTGACGCGCTGAGCCGGCTGCTGCGCGCGACCGGGGCGGATGTCGCCACGGAGTACTACTTCAACGACGCGGGTTCGCAGATCGACCGGTTCGCCCGCTCGCTGCTCGCCGGCGCCACGGGGGAGCCGGCGCCCGAGGACGGCTACGCCGGGGCGTACATCTCGGAGATCGCGGAGCAGGTGAAGGCCCGGCGGCCGGAGGTGCTGACGCTCGACGACGCCGCCGCCCAGGAGGTGTTCCGGGTCGAGGGCGTCGAGCTGATGTTCGCCGAGATCAAGTCGTCGCTGCGCGACTTCGGCGTGGAGTTCGACACCTACTTCAACGAGAAGGACCTGCACGACCGGGGTGAGCTGGACCACGCGCTCAACCGGCTGCGGGAGCAGGGCAACACGTACGAGGCCGACGGCGCCGTCTGGCTGCGCACCACCGACTTCGGCGACGACAAGGACCGGGTGCTGCGCAAGTCCAACGGCGAGTGGACGTACTTCGCCGCCGACTGCGCGTACTACCTGGACAAGCGGGAGCGTGGCTTCGAGCGGGTGGTGATCATGCTCGGCGCCGACCACCACGGCTACATCGGCCGGATGAAGGCGATGGCGGCGTGCTTCGGCGACGACCCGGACCGCAGCCTGGAGATCCTCATCGGCCAACTGGTCAACCTGGTCCGCGACGGCGCGCCGGTGCGGATGAGCAAACGGGCCGGCACGGTGGTCACCCTGGAGGACCTGGTCGACGCGATCGGCGTGGACGCCTCCCGGTACGCGCTGGCCCGTTACTCCAGCGACTCGCCGATCGACATCGACATCGAGCTGTGGACGCGGGCCACCCGCGACAACCCGGTCTACTACGTGCAGTACGTGGCGGCCCGGACGGCCAGCGTCGGGCGGAACGCCGCCGAGGCCGGCCTGACCCGGGGTGACGCCGGGGCCTTCCACCCGGAGCTGCTCGACCACGACAAGGAGAACGAGCTGCTCAAGGCGCTGGCCGAGTTCCCCGCCGTGGTGGCCACCGCCGCCGAGCTGCGCGAGCCGCACCGGGTCGCCCGGTACCTGGAGGACCTGGCCGGGGCGTACCACCGGTTCTACGACAACTGCCGGATCCTGCCCCGCGGCGACGAGGACGTCACCGACCTGCACCGCGCGCGGCTGTGGCTGAACGACGCGACGCGGGTGGTCATCGCCAACGGCCTGCACCTGCTGGGCGTCTCGGCTCCGGAGAGGATGTAACTCATGCGCGCGCACGAGGCCGGTGCCCTGCACGGGGACATCGGCAGCCGGGGGCCGGCGTGGCTGCGTACGCCGGTCGACGTCAACGCCCTGGTGCCGGCGCTGTGGCCGCGGAACGTGGCGCGCGGCGCCGACGGCGCGCTCGCCGTCGCGGGCCTGGGCGTCCGCGACCTCGCGGCCGAGTTCGGCACCCCGGTGTACGTGCTGGACGAGGAGGACCTGCGGGCCCGCTGCCGCGACTTCCGTTCCGCCTTCCCCACCGAGGACGTCTACTACGCCGGCAAGGCGTTCCTGTGCCGCGCCGTGGTCCGCATGATCGCCGAGGAGGGCCTGCACCTCGACGTGTGCAGCGGCGGCGAGCTGGCCACCGCGCTCGCGGCCGGGATGCCCCCGGAGCGGATCGGCTTCCACGGCAACAACAAGTCGGTCGCGGAGCTCACCCGGGCGCTGGACGCCGGGGTGGGCCGCGTCATCGTCGACTCGTTCCACGAGATCGACCGGCTCACCGCGCTGGCGCGGGAGCGGGGCGTCCGCCCGAGGGTCCTGGTCCGCGTGACGGTGGGCGTGGAGGCGCACACCCACGAGTTCATCGCCACCGCCCACGAGGACCAGAAGTTCGGCTTCTCCCTCGCCGGGGGTGCCGCCGCCGCGGCCGCCTTCAAGATCCTCGACGAGGACGTGCTGGAGCTGCGCGGCCTGCACTCGCACATCGGGTCGCAGATCTTCGACGCGAGCGGCTTCGAGGTCTCCGCGCGGCGGGTGCTGGCGCTGCAGGCGCAGATCCGTGACGCGCGCGGCGTCGAGCTGCCCGAGCTGGACCTGGGCGGTGGTTTCGGCATCGCGTACACGACCCAGGACGATCCGGCCACGCCGGCCGACCTGGCGAAGCGGTTGCGGAAGATCGTCGACGGGGAGTGCGCCGCCGAGCGGCTGGCCGTGCCGCACCTGTCCATCGAGCCGGGCCGGGCGATCGTCGGGCCGGCGGTGTTCACCCTCTACGAGGTGGGAACGGTCAAGGACGTCGACGGGATCCGGACGTACGTGAGTGTCGACGGCGGGATGAGCGACAACATCCGCACCGCGCTGTACGACGCGTCGTACTCGGCGACCCTGGCCTCCCGCGCGAGCGCCGCCGAGTCGATGCTCGCCCGCGTGGTGGGAAAGCACTGTGAGTCCGGGGACATCGTGGTGAAGGATGAATTCCTGCCCGCCGACGTGCAGCCCGGAGATCTTGTCGCGGTGCCCGGCACGGGTGCGTACTGCCGGAGCATGGCCAGCAACTACAACCACGTGCCGCGCCCGCCGGTGGTCGCCGTGCGGGACGGCCAGGCGCGCCTGATCGTCCGGCGGGAGACCGAAGAGGACCTGCTCGCTTTGGATGTGGGATGACGTCACCTGTGCGTTTGGCACTGCTCGGCTGTGGCACGGTCGGCAGCGAGGTCGTCCGGCTGCTGCACGAGCAGTCCGCCGACCTCGCCGCCCGGATCGGCGCGCCGCTGGAGATCGCCGGCATCGCCGTCCGCCGGATCGGCCGTGACCGCGGCGACCTGCCGGTCGACCCGGCGCTGTTCACGACCGACCCGCTCGGCCTGATCAAACGCGACGACGTCGACGTGGTGGTCGAGGTCGTCGGCGGCATCGAGCCGGCCCGGAGCTGGCTGGTGGAGGCGTTGCGGGCCGGCAAGAGCGTGGTCACGGCGAACAAGGCGCTCCTCGCCGAGGACGGCGGCGCGCTGCACGACGCGGCGGCCGAGGGCGGCGGCGACCTCTACTACGAGGCGGCGGTGGCCGGCGCGATCCCGCTGCTGCGGCCGCTGCGCGAGTCGCTGCACGGTGACCGCATCACCCGGGTGACCGGCATCGTCAACGGCACCACGAACTTCATCCTCTCCGCGATGGACGCCACCGGCGCCGGCTTCGCGGAGGCGCTGGAGGAGGCGACCGAGCTGGGGTACGCCGAGGCCGACCCGACCGCCGACGTGGAGGGCTTCGACGCGGCGGCCAAGGCCGCGATCCTCGCCTCGCTGGCGTTCCACAGCCGGGTCAGCGCGGCCGACGTGCACCGCGAGGGCATCACCGAGGTCACCGCCGCCGACGTGGCCAGCGCCAAGGCGATGGGCTGCACCATCAAGCTGCTCTGCATCGCCGCCCGGGGCGCCGACGCGGCCGGCCGCGAGACGGTCAGCGTCCGGGTGCACCCGGCGATGATCCCGCTGACCCACCCGCTGGCGAGCGTCGGCGACGCCTTCAACGCGGTCTTCGTCGAGGCGGAGGCGGCCGGGCAGCTCATGTTCTACGGCCGGGGCGCGGGCGGCGCGCCGACCGCGAGCGCGGTGCTCGGCGACGTGGTGGCGGTCTCCCGCAACCGGCTCGCCGGGGTCCGCGCGGCCAGCGAGTCCGCGTACGCGGACCTGCCGGTGCGGCCGATGGGGGAGGCGCTGACGCGCTACCACATCAGCCTCGACGTGACCGACCGGCCCGGCGTGCTGGCCGCGGTGGCCGGCGTGTTCGCCCGGCACGACGTCTCGATCGCGACCGTCCGGCAGGGGCCGGCCGGTGGTGGCACGGCCGGCCGCGGCGAGGACGCCGACCTGGTCATCGTCACCCACGTCGCGCCGGACGCCGCGCTCGCCGCGACCGTCGAAGAGCTGCGCGGGTTGGACATCGTCCGCTCGGTGGCCAGCGTGCTGCGGGTCGAGGGCGAGGCCTGACCCGTGTCCCGCCTGGTGGGTGGCCAAGGGTCCGCCGGAGGTCGCCCGGAGCGGCTGGTCCAGGCTTGACGTGACCCGGCGCGGCCGGGAGCAGAGGCGGAGGAGTACGACATGTGGCGGGGTCTCATCGACGCGTACCGGGATCGACTGCCGGTCACGGAGGCCACTCCCGTCGTCACCCTGCACGAGGGGAACACGCCGCTGCTGCCCGCGCCGGTGCTGTCGTCCCGGCTCGGCTGCGACGTCTGGCTCAAGGTCGAGGGGGCCAACCCGACCGGCTCCTTCAAGGACCGGGGCATGACGGTCGCGGTGTCCAAGGCGGTGGAGGCCGGCAACAAGGCGATCATCTGCGCGTCCACCGGCAACACCAGCGCCTCGGCCGCCGCGTACGCGGCCCGCGCCGGCCTGACCTGCGCGGTGCTGGTGCCGCAGGGCAAGATCGCGCTGGGCAAGCTGGCGCAGGCGCTGGTGCACGGGGCCCGGCTGCTCCAGGTCAGCGGCAACTTCGACGACTGCCTGTCGCTGGCCGCGAAGCTCGCCCAGGACTACCCGGTCGCCCTGGTCAACTCCGTGAACGTCGACCGGCTGCACGGCCAGAAGACGGCCGCGTTCGAGATCGTCGAGGCGCTCGGCGACGCGCCGGACATCCACTGCCTGCCGGTCGGCAACGCGGGCAACATCTCCGCCTACTGGCTGGGCTACGCGGAGGAGCGGGACGCCGGCAACGTCACGAAGACCCCGAAGATGTACGGCTTCCAGGCCTCCGGGGCGGCGCCGATCGTCACCGGCCAGGTGGTCCGTGAACCGTCGACCATCGCCACCGCCATCCGGATCGGCAACCCGGCGAGCTGGACGAAGGCTCTCGACGCCCGGGACGCCTCCGGTGGCCTGATCGCCGCGGTCACCGACCGGGAGATCCTGTCCGCGTACCGGCTGCTCGCCCGGGAGGTCGGGGTCTTCGTCGAGCTGGGCAGCGCGGCCAGCGTGGCGGGGCTGCTCCAGCAGGCTGCCGCGGGCACCGTGCCGGCCGGCTCGACGGTCGTCTGCACCGTCACCGGGCACGGCCTGAAGGACCCCGAGTGGGCCATCTCCACGGCCCCCGCCCCGGTCACCATCGCCAACGATCCCCTGGCTGCGGCCCGCTCCCTCGACCTGGTCTGATCCGGTCTCGGGCGCCGTCCCGTCGGCGGGATCCGGGGGCGGAGCCCCACCGAAACCGCGGAGATCGGGTGGGGCACACTTTCCCCACCCCGCACCGCAGTCCCTCATCAGGAGTGAGTCCAGCCGATGTCGCTGCTCGCCAGATTCAGTCTCGCCAACCGAGGGCTGGTCGCCCTCATCGCGGTGGTGGCCACGGTGTTCGGAGCGTTCGCCGTGCCGTCGCTGAAGCAGCAACTCCTGCCGTCGCTGGAGTTCCCGGCCGCCTTCGTCGTGGCGGCATACCCCGGCGCCGGTCCGGAGATCGTCGAGTCGCAGGTCACCGAGCCGATCGAGAAGAGCCTCCAGGGCATCGCCGGGCTCGAGAAGATCACCTCGACCTCGCGCGAGGGCTCGACGACCGTCCAGGTGCAGTACGAGTTCGGCACCGACCTGGACGACGTGGTCAACAAGATGCAGACCGCGCTCAACCGGATCGACGCCCAACTGCCCGAGGGCGTCGACCCGCAGGTCATCGCCGGTGGCACGGACGACCTGCCGGCGGTGGTGCTCGCCGCGTCCGGCGGCGGCGACCAGCGGGCCCTGGGCGAGAAGCTCCGCGACACGGTCGTGCCCGAGCTGGAGGCGATCGAGGGTGTCCGCAGCGTCGAGGTGACCGGCACCCGCGACGAGGTCGTGGCCATCACGCCGGACCAGAACAAGCTCGCCGCGGCCGGGATCCGGCCCGGCGCGATCGGCGAGGCCCTGCGGGCCAACGGTGCCGTGATCCCCGCCGGTGCGGTGGTCGCCGAGGGCCGTACGCTCCCGGTCCAGGTGGGGACGCCGCTGGCCGACCTCGACGACCTGCGCAACCTGGTGCTCGCCCCGCCCTCGGTCCGTCTCCGGGACGTGGCCACCGTCGAGCAGCAGCCCGCGCCGGCGACGGCGATCACGCGGACCAACGGCAAGGACAGCCTGGGCATCGCCGTCACCGCGACGCCGGACGGCAACGCGGTGGAGATCTCCCACGAGATCCGCGACCGGCTCGCCGATCTGCGCGACGCCGCCGGCGCCGAGCTGACCGTCGTCTTCGACCAGGCGCCCTTCGTCGAGAAGTCGATCGAGAGCCTCACCACCGAGGGCCTGCTGGGCCTCGTGATGGCGGTCATCGTGATCCTGGTGTTCCTGCTCTCGGTCCGGTCCACCGTCGTCACCGCGGTCTCCATCCCGCTGTCGGTGGTGGTCGCGCTGATCGCGCTCTGGATCGGTGACTACTCGCTCAACCTGCTCACCCTCGGCGCGCTGACCATCGCGGTCGGCCGGGTGGTGGACGACTCGATCGTGGTGCTGGAGAACATCAAGCGGCACCTGGAGTACGGCGAGGCCAAGTGGGACGCCATCCTCACCGCCGTTCGGGAGGTGGCCGGCGCGGTGACCGCCTCCACGCTCACCACCGTCGCCGTTTTCGCGCCGATCGCGCTGGTCGGCGGGTTCGTGGGGCAGCTGTTCGCGCCGTTCGCGATCACGGTCACCGTCGCCCTGCTCGCCTCGCTGCTCGTGTCGCTGACCGTCATCCCGGTGCTGGCGTACTGGTTCCTCAAGCCGGCCGGCGAAGCCATGAAGGTGGACGTACGCCGGGCGGCGGAGGAGAAGGAGCTGCGCAGCCCGTTGCAGCGGGGGTACCTGCCGGTCATCGGGTTCGCCACCCGTACGCGGGCCACCCGCTGGATCACCCTCGGGCTCGGCGTGCTGGTCCTGTTCGGCACGTTCGGGCTGTCCCGTCAGTTGGAGACGAACTTCCTGGACGACTCCGGCCAGGACACGCTGACCATCACCCAGGAGCTGCCCGCGGGCACCGGTCTGGCCGGCACGGACGAGGCCGCCCGCCGGGTCGAGGCGGTCCTGGCCGGCACCGAGGGCGTCGAGACGTACCAGCTGACGGCCGGCTCCGGGGACACCCCGTGGGCCGGCACCGGCGGCAACAACGTCGCCACCTGGAACCTGGCCCTGGGCGAGGACACCGACGCCAAGGAGATGCGCGGCGTCCTCCGGGAGAAGTTCCGCACGCTCGGGTCGGGCGTCGGCGAGTTCCGGTTCGGGGCCGGGCAGGGAGGCGCGTCGGCCAACCAGCTGGAGGTGGTCGTGCAGGCCGCCGACCCGGCGACGCTGCAGCGGGCCGCCGACGAGGCGGCAGCGGCGATGAAGGGCCTGTCCGGCGTCGAGGACGTGGCGACCAGCCTCGCCGACCAGGTGGAGCGTGTCGACGTCACCGTCGACCGCGCGGCGGCCGCCCGCGTCGGGCTCACCGAGGCGGCGGTGGGGCAGCTGGTCGCGCAGGCGTACCGGGGCGCCCCGCTGGGCCAGGTGGCGCTGGACGGCGGGCAGCGGGCGGTGGTCCTGCGCTCCGCCGGCCAGCCGCCGGCCACGGTCGAGCAGTTGCGGGCCATGCCGATCGGGGCCGTGAAGCTGGACGACATCGGGACCGTCACCACGGTCGACGGGCCGCAGCAGGTCACCCGGATCGACGGCGAGCGCAGCGTCTCGGTCACCGGTACGGCCGCCGGCTCCAACCTGGGCAAGATCAGCCAGGAGCTGCAGAAGAAGCTGGACGCGATCGACGTGCCGGGGGCGACCTTCGCCATCGGGGGTGTCAGCGCGGACCAGGAGGACGCCTTCGCCGACCTGGGCCTCGCGGTGCTGGCCGCCATCGCGATCGTCTTCCTGATCATGATGGCGACGTTCCGGAGCCTGACCCAGGCGCTGATCCTGCTGGTCTCCGTCCCGTTCGCGGCGACCGGTGCGATCGGCCTGCTGCTGGCCACCGGCACTCCGCTGGGCGTTCCGGCGCTGATCGGCGTGCTCATGCTCGTCGGCATCGTGGTGACCAACGCGATCGTGCTGCTCGACCTGGTCAACCAGTACCGGGCGCAGGGCATGGGCGTCCGGGAGGCGGTCGTCGAGGGCGGTCGCCGCAGGTTGCGGCCGATCCTGATGACCGCGGTCGCCACGATCTTCGCGCTGCTGCCGATGGCCCTGGGGCTCACCGGTGAGGGCGGCTTCATCTCGAAGCCGCTGGCGATCGTGGTGATCGGCGGCCTGCTCAGCTCGACGCTGCTGACCCTGGTCCTGGTGCCGACGCTGTACGCGATGGTGGAGCACATGAAGGAGTCGCTCCGGGCACGCCATGCCCGCTGGCGCGGGGTGCCCGAGGCTCCGGCCGGCCCGGCCACCGACGCCCGCCCGGGTACCCCGGAGCCGGCCGTGACCGGCGCCGGGACCGGGCCGGGCACCCGGACCGCGGGGCCGGCCGGCGGGCCCACCGGTGCGGCCGGCGGGGCCGCCGCCCGGCCGGCACCCTCGGCGGCGCTGGTCGACGGCACCGACCAGTTCGAGGTGCTGCGGCTGCCCAAGAGCCGCACCTCGCCGCTGCCGCCGGAGTAGGACTCGTCAGGGACGCCTCGACCACCGGTCGGGGGCGTCCGCCGTCGCGGGGTCGGCGGGACGATCTCCGTTCCCGTGCTGTCCGCGCACCGACGGAAGGTGAGGCGCCGGCTGGGTAGGGTTCGATCGTGCCGTCCATCCTCTCGGTCCTGCGCCGCAACCGGAGCTTTCGCAACCTCTTCCTGGCCGAGCTGGTGGTCTTCGGCGCCGACTGGTTCGTCATGGTGCCGCTGCTGGTGCTCCTCCCGTCGCTGACCGGCAGCGGCGTGTGGGGGGCACTGGTCCTCGCCGTGGACACCGGCATCGTGGCGCTGCTGCTGCCGTACACCGGGACGGTGGCCGACCGCTTCGACCGCCGCAAGATCATGATCGGGGCCAACGTCGCCGCCCTGCTCGGCGTGCTGCTGCTGCTCGGCGTACGCAGCGCCGGCACGGCGTGGCTGGCGATGGTCGGCATCGGCGTGGTGGCGGTCGCGAAGGCCTTCTACTCGCCAGCCGCCCAGGCCGCCCTGCCGAACGTGCTCGACCCCGACGAGCTGGCCGCCGGCAACGCGGTGGCGGGCTCCGCCTGGGGCACGATGACGATCGTCGGCGCCTCCCTCGGCGGCGTGTTGAGCAGCGCGGTCGGCCCGTACGCCTGCTTCTGGGTCGGGGTGGGCGGCCTGGCCCTGGCCGCGGGCCTGGCGACGCTGATCCGCCGGCCGTTGCAGGCCCCGCGGGACCGGGACCGGCCGGCGCAGCAGACCTGGGCGGCGGTCCTGGAGGCGCTCGGCTACATCGGGCACCGGCCCCGGGTGCTGGCGCTCGTGACGGTGAAGTCCGCGGTCGGTCTCGGCAACGGCGTGCTGACGGTGTTCCCGCTGCTGGCGGCCGTCTACGGCGCGGGCGCGGTCGGCGCGGGCCTGCTCTTCGCGGTACGCGGCGCGGGCGCGCTGGTGGGCCCGATCCTGATGCGGCGGGTGCTGGGGAACCGGGCCTGGCTGCTGCCCGGTCTGGCGCTGTCCATGTCGCTCTACGGGCTGGCCTACCTCGGCACCTCGGTCGTCGACTGGTTCCCGCTGGTGCTCGCGCTGGTCTTCGTGGCGCACTTCGCGGGCGGCAGCAACTGGGTGATGTCGAACTTCGCCCTCCAGGGGGAGGTGCCGGACCGGTTGCGGGGCCGGGTCTTCGCCACCGACATGATGCTGGCGACGCTGGCCATCTCGGTGAGCCAGCTGGTGGTGGCATCCGTGGTGGACATCGTCGACGAGCGGGTGATACTCGCCGGCTGCGGCCTGGTCACCCTGGTCTACGCGGTCGGCTGGCGGATCGCGACCCGCCGGCTCTCGTTGACCGACCCGGTGGCCGAGCCCGACCCGTCGGTGGTCCGCTAGCCGCCGCTACGCCCGCAGCCCGCCGGTCACCCCGACCGGGCCTGACCCGGGCTCGCCGCGCCGGGCGAGGTCCCGCCGACCGATCCCGGTCCCACGGTGCGGGCAGCGGGCCGGGACGTCGGTTCGCGGCCCTAGCATGAGCGCGTGCCGACGACATTCACGCCCGACCCGGTCCGGGTGCGGGTCCCCGCCACCAGCGCCAACCTCGGGCCCGGGTTCGACGCCCTGGGGCTGGCGCTGGCGCTGCACGACGACGTCGCCGCCGAGGTCACCGCCGGCGGTGTCACGGTGACCGTGACCGGCGAGGGGGCCGGCGACCTACCCGGCGACGAGCGGCACCTGGTGGTGAGCGCCATGCGGGCCGCCTTCGACGAGCTCGGTGGCCAGCCACCGGGGCTCGCGGTGGAGTGCGTCAACCGCATTCCCCAGGCGCGCGGTCTCGGCTCCTCGTCGGCGGCGATCGTCGCCGGTGTGCTGCTGGCGCGAGCGCTGGTGGTCGAGGGGGAACGCCGGATGGACGACGCGGCGGCGCTCCGGCTCGCCGCCCGGATCGAGGGCCATCCGGACAACGTGGCGCCCTGCCTGCTCGGCGGGTTCACCGTGGCGTGGACGGAGCCGGCCGGTGCCCGTGCGGTGTCGCTGCCCGTCGCCGACGGCGTCCGGCCGACGGTCTTCGTGCCGGCCGAGCGCGGGCTCACCGCCACGGCGCGGGCCGCCCTGCCGCCGACCGTGCCGCACCACGACGCGGCGTTGACCGCGGGCCGGGCCGCGCTGCTCGTGCACGCCCTCACCGCCGCGCCGGAGCTGCTGCTGCCGGCGACGGTCGACCGGCTGCACCAGGACTACCGGGCCGAGGGCATGCCGCAGACGGCGGCGCTGGTAAATGCGCTGCGTGGGGCCGGTGTGGCGGCTGTGGTCTCCGGTGCGGGCCCCACCGTGCTGGCGCTGTCCGACCCGCCCGCCGACCTCGATCCGGGAACAGACTGGCAGGTCTGGCGGTTGCCGATAGAGGCACACGGCGCCCGGGTCGTCCGGGGTACACTGGGACACGCGGAGCGGGACCCTGTTGCCGCAGGTCGGAAGAGTTGATTACGCTCTAGACTTAGCACAGCCGCGAAGCATGCGATCTTCCTGCGGGTCGGCGCACCCCCGAAGCTTTCGGCGGTCAGCCCGTCACCCCTGCCTAGGCCCACGCCGCACCGCAGTCTTCACAGGTCGCCGCAGACGGCGAGTCCCGCCCACCACGTCGGTGAGTCGGGAAAGCGACCGGCTGCTGTGTCACAGACTCCCGCGACGCGTCCTTGCGAGGCGGGTGCACCGAGGCCGCCCGGCCACCTGCATGTCGACTCCGGGCAGTCCCGGCCTATCGAGGGAAGGAATCCATTGAGCGACACCACCGACGTGACGTCGGATGTTTCCAACGTCGCCGATGCCACGTCCGCTGCTCCGACCCGTCGGCGACGCAGCGGCACCGGCCTGTCGGCGATGCTGCTGCCGGAGCTCCAGAGCCTGGCCGCGTCGCTCGGCATCTCGGGCACGGCTCGCATGCGCAAGGGTGAGCTGATCAGCGCGATCTCCGAGCGCCAGGGCGGCGGGGCCGCCACCGGGACCCCTCGACCGCGGGCCGAGGTCGCGGCTGCGGCCGCCCCCGCCCGGGAGGAGGTCCACGCCGAGGTCCGCGAGTCGGCCGAGCGGCCGGAGACGGCCGAGCGGCGTCCGGCGGAGCAGCCGGCGGAGCCGGCGCCCGCCGAGGCGACCGGCCGCACCCGGAGCCGGCGTGGCCGCGGGGCCGGCGAGGCCCGGGGCGGCGAGACCGGCGAGGCCCGGACCGAGTCCCGGCCCGAGGAGGCCGAGGCCGGCGAGCGCGCCGAGCGGGGCGAGGGCCGTGGCGGCCGCGAGCGCGGTGGCGAGCGGGCCGAGCGCGGCGACCGTAACGAGCGGGCCGAGCGCGGCGAGCGGGCCGAGCGGGCCGAGCGCGGCGAGCGGGCCGAGCGCGGTGAGCGCGGTGAGCGCGGTGAGCGCGGCGACCGTAACGAGCGGGCGGAGCGCGGTGAGCGCGGCGACCGCAACGAGCGGGGCGAACGCGGCGACCGCGGCGACCGCAACGAGCGCGGCGACCGTAACGGTGACCGGGGCCAGCGCGCCGAGCGCGACGGCGACGGCGAGGACGACGGCGAGGGCGGCGGCCGGCGCGGCCGGCGCAGCCGCTTCCGGGACCGTCGGCGGGGCCGCGGCGAGCGGGTCGAGGGCGGCGACGGCGGTCGCGAGCCGCAGGTCAGCGAGGACGACGTGCTCGTCCCGGTGGCCGGCATCATCGACGTGCTCGACAACTACGCCTTCGTGCGCACCACCGGCTACCTGGCCGGCCCGAACGACGTCTACGTCTCCATGTCGCAGATCAAGAAGTACGGCCTGCGGCGTGGCGACGCGATCACCGGTGCGGTGCGCGCGGCGCGGGACGGCGAGCAGCGGCGCGACAAGTACAACCCGCTCGTCCGGCTGGACACCATCAACGGGATGGAGCCGGAGGAGGCGAAGCGCCGGCCGGAGTTCTACAAGCTGACCCCGCTGTACCCGCAGGATCGGCTGCGGCTGGAGACCGAGCCGCACATCCTCACCACCCGGGTGATCGACCTGGTCATGCCGATCGGCAAGGGCCAGCGGGCGCTCATCGTCTCACCGCCGAAGGCCGGTAAGACGATGGTGCTCCAGGCGATCGCGAACGCGATCACGCACAACAACCCGGAGTGCCACCTGATGGTGGTGCTGGTGGACGAGCGCCCCGAAGAGGTCACCGACATGCAGCGGTCGGTGAAGGGCGAGGTCATCGCGGCGACGTTCGACCGTCCGCCGCAGGACCACACCACCGTCGCCGAGCTGGCGATCGAGCGGGCGAAGCGCCTGGTCGAGCTGGGCCACGACGTGGTCGTGCTGCTCGACTCGGTGACGCGGCTCGGCCGGTCGTACAACCTGGCGGCGCCGGCCAGCGGCCGGATCATGTCGGGTGGTATCGACTCGACCGCGCTGTACCCGCCGAAGCGGTTCCTGGGTGCGGCCCGCAACATCGAGAACGGCGGCTCGCTGACCATCCTCGCCACCGCGCTGGTGGAGACCGGGTCGATGGCGGACACGGTCATCTTCGAGGAGTTCAAGGGCACCGGCAACGCGGAGCTGAAGTTGGACCGGAAGATCGCCGACAAGCGGACCTTCCCGGCCATCGACATCCACCCGTCCGGCACGCGCAAGGAGGAGATCCTGCTCGCGCCGGAGGAGCTGGCCATCGTCCACAAGCTCCGGAAGGTGCTGCACTCGCTGGACTCGCAGGCGGCGCTCGACCTCCTGCTGGACCGGCTGAAGCAGTCCCGCACCAACATCGAGTTCCTGATGCAGATCGCGAAGTCCACGCCGGGGGAGTGATCCTCCCCCGGTAGGGCGGGACGAAGGGGCGCGGCCGAATGGCCGCGCCCCTTCGTCGTCGGCCGGCGCGCCCAGCCGCCGGGTGGCGAAGTTTTCCTTCGGTTAAGGCGTCCGGTATTGAAACTTCTGTTCATCGTCGGGTTGACTGTCGTCCATGCGTACCCGCAGACGATCTACCCGGCTCGCCGGCGTCCTGCTGCTGACGCCGTTGCTCACCGCGGCCGGCGCCGTCCCGGTCCCCGCCGCGGCGGTGGCCTCGCCCGCCAGTGACCTGTCCGCCACGGCCGTCGAGGATGCGCCCCGCGCCTCGTCCCACCCGGCCGGTGCGGTCACCGTCGCGGCGGACCCGGTGGGGGCCACCCGCGCGGCCCGGACCACGGCCGGTGTCGAGCCGGCCGGCGGCCTCGAGACCACGAAGACCACCCGTCCCGTCGCTCCGGGGCTCGACCTCACCTCCTTCGACCGGTACGACGCCGCCGGCTGGCTGCGCGCCGACGCGCTCACGGCCGACCTCTCCGGCGGCGTCACCGTCGACTACGTCAACTCGGGAGCGGTCAGCAGGGCGGAGCCCCTGCGCGGCGCGGCCGACCGCACCCGCGCCGTCGCCGCCGTGAACGGCGACTTCTTCGACATCAACAACTCCGGCGCCGCCCAGGGCGTCGGCATCCAGGACGGCCGCCTCGTCCAGTCCGCCGTCGCCGGGCACCGCAACGCGGTCGCCGTCACCACCGAGGGGCTCGGCCGCGTCGTCGAGGTGCACTTCGAGGGCACCGCGACCCTGCCCACCGGGCCGGTGCCGCTGACCCAGTTCAACAACATGGTCCAGGCGAACGGCATCGGCGTGTTCACCGCGCTCTGGGGGTCGTACACCCGGGAACGTCCCGTGGCCGGCGCCACCCGCGTCACCGAGGTCGTGGTGGTCGACGGCCGCGTCGCCAGCGTCGCCGCCACCGCCGGCAGCGGGCCGATCCCCGCCGGCACCACCGTGCTGCTCGGCCGGGACGCCGGCGCCGACGCGCTCGCCGGGCTGCGCCCCGGCGACGCGGTGACCGTCGCGTACCGGCCGAAGCCGGCCGACGGCAGCACCCTGCACGCGGCGGTCGGCGGCGGCAACGTGCTGGTCCGCGACGGCGTGGTGCAGAGCATCGCCGACCCCACGCTGGCGCCGCGGACCGCAGTCGGCTTCTCCGCCGACGGACGACGGATGATCATGCTGACCGTGGACGGACGGCAGGTCGACAGCCGTGGCGTCACGCAGACCGAGATGGGCCGGATGATGGCCGAACTCGGCGCCCACCACGCGCTGAACCTCGACGGCGGCGGCTCGTCGACGCTGCTCGCCCGCGAGCCGGGCGCGGCCGCGGTGCAGGTGGAGAACAGCCCGTCCGACGGCACCGAGCGGGCCGTCCCCAACGGTCTCGCCCTCTACGCCCCGGAGGGCAGCGGCCGGCTCGCCGGGTACTGGCTGGAGACCGCGAGCGACCCGACCAGCGCGCCGGGCGTCTCGCCGGTGCGCGGCGGCCGGCCCGAACGCGTCTTCCCCGGCCTGACCCGCCGGCTCACCGCCGCCGGCCATGACGAGATGTACGGCCCGGCGGCCGGCGAGCCGCAGTGGCGGGCCAACCCGGCCGTGCACGGGAAGGTGGACGACGACGGCGTGTTCCGCGCTGGCCTGCCCGGCCAGGTCACCGTCACGGCGTGGCGGGACGATGCGCGGGGCGCCCTCGACCTCACCGTGCTCGGGCCCCTGAACCGGATCGACTCCACCGTGGACCGGGTCGGCCTGGACGGCACCGGCGGGACGGCGGTCCTCGGCGTGGTCGGCTACGACGCCGAGGGCAACACCGCCCCGATCGAGCCCGCCGACCTGACCCTCGACTACGACCGGGACCTGCTGCGGATCACGCCGACCGCCGACGGCAACCTGTCGGTGACGGCGCAGCGGGACACCGGCTCCGCCCTGGTCACCGTCCGCGTCGGCCGGAGCACCACGGTCGTCCCCGTCACCGTCGGGCTCACCGACGTGCCGGTGGCCACCTTCGACGACGCCGCGTCGTGGCGGTTCAGCCAGGCCCGGGCCAGCGGCTCGGTCGCACCGGCGCCGGGCCGCACCGGCACCGGCCTGCGGATGTCGTACGACTTCAGCCAGTCCACCGGCACCCGGGCCGCGTACGCCGATCCGCCCGCCTGGATCGAGGTGCCCGGTCAGCCGCAGGCGTTCGGCATGTGGATCCACGGCAACGGCACCGGGGAGTGGCCGAGCCTGCACCTGCACGACGCGCAGAACACGCAGCACGTGCTGCGCGGGCCGCTGGTGACCTGGACGGGCTGGAAGTACGTCGAGTTCACCGTGCCGGCCGGCGTGCAGTACCCGCTGCGGGTCCGCCGGTTCTACGTCGCCGAGACCCGGGCGGACACGCAGTACCGGAGCGAGGTCGTCATCGACGACCTGGTGGCGAAGGTGCCGCCGACGGTCGACGTGCCGGCCGAGGCGCCGCGTACCGACCGGGTGGTCGTCCGCGACGGCACGGTGGACGGGGCGCCCTGGCGGTTCGCGGTGCTCTCCGACGCCCAGTTCGTCGCGGCGAACCCGGACAGCGACCTGGTCGCCCAGGCCCGCCGTACGCTGCGCGAGGTCAAGGCCGCGAAGCCGGACTTCGTGGTGGTCAACGGCGACTTCGTGGACACCGCGTACCCCGCGGACTTCGCGCTCGCGAAGCGGCTGTTCGACGAGGAACTCGGCGGGGAGCTGCCGTACCACTACGTCCCCGGCAACCACGAGATCATGGGCGCGCCGATCGACAACTTCCGCGCGGTGTTCGGGTACACCGAGCGGGTCTTCGACCACAAGGGAACCCGCTTCGTCACCCTCAACTCGTCCACCGGGACGCTGCGCGGCGGCGGGTTCGAGCAGGTGCGGATGCTCCGCGAGGCGCTGGACTCGGCCGCCGGGGATCCGGCCGTCGGCTCTGTGGTCGTGCTGCACCACCACCCGCCCCGCGACCCCAGCCCCGCCAAGGCGAGCCAGCTCGGTGACCGCAAGGAGGCGGCGCTGCTGGAGCAGTGGCTGACCGACTTCCAGCACCGGACCGGCAAGGGAGCGCTCTTCATCGGTGCACACGTCGGCACGTTCCACGCCGACCGGGTGGACGGGGTGCCGTTCGTCATCAACGGCAACTCCGGGAAGAACCCGTCCACCCCGGCCGACCAGGGCGGCTTCACCGGCTGGAGCGAGTACGGCGTGGACCCGGTGACCCCGGCCGAGGCGGACCGGGCCCGGCGGAACCCGCTCGCCGAGGGCCCACGCTGGGTCGACGCGGAGTTCCACGGCCACGCCGACCAGGTCACGCTGACCGCCCCGGAGACCGTCACGATCGGCACCCCGGCGACCGTCACCGCCACGTTGACTCAACCGGGTGGGCGTACGGTGCCGGTGGCGGCGCCGGTGAGCGCGGACTGGTCCGCCTCGCCGAACCTGCACATCGGCTCGGCCGCCGACCTGAAGCCCTGGCACGTGGCCCGCTTCGACCCGGCCACCAGCCAACTCACCGCCCTGCGTCCGGGCGCCTCGGTGAAGCTCGCCGTCGACGTGAACGGCGTCCGCGCCGACGCCACGCTGAGCACGGTGCAGGCGGCAGAGGCGCCCGCCGCCTGAGCCTGGCACTCGACGGGCCCCCGCGGATCGCGGGGGCCCGTCGTCGTCAGAAGTCGCCCTCGGCGACCTGGAAGACGGTCAGGCCCAGCTCGCGCCACATCTTCACCACCTGCATCCGGTCGTCGAAGACGCCGACCACCCGGTACCGGTCCTTGATCTCGCGCTCGTAGATCTCCCGCTTGACCATCGAATCCTTGCGCGAGTCGCCGACCGCCCGCATGTGCAGCGCCAGGTAGGGGACCTTGACGTGCCGGTCCAGCCAGGCCTCGGTGGCGGCGCGGGCCGAGGCGTCCCGGCCCGAGCAGAAAATCACGCCGTACCCGGCAGCGTGCATCGCCCGGACCGCCGAGATCACCGCCGGGTTCGGCTCGTCCTCGCCGACCCGGGTCATGTCGTACGGACTGCGGGAGACGTTGAGCGCCACGGTGCCGTCGATGTCGACCAGGACGATCTCGGGCGGCTCGTCGGACGGCGGGTGCACCTGGGCCGGCCGACCCGTCCGCGCCGTCGGCACCGGTAACGGCAGCGGGTGCCCCTCCAGGTAGCGCTCGTGCAGGCGGCGGATCGCCGCCTCGCCGACGCGGTCGGCCTCCGGCCGGGCGGCGTCGCGGCGCAGGCATTCCTCCAGCGGTACGTCGGTGAAGTCGTGCACCTCGAACTCGGCGCCGTACCGGGCGGCCAGGTCGGCCCAGTCCCGCAGCGTCCGCGACCGCAGGTTGGTGTCGTCCACGCAGACGTCGGCCCCGGCCCGCAGCAGCGCCTCCACCTGTGCCCGCTGCACGAGCGTCACCTGCCACTCGGCCCGCTGGGTGAAGAGCCGCTCACCGTGCAGCATCCGGCGCAGGTCGTCGCGGTTGACCCGGACGACGGAGGGTTGCAGCTTCCGGGCGAACGTGGTCTTACCGGAGGCGGGCAGCCCCCGCGTGGCGATCAGGCGGGCCATCACTCACTCCGTGTCGTAGGTCTCGGCGGGCCAACGTGCCTGGGTGAATGCCCGGCGGTGGGCCGGGAATGCGGGAGTACGGGCGTACGTTGTCGATGCCGGACCCCCTGTGCGGCCCGATTGCCGGGTCGGCTCACGCCCGTGGCACACTGGTCAATCGGCCACCGGTTCCGGTTCACGCCCTCAACCGTCATGCGACCGTGACGGGGGCGACCCGGCGACCACCGACGAGAGGACCGAGGCGACATGAAGCCCAACATCCACCCGGAGTACGTGACCACCGACGTCACCTGCTCCTGCGGCAACACCTTCACCACCCGTAGCACCGCCAAGGGCGGCTCCATCCACGTCGAGACGTGCAGCGCCTGCCACCCGTTCTACACGGGCAAGCAGCGCGTCCTGGACACCGCCGGCCGGGTGGCGAAGTTCCAGCAGAAGTACGCCAAGGTTCAGGCCAAGAAGGGCAAGTAACCTTCCGTTCGGCGCCCGCGTCCGGTTTCCCGCCGGACGCGGGCGTCGTCCGTATTCCGCCCCGTTGGGGCCGACACCCCGTCCAGCGCCGTTCGTCGAAGGAGCACCGTCCATGAGCAGCGAGCGTCTGGCCGCCCTCCTCGACGAGTACGCCGAGCTGGAGAAGCGGCTGGCCGACCCCGCCATCCACGCCGACCAGAACACGGCCCGCCGGGTCGGCCGTCGGTACGCCGAGCTGGTGCCGCTGCACAAGGCCGCCGCCGAGCTGGAGCAGGCCCGGGCGGACCTGGTGGCGGCGAGGGAACTGGCCGCCGAGGATCCGGCCTTCGGGGCCGAGGCGGAGATCATCGCGGCGACCCTGCCGGCGCTGGAGGAGCGGCTCGCCGAGCTGCTCATCCCGCGTGACCCGCACGACGCCAAGGACGTGATCGTCGAGATCAAGGCGGGGGAGGGCGGCGAGGAGTCGGCGCTCTTCGCGGGCGATCTGCTGCGGATGTACACCCGGTACGCGGAGCGCCGCGGCTGGCTCGTCGAGGTGATCGACGCGCAGGACTCGGACCTGGGCGGGGTCAAGGACGTCTCGCTGGCCATCAAGACCAAGGGCGTGCCGGAGGGCGGCAACGGCGTGTGGTCCCGGCTCAAGTGGGAGGGTGGCGTGCACCGCGTGCAGCGTGTGCCGGTCACCGAGTCGCAGGGCCGCATCCACACCAGCGCGGCCGGCGTGCTGGTGCTGCCGGAGGCCGAGGACGTCGACGTCACGATCGACCCGAACGACCTGCGGATCGACGTGTTCCGCTCGTCCGGGCCCGGCGGCCAGTCGGTGAACACCACCGACTCGGCGGTGCGGATCACCCACCTGCCGACCGGCATCGTGGTCTCCTGCCAGAACGAGAAGTCCCAGCTGCAGAACCGCGAGCAGGCGATGCGGATCCTGCGCGCCCGGCTGCTGGCGGCGGCCCAGGAACAGGCCGACGCGGCCGCCTCGGACGCCCGCAAGGCGCAGGTGCGGACGGTGGACCGCTCGGAGCGGATCCGCACGTACAACTTCCCGCAGAACCGGATCACCGACCACCGGATCGGCTACACCGCGTACAACCTGGACCTGGCGCTCGCCGGGGATCTCGACGGCGTGCTGGACGCGCTGGGCGAGGCCGACCGCGCCGCCCGCCTCGCAGGGGACGCGGAACTCTCCCGCCGCTGACCGCGCCCCCCACCCCGCCGCCCGCCCACTCCGCCGCCTGCCCACCCCCGCCCACTCCGCCCGCCCACCCCGGGCGTCAGAACCCCGCGCACTTTCCGAGAAAGAGTGGCTATTTCGCGCGCGATAGCCGCTCTTTCTCTGAAAGTGCGCGCTCGGGTTGGTGGCGGGCCGGGCGCGGGCGGCGCCCGAGTGGCCGTCAGGAGGCGCGGGGGCGGCTCTTGGCGTGCAGCATCGCTCGGTCGGCGGCCTCGAAGGCGGCGCCGAGGGCATCGTGCGGGCCCGGCCCGGTGGCGGTCACCTCGGCGAAGCCGATGCTGACCCCGACCGGGGTGCCGGGGATCAGCGACTCCCAGTCCTCCGCCCGGACGGCCGTCTCGATGCGCCGGGCCACCTCGGCCGCCTCGGCCATCCCCGCGCCGGGCAGCACCACGACGAACTCGTCCCCGCCGTAGCGGGCCACGAAGTCGCCCCGGCGCATCACCCGGTTGACCACCCCGGCGAAGCGTTGCAGGACCAGGTCGCCGGAGTGGTGCCCGTGGCGGGTGTTCACCGCCTTGAACCCGTCCAGGTCGCACACGCCGATCACCACCCGCTCGCCACGGGCGACCACGGCGGCGATGTACCGCTCCAGCCGGCGCCGGTTGGGCAGGCCGGTCAGCGGGTCGGTCAGCGCCTCGCCCTCGAAGCGGGCCGCCTCGCGGCGCAGATCCTCGTGGTCGATCCGGGCGGCGATGCCGTCGATGTAGACGTCCCGGAGGCGGTCGTTGCGTTGCGCGGCGAGCCGGAACGCCAGCCGGTCGGCCTGGTGCGCGGCCGCGTGGTCGCCCGCGCGGCCCAGGGCGATGCTGCGCAGCCGGGCCGGCTCGGCCGCACCCAGCGTCTCGGTGGAGACCTGCACGGCGTCCAAGCGGGTGACCGCCTCGATCGGGCGGCCCTCGGCGATGGCCAGGCACACCTGCCCGAGCTGGCGCATGTCCCGGGCCCGGGCACTGTCCCCGCCGTGGCTGAGCAGCCGGGCAGGGGCGGCGTCCGTGCCGGCCTCCAGCCGGTCGCCCAGCGCCGCCCGGCGTGCGGCGGCGTAGCCGTACGCGGCGAGGCTGCTCGGGCGCAGCCGGCCGGCCCGCCCCGCGCGCAGGAAGCGCTCCAGGTCACCGGCCACGTCCCGGAGCACCCGCAGGCAGCCGTCGCTGTCGCCGTTGTGGTCGAGCGCGACGGCGTTGCGCAGCCGGATGCCGGGGGCGGCGAACGTCTCCTCGGGGATGCCGGCGGCGAGCCCGAGCTGCCGGGCGCGCTCGATGGCGCCGAGGGCGTACCCGTGGAAGCTCAGGTAGGAGTAGGCCATCGCCAGGTCGTGCCACCCCCATGCGGTGTCCCGGTCCGGATCCTCCACCGAGCCCAGCGCGCGGGCGGCCCGCACCAGGTGGGTGACGCAGCGGTCCAGCGCGCCCTGATGATGGGCGGCGAGCGCGGCGAGCGCGTTCAGGTGCCCGTGCAGGTACGGCTCGGCGAGATCGCGGACGGCCGTGGTGGCCTCCTCGATGGCCCGGGTGTACTCGGCCGTGCGACCCAGGTTGAGCACCGCGGAGAGGCGCTGCACCAGCGCGTCGGCCCGGGCGTACGGGTCGGCGGTGGTGGCGAGGACCTGCTCGAGAACGGCGTACGCCTCAGCCGAACGGCTCGACTCCTGAAGGGCACGCGCCCGAGTCAGGGCGTCAACCTGGTCGCCGACCCGGTCGAGCCAACCCACCCGTGACCTCCCGTCGGTGTGCCCCTGGCCGCACCAACTCGTGGTGAGCTCCGCGACGCTTCATGATTATGTCGTGAGCACCCTGCCGCAACAGCCGTCCGAAGGGACGAAACGGGAGCGCCCCACCGTGGCGGTGGCGCGGGCGGCCCGGGTGCTCGCCGACGCCGGCGTCGAGGGGGCACGCGCGGAGGCCGAGCTGCTGGCCGCGTACGTGCTGGGGGTGTCGCGCGGGCGGTTGGCGCTGGCCGACGGTTTCACCCCGGCCCAGCGCGACCGGTTCGAGGCGCTGGTGGCCCGGCGGGCCGACCGTGAGCCGTTGCAGCACCTCATGGGCAGCGCCGCGTTCCGCCACCTGGAGCTGGCGGTCGGGCCGGGCGTCTTCGTGCCCCGCCCGGAGACGGAACTGCTCGCCGGTTGGGGCGTCGACCAGGCGCGGCGGATCCCGGAGCCGCTGGTCGTGGACCTGTGCAGCGGGTCCGGCGCGATCGCCCTCGCGGTCGCGCAGGAGGTGCCGGCGGCGCGCGTGGTGGCGGTGGAGGGGTCGCCGGAGGCGCTGTCCTGGCTGCGGCGCAACGCGGCGGACCGGGCCGCGGCGGGGGACCGGCCGATCGAGGTGGTGGCGGCCGACGTCACCGTGCCGGACCTGCTCGCCGACCTGGCCGGCCGGGTGGACGTGCTGCTCTGCAACCCGCCGTACGTGCCGGCCGACGTGGCCGTGCCACCCGAGGTGGGCCGGCACGATCCCGCGAACGCTGTCTTCGGCGGCGCCGACGGCCTGGCGGTGATCCGGCCGGTGGTGGCCCGGGCGGCGGTGCTGCTGCGCCCCGGCGGGGTGCTCGGAATGGAGCACGACGACACGCACGGCGAGGCGGTGCCCCGGCTGCTCGCCGAGGACGGCCGGTACGCCTCGATCGGCGATCACACCGATCTCGCCGGCCGGCCCCGCTTCGCCACCGCGTCCCGGCGTGCGGACGGCCCGCACGCCACCGGCGGCCCGGCGTGGCAGACTGCATCATCGTGATGCTCTACGACTGCCGGTCGCCCGCCGACCGGGACCGCGGCATCGCTGCGGCCATCGAGGCGGTCAAGAACGGTGAGCTGGTCGTCCTGCCGACCGACACGGTCTACGGGATCGGCGCGGACGCGTTCACCCCGTACGCGGTCAAGGCCCTGCTCGACGCGAAGGGGGGCCGACCGGCGCCGCCGCCGGTGCTGATCGGTTCCCGGCACACGCTGGACGGCCTGGTCTTCTCCCTGCCCCGCGCGGCCCGGGACCTGGTCGAGGCGTTCTGGCCGGGCGCGCTGACCATCGTGGTCGAGCACTCGCCCAGCCTTCGGTGGGACCTCGGGGAGACCTCAGGCACGGTCGCGGTGCGCATGCCGTTGCATCCGGTGGCTCTGGAGGTGCTCCGGGAGACCGGCCCGATGGCGGTCGCCTCGGCCAACAAGGCCGGCCAGCCCGCCGCGACGACGGCCGAGGCGGCGCGGGACCAGCTCGCCTACTCCGTGCGGGCGTACCTGGAGGCCGGGCCCGCGGTCGATCCGGTGCCGAGCACGATCGTGGACCTCACCGGCGAGGTGCCCCAGTTGGTCCGCCCGGGCGCCATCGGGCTGGAGAAGCTGCGCGACGTGGTGCCGGACATCGTCGAGAGCCGGGTGGCCTGAGTGCCTCCGTTCACCGTTCTGCACGTGTGCATGGGCAACATCTGCCGCTCCCCGATGGCGGAGCGGCTGTTGACCCTGGCCGTCCGCGAGCGGCTGGAGCGGCACGGGTCCGACCCGGGCCGCGCCGACGACCTGTTGCACAGCCACAGCGCCGGCACCGGCGGCTGGCACGCCGGCGAGGAGATGAACCCGCCGGCGGCCCGGCAGGTCGCCGCCCGCGGCGGCAGTGCCGAGGGGTTCGCCGCGCGCAAGCTCCGCTCCGACCACATCGACGCCGCCGACCTCGTCCTCACCGCGACGGCCGACCAGCAGGAGTACGTGGTGGCGCTGCGCCCGGACGCGGCGGCGCGCACGTTCGTGCTGGGTGAGTTCGGCCGTCTGCTGGCCGCGCTGGATCCGGCCGGCCTGCCGCCGGCCGACGCGACCCCGGACGCCGTGTACTCGCGAGGCGTGGCCCTGGTCGAGGCGGCCCACGCCGCCCGGACGGGCAGCACCCCGCTGCCCACCGACGACCTCGACGACCCGTGGGGTCGCGGCGACCAGTGCTTCAGCCGGGTCGCCGACGAGATCGAGGAGACCCTGCACCCGCTGGCGGCGGCGCTGCTCCCGTAACCCACCCGGGTACCCGTCCGCGGAACGAGGCGGACAAGAGGCACATTCAGGTCATTCTGTGTGGGTCCTGACGGCTCCTGCGGGGAGAGCTGATGACCCGGCCACACCTCGACAAACTCATGACCGTTCTACTGGCCGGCGTCCTGGCGGGCCTCGTGCTCGCGGCGGCGGCCCTACCGGCCGCGCTGGTGTTCGGCGTCGGGTTCTCGGCGCTCGCCGCGCCGTACTCGGAGCTGCCCAACACGCTGCGCACGCCGCCGACCGCACAGAGGTCCAACCTGTACGCCAGCGACGCCACCACCCTGATCACGTCCTTCTACCAGGAGGACCGGGTGGACGTACCGCTGGCCGAGGTGGCCCCGGTCATGCGCTACGCGATCATCGCCGCCGAGGACGTCCGCTTCCACGAGCACAGCGGAGTGGACCTGCGCGGCGTGGTCCGTGCCTTCACCGCCAACAAGAGCGGCACCACGCGGCAGGGCGCCTCGACGCTGACCATGCAGTACGTCCGCAACGTGCTCTCCAACGACCCACGGCTGACCGAGCGCCAGCGCCGCGCGGCCACGGAGATCAGCACCACCCGCAAGGTCCAGGAGATGCGGTACGCGCTCGCCCTGGAACGCGAGCTGAGCAAGGACGAGATCCTCGCCCGCTACCTCAACATCGCGTACTTCGGCGCCGGGGCGTACGGGGTGGCCGCGGCGAGCAAGCGCTACTTCTCCAAGTCGCCGGCCGACCTCACCCTGGCCGAGGCGGCGCTGCTGGCCGGGCTGGTCCGCTCGCCGCACACCGACGACCCGATCAACGGCGACGCCGACGCCGCGCTCCAGCGCCGGGCGTACGTGCTGGACCAGATGGCGAAGTCCGGGCAGGTCCCAGCCGCCCAGGCCGTCGCTGCGAACGCCCAGCCGCTCGCCCTGCGACCCAGCGAGACGCCGAACGACTGCACAGCCGTGCCCAAGGCGCACAACGACTGGGGCTTCTTCTGCGACTGGTTCACCCGCTGGTGGAACTCACAGGAGGCGTTCGGGTCGACGGTCGACGAGCGGCAGCTCGCACTGCGGCGGGGCGGGTACTCGATCGTGGCGTCGCTCGACCCGGCGGTGCAGCGGACCGCCACCGAGCAGGTGCGGCGGATCTACGCGACGGACGAACCGCACGCGATGCCGACCGCGGTGGTCCAGCCCGGCACCGGCCGGGTGCTGGCCATGACGGTGAACCGGAACTACAGCGTGGAGGCCAACCCGCGCGGGTGGAAGAACCACCCGAACACGGTCAACCAGTTGGTGGCCGGCGGCGGGGCGATCCAGGGCTACCAGGCCGGCAGCACGTTCAAGCTGTTCACCCTGCTGGCCGCGCTGGAGTCCGGTCTGCCGCTGAACACCGGGTACGACGCGCCCGACCGGATCCTCACCGCCTACCCGGCGAGCGGCCCGGCGAGCTGCGACGGGTACTGGTGCCCGCGCAACGCCAACTCGTCGGTCGGCGGCCGGCACACCATGTGGAGCGCGTTCGGCCTGTCGGTCAACACGTACTTCGCCTGGCTCACCGAACGCGTCGGCGCCGACCGGGTGGTGGAGATGGCCGAGCGGCTCGGCATCGTGTTCCGGGCCGAGGACGACGCGCGGCTGGCCCGGCACGGGGCCCGCGAGTGGGGGCCGTTCACCCTCGGCGTCTCGGCGACCACGCCGCTGGACCTGGCGAACGCGTACGCCACGGTCGCGGCCGAGGGGACCTGGTGCGCGCCGCTGCCGGTGCTGTCGATCGCCGACGCCGCCGGGCGTCCGGTCGCCGCGGCGAAGCCGGACTGCCGCCAGGTCGTGGACCGGGACGTGGCCCGGGCGGCGGTGGACGCGGCACGCTGCCCGGTCGGCGACCGTTCGATGTACCGGGCGTGCGCGGGCGGCACCGCGGAGGACCTGCGCGGGAAGCTGGGCCGCCCGGTCGCCGGCAAGACCGGCAGCTCGGAGGGGTACGGCACGGAGACCGTCGTGGCCGCCACCCCGCAGCTGGCGGTGGCCGCGATCGCCACCAACCCGGACGACCCGCGGGACGCGGTCGGGCGGACGGTGCAGGCGCGGATGGTGGGCGCGGTGGGCGAGATGATGTCGTTCGCCCTGCGTGACCAGCCGGTGCGCGACTTTGTCCCGCCGAGCGAGGTGACCGCCTACGAGATGACCGGCGGCCGGACGGGCAACTAGCTCACCGCGCCGGGACCGGCGAGCAGCGGGTCACCGGCGCCCGGACGGGCCGGCGAGGTCGGCTGTCTCGGCGCCCTTGGCGATGTTGCGGGCCATCCCGCCGAAGACCACCGCGTGGAACGGCGCCACCGCACCCCAGTACGCGTGGCCGGCCAGGCCACGCGGCAGGAACACGGCCCGCTGGTGGTACCGGCTGCGACCGTCCCCGGCCGGCATCGCCCGCATCTCCAACCAGGCCCGGCCGGGCAGGCGCATCTCGGCGCGTAGCCGCAGCAGCTCGCCGGGGACGATCTCCTCCACCCGCCAGAAGTCCAGTGCCTCGCCGACCTGGAGGCGGTGCGGGTCGCGCCGGCCCCGGCGCAGCCCCACCCCGCCCACCAGCCGGTCCAGCCAGCCCCGCATCGACCACGCCAGCGGAAACGAGTACCACCCGTGCTCGCCGCCGACGCCCTCGATCACCCGCCACAGCGCGGCCGGCGGGGCGTCCACCACCCGTTCCCGTACGTCGGTGTAGGCGGTGCCGCCGGACCACTTCGGGTCGCTGGGTAGCGGCTCGGCCGGCGCGTCCGGGCCGCTCGCGGTGGACCAGCGAGTCTCCACCTCCGCGTCACGCACCTTCGCCAGGGCCAGGGCGACCGCCTGGTCGAAGCCGGTCAGCCCCTCCGGCGGGTCGGGCACGTACGCCGCGATGTCGTGCTCGTGCGCCACCGCCTCGTGGACCAGGCTCTCCACCAGGGGCCGGGCGATCGCGTTGGGCACCGGCGTGATCAGCCCGACCCAGTACGACGAGAGGGACGGGGTCAGCGCGCGCACGGGCAGGATGATCCGCCGGCGCAGCCCGGCCACCCGGGCGTACCGCTGCATCATGTCCTGGAAGGTGAGGACGTCCGGGCCGGCGATGTCGAAGGCGCGGTTGACGTCCGGCGGCAGGTGCACGCAGCCGACCAGGTAGCGCAGCACGTCCCGCACCGCGATCGGCTGGATCCGGTTGCGGAGCCAGCGCGGGGTCACCATGCCCGGCAGCCGCTCGCTCAGGTAGCGCAGCATCTCGAACGACGCCGAGCCCGAGCCGATGATCACCGCGGCCCGCAGCACCACCGTGGGCACCCCGCTCGCCAGCAGGATCCGCCCCACCTCGGTCCGCGAGCGCAGGTGGGGGGAGGAGACCTCCGCGTCCGCCGGCGGCTCGGGCCCGCCCAGGTAGACGATCCGGTGTACGCCCGCGGCGCGGGCCGCCTCCGCGAAGTTGGTGGCCGCCTCCCGGTCGGCGGCCTCGAACCCGGCCTGGCCGAGCGAGTGCACCAGGTAGTACGCGACCTCGACGCCGGCGAAGGCGGCGGCCAGGGTGTCCGGCTTCCGCAGGTCACCCTCCGCGATCTCGGTCCGCGACGCCCACGGCACGTCCCGCAGCCGCCCGGCATTGCGCGCCAGGCAGCGTACGGTGTGGCCCTCGGCCAGCAGGCGGGGCACGAGACGCCCGCCGATGTACCCCGTCGCTCCGGTCACCAGACACCGCACGGCTCCCAGTCTGCGGCCCAATAGACTCTGGCGCTGTGGACATCGAGACGACGCCGACCTTCTGGGGGCCGGACTTCGACCAGCTGCGGGCGACCGACCCGGAGATCGCCGACGTGGTCCTCGGCGAGCTGACCCGGCTGCGGGGCGGCCTCCAGCTGATCGCCAGCGAGAACCTGACCTCGCCGGCCGTCCTCGCGGCGCTCGGCTCGACGCTCACCAACAAGTACGCCGAGGGTTACCCGGGCCGCCGCTACTACGGCGGGTGCGCCGAGGTGGACCGCGCCGAGGAGATCGCGATCGCCCGGGCGAAGGAGCTGTTCGACGCGGAGCACGCCAACCTCCAGCCACACTCCGGCGCGAGCGCCAACCTGGCCGCGTACGCCGCTCTGGTCCAGCCGGGTGACACGGTGCTCGCGATGGACCTGCCGCACGGCGGTCACCTCACCCACGGCAGCCGGGTGAACTTCTCCGGCAAGTGGTTCGCCACCGTCGGCTACACCGTCCGGCGGGACACCGAGCTGATCGACTACGACGAGGTGCGGGACCTGGCGCTCGCCCACCGGCCGAAGATGATCATCTGTGGTGCGACGGCGTACCCGCGGCTGATCGACTTCGCGCGCTTCCGCGAGATCGCCGACGAGGTCGACGCGTACCTCATGGTGGACGCCGCGCACTTCATCGGCCTGGTGGCCGGCGGGACCATCCCGTCGCCGGTGCCGTACGCCGACGTCGTCTGCTTCACCACCCACAAGGTGCTGCGGGGTCCGCGCGGCGGCATGATCCTCTGCCGGGAGCCGCTGGCCCAGCGGATCGACAAGGCGGTCTTCCCGTTCACCCAGGGCGGCCCGTTGATGCACGCCGTCGCGGCGAAGGCGGTCGCGCTGCGCGAGGCCGCCCAGCCGGAGTTCCGGGCGTACGCCGCCCAGGTGGTCCGCAACGCCCAGGCGCTCGCGGCCGGTCTCGCCGACGAGGGGATGCGCCCGGTCTCGGGCGGCACCGACACCCATCTCGCCCTGCTGGACCTGCGCGAGGTCGGGGTGACCGGCGCCGAGGCCGAGGCCCGCTGCGACGCCGCCGGCATCACGCTCAACAAGAACGCCATCCCGTACGACCCCCAGAAGCCGATGGTCGCCTCCGGCATCCGGGTCGGCACACCGAGCGTCACCACCCAGGGCATGGGCGAGCCGGAGATGCGGCGGGTGGCCGACCTGATCGCCCGCGCGGTGCGCACCGATCCGAAGGCCCCGGGCGGCGCCGACGGGCTGCACCGGGTGGCGGCCGAGGTGACCGAGCTGGTCGGCGCGTTCCCGGCATACCCCCGTGGCTGAGCGCGGGGTGCGCGAGCCGGCGGCGCCGACGGCCGGCGACCGGCGGTGGCGGCTGCGGCACCTGCCGGTGCTGCTGGCGGCCACCGGGCTGCTCGCGGCGGCGGCAGCGGCGGTCGGCGCGCTCACCGGCGGCTCCGACGCGGCCCTCGGCGCCGCCCTCGGAGTGGCCGTGACCGCCGCCAGCTACACCCTCACCACGGTCGTGCTGGCCTGGGCCGACAGCGTCAACCCGCAGCTCGTGCTGCCCTTCGGCCTCGGCCTGTACGCGGCCAAGTTCACCCTGCTCGGCGTGGTGATGGTCGGCGTGGCCTCGACCGGCTGGGCCGGGCTGGTCCCGCTCTGCCTCGGCATCGCCGCCGGCGTGGTGGTGTGGACCGGCGTGCACATCTGGTGGCTGACGACCGTTCACGCCCGCCGGTCCCGCTAGGGCGCCGTCCCACACCTCGGACGCCCGCAAAATGTGTCCGGCATGGGTCATTCTCTGGGTGGTCGAACGGGAGTAGCGTGCCCACAGACGACCCTGCCCGCCAGACGCCCACACAACCACGGTTGTGCGGGGGGTGAGGCACAGCCTCGTCTTCCCGGCTGATATCGTTCGCCCCGTCATGGCTGGTGACCAAACCCCCCGACCCAGCGGCGGCCCGGACGATGTTCCACCCGGTGCTGGCCAGGGTTGGACCGCGCTCTCCTACCTGATCGCGGGCATGCTGGTGTGGGGTTTCATCGGCTGGCTGGTCGACCGGTGGCTCGGCACCGGTGGCATCGCCACCGGGATCGGCGTCGTGCTCGGCATGGCCGGGGGGATCATCCTGGTCGTCCGCAAGCTCGGCACGCCTAAATAGGAAGGGACGCGGTGTTCGGACAGGCGAACGTCCTGGCAGCGGGCCAGGCGGCATTCCCACCCAGTGTGGAGGACTTCTACCTGCCCAGCATCCTGCCCTGGGGTGCGCACGACTCGTACTGGTTCACGAAGATCACCGCGATGGTCTGGATCGCGGTCGGCGTCTTGATCATCTTCTTCCTGGCCAGCTACCGGAAGCCGCAGCTGGTCCCGACGAAGAAGCAGTGGTTCGCCGAGTCGATCTACGGTTTCGTGCGGAACAATATCGCGGTCGACATGATCGGGCACGCGGGTGTGCGGTTCGCGCCGTACTTCACCACGCTGTTCTGCTTCATCCTGCTGACCAACCTCTTCGCGATCGTTCCGTTCTTCCAGATCTCGCCGAACTCGCACATCGCCTTCCCGGCGATCCTCGCGGTGATCAGCTACGTGCTCTTCATCTACGCCGGCATCAAGCACCACGGCGCCGGCAAGTTCATCAAGAACTCGCTGATCCCGCCGGCGCCCTGGTACATCCTGCCGCTGCTGATCCCGATCGAGTTCTTCTCGACCTTCCTCGTCCGGCCGTTCTCGCTGGCCGTCCGTCTCTTCGCGAACATGTTCGCCGGCCACATGCTCCTGCTGGTCTTCACGCTCGGCGGCTTCGCGATGCTCAACGCCACCCCGTGGCTGGCCCCGGTCTCGGTGCTGTCCTGGGTGATGACCGTCGCGCTCACCTTCCTCGAGTTCCTGGTGATCGTCCTGCAGGCCTACGTCTTCACGGTGCTGACCGCCAGCTACGTGCAGGGCGCGCTCGCCGAGGAACACTGATCCACTTCGCACCAACCGTTGTCGTCCCGCGTGACCGTCACGCGTGATAACCAGGAGGAACCACACCAATGGACGCTAGCGTTCTCGCCGCGGTAGAGGGCAGCACCGCCGCCATCGGCTACGGCCTCGCCGCCATCGGCCCCGGCATCGGCGTCGGCCTGGTCTTCGCCGCCTACATCCAGTCGACCGCCCGCCAGCCGGAGTCGTCCCGGATGACCCTGCCGTACGTCTGGATCGGCTTCGCCGTCATCGAGGCGCTCGCGCTGCTGGGCATCGCCTTCGGCTTCATCTGGGCTGGCGCCTGATCCACCCCTGTTGACCGGGAGGTAACCATGTACCACCTGCTCGCCGCCGAAGGTGGTGAAACGGCCCACAACCCGATCGTCCCGCTGTGGCAGGAGCTCGTGGTCGGGACGGTCGCCTTTGCCGTGCTCTGCTTCGTGCTGATGAAGTTCGTCTTCCCGCGGATGGAGCAGACGTTCCAGGCGCGGGTCGACGCGATCGAGGGTGGCATCAAGCGTGCCGAGGCCGCGCAGGCCGAGGCGAACCAGCTCCTCGAGCAGTACCGGGCACAGCTCGCCGAGGCGCGTACCGACGCCGCCCGGATCCGGGACGACGCCCGGGCCGACGCGGAGGGCATCCGCCAGGACATCCTCGCCAAGGCGCGGGAGGAGTCCGACCGGATCATCGCCGCCGGCAAGGAGCAGCTCGCCGCCGAGCGGGCCACCATCGTGCGCGAGCTGCGCACCGAGGTCGGCACCCTCGCGGTGGACCTGGCCAGCAAGATCGTCGGTGAGTCGCTCGCCGACGAGGCGCGTCGCAAGGGCACCGTCGACCGGTTCCTGAGCGGTCTCGAGAGCGCGGGGGCCCGCTGATGCAGGCCGCCAGCCGGGAGTCGTACAAGGTCGCGGCCGAGCGCCTCGACGCGTACGTCCGCGGCGCGGAGCCGTCGGCGGTGGCCTCCACCGCCGACGAACTCCTCTCCGTCGCCGCGCTGCTGCGGCGGGAGCCGCGGCTGCGCCGGGCGCTCTCCGACCCGGCCCGCTCCGGCGAGGACCGCACCGGTCTGCTCACCGGGATCCTGTCCGGCAAGGTCGGCGCGGACGCGCTCGACCTGCTGACCGCGCTGGTCTCCGGCCGCTGGTCGGCCCCGTCGGAACTCCTCGGCGGTGCCGAGCGGCTGGGCGTCGAGGCGCTCCTGGCGAGCGCCGACAAGGCCGGCGAGCTGGGCGAGGTCGAGGACGAGTTGTTCCGCTTCGGGCAGGTGGTCGCCGGTTCCCCGGAGCTGTCCAGCGCGCTCTCCGACCCGATGGCCCCGGCCGAGCAGCGGGCCACCCTGGTCGACCAGCTGCTCGCCGGCAAGGCCCGCCCGGTCACCGGGTACCTCGTGGGGATCGCACTCGCCGGTTTCGGGGGACGCTCCTTCAGCGGTGCGCTCACCCGGCTGGTCGAGCTCGCCGCCGACCGGCGGGACCGGCAGGTGGCGTACGTGACGGTCGCGGCCCCGTTGAGCGAGGAGGAGGAGCGCCGACTGGGCGCCAGCCTCTCCGCGATATACGGTCGGGAGGTCTCTGTCAAGCAGACGGTGGACCCCGAAATTCTCGGTGGCGTCAGCGTGCGGGTCGGCTCCGACCTGTACGACGGCACCGTCCTGCGCCGCCTCAACGAGACCCGCAACGCGCTCGCGAAGCGCTGAAGCGGCCCCGCCGCGCCAGCGACCCTGACTAGACGCCATTCGGACCGGTCGGTACTAGGTATCCCGGGCCCCTGATACTTAAGGAAGCAGAGGATGGCCGAGCTGACCATCTCGACGGAGGAGATCCGCGGCGCCCTGGAGCGCTACGTCTCCTCCTACACGGCCGACGTCTCCCGTGAGGAGGTCGGCACCGTCGCCGACGCCGGCGACGGCATCGCCCACGTCGAGGGTCTTCCCTCGACCATGACCAACGAGCTCCTGGAGTTCGAGGACGGCACCCTCGGTGTGGCGCTGAACCTCGACGTCCGGGAGATCGGTGTCGTCGTCCTCGGTGACTTCGCCGGTATCGAGGAGGGTCAGCGCGTCAAGCGCACCGAACGGGTGCTCTCGGTGCCGGTCGGCGACGCCTTCCTCGGCCGCGTGGTCAACGCGCTCGGCCAGCCGATCGACGCCCTCGGTGACATCGCCAACGAGGGCTACCGTGAGCTGGAGCTCCAGGCCCCGAACGTGATGGCCCGCCAGTCGGTCTTCGAGCCGATGCAGACGGGTATCAAGGCCGTCGACGCCATGACCCCGATCGGTCGCGGCCAGCGGCAGCTGATCATCGGTGACCGGAAGACCGGCAAGACCACGGTCGCCCTGGACACGATCCTCAACCAGCGCGACAACTGGCGCTCCGGCGACCCGACGAAGCAGGTCCGCTGCATCTACGTCGCCGTGGGTCAGAAGGCCTCCACGATCGCCTCGATCAAGGGCATCCTGGAGGAGGCGGGCGCGATGGAGTACACGACCATCGTCGCCTCGCCGGCCTCCGACCCGGCCGGCTTCAAGTACCTGGCCCCGTACACCGGCTCGTCCATCGGGCAGCACTGGATGTACGGCGGCAAGCACGTCCTGATCGTCTTCGACGACCTGAGCAAGCAGGCCGAGGCGTACCGCGCCGTGTCGCTGCTGCTGCGCCGCCCGCCGGGCCGTGAGGCGTACCCGGGCGACGTCTTCTACCTGCACTCCCGCCTGCTGGAGCGCTGCGCGAAGCTCTCGGACGAGATGGGCGGCGGTTCGATGACCGGTCTGCCGATCATCGAGACCAAGGCGAACGACATCTCGGCGTTCATCCCGACCAACGTCATCTCCATCACCGACGGCCAGATCTTCCTCGAGACCGACCTGTTCAACCAGGGCGTCCGGCCGGCCATCAACGTCGGCACCTCGGTCTCCCGGGTCGGTGGCGCCGCGCAGGTGAAGCCGATGAAGAAGGTCGCGGGTTCGCTGCGGCTCAACCTGGCCCAGTACCGCGAGTTGGAGGCGTTCGCCGCCTTCGCCTCCGACCTGGACAAGGCCTCCCGGGCCCAGCTGGAGCGCGGTTCCCGCCTGGTCGAGCTGCTCAAGCAGCCGAACTACTCGCCGTACCCGGTGCAGGAGCAGGTCGTCTCGGTCTGGGCCGGCACCGAGGGCAAGCTGGACGACATCCCGGTCGGTGAGATCCGGCGCTTCGAGTCCGAGTTCCTCCAGTACCTGCGCCACAAGCACGAGGGCGTCCTGGCGGCGATCGCGGACAACAAGTGGGACGACGAGATCATCGGCTCGCTCGACTCGGCGATCACCGAGTTCAAGAAGCTCTTCCTCGGCAAGGAGGAGGAGCGGCGGATCAACGAGCCCCCGGCCCAGCCGCTGGCGGGCGAGGAGACCCGCGAGACGGTGACCCGGTTCCGCGAGGGCACGACCGACCGCCCGGCTGAGAGCTGACGATGGCCGCCCAGGTTCGCATCCTTCGCCAGCGGATCCGCTCCGCGAAGGGGATGAAGAAGATCACCAAGGCGATGGAGCTCGTCGCGACGAGCCGCATCGCCAAGGCCCAGGCCCGGGTGGAGGCGTCCCTGCCGTACGCCCAGGCCATCACCGGGGTGCTCACGGCGCTGGCGTCCAACGCGCGGATCGACCACCCGTTGCTCACGCCGCGTCCCCAGGTCCGGCGGGCCGGTGTCCTGCTGATCACCAGCGACCGGGGCCTGGCCGGTGGGTACAGCTCCAACGCGATCAGGACCGCGGAGTCGCTGATCGCCCGGCTCAAGGCCGACGGCAAGGAGCCGGTGCTCTACGTCATCGGGCGCAAGGGCGTGTCGTTCTACCGGTTCCGCAACCGGGAGATCGCGGCGAACTGGACGGGCTTCTCGGAGCAGCCGACCTTCGCCGACGCCCGCGAGGTGGGCGAGACGCTGATCAAGGCGTTCTCGGCCGGCGCGGACGACGTGGACGGCAGCGCCGGAGCGGACGGCGTGCTCGGTGTCGACGAACTGCACATCGTCTTCACCGAGTTCAAGTCCCTGATGACCCAGAACCCGGTCGCGAAGATCATCGGGCCGATGCAGGTGGAGGACCGGCCGCGGTCCGAGGGCCTGCTCCCGGCGTACGAGTTCGAGCCGGAGGCGGAGGCGCTGCTCGACGCGCTGCTGCCGAAGTACATCAACACGCGGATCTACGCGGCGTTGCTGGAGTCGGCGGCGAGCGAGTCGGCGGCCCGGCGGCGGGCGATGAAGAGCGCCACCGACAACGCCGAAGAGATGATCGAGAAGTACACGCGCGAGATGAACTCGGCCCGCCAGGCCGGGATCACCCAGGAGATCAGCGAGATCGTCGGCGGCGCGAACGCGCTGGCCGCGTCGGGAAGTGAAGTGTGATGACTGCCCCAGTAGAGACCAAGACGGCCACCGGTCGCGTGGTCCGGGTCATCGGCCCGGTCGTCGACGCCGAGTTCCCGCGCGACGCCATGCCGGAACTGTTCAACGCCCTGCGCGTGGACGTGACCCTCTCCGGCGGTGAGAAGACGCTGACCCTGGAGGTCGCCCAGCACCTGGGCGACAACGTGGTCCGCGCCATCTCGATGCAGCCGACCGACGGTCTGGTGCGTGGTGCCGAGGTGCGCGACAGCGGCTCGGGGATCAAGGTGCCGGTGGGTGACGCGGTCAAGGGCCACGTGTTCAACGCGATCGGCGAGTGCCTCAACCTCACCGAGGGCGAGACGCTCAGCCCGGACGACCACTGGCAGATCCACCGCAAGGCCCCGGCCTTCGCGGACCTGGAGCCGAAGACCGAGATGCTGGAGACCGGCATCAAGGTCATCGACCTGCTCGCCCCGTACGTCAAGGGCGGCAAGATCGGCCTGTTCGGCGGTGCCGGCGTGGGCAAGACGGTGCTCATCCAGGAGATGATCACCCGCGTTGCCCGCAACTTCGGTGGTACCTCGGTCTTCGCCGGCGTGGGTGAGCGCACCCGCGAGGGCAACGACCTGATCGCCGAGATGACCGAGTCCGGCGTCATCGACAAGACCGCGCTGGTCTACGGCCAGATGGACGAGCCGCCGGGCACCCGGCTGCGCGTCGCCCTCTCCGCGCTGACCATGGCGGAGTACTTCCGCGACGTGAAGAAGCAGGAGGTGCTGCTCTTCATCGACAACATCTTCCGCTTCACCCAGGCCGGTTCCGAGGTGTCCACCCTGCTCGGCCGTATGCCGAGCGCCGTGGGTTACCAGCCGACCCTGGCCGACGAGATGGGCGAGCTCCAGGAGCGGATCACCTCCGTCCGGGGCCAGGCCATCACCTCCATGCAGGCGATCTACGTGCCCGCCGACGACTACACCGACCCGGCGCCGGCCACCACGTTCGCCCACCTGGACGCGACCACCAACCTGGAGCGGTCGATCTCCGACAAGGGCATCTACCCGGCCGTGGACCCGCTGGCGTCCTCGTCCCGGATCCTCGCCCCGGAGTTTGTCGGCCAGGAGCACTTCGCGGTGGCCACCGAGGTGAAGCGGATCCTGCAGCGCTACCGGGACCTGCAGGACATCATCGCCATCCTCGGCATCGAGGAGCTCTCCGAGGAGGACAAGCTCACCGTCGGCCGGGCCCGGCGGATCGAGCGGTTCCTGTCGCAGAACACGTACGCCGCCGAGCAGTTCACCGGCGTGCCGGGCTCGACGGTCCCGATCAAGGAGACCATCGAGGCGTTCAAGAAGATCAGCGAGGGTGAGTACGACCACTTCCCCGAGCAGGCCTTCTTCATGTGCGGCGGCCTGGAGGACCTGGAGCGCAAGGCCAAGGAGCTGATGGCGCAGGGCTGAGCCCGCTGACGACCGTCGTCGGGTCCGCCCGTCGACGACCCGAAAGGCCGTCCCGGTTAACGCCGGGGCGGCCTTTCGTTCATCTTCAGGCCCTATCATCGCCGCTGCCCGGTTTCACGCGGTCGGCGATCCTGGCCCGACCGAGGTACCGTTCATGCGCGCGCTCCCCCGAATGCGCGCGGAACCGTGCAACCAATCGGCTGCGTACGCCCGTCTCCTAATCGTGGGCGTGACGAACGGAGATGATCGTGGGTAAGGCCGGCAAGGGCGGTAAGAAGCCGTCCGTGTGGGCGGGTGTGCCGCGGTGGGCCCGGGTCTGCACCGTCTTCGGTGCCGTCCTCATGTTCCTCAGCGGCGCCGTACTGGTGGGCACCGAGGCGCTGATGGCCCGCTACGAGGGGGCGGTGGGCAAGGCCGACCTCTTCGGTGACCAGGCGGCCGGCGCCAAGGAGCGCAAGAGCGACATCAAGGGCCCGCTCAACATCCTGCTCGTCGGCGTCGACCCCCGGAAGCCGGAGCAGGCGCCGCTGGCCGACTCGATCATGGTGCTGCACGTGCCGGCCGGCCTCGACCGTGGCTACCTGTTCTCCCTGCCGCGGGACCTCTACGTCGACATCCCGGCCTTCGAACAGGCCGGCTTCGGGGGCAGCAGGGAGAAGCTGAACGCGGCGATGTCGTACGGCAGCCGCAAGTCCGGGCAGAACCCGGACACGGCGCAGGGCTTCCAACTGCTCGCCAGCACGGTCCAGCAGGTGACCGGGATCGAGCGGTTCGACGCGGGCGCGATCATCAACTTCAGCGGCTTCATCCGGATCGTCGACGCGATGGGCGGCGTCACCATGAACATTGAGCGCGAGGTGCGCTCGGAGCACCGCCGCCCCGACGGGACCCACCGCGAGCTCAGGCCCGGCGGCGGGGGATACCTGGGCGAGCAGGCGATCTACCCGAAGGGCAAGCAGCACCTCAAGGGCTGGCAGGCGCTGGACTACGTCCGGCAGCGGTACCCGAAGAACGGTGTGCCGGACGGCGACTACGGCCGGCAGCGCCACCAGCAGCAGTTCGTCAAGGCGATGGCGAGCCAGGCGTTCAGCGCCGACGTGGTGACCAACCCGATCAAGCTGGACAAGGTGCTCCGGGCCGCCGGGCAGTCCCTGGTCTTCAACGGTCGCGGGCACAGCGTCGTCGACTTCGGTCTCGCGCTGAAGAACCTCCGCCCGAACAACATCCAGATGGTCAAGCTGCCGGGCGGCGGCATCATGGAGAACGGGAAGTACCTGGGCGAGCGCTTCGAGCCGTCGGTGCAGGACTTCTTCGCCTCGCTGAAGGCCGAGCAGCTCGACGCTTTCCTGCTGGAGCACCCGGAATTCCAGAACAAGGCGAGCTGAATCAGGTTTCAGTGAGGCAGGTCTCGCCACCCGCGTTACGGGCGGGGCGGCGGCGCGATTAGACTTTCGGCAACCCGCCGCCGCAGCAAGGAGACAGCGTGGCACAGCAGCTTCACGTCGAGCTCGTAGCCGTCGAGGAGAAGGTCTGGTCCGGCGACGCCGAGATGCTCGTCGCCCGGACGACCGAGGGCGAGCTGGGTGTGCTGCCGGGGCACGCGCCCCTGCTCGGCCAGCTCGCCGAGCCCGGCCAGGTCCGCATCAAGCTGCCCGGCGGCGAGCAGGTCGCGTACGAGGTGGCCGGCGGCTTCCTGTCGGTGAGCGCCGAGGGCGTCACCGTCCTGGCCGAGAGCGCCACCCCGGTCTCCGCCGCGCACGGTCGCTGAGCCGACACCGGGGATGGAGATCGTCGAAGGGATCGGGATCGGCGTCGCCGTCATCCTCGGCGCGCTCCTGATTCTCTTCGTCCGGCGGGCTCTGGTCACCCGCAGCGGAGGCATCATCCGGCTCAGCGTCCGGACCTCCACCATGCTCGACGGCCGAGGCTGGTCTCCCGGCTTCGGCCGTTTCATGGGTGACGAGCTCCGGTGGTACCGGATGTTCAGCTTCGCCCTCCGCCCGAAGCGGATCCTCTCCCGGAAAGGCCTGGCGGTGGAACGCCGCCGGCTGCCCGAGGGGCAGGAGCGTTTCGCGATGCCCGCCGACTGGGTGATCCTCCGCTGTACCAGTCACCACGCTCCGGTCGAGATCGCCATGGCACGATCCACCGTCACCGGGTTCCTCTCCTGGCTCGAGGCCGCCCCTCCGGGGGCGGCCTCGCCGCGTCTGGCGTCCCAGGACTGGCCGGCCGCCTGATCCTCCTGCCGGTGTTCCCCGGAAGGACCCGCCACAACACGACCGCCCGGCTCAGCCGGTCGCGGCCACCAGTTCCACCTCGTACCCCTGACCGTCGGTGAGGTAGCCGGCGTAGGTTTCCGGGCCGCCGGCGTGGGGATGGCGGTCAGGGAAGAGCAGCGACCAGCCGTGTGCCGGTGCCGCCGCGACCAGCCGGTCGACGGCGGTCGGCGGGCCGGCGTGGAAGGCGAGGTGGTTGAGGCCCGGGGCGAGCCGGTCGTGGACCCGGCCGGACAGCGCGGGGGATTCCTCCAGCACCAGGTACGTGGGGCCGAGCCGCCAGGAGCGGCCGGCCGGCCACTCCTGGAACGGCTTCCAGCCCAGCTCCCCGAGGAGCCAACCCCAACTGCGGACCGCGCCGGCTAGGTCGGGGACCCACACCTCGACGTGGTGCAGCGCGCCGGGGCGGGCGGGTGGTGGTTGCCCGGTCAGCGGGCACCACCCGGCACCCATAGCACATCTCCCGCCGGATTTGCCGTTCTTGCCAGGATAAAGAGCAGATCGGAGAGCCGGTTGAGATACTTTGCCGGGAGAGAGCTGGTCCGATCAGGGTCCTGTGCGACCAGGGCCCAGGCGGCACGCTCGGCGCGTCGGGCGATCGTCCGCGCCACGTGCAGCAGCGCCGCGCCCGCGGTGCCGCCGGGGAGGATGAAGGAGTCGAGTTTGCTCAGGCGTGCGTTGTACTCGTCGCACCAGCCCTCGAGGCGCTCGACGTACTCCTCGGTGACCCGCAGCGGCGGGTACTTCGGCTCCGGCTCGACCGGGGTGGCCAGGTCGGCGCCCACGTCGAACAGGTCGTTCTGGATCGACCCGAGGACGGCGCGCAGCTCCTTGTCGAGCTGCCCGAGGGCGAGCGCGACCCCGATCGCCGCGTTGCACTCGTCGACGTCCGCGTACGCGGCGATCCGGGGATCGGTCTTCGGCACCTGCTCGTTGTTGCTCAGCCTGGTCATGCCGGCGTCGCCGGCCTTGGTGTAGATGCGCGTGAGGTGGACGGCCATGACGCACAGCCTACGGATACCGGACCTGACCATCCCGGCCCGGCCGGAGCCCGCCTGGCCGGCCGGCGTGGGGCCCGGCGACGCCGGCGACCCGGCGGTCAACGCCGTCGACGTCATCCGGGTCCGCGGCGGCGCCCGCCTGGCCGGCACCGTGCACGTGGTCGGCGCCAAGAACTCGGCGCTGAAACTCATGGCGGCCGCCCTGCTCGCGCCGGGCCGCAGCGTGATCACCAACGTCCCGCGGATCACCGACATCGCCATCATGGGGGAGGTGCTGCGCCGGCTGGGCTGTGAGATCCGGTTCGACGCGGACGACCCGGTGGACCCGATGGTGGCGTACGGCGGCGTGGCCCGCTCCCGCTCGGTCACCATCGATGTGCCCGATATGCCCGGCGTCGACGCCGACTACGACCTGGTCCGCCGGCTGCGGGCGTCGATCTGCGTGCTCGGCCCGCTGCTCGCCCGTCGCGGGTGCGTCCGGGTGGCGCACCCGGGCGGCGACGCGATCGGCTCGCGTGGGTTGGACATGCACATCTCCGGGCTGACCCGGATGGGCGCCGACATCGCCGGCGAGCACGGCTTCGTGATCGCCTCGGCGCCGCACGGCCTGCGCGGCGCCGAGATCGTGCTGGACTTCCCCAGCGTCGGTGCCACCGAGAACCTGGTGATGGCGGCGGTGCTCGCCGAGGGCACCACGGTCATCGACAACGCCGCCCGCGAGCCGGAGATCGTCGACATCTGCACGATGCTCAACCAGATGGGCGCGCTCATCGACGGCGCGGGCACCTCGACCCTGACGATCGTCGGCGTCCCCGGGCTGCGCCCGGTGCGGCACGCCACGGTGGGGGACCGGATCGTGGCCGGTACGTGGGCCTTCGGCGCGGCGATGACCCGGGGGGACGTCACGGTGACCGGGGTGCCCCCGGCCTTCCTGGAGGTCGCCCTGGACAAGCTGGTGTCCGCGGGCGGACTGGTGGAGACGCGGCAGGACGCCTTCCGGATGCGCATGGACGACCGTCCGCGCGCCGTCGACGTCGTCACGCTGCCGTACCCGGGATTCGCCACCGACCTGCTGCCGATGGCGATCGGGCTCGCCGCGGTCAGTGACGGCGCCTCCCTGATCACCGAGAACATCTTCGACGGCCGGTTCATGTTCGCCAACGAGATGATGCGGTTGGGCGCGGACATCAAGACCGACGGCCACCACGCCGTGGTCCGGGGCCGGAACCGCCTCTCCGGAGCGCCGGTGCGTGCGACCGACATCCGGGCCGGGGCGGGCCTCATCATCGCGGGGCTCTGCGCCGACGCGGTCACCGAGGTCTCCCACGTGCATCACGTGGACCGGGGCTATCCCGACTTCGTGGCGGACCTGCGGGCGCTCGGCGTCGAGGTCGACCGGGGTACGACGCCCGACGAGCCGGACGTGACCATCTGACGGCCGAACCGCGCGGGCACCGCCCTTAGCACTCGTTCAGGCCCGCCGACTAGGGTGCAGGCAGACACCCAATCAGGCGAGGGAGTGAGCAGATGGCGGGTCGACTCGCGGTCGTCGGGGCCGGGCTGATGGGCTCGGGGATCGCCCAGGTGGCGGCGCAGGCGGGCTGGCAGGTGACGCTGCGGGACCTGGACGACGCGGCCACGAAGCGCGGCGTGGACGGCATCCGGAAGTCGCTGGAGAAGTTCGCCGAGAAGGGGAAGATCCCGGCGTCCGACGTCGAGGCGGCGCTCGGCCGGATCACCCCCACCACCGACCTGGAGGCGGTCGCCGACGCGGACATCGTCGTGGAGGCGGTCTTCGAGCGCCTGGAGATCAAGCACGAGGTCTTCCGCGCGCTGGACAAGATCTGCAAGGCGGACGCGGTGCTCGCCACCAACACCTCCGCCATCCCGGTCACCCAGATCGCCGCGGTCACCGAGCGCCCGGAGGCGGTCGTCGGCACCCACTTCTTCTCGCCGGTGCCGATGATGAAGCTCTGCGAGCTGGTCCGCGGCTACAAGACCAGCGACGAGACCCTCGCCACCGTGAAGGCGTTCGCCGAGGAGATCGGCAAGACCGTGGTGGTCGTGAACCGCGACATCGCTGGCTTCGTCACCACCCGGCTCATCGCCGCACTGGTGGTGGAGGCGGTCAAGCTGGTCGAGTCCGGCGTGGTCTCGGCCGAGGACCTGGACACCGCCTGCAAGCTCGGCTTCGGGCACGCCATGGGCCCGCTGGCGACCACCGACCTGACCGGCGTGGACGTGCTGCTGCACGCCGCGAAGAACATCTACACCGACACGGCCGACGAGAAGTTCTTCCCGCCGGAGCTGCTCCAGCGCATGGTCACCGCCGGCGACCTCGGCCGCAAGACCGGCAAGGGCTTCTACTCGTACTGAGGTGTATCGGGCCGGGCGCGCCGTGCGCCCGGCCCGCACGGGTCAGCCGTCGCGCTTGGTCGTCCAGCGGAACGTGCCGAGGCAGAGCAGCAGGCCGATCACGCACCACGCGGCGAGCACGAGGGCGACCCGGCCCAGCTCGAAGGAGCCGCCCGGCTCCTGCGCGCCGAAGGCGTCCGGCAGGAACACCGAGCGCAGCCCCTGGCACATCCACTTCAGCGGGAAGAGCGCCGCCACCTGCTGCATCCAGCTCGGCAGCTGGGTGAAGACGAAGAACACCCCGGAGATGAACTGGAGCACCAGGGCGACCGGGGTGACCACCGCGGAGCCGCTGCGCGAGCTGCGCGCCAGCGAGGAGATCGCGATGCCGCACAGGGTGCAGGCGGTGATCCCGAGCGCGGAGACCCAGCCGAAGGTCAGCCACTTCGCGGCGGTCCCGGGCAGTTCCAGGCCGAACAGGGCGGCCGAGACGGCGAGCAGCAGCGCGGTCTCCGCGACACCGATCACCACGACCAGGATCACCTTGCCGGCGAAGTACACCCATTTCGGCATCGGCGTACCCCGGTAGCGCTTCAGCACCCCCCGGTCCCGCTCGATCGGGATCCAGATGCCGAGGTTCTGGAAGCTCACCGTCATCAGGCCGGTCGCGATCATGCCGGTGACGAAGTACTGCGTGAAGCTCACACCGGGCGCGATCTCGCCGTCGAAGATGGACGCGAAGATCACGATCATGATCACCGGGAAGCCCAGGGTGAAGACGACGGACTCCCGGCTGCGCAGGAACTGGGTGATCTCCAGCCGACCCTGCCGCAGCCCGAGGGCGACCGGGCCGAGCCGGCGCGGCGACGTCGGGGTGGCCGGCCGGGCCGGCTTCAGCGTGGTGCTCATCGGTGTCCGATCATCCGCAGGTAGATGTCCTCCAGGGTTGGCCGCGTCACCGTGAGGCCCGGCACCTCGCCGCCGAAGCGCGCGGCCAGGTCCGCCACCAGCGCCGTCGGCGTCGCGCTCTCCGCGCTCTCCACGACCCCCTCCGGCGTACGCCAGGAGACCATCGCGAGGGCCTCATGCCGGTTGCCCAGCCGCTCGGGTGCGGCGACCTCGACCACCCGCCCGCCGGCGATCACGCCGACCCGGTCGGCCAGGGCCTCGGCCTCGTCGAGGTAGTGCGTGGTCAGCACGATCGTCGTGCCGGCGGCGGCGAGATCCCGGATCAGCTCCCAGAACTCGCGCCGCGCCTCGGGGTCGAAGCCGGTGGTCGGCTCGTCCAGGAAGAGCAGCTCGGGGCGGCCCACGATGCCCAGCGCCACGTCCAGGCGGCGCTTCTGCCCACCGGACAGGGTGTGCGTACGGGCGGTGGCCTTGTCGGCCAGCCCCACGCGGGCGATCACCTTGTCCGGGTCGTCGGCGTCGGCGTAGAAGCCGGCGAAGTGGCGCACCACCTCGGAGACGGTCAGCTCGTCGAACTCACCGGTGCCCTGGAGCACGATCCCCACCCGGGAACGCCAGTCGGGGGCGGGGGCCGCCGGGTCGCTGCCGAGCACCGAGACCTCGCCGGCGTCGCGCTTGCGGTACCCCTCCAGGATCTCCACCGTGGTGGTCTTGCCGGCGCCGTTCGGGCCGAGCAGGGCGAACACCTCGCCCCGGCGGACGTCGAGGTCCACCCCCGCCACGGCGACGGTCTTCCCGTACGCCTTGCGCAGCCCCCGTACGGAGATCGCGAGCTCGTCATCCATGCCGTCAAGTGTGCGGCCTGGGCGGCACGGCCGGCCGTCCGGGGTGTGGCGGTCGCGGCCATGCCGGGTGCTTCGCACCCCGCCGTCCGCGACATGGACCTGTGTGGTTTTCCACAACCCGTTTTACTGAACGGTAACTTAAACTCCCGCCATGGACGAGAAGGCTCTCCCGGGTCGGCTGCCCGAGCGCGACCGCCCGTGGGTGATGCGCACCTACGCCGGGCACAGTTCGGCCGCCGCGACCAACGCGCTCTTCCGCCGCAACCTGGCGAAGGGGCAGACCGGGCTCTCGGTCGCCTTCGACCTGCCCACCCAGACCGGGTACGACCCCGACCACGAGCTGGCCGCCGGCGAGGTCGGCCGGGTGGGGGTGCCGGTGGCGCACCTCGGCGACATGCGGGCGCTCTTCGAGGGCATCCCGCTGGCCGAGATGAACACCTCGATGACGATCAACGCGCCCGCCATGTGGATGCTCGGTCTCTACGGCACGGTCGCCGCCGAGCAGGGTGCCGAGCTGGCCCGCTGCGCCGGCACCACCCAGAACGACATCATCAAGGAGTACCTGTCCCGCGGGACGTACATCTTCCCGCCGGCGGCGTCGCTGCGGCTCACCGCCGACGTCATCGCGTACACGCTGCGCGAGATGCCGAAGTGGAACCCGGTCAACATCTGCTCCTACCACCTCCAGGAGGCCGGGGCGACCCCGGTGCAGGAGGTCGGCTTCGCGCTGGCCACCGCGGTCGCGGTGCTCGACGCGGTCCGCGACTCGGGCCAGGTGCCCGCCGAGCGGATGGGCGACGTCGTGCAGCGGATCAGCTTCTTCGTCAACGCCGGTGTGCGCTTCGTCGAGGAGATCGCCAAGATGCGCGCGTTCGGCGCGCTCTGGGACGAGATCACCCGCGACCGGTACGGCGTCGAGAACCCGAAGCAGCGCCGCTTCCGCTACGGCGTCCAGGTCAACTCGCTGGGCCTGACCGAGGCGCAGCCGGAGAACAACGTCCAGCGCATCGTGCTGGAGATGCTCGGCGTCACGTTCTCCCGGGACGCCCGGGCCCGCGCGGTCCAGCTCCCGGCGTGGAACGAGGCACTGGGCCTGCCCCGACCCTGGGACCAGCAGTGGTCGCTGCGCATGCAGCAGGTGCTCGCGTACGAGTCGGACCTGCTCGAGTACCCGGACCTCTTCGAGGGCTCGCACGTGATGACCGCGCTCGTCGGCGACATCGTCACCGGGGCCCGCGTCGAGCTGGAGAAGGTCCTCGAGATGGGTGGCGTGGTCGCCGCCGTCGAGACCGGCTACCTCAAGAGCGCCTTGGTGGCCTCGCTCGCGGACCGGCGCCGCCGGATGGAGGCCGGCACCGACGTGGTCGTCGGTGTGAACAGGTTCGTCGAGACCGAGCCGTCCCCGCTGACCGCGGCCGGCGCCGAGGCGATCGAGCAGGTGGACCCGGCGGTGGAGGCGGCCGCCGCTGCCGGCGTACGCGAGTGGCGGGCCGGCCGGGATCCGGCGGCCGTGGACGCGGCACTGGCCCGGCTCCGCGCGGACGCCGCGACCACGACGAACCTGATGCCGGCGACGCTGGAGTGCGTGCGCGCCGGAGTCACCACCGGCGAGTGGGCCGGCGCGCTGCGGCAGGTCTTCGGCGAGTACCGGGCGCCCACCGGCCTGTCCGGCGCGGCCGGCGCGGGCGGGGACGCCACGCTGGCCGCCGTCCGCGAGCGGGTCGTCGCCACCGCCCGGGAGCTGGGCAGCGGCCGGTTGCGGCTGCTGGTCGGCAAACCCGGCCTGGACGGGCACTCCAACGGCGCGGAGCAGATCGCGGTACGCGCCCGTGACGCCGGCTTCGAGGTGGTCTACCAGGGCATCCGGCTGACCGCGGGACAGATCGTGGCCGCCGCCGTCGAGGAGGACGTCGACCTGGTCGGCCTGTCGGTGCTGTCCGGCTCGCACCTCGCGGCGGTGCCGGCGGTGCTGGACGGCCTGCGCGCCGCCGGCCGGGGTGACCTGCCGGTGGTGGTCGGCGGCATCATCCCGGCGGTCGACGCCGAGGCGCTGCGGAAGGCTGGCGTGGCGCGTGTGTTCACGCCGAAGGACTTCGCGCTGACCGGAATCATCGACGAACTGGTCACGGTCGTCCGCCAATCCAACGGGTTGTCGTGAAGGAAGGGCGCCCGGTTAACGCCTGGCGTATTACCGGGGGCCCTTCTTAACGGATCGTGCGATCAGCGGAGCGCATACGTCAGGCAGTCGGCCATGTCGTTGTCCGGCCCGACCTTGATGCCCGGCGCGTGGCACTCCAACTGGTCGTTGTGCCGGCAGTCGGCCCGCTGGCAGGCGCCGACCTGGGCGATCAGACCCTCCACCCCGGCCCGCACCGTCGGCAGCTCGATGAAGGTGTGGCAGTGGGCGTGATCCATGCTGCCGATCGTGATGGCGAAGGCGTGGCAGTCGCCGGTGTGGTTGTACCCGCAAGCTGTGACCACGCACTCCTGGACGCGGGGCATCTCCATCGCTGCGGTCATGCCAACCTCCTCTAGAGTCTTGCCCTGATTTTAGGCTTTTGAGAAGCTTCGCGAACCACGTTCAGAGATGCCCGAGGACCTCCGAGAGCGGGGCCGGCTCCAGCCCTCTCTCGGCCAGTCCGGCGAGGATGTGCGGCAGCGCCTCGTCGGTCATCGGCGCGTTCGCCTCGGTGACGTGCAGGACGACCACCGAGCCGGGGCGTACGCCGGCCAGCACCGCCCGCACGATCGGTCGCCACGACGTGGCGAAGGGGTCTCCGCTCACCACGTCCCCGTCCACGACGGTGACGCCCAGCGGCGCCAGCGCCGCCAGCGCCGTCCGGTCGTGGCAGAGCCCGGGGAAGCGGAAGTACCGGGTCTGCCGGCCGCCGTACGGCGTCACCACGTCGAACGTACGGGCCACGTCGGCGGTCATCTGCCGCTGCGGTAACCGCGGCAGGCCGTAGCAGTCCGGCGTGAAGGCCAGGTGCGCGTACGTGTGGTTGGCCAGCTCGAAGCGCGGGTTGGCGGCGAGTCGCCGGGTCACCTGCGGGTACTGCTCGACCCACTTCCCGGTCAGGAAGAAGGTGGCCGGCACGCGCTCCCGCTCCAGCAGGTCGACGATCCTCAGGTTCGCGTACGACCGCACGGCGCCGCTGCGCAGCTGGTACCGCATGGCGTCGGTCATGTCCGCGTCGAAGGTGAGGGCCACCTTGTTGCCGGTCCGTGGACCGTGGTCGACGACCGGTGGCCGCGTCCCCGGCCGGGTCGCGCCGGGCAGGGCGCGGCCCTCCGGCGACGGCCTCGCCGAGCCGGTCGGCGTGGGCCGACTCTCCGGAGTGCCGACCGGTCCGTCATCCGGCCCCTGCGGCGTCCCCGTCTCCCCGGACCGGCCCGGGGCGGGCATCCAGACGACGCTGGCGCTGGCCGGCTGGCGGAGATGGACCGGGACGATGAGCAGGACGACCGCGCCGACCACGGCGGCGAGGGTCGCGGCTAGCGGAACGTGGGAGATCTTCACGGACACCGGGAGATGATCCCAATACCGCCGGTTCCGCGGTGACCCTCCTTCGGTGTGGTTGCGGTTGGGATGTTCGTTCCGCTGGTTCCTTGGTTGCGGTTGGGGGCGTGGCCCGCCGTGCCCGGCTCCGGGTACCCATGCGCGGCCTGAGCCGTATGTCCGGATCGAGTGTCCTGTGTCGGAGTCGATGTCCGGTTTTGGATGTGACCGGAGGCACCCCAGGGTCGGAATCGTAACCGGGGCGGGGGCGTTACATCATCTGGACGATCGAGCAGCGCCGCCGCCCGAGCGGGCGGGATGCGGGCCTGGGCTGGCCGGAATGATGGCGGCCGGCCGGTCGTTACATCTGGACCCGGCACCACGAGGTCATCCCCGGACCGTGGTCGTTGGATCTTCCCCCAAGCCATTTGAGCGCCGGACGGTGCTCGCGTCACCACGCCCGTTCCCCCTTTCTGGGCTGGTGGCGCCTACCCCCGAATGGAGCTTTTCTGATGAACACGAAGCTGCTGCGGAAGAGCGTTCTCGGTATCGCTGGTCTGGCTGTCGCCGGTGGTCTCGCTGCCGGTCCGCTGAACCACGACACCACCAC
>NZ_JBQHDE010000020.1:0-67626 GCF_052068455.1 Micromonospora sp. H33 | reverse complement strand
CAGACCGCGGCGTACGGGCACTTCGGTCGGGAGTTGCCCGACTTCACGTGGGAGAGCACCGACCGCGCCGCCGACCTGAAGTCGGTAGCGGGAGCCTGAGCGGCACCACGCGCAGCGACCGGCGACCCGCCGAGGGGTCGCCGGTCGCTCGCGTCTGCGTCGACGTGCCCCTGGCCCACCTCGACCGCCCCTTCGACTACCTGGTGCCCGAGGCCCTCGACGCCGACGCCGTCCCCGGCGCCCGGGTGAAGGTCCGCTTCGCCGGCCAACTCGTCGACGGCTGGCTCCTGGAGCGGGCCGACGCGTCCGAGCACCCCCGGCTCGCGTACCTCGAGAAGGTCGTCTCCCCGGAGCCGGTGCTCGCGCCGGAGATCGCGCGGCTCGCCCGCGTGGTCGCCGACCGGTACGCCGGCAGCCTCGCCGACGTGCTCCGCCTCGCCGTCCCGCCCCGCCACGCCCGGGTGGAGAAGGAACCCCACCAGCCACCCGAGCCGGGCGACGCGCTCGCCGTGCCGGACGGTTGGCGCGACTACCCGACCGGGCCGGCCCTGCTGCGGGCCCTCGCGGACGGCCGCCCCGCCCGCGCGGTCTGGTCCGCGCTGCCCGGCGAGGACTGGCCGGCCCGGTACGCCGAGGCCGTCGCCGCGACCGTCGCCGGTGGCCGGGGCGCCCTGGTGGTGGTCGCCGACGCGCGGGACCTCGAGCGGCTCGACGCGGCCCTGACCACCGCCCTCGGGCCCGGCCGGCACGTGCAGCTCACCGCCGCGCTCGGCCCCGCCCGGCGGTACCGCGCGTTCCTCGCCGCCCGGCGCGGCGACGTCCCGGTCGTGATCGGCACCCGGGCCGCCATGTTCGCGCCGGTGCACCGGCTCGGTTTGGTCGCCGTCTGGGACGACGGCGACGACCTGCACGCCGAGCCCCGGGCCCCCTACCCGCACGCCCGCGAGGTGCTGCTGACCCGCGCCCAACTCGCCGACGCCGCCGCCGTGGTCGGCGGGTACGCCCGCACGGCCGAGGCCCAACTGCTCGTCGAGACCGGGTGGGCCCGCGAGGTCGTGGCCGACCGGGCCACCGTCCGCGCCCGGATACCGGCCATCGCCCCCGCCGGCGACGACCCGCAGCTGGCCCGCGACCCGGGCGCGGCCACCGCCCGGCTGCCCAGCCTCGCCTGGACCACCGCCCGCGACGCGCTGCGCGCCGACGCGCCGGTGCTGGTCCAGGTGCCGCGGCGCGGCTACCTGCCCTCGGTGGCCTGCGCCACCTGCCGTACCCCGGCCCGCTGCCCGCACTGCGCCGGCCCCCTGGCCCTCCCGTCCGCCGAGGGCACTCCCGCCTGCCGCTGGTGCGGGCGCGTCGCCGCCGCGTACGCCTGCCCGGAGTGCGGGGGACGGCGCCTGCGCGCCTCGGTCACCGGTGCCCGGCGGACCGCCGAGGAACTGGGCCGGGCCTTCCCGGGCGTGCCGGTGCGGACGTCCGGGCGGGAGGAGGTCCTCGCGACCGTGCCCGGCGGCGCCGGCCTCGTCATCGCGACCCCGGGTGCCGAGCCGGTGGCCGACGGCGGCTACGGCGCCGTGCTGCTGCTCGACTCGTGGGCGCTGCTCACCCGCGCCGACCTGCGGGCGGGGGAGGAGGCGCTGCGGCGCTGGCTCGCCGCCGCCGCACTGGCCCGCCCCGCGGCGGCCGGCGGCCGCGTGGTGGTGGTCGCCGACGGCGCGCTCGCCCCGGTCCAGGCGCTGCTGCGGTGGGACGCGGGCTGGTTCGCCGCCCGGGAACTGGCCGAGCGCCGCGACCTGGGCTTCCCCCCGGCGGTCCGGATGGCCAGCGTCACCGGCCCCCCGGCCGCCGTCGCCGACCTGCTCGCCGAGGCCCGGTTACCCGAGGACGCCGAGGTCCTGGGTCCGGTCCCCGCCGACGGCGACCGGGAGCGGATGCTGGTCCGGGTGCCCCGGGCCCGGGCCGCCGCCCTCGCTGGGGCGCTGCACGCGGCGGCCGGGGTCCGCGCCGCCCGCAAGGCCGCCGACCCGGTCCGGCTCCAGGTCGACCCCCTCGCCCTGTTCTGAGCGACCGCACGCTGCGCCGCCGTCGTCACCGTCGGTCACTGAAGAGGGGGTGACGGACACGCTGTGTGGGAGGTGACCCGGATCCGGGTGATAGCATCGCCCGTCATGCCCGGGCGTACGACGGCTCCAGATCGCGGCGCGGCGTCAGACGTGCCGAGCCGGAGTTGTCGCAGGATGGCGCGATGACAGGAGCGCGTCGCCGTGGCGCCATGTCGATGAGCTCAATCAGCCGGTGATCAGGGGTGGACCAGTCGTGACCGTTCGTCAGTCGATCGTCTTCAACGGTGACCTCGGCAGCGGCAAGAGCACCGTCTCCGTGGAGATCGCCAAGCGTCTCGGCATGCGTCGGGTCAGCGTCGGCGACCTCTACCGGCAGATGGCGCAGGAGCGGCAGATGACCGCCCTCCAGCTCAACCTGCACGCCGAGCTGGACCAGGCGGTGGACGGCTACGTCGACCAGCTCCAGCGGGACATCGCCGCCTCCGGCGAACGCCTCGTCATGGACTCCCGGCTGGCCTGGCACTTCTTCACCGACGCGCTCAAGGTCCACATGATCACCGAGCCGGGTGAGGCCGCCCGCCGGGTGCTGCTGCGCCCCTCCGGCCCCGCCGAGAGCTACACCTCCCTGGAGGAGGCGAAGGCCAAGCTCAGGGAGCGCAGCGAGAGCGAGCGCGGCCGGTTCATCGTCCGCTACGGGGTGGACAAGGCCCGGCTGCGCAACTACGACCTGATCTGCGACACCACCAAGGCCAGCGCCGAGGAGGTGATCGCGCACATCATCGACGTGTACGAGGGACGGCTCGGCGCGGACGTGCTGCGCGAGGGCCAGCCGCTGCTGCTGCTCGACCCGGCCCGGGTGTACCCGACCGATGACATCGCCACCCTGCGCGACCTGTGGGACTCCGAGTTCGTCGGCGACGTCGCCGCGGCCGGCGACGAGGCCCTCGAACCGCTGCGGATCGGCTACACCGGCGAGTACTTCTTCGTCGTGGACGGGCACCGCCGGCTCAGCGCCGCGCTCCAGAACGGGTTCCGGATGGTGCCCGCGCGGCTGGTCGCCGAGGTGGACGAGCCCGTGGTCGGCGGGATGAGCGCGATCGACTACTTCACCGCCCAGGTGCGCCCCGGCCTGATCCACGACTGGGAGGCCGCCCACAAGATCGAGCTGCCGCTGCCCGAGCACGCCCTGCTGGGCGAGGGCGCCGTGCTGGCGGGGGAGCCGGGCGCGGGTGCCTGACCGTCGGGTCAGCGCGACCATGGTTGGCGGACCCGAGGGGCCGCGGGGCTGACGACGAGCCGCCGGGCGCGCATGATGGAGCCTCCGGCACCCGTCGACGCGGAAGGCGGCTCATGGACGCATCCGAGGCGGTCGCGCTGCTCATGTCGCCGCAGGGGCGGCTCGACCCGTACCCGACGTACGAGCGGTTGCGCGCGCACGGCCCGGTGGTGGAGGCGGCGCCCGGCTTCTTCGTGGTCACCGGGTACGCGGAAGCCGACGCGATCCTCCGGGACGCCCGGTTCGGCGTGCTCGACGACGACCTGCGGGACAACCTCTGGCCCGGGTGGCGGCAGAGCGCCGCCGTCGCGTCGATCTCCCGGTCGATGCTGCGGACCAACCCGCCCGACCACACCCGGCTGCGCCGGCTCGCCGCCGGGGCCTTCACGCCGCGCCGGATCGCCGCCATGCGGGAGACCGTCGCCGCGCAGGCCGACCAGCTGATCGACGCGATGGCGGACCGGGGACGCGACGGCACGCCCGTCGACGTCATGGCCGACTTCGCGTACCCGCTGCCGGTAGGGGTGATCTGCGCGCTGCTCGGCGTGCCTCCGGAGGACCGGCCGCTGTTCCGCCGCTGGGCGGCCGACCTGACCGGCATCCTCGAGCCGGAGATCACGCCGGAGGACCTGGCGGTCGCGGACCGGGGCGCCACCGAGCTGAGCGGCTACTTCGCGGACCTGGTCGCGGCGCGACGGCGGGCGCCCGCCGACGACCTGACCACCGCCCTCGTGCAGGTGCACGACGCCGACGGTGACCGGCTCTCCGGCGACGAGCTGCTGGCGAACCTCGTGGTGCTGCTCGTCGCCGGGTTCGAGACCACCACCAACCTGCTCGGCAACGGCCTGGTCGTGCTGCTCGAGCACCCCCGGGAGGCCGCCGCGCTGCGCGCGCACCCCGAGTTCGCGCCCGAGTACGTCGAGGAACTGCTCCGGTTCGACTCCCCGGTCCAGCTCACCACCCGGCGCAGCGACGCACCGGGCCGCGTCGCGGGGATGGAGCTGCCCGCCGGCAGCTGGGCTCTGCTGCTGCTCGGCGCCGCCAACCGTGACCCCCGCCGGTTCCCGGAGCCCGCCCGGTTCGATCCGTGGCGCGCCCAGCCGCACCCGCTCTCCTTCGGGGCCGGCCCGCACTACTGCCTGGGCGCCGGGCTGGCCCGGCTGGAGGCGCAGGTCGCCTTCCCGCTGCTGCTGCGCCGGCTGCCCGACCTGGCGCCGGCCGGCGAGCCCCGCCGCCGGACCCGGCTCACCCTGCGTGGCTACGACACCCTCCCGGTCACCGTCACCGCCACGGTCGGCGATCGCGGTACGCCGGCCGGGACCGGCCCGGGCACTCCGTAGACTGGTACGGCACGTCTGTTGCCGAGCCCATGAAGGAGCCACCCCGCGTGACCGTCCAGCCCATCCGTCTGTTCGGCGACCCGGTGCTGCGCACGCCGGCCGATCCGGTGGTCGACTTCGACGTCGAGCTGCGCAAGCTCATCGCCGACCTGACCGACACGATGCGCGAGCAGAACGGCGCGGGCCTCGCCGCGCCGCAGCTCGGCGTGGGCCTGCGGGTGTTCACCTTCGACGTCGACGACGTGGTCGGCCACCTGGTCAACCCGGTGCTCGAATTCCCCGACGAGGAGGAGCAGGACGGCCCCGAGGGCTGCCTGTCCATCCCCGGCCTCTACTTCGACACGAAGCGCCGGCAGAACGTGATCGCCAAGGGCTTCAACGGCTACGGCGACCCGATGCAGATCGTCGGCACGGGCCTGATGGCCCGCTGCGTGCAGCACGAGACCGACCATCTCGACGGCGTGCTCTTCGTCGACCGTCTCGACTCGGCCGGCCGCAAGGAGGCGATGAAGGCGATCCGCCAGGCGGAGTGGTACGACCCGGCCGCCCCGCCGACCGTCAAGCTCAGCCCGCACGCCGCCAGCAGCCCGTTCGGCCTCGGGCGGTGACCGGCCCGTGCGCGTGATCTTCGCCGGCACGCCGGCCGTCGCTGTCCCCGCCCTGGAGGCCGTGGCCGCCTCCCGCCACGACCTCGTGGCCGTGGTCACCCGGCCGGACGCCCCCGCCGGGCGCGGTCGCGGGCTGTCCCGCTCCCCGGTGGGCGCCTGGGCCGACGAGCACGGCGTCGAGGTGCTCACCCCCGCCCGGCCGCGCGACCCCGAGTTCCTCGACCGGCTGCGGGAGCTGGCACCCGACTGCGTGCCCGTCGTCGCGTACGGCGCGCTGGTCCCGCCGGCCGCCCTGGAGATCCCCCGGTACGGCTGGATCAACCTGCACTTCTCGTTGCTGCCCGCGTGGCGGGGCGCGGCGCCGGTGCAGCACGCGGTGCTGCACGGCGACGAGCTGACCGGCGCCAGCGTCTTCCAGTTGGAGGAGGGGCTGGACACCGGGCCGGTGTACGGCACCGTCACCGACGAGATCCGTCCCACCGACACCTCGGGAGATCTGCTGGAGCGGCTCGCCCACTCCGGCGCGGGCCTGCTGGTCGCCGTCCTGGACGCGATCGAGGACGGCACCGCGCGGGCCGAGCCGCAGCCGGCCGACGGGGTGTCCCTGGCGCCGAAGCTCACCGTCGAGGACGCACGGGTCCGGTGGACCGACCCCGCGTTCGCGGTGGACCGCCGCATCCGCGCGGCCACCCCCGCCCCCGGCCCGTGGACGACCTTCCGCGACGAGCGGGTGAAGCTCGGCCCGGTCACCCCGGTCGCGGACGGCCCGGAGCTGAAGCCGGGTGAGCTGCTGGTGGAGAAGTCCCGGGTGCTGGCGGGTACCGCCACCACGCCGGTGCGCCTCGGCGAGGTCCGGGCGGCGGGCAAGAAGGCCATGCCGGCGAGCGACTGGGCGCGCGGAGCCCGGGTCGCGGCCGGGGAGGTCTTCGCGTGACCGACTCCGCGGACCGCGCCGACCATCCCGACAACCCTCGCGGCGGCCGTTTCGACACCGACGGCGTCGGCCGTTCCGGCCCGGCGGACGGACCCGGCTACGCCCGGGGCGGGCGGTCCACGGGTGCCCGCCCGGACCGCGCCGCGCCCCGGCGGGCCGGCGGGCCGCGCGGTGACCGTGCGGCCGGCGCGGGTCGCCCCGATCGCGGCGTCCGCACCGGTCGCGGCCCGATGGCGGCCGACCGGCCCCGCTACGCCGCCTACGAGGCGATCGAGGCGGTCAACCGGGACGACGCGTACGCCAACCTGGTGCTGCCGGCGATCCTCCGCGACGCCGGGCTGACCGGCCGCGACGCCGCGTTCGCCACCGAGCTGACCTATGGCGCGCTGCGCCACCTCGGCACCCTCGACGCGATCCTCACCGACGCCGCCGGGCGGGACGTGGCCCGGATCGACCCGCCGGTCCGCGACGCGCTGCGGCTCGGGGCGTACCAGCTGCTGCACACCCGGGTGCCCGCGCACGCGGCCGTCTCGTCGACCGTGGACCTGGTCCGCACGGTCGGGCCGGGCGCGACCGGGTTCGCCAACGCGGTGCTGCGTGAGGTCGCCGGTCGGGACGCCGACGGCTGGGTGGCGAAGCTCGCCCCACCGATGGACACCGACCCGGTCGGCCACCTGGCGCTCGCGTACAGCCATCCGCAGTGGATCGTGCGGGCCCTCTCCGAGGCGCTCGGCGGCGACCTCGGCGAGACCGCCCGCCTGCTCATCGAGGACAACGTGCCCCCGCCGGTGCACCTGTGCGCCCGCCCCGGGCTCGCCGACCCGGTCGAGCTGGCCGACGAGGTCGGCGGCGCGCCCGGCGCCTTCTCCCCGTACGCGGTCTACCTCGGCGGCGGCGCGCCGGGCGACCTGCTGGCGCTCGCCGAGGGCCGGGCGCACGTGCAGGACGAGGGCTCCCAGTTGGTGGCCGACGCCCTCGCCGTCGCCCCGCTCGACGGGACGGACGGGCGGTGGCTCGACCTGTGCGCCGGCCCGGGCGGCAAGTCCGCCCTGCTCGGCGCCATCGCCGCCCAGCGCGGCGCCCGGCTCACCGCGGTGGAGGTGTCCGAGCACCGCGCCCGCCTCGTGGCGCAGGCCACCCGGGGCATGCCGGTGACCGTGCTGAACACCGACGGCCGCACCGTCGGCGCCGACCCGAAGCTCCCCGAGGAGCACTTCGACCGGGTCCTGGTCGACGCGCCGTGCACCGGGCTGGGGTCGCTGCGCCGGCGACCCGAGTCGCGCTGGCGGCGGCAGCCGTCGGACCTGCCGGCGCTGACCCGGTTGCAGCGGGAGCTGCTCGGGGCGGCTCTGCGGGCGGTACGCCCCGGCGGTCTGGTCGCCTACGTCACGTGCTCGCCGCACACCGTCGAGACGCACGTGACGGTCACCGAGTCGGCCCGCCGGGCCGGCGTGCCGGTCGACTTCGTCGACGCCCGCCCGCTGCTGCCCGAGGGGATGCCCGGGCTCGGCGACGGGCCGACGGTGCAGCTGTGGCCGCACCGCCACGGCACCGACGCGATGTTCCTCGCGGTGCTCCGCCGCGGCTGAGTGTGGCCGGTGATCACATGACGGTCAGCCGGGCTGCCGGCGTCCCGGCTCCCGGCTGACCATCATCTGACCTCGGGGAGTCGCCGGCCGGTGCTCAGCCCATCGGCAGGCCGGCGCGGCCGGCACCCTTCATCGAGCGGGTGAGGCCGCGGTCGCTGACCCACAGGAAGCACTGCACGCCGCGGTTGCCGTCGCGCCAGTCCGCCTCGTGCGGGTGGTACCAGATCGAACCGGTGCGGAACCGCACCTCGCCGCGCGGCACCTTCGCGTACGTGGCGATCAGCGCGAGGCAGCCGTCGCGGACCCGTCGGTCGTCCTTCATGAACGCCGCGTAGCTGGTGTCCGGCGCGACCCAGACGCCGACGAACTCGGCGTGGTGCCGGCGGGTGCACGACACCGGGGCCATCCGCGTGACCCGGTCGTCCTTGAGGGAGGGGTTGAAGCAGGTGTGCCGCAGCGGTGACGAGCCGGCCAGCGACCCGGCGAGACGGGCGGAGCGGGTGACCACGCTCGGGTCGTCCATGCTCCGGACCTCCGCCCCGTCGCAGCGGAACCACCGGGCCCCACCCGTCCAGGCCGCCGGCGACGGGAACACCACGGACATGCCGATCCGCCCGGTGCGCCAGTCCGCGCCCAGCGTCCGCGTCGCCTCCCGGTCGCAGGTGGCGTGCGCGGTGCGCATCCCGGCGGAGCCGGGGGCCGGCGGTGTCCGGCCCTTCGCGCCGGCGCCGGTCAGCGTGCCGACGTGCAGGGTCTCCACCCGGTGCGGCCGCTCGCACGGCACCGGGTCGTACGCCCCGAGGTAGCCGACCCGGGCCACGTGCGCGTGGCACGTTCCCGCTTCGGGCGCGAAGGCGGCCGGGGCGCTGATCGTGGCCCAGTCGTCGACCAGGTCACCGTCGGTGCCGGCCGGTGGCGCGGCGCAGCCGGTGAGCGCCAGGATCACCGCGCCGCAGAGGGCCACCACCCCCGCGAGCCAGCGTCGCTTCACCCTCCGACCTCCCCGTCGCCCGGTGGACGCGGCACCGTCGATGCCGGCCACGGAGCGGGAGCATACGTCAGATCGCCGGCAGCCCCTGCGGGCCCACGCCGCGCATCGAGCGGGTCAGCTTCCGGTCGTCGCTCCACAGGAAGCAGCGCACGCCCCGGTCGCCCTCCTCCCACTCCCGCTGGGAGGGCGGGTAGAAGATCGAGCCGGCCCGGTACGGCAGGTCGCTGTTGTTGGGCACGTCGGCGAAGGCGGCGATGAGGGCCATGCAGCGCTGGTGGGCCTGCTGCTCGTTGCGGGTGAACTCCGCCCAGCTCATGTCGCGTTCCACGTACACGCCGACGAACTCCGCCCGGTGCGGCTCGGTGCACAGCACGGGCGCCATGTAGTTGAGGTTGTCGCCGATCAGCTTCGGGTCGAAGCAGCTATGGACCAGCGTGGAGTCGCCGAGCATCGCGCCGCGCAAGCTTCCGGTCCGGTTGACCGGCCGGGTGTTGTCGATGCTGTCGGTCTCGCTGAGGTCGCAGCGGAACCAGCGGGCGCCGCCGGCCCACGCGGGGGCGGACGGCAGGGCGATGTTCAACGTGAGCCGGGCGGAGTGCCAGTCACCGCCGAGCACGTCGCGGACCTGCTGGTCGCACTCGGCGCGGGCACCGCGCAGGTCCGGCGAGCCGGGGTCGGGCCGGCGGGCGCCGGCCGCGACCGGGCCGGTGAACGTGCCCACGTGCACGGCCTCCGCGAGGTGGTTGCGGGCGCAGTCCACCGTCTCGTACGTGCTCGCCTGCACCACCGCGGTGATCCGCGGCAGGCAGACCCCGGCGGCCGGGGTGAACAGCCGCGCCTCGGACAGCACGGGCCAGTCGTCGGTGAGGTCGCCGTCGGATCCGCCCGGCCGCACGCAGCCGCCGAGCAGGAGCGCGGCCGCGCCGGCCACCGCCACTGCTCGGAGAGGAAGCCACCGTCGCATCATCCGCCCTTTCCGGGAGCTGACGGCCGGCCATCGCGGACCCGGCCGGCGCGCCAGGTGGTGTTGCAGCCCACGTCACCGTCCCTGATGGAGTGTTGCCGCGTTTCCGTCTTCCGGCCAGTCGGGAATGACCCTTCGTCCGGTTTCACCGGTCCGGAACGGCCAATTCTGCACCACAGGTCACCGCCGGGTCACCGGGTGTCCCGGTTGGTGCCGTGCCGGCGGCGGTCGGTGGCCGCGTTCGTACACTGGCCCCGTGACCGTACCGCCGCCGATCGTCGCGCCGAGCATCCTGGCCGCCGATTTCTCCCGCCTCGCCGACGAGGTCCGTGCCGTCGAGGGCGCCGCCGACTGGCTGCACGTGGACGTCATGGACAACCACTTCGTGCCGAACCTGACCATCGGGCTGCCGGTCGTGCAGAGCCTGCGGGCCGCCACGGAGCTCCCGTTCGACGTGCACCTCATGATCGACGATCCGCGGCGGTGGGCCCCCGGGTACGCCGACGCCGGGGCGTACAACGTCACCTTCCACGCCGAGGCCTGCGACGACCCGGTGGCGCTGGCCAAGGACCTGCGGTCCGCCGGGGCGAAGGCGGGGCTGGCGATCGACCGGGACACGCCGGTCGAGCCGTACCTGGACCTGCTGCCCAGCTTCGACACGCTGCTGATCATGACGATCAAGGCGGGCTTCGGCGGTCAGCGGTTCGTCCCGCACCTCCTCGACAAGGTGCGCACCGCGCGCCGGCACGTCGACGCCGGCCACCTGGAGGTGCGCATCGAGGTCGACGGCGGCATCGCCGCCGACACCATCGCCCAGGCCGCCGAGGCCGGCGCCGACGCCTTCGTCGCCGGCACCGCCGTCTACGGCGCGGAGGACCCGGCCGAGGCCGTCCGGAAACTGCGGGCCCTGGCGGAACACGCGGCCTCCGGGGCCTGACGTGGACCCCGCCGGCGACCGCCCGGACGTCATCCTCGTCGTCGACGACGACGAGGACATCGCGCGCTTCGTCGAGTTCAATCTCCGGCTGCACGGGTACGTGGTGATCCACGCCAGCGACGGCCAGGAGGCCCTCGAGGTGATCGAGCGTCAGCGTCCCGACCTCGCGGTGGTGGACCTGATGATGCCGCGCGTCGACGGCCTGGAGCTGACCCGGCGGCTGCGCGCCGACCCGATGACCGCGGCCCTGCCGGTGATCATGCTGACCGCCAAGGGCCTCACCGTGGACAAGGTGCACGGCCTCAGCGCCGGCGCCGACGACTACCTGGTCAAGCCCTTCGACACGGCCGAACTGGTGGCCCGGGTCAGCTCCACCCTCCGCCGCAACAAGGAGTTCCGGGAGGTCTCGCCGCTGACCGGGCTGCCCGGCAACAGCCGGATCCGCCGGGAGATCGCCGACCGGGTCCGGGTCGGGTCGGACTACGCGGTCGGCTACATCGACATCGACCGGTTCAAGAGCGTCAACGACCGGTACGGCTTCGTCCGCGGCGACGACTTCATCTCGGCGCTGGCCCGTAGCCTGCACCGGGCGGTGGTGTCGGCGGGCCTGCCCCCGGCCTTCCTCGGCCACGTCGGCGGTGACGACTTCGTCTTCGTCTGCACGCCGGACCAGGTCCGGCCGCTCACCTCGCGGGTCTCCGCCGACTTCGAGAAGGCCGCCGACGCGCTGTACGACCCCTCGGACGCCGCGCGCGGCTACGTGGAGCTGAAGGACCGGCGCGGCAACCTTCGTCGGGCCGCGCTGGTCACGCTCTCGATCGGCGTCTCCGTCTCGGACGCCGACAAACGCATCACCAGCCCCTTGGAGGCGATGACGATCGCCTCGGAGATGAAGACGGTGGCCAAGAGCCAGCCCGGCTCGTACGTGGCGGTGGACCGGCGCCGCGGCGTGGCCGATCTCGGCGACCGGCATGTGAAGTAGCTCGCGAGGGTGGCGACAGGCCGCCCGGAGCGTGTAAGACTGCCGGTGTACCCACCACGCGCTGGCGGGACTCGGTGTAATTCCGAACCGGCGGTGATCCACGGTGCGACCGTGGTAAGCCCGCGACCCGGGAGCGGTTCGTCCGCCCGGTGGACCTGGTGAGACTCCAGGGCCGACGGTTGGGTGCGGGCACGCCCGCGCTCAGACAGTCCGGATGGGAGACAGCGCGCGGGACGGACGGGCCGTGCCCGGCTGCCGACCTCGGCATGCCGTGACGGCCCCCCGGGTCGGCTGTGCCGTCCCCGGATTCCGCCGCCGCACGCCCGCGGCCCGATGCCGTCGCTCCCGTCGCCGCCCGCGCGCCGACCGGCGAGTGAGAGGGCAGGGCATGGCCGGCGTCTCCGTCGACGAGGCGATGCGTCGCGCGGTCGAACTCGCCGCGCGCGGTCTCGGCACCACCAGCCCCAACCCGGTCGTCGGCTGCGTGCTGCTCGACGCGGACGGCCAGGTCGTCGGTGAGGGCTTCCACGCGTACGCCGGCGGGCCGCACGCCGAGATCGTCGCACTCGCCCAGGCGGGGGAGCGCGCCCGCGGCGGCACCGCCGTCGTCACCCTGGAACCCTGCGACCACACCGGTCGCACCGGCCCCTGCAGCACCGCGCTGGTGCAGGCCGGGGTGGCCCGGGTGGTCATCGCCGTGCCCGACCCGAACCCGGTCGCGTCCGGCGGCGCCGCCACGCTGCGCGCCGCCGGGCTCCAGGTCGACCTGGGGGTACGCGCCGCCGAGGCGGAGGCCGTCAACATCGCCTGGCTCACCTCGATGCGCCGGGGCTGGCCGTACGTGATCTGGAAGTACGCCGCGACGCTGGACGGCCGGTCGGCGGCCGCCGACGGCACCAGCATGTGGATCACCTCCGAGGCCGCCCGGATGGACGTGCACGCGCTGCGCGGCACGGTCGACGCCGTGATCGCCGGGGTGGGCACCGTGCTCGCCGACGACCCCCGCCTCACCGCCCGGAACCTGCGCGACGGCAGCCTCGCCATCCGCCAGCCGCTGCGGGTGGTGGTCGACTCGGCGGGACGTACCCCGGCCGGGGCGCGGGTCCGCGACGCCGCCGCCGCCACCTGGATCGCCACCGCCGCGGAGGTCGGCGCCGGTCCCGACGGCCGGGTCGACCTGCCGGTGCTGCTCGCCGCGCTGCACGGTCGCGGGGTGCGGGCGGCGCTGCTGGAGGGCGGGCCCCGCCTGGCCGGCGCGTTCCTCGCCGCCGGCCTGGTCGACAAGATCGTCGGCTACGTCGCGCCTCGGCTGCTCGGCGCCGGCCCCACCGCGCTGATCGACGCCGGTGTGACCACGATCGCCGAGGCCATCGACTGCGAGGTCGTCGACGTTACGCAGGTCGGTCCCGATCTGCGGATCACCGCGCTGCCCCGAAAGAGGGAGGGCTGACATGTTCACCGGCATCGTCGAGGAGCTGGGCGAGGTCGTCCGGGTCACCGAGACCGCGGGCGACTCCGCGCTGGTCGCGATCCGCGGCCCCCTGGTCACCTCGGACGCCCGGCACGGGGACTCGATCGCGGTCAACGGCGTCTGCCTGACCGTGGTGGACGTCGCCGACGGGACCTTCACCGCCGACGTGATGGGGGAGACGCTGCGGCGCTCGGCGCTCGGCGCGCTGCGGCCGGGCGACCCGGTCAACCTGGAACGGGCCGCCGCCCTCGGCAGCCGCCTGGGCGGGCACCTGGTGCAGGGTCACGTCGACGGCGTCGGCGAGGTCGTCTCCCGGGAACCGGCCGACCAGTGGGAGACCGTGCGGTTCCGACTCCCGGCCGCCCTGGCCCGGTACGTGGTGGAGAAGGGCTCGATCACCGTCGACGGGGTGTCGCTGACCGTGGCCGGCGTCGGGCCGGACTGGTTCTCGGTCGGTCTGATCCCGACCACGCTGAAGCTCACCACCCTCGGGACGCGCGGCGTCGGCGACCCGGTCAACCTCGAGGTCGACGTGCTGGCCAAGTACGTCGAGCGCCTGCTCGGCGCGCACCTGCCGGCCCTGCCGGCGAGCCGGCCCGAGGGGGATCTGCCCGGCGCCGTCAGCCTGCCCGGCAGCGGTGGCCTGCCCGGTGTCGCGACCGCGGGCGGGGTGGCCTGATGGGGCCGCTCGGCTGGCTGCTCGACGCGCAGGTGAGCATCGCCGGCTCGCCGGTGCTGGTTCGCGAGATCGTCGGCAACGTCTTCGGCCTCGCGTCCGCGCTGCTCGGGCTGCGCCGCCTGGTGTGGGCGTGGCCGGTCGGCATGATCGGCAACGCGCTGCTGTTCACCGTCTTCCTCGGCGGGGCGTTCGCCACCCCGCAGGCGCACGACCTCTACGGCCAGGCCGGCCGGCAGGTCTTCTTCTTCGGCGTCAGCCTCTACGGCTGGTGGCGCTGGTCGCGCAACCGCCGCCGGGGCGTCGACGGCGCTCCCGCCGTGGAGCCGCGCTGGGCCACCGGCCGGGAGCGGCTCGGCCTGCTGCTCGCCGCCGTCGCCGGCACCGCGGCCGCGTACCCGGTGCTCGCCGCCCTGGGCTCGTGGGGGCCGCTGCCGGACGCGTGGATCCTCACCGGCAGCCTGCTCGCCACGTACGGGATGGCCCGCGGCTACGTGGACTTCTGGCTCATCTGGATCGCCGTCGACGCGGTGGGCGTGCCGCTGCTGCTGCGCGGCGGTTTCTACCCCTCGGCGGCCATGTACCTCGTCTACGGGGCGCTCTGCGTGTGGGGCCTCGCCGCGTGGTGGCGCACGTCGCGCGCCAGCCGCCCCGCCCCCATCCCGCCGACCTACTCGGAGGCCGTCGCATGAGCGAGCGAAGCGAGCGAATCAGCAGGCTCAGGATGTTGCCGCCGCATGGCGGCACGGAGCGAAGCGGAGTGCCGGCATGAGTGCGTTCGGAAGCATCGAGCAGGCCGTGGAGGACATCGCGGCCGGCCGGCCCGTCGTCGTGGTCGACGACGAGAACCGGGAGAACGAGGGCGACCTGATCTTCGCGGCCGAGCTGGCCACGCCGGAGCTGCTCGCGTTCATGGTCCGGCACACCTCCGGCTACATCTGCGTGCCGCTGACCGAGAGCGAGTGCGACCGGCTGGACCTGCCGCCGATGTACCACACCAACCAGGACCGGCGCGGCACCGCGTACACGGTCACCGTGGACGCCCGGGAGGGCGTGAGCACCGGCATCTCGGCCGCCGACCGGGCGCACACGATCCGGCTGCTCGCCGACGCCGCCACCGGCCCGGCCGACCTGGCCCGGCCGGGCCACGTGGTGCCGCTGCGGGCCCGCGAGGGCGGCGTGCTGCGCCGGCCCGGGCACACCGAGGCGGCGGTCGACCTGACCCGGCTGGCCGGGCTGCGCCCCGCCGGCGTGCTCTGCGAGCTGGTCAACGACGACGGCACGATGATGCGGTTGCCGGACCTGGAGAAGTTCTGCGCCGAGCACTCGCTGACCCTGGTCACCATCGCGGACCTGATCGCGTACCGGCGGCGGACGGAGAAGCAGGTCGAGCTGGTCGCCGACGCCCGCATGCCCACGAAGCACGGGGTGTTCCGGGCGCTGGGCTACCGCAGCGACTACGACTCGGCCGAGCACGTCGCGCTGGTCATGGGCGACATCGGCGACGGCCGGGACGTGCTGGTGCGGGTGCACTCGGAGTGCCTCACCGGCGACGTGTTCGGGTCGGTCCGCTGCGACTGCGGCCCGCAGCTGAACGCCGCCCTGGAGCGGGTCGCCCGGGAGGGGCGGGGAGTGGTGCTGTACGTCCGCGGGCACGAGGGGCGGGGTATCGGCCTGCTGCACAAGCTCCAGGCGTACCAGCTCCAGGACCTGGGCCGGGACACCGTCGACGCCAACCTCGACCTCGGCCTGCCGGCGGACGCCCGGGACTACGGCACCGGCGCGCAGATCCTCTACGACCTGGGTGTGCGCTCGATGCGGCTGCTCACCAACAACCCGGCCAAGCGCGCCGGCCTGGAGGGGTACGGCCTGACCGTCACCGGGCGCGAGGGCCTGCCGGTGCGGCCACACCCGGAGAACGTGCGCTACCTGCGGACCAAGCGGGACCGGATGGGGCACCTGCTGGACGAACTGGACGAGGTGACCGAGGCGCCGATGGGCCGCCCGGTCCCCGGCAACGAGATCGGAGCGTAGACATGGCGGGTTTCGGGGAGCCGGGCATCGACACGGTCGACGCCACCGGGCTGACGGTGGGCGTGGTCGCGGCCCGCTGGCACGGTGACCTCACCGACCACATGCTGGACCGGGCGGTCGCCGCCGCCGAGGCCTGCGGGGCGCGCGCGGTGGTGGCCCGGGTGGCCGGCTCGGTGGAGCTGCCGGTGGTGGCGCAGGCCCTCGCCCGCCGCTGCGACGTGGTGGTCGCCCTCGGCGTCGTGGTGCGGGGCGCCACCGCCCACTTCGACTACGTCTGCCGCTCGGTCACGGACGGGCTGACCCGCGTGGCACTGGACGAGGGCAAGCCGGTCGCGCACGGCGTGCTGACCGTCGACACCATCGAGCAGGCCCGGGACCGCGCCGGCCTGCCCGGCTCGGCCGAGGACAAGGGCTGGGCGGCCACCGTCGCTGCGCTCGACGCCGCCCTCGCCGTCCGCGACGTGACGGTGGCCGCCGCGCAGCGCGTCGGCTTCGGCGGCTGACAGCCGGCTGCGCGCCGGAACCGACGCCGCGCCGCCGCCTCGGGTGGCCTGTCCGGGCCTCCCGTGACGTCCCGGCCACATGTGACGCACAGCGACCTGAGGTCGTACCCCCACGGGCCTTCGCGGCGACTTTGCTCTGCACCTCTATACGCGCCAGTGGCTCTCCGTGATCGCCGCTAGCCCATCGGGCGATTCCCGCGGATGCGCGACGCCAGGTCCGCAGGGTGGTGCGTCGACGGGTGCAGAGCAAAGTCTGTGATCCTTCGCCGCACACCGACAGGCGGCCGTGACCGTGCGTAGCGATGTCGGTGCTGTGACGCTGAGTAACGAGGGGTGGTGAGGGTCGACGCTACGGCGAGACCGGTCCGAGCCGCGACCCAGGTGGCACGACCGCCGGCGGGCAGGTGGGACGGGGAGCCGAGGGTGGGAGGGCCGGACCCCGGCGGAATCGTGCTGGCCGGGTGGTTGAGAGAATCGGCCCGTGAAGACGTTCGAGGAGTTGTTCGCCGAGCTGCAGGCCAAGGCCGCCGCCGGCACCCCGGGCTCGGGCACGGTCGCGGCCCTCGAGAAGGGGGTGCACTTCATCGGCAAGAAGGTCGTCGAGGAGGCGGCCGAGTCGTGGATGGCCGCCGAGCACGAGGGGCCCGAGCGGACCGCCGAGGAGATCTCCCAGCTGCTCTACCAGGTGCAGGTGCTGATGCTCGCCACCGGTCTCGACCTCAAGGACGTCTACCGACATTTGTGAGTGCGTCCCCGTGTCGATCCTCCCCGATCCCAAGGAGCACTCCCGTCATGTTGCGTGTCGCCGTACCCAACAAGGGCGCCCTCGCCGAGTCGGCCGCCCAGATGCTGCGTGAGGCGGGCTACCGCCAGCGCACCGACCCGAAGGACCTGGTCTGCCGGGACGAACCGAACGACATCGAGTTCTTCTACCTGCGCCCGAAGGACATCGCCACCTACGTCGGCTCCGGTGACCTGGACGTCGGCATCACCGGCCGGGATCTGCTGATCGACTCCGGCGCGCCGGCCGAGGAGGTCGTCGACCTGGCCTTCGGCCGCGCCACCTTCCGCTTCGCCGCCCGCCGCGAGGACGTCGAGTCCGTGCAGGAGCTGGGCGGGCACCGCATCGCCACCGCGTATCCGGGCCTGGTGGAGCGGCACCTCGCCGAGCTCGGTGTGAAGGCCGACGTGATCCGCCTCGACGGCGCGGTGGAGAACGCCATCCGCCTCGGCGTCGCCGACGTCGTCGCCGACGTGGTGGAGACCGGCGCCACCCTGCGGCAGGCCGGCCTGGTCGTGTTCGGCGAGCCGCTGCTGCGGTCCTCGGCCGTGCTGGTCCGCCGCGCCGACGCGCCGACCCACCCGCAGTGCGAGCAGCTCCTGCGCCGCCTGCACGGGGTCCTCGTCGCCCGGCGCTACGTGATGCTCGCGTACGACGTGCCGGCCGGCCTGCTGGACCGGGCCAGCTCGTTGACGCCGGGCATCGAGTCGCCGACCGTCTCCCCGCTGCACCGCGAGGGCTGGGTGGCCGTGCAGGCGATGGTGCTGCGCGACGACGTGCACCGGATCATGGACGAGCTGTACGAGTTGGGGGCCCGCGCCATCCTCGTCACGAACATCCACGCCTGCCGGCTGTGAGGCGGCACTCCCCGGAGCCCGGAGCGGCACCGTCCGCCCCGCCGGCGCCCCGACCGATGCCCGCCTGGGTCGCGCTGGTGGTGGTGACCATCGGCGGGGTCGCCTCGGCCGCACAGGGGGCGGTCAACGGCGAGCTGGGCGAGCGGGCCGGCGACGCCACCCTCGCCGCCGTGGTCAACAATCTCGGCGGGTGCCTGCTGGTGGGGCTCGGCCTGCTGGCACTCCGGACACTCCGCGCCGACCTGCGCGGGTTGCGGCGGGTGGGCCTGCCCTGGTGGGCGTACCTCGGTGGGCTCGGCGGCGCCGCGATCGTCGTCCTCGGCGCGTACCTCGTGCCGGTGCTCGGGGTGGCGGTGTTCACCATCGCCCAGGTCGCGGGCGGCAGCCTCGGCGGGCTGACGGTGGACCGGGCCGGTCTCGCGCCGGTGGGGCGCATCGCGCTCACCGGCCCCCGGCTGGCCGGGGCGCTGCTGGGCGTGGCGGCGGTGACGCTGGCCCAGCTCGGCCAGCCGGTCGGTGACCTGGCCCTGGGTCTGGTCCTGCTCGCCGTCGTCGGCGGCGTCGCGGTGGCGCTGCAGTCCGCGCTCAACGGCCGGGTCTCCGCCGCCAGTTCGGCCGCGGCCGGGGTGGCGGTGAACTTCGCCGTCAGCACCCCGGCCGTGCTGCTCGTCGCGGCGCTGGCCGGTGCCCTGACCGGGCCGGCCCCGAGCTGGCCGGACGCCTGGTACCTCTACACCGGCGGCCTCCTCGGCGTCGGCATCGTCGCCAGCCTGGTGGTCGGCGTCCGGGTGGTCGGCGTCCTGCGGACCGGGCTGCTCCTGGTCGCCGGTCAGCTCGGTGGCGCGCTGGTGCTCGACGCGCTGCTGCCCGGCGGCCCGGGCGTCCGGCTGCCGGTGCTCGCCGGGGCGCTGCTCACATTGGCCGCCGCCCTGCTCGCGGGCCGGGGCGAGGGGCGGGGCGACGAGCCGGGCGAGGGGCGGGGCGACGGGCCGTCGGCCGACGTGCGGGGGCGGGTGACGGGCCCGCGTGTGGCGGGCGCGGACCGGCCGGGGGCGGGTGGCAGACTGGTGGGGTGAGCGAAACCGAGTCGATCCGCATCCGGCCCCGCCGCATCCGGCTGGTCTGCTGGGCCTCGGCGGCCGCGCTGGTGGTGGTCTTCACCCTCCTGGCCACGTCGCTGACCGGGCCGACCGGCAACGGCTACGGCACGTTCCAGCGGGGCGACCAGCTCGCCATGATCGGCCTGGGCGTGTTCGGCGCGCTCGGCTTCCTGCTCTTCACCCGCCCGATGGTCGAGGCGGACGCGCGCCGGGTGCGGGTGCGCAACGTGATCGGCTCGTACGAGCTGCCGTGGGAGGTCGTCCGGGGGGTCCGCTTCGACCGGGGCGCGCCGTGGGCCAGCCTGGAGCTGCACGACGACGACCTGCTGCCGATGGTGGCCCTCCAGGCCGCCGACAAGGAACTGGCCGTCGAGGGGGTCCGCGCGCTGCGCCGCCTGCACCAGGGTCACCTGACCCGCCTGGCCGAGGGCGCCTCCGGCCGCTGACGGCACGCGGCACCGAAACGGCCTCCCCGCGCCGGCGACCACGGGCGCCCGGTTTGGGGCCACCCATGGCGGGGGTGTAGTGTGGTCGAGTCGACCAGGCTGTCCGCGTGCGCGGGCGGCCGTGAAAGCGGAGCGCCTGCTCCCACCCGAGTCGCCGCGAGGTGGCCGGGTCCGGTCACCGGTTCCGGGCACGTCCCGGTCCCGGATGCGCGACCATGTGGTCGTGCCGACCGGTCGAGCGGGCCCTGGCATGCGCCGGGGCCTTCTGCTTTCCGGGTCGGTTCCCACCCGGGAGCCGCGGGGTCGGCCACGCATGAACACTCGACTCGAGGAGGCCCCATCAGCGTCGAACCACGCGTGAACGAGCAGATCCGGGCACGTGAGGTCCGACTGGTCGGCCCCGAGGGTGAGCAGGTGGGCATCGTCCCGCTGGAGCGCGCCCTTCAGCTGGCCGCGGACGTCGACCTGGACCTGGTCGAGGTTGCGCCGATGGCGCGCCCGCCGGTGTGCAAGCTCATGGACTTCGGCAAGTTCAAGTACGAGAGCGCACTGAAGGCGCGCGAAGCGCGGCGTAACCAGCAGCAGACCGTCATCAAGGAGATGAAGCTTCGGCCGAAGATCGACCCGCACGACTACGAGACCAAGAAGGGTCACGTGGTGCGGTTCCTCAAGGCCGGCGACAAGGTCAAGGTGACGATCATGTTCCGCGGTCGGGAGCAGAGCCGTCCGGAGCTGGGATACCGGCTCCTGCGCCGGCTCGAGTCCGAGATCTCGGAGCTGGGGTACGTCGAGGCCGCGCCGAAGCAGGACGGTCGCAACATGATCATGGTGCTCGCGCCGCACCGCGCCACCAAGGCGGCCGCCACGGCTGCCCGCGGCGGCGTACTACCGCGGGGCGAGCGGGAATCCGGCGCCCCCGAGACGGCGCCGCCGGTCGAGCCGGCCGGGCCCGCCGGGACCACCGGCGAGTAACAGGGGAGAAGACGTTCCACATGCCGAAGATGAAGAGCCACACCGGGATGGGCAAGCGGGTCAAGGTGACCGGCAAGGGCAAGATCGTTGCCCAGCAGGCCGGCCTGCGCCACAACCTGGAGAAGAAGTCCTCCACCCGGACCCGCCGGCTGACCGGCACCGTCGAGCTGGCCAAGGCCGACGTCAAGCGCATCAAGAAGCTGCTCGGCCGCTGACGCGCGCCACCTGAACCGAAAAAGGAGTTGAGATGGCACGCGTCAAGCGGGCTGTGAACGCCCAGAAGAAGCGCCGTACCCTGCTGGAGACCGCCAGCGGCTACCGCGGTCAGCGCTCCCGCCTGTACCGCAAGGCCAAGGAGCAGGTGCTGCACTCGATGCAGTACGCGTACCGGGACCGTCGCGACCGCAAGGGCGACTTCCGGCAGCTGTGGATCCAGCGGATCAACGCGGGCGCCCGCGCCAACGGGCTCACCTACAACCGCCTGATCCAGGGCCTCAGGCTGGCCGGCATCGAGGTCGACCGGAAGATCCTGGCCGACATGGCCGTCAACGACGCCGCCGCGTTCGCGGCGATCGTCGAGCTCGCCCGTGCCGCCGTCGCGGCCGAGGGCACCGGTGGCGCCGCGGCCCAGGCCGCCTGATCCACCCACGGCAGATCGAGGCGCCTCCCATGCAGTCACGACCGCACGGGAGGCGCCTCGACGCCGTCTCCGGACCGTTCACGCCGCGTACCCCACGGGTCGTCGCCGCCCGCCGGCTCCAGCGCCGCCGGGACCGCGACGCCGCCGGCCGGTTCCTGGCCGAGGGGCCGCAGGCGGTCCGCGAGGCCCTGGCCCGGCCGCGCACGGTCCTGGAACTCTTCGGTACGCCCGCCGCGCTCGACCGGTACGCGGACCTGGCCGCCCGCGCCGCCACCGACGACGTCCCGGTCTCCGAGGTCACCGACGAGGCCCTCGCCGCGCTCACCGAGACCGTCGCCCCGCAGGGGCTGGTCGCCGTGTGCCGGCACCTCGACGTACCGCTGGACACGGCGCTGGCGCGCCGGCCGCGGCTGGTCGCGGTGCTCGCCGGCATCCGCGACCCGGGCAACGCCGGCACCGTCCTGCGCACCGCCGACGCGGCCGGCGCCCAGGCGGTCGTCTTCGCCGGCGAGGCCGTCGACCCGTACAACGGCAAGGCCGTGCGGGCCTCCGCCGGCAGCCTCTTCCACGTCGACGTGGTGCGGGCGGCGGACCCCCTCGCGGCGGTCGCCGCGCTGCGGGACGCCGGGCTCGCCGTGCTGGCCACCACCGGGTACGGCGCGGACGACCTGGACGACCTCGCCGACGCCGGACGGCTGGCCGCCCCCACGGCCTGGCTCTTCGGCTCGGAGGCGCACGGGCTGCCCGACGAGCTGACCGCGGCCGCCGACGCCCGGGTCCGGGTGCCACTGCACGGACGCGCCGAGAGCCTGAACCTAGCTGCGGCCGCGGCGGTGTGCCTGTACGCTTCAGCGAGAGCACAGCGCCGGCCGTCGACCGGCCGCGCGGCCGAGACAGCAGGGGAGAGCGCCCGCCCATGAACGCGCCACCGCGTTCGTTTAGCCAGCCCGCCGGTGTCGGCGGGCGGCGGGCCTGACCTGCTCTCCGCACAACTCCCACCGGCGGGCTGCGGCGAAGCCGCGCGTCCGTAGACTCGCTTCGCCGCCTGACGAGGGCCGGCGCCGCCGTGAGGGAGTGCCCGTACGCCATGACCTACCGCAACGATCCGTACGACCCGAAGCAGGTCGCCCTGCTCGACCCGGCCGCCCTGGCCGAGGCCGTCGCCGCCGCCGAGAAGGCGTTCGCCGACGCCGCCGACCCGGACGCGCTGACCGCGCTGCGCCCCGCGCACCTGGGTGACCGGGCCCCGGTCTCGCTGGCCCGCCGCGAGATCGGCGCGTTGCCGCCGGCCGCCAAGGCCGACGCCGGCAAGCGGGTCAACGAGGCGCGGCGGGCGATCGAGTCCGCGTACGCCGCCCGCGCCGAGGTCCTCGAGCGCGAGCAGGCCGAGCGGATGCTGGTCGAGGAGCGGGTGGACGTCACCCTGCCGTACGACCGGCGCCAGCGGGGCGCCCGGCACCCGGTCAGCACCCTCATGGAGCAGATCACCGACTTCTTCGTCGGGATGGGCTACGAGGTGGCCGAGGGGCCCGAGGTCGAGCTGGAGTGGACGAACTTCGACGCGCTCAACATCCCGCCGGACCACCCGGCCCGCGGCCTGATGGACACGTTCCACGTCGCACCGGAGGGCTCGGGCCTGGTGCTGCGGACGCACACCTCGCCGGTGCAGGCGCGGACGATGCTGACCCGCAAGCCGCCGATCTACGTGATCTGCCCGGGGCGGGTCTACCGCACCGACGAGCTGGACGCCACGCACGCGCCGGTCTTCCACCAGGTCGAGGGCCTGGTGGTCGACAAGGGCATCACGATGGCGCACCTGCGCGGCACGCTGGACCACTTCGCGCGGGCCATGTTCGGCCCGGAGGCGAAGACCCGGTGGCGCCCGCACTACTTCCCGTTCACCGAGCCGTCGGCCGAGTTCGACGTGTGGTTCCCGGAGCACCGCAAGGGCCCGCAGTGGGTCGAGTGGGGCGGCTGCGGCATGGTGAACCCGCGCGTGCTGCGGGCCTGCGGCATCGACCCGGAGGTCTACTCCGGATTCGCCTTCGGCATGGGCATCGACCGGACGGTCATGTTCCGCCACGGCGTCGGCGACATGCGGGACATGGTCGAGGGCGACGTCCGGTTCACCCGGGCGTTCGGATACGGGGCGTAGTGCGGGCACGAGTTACGGAGACGGTGGTCTGAGTCATGCGAGTTTCTGTCAGCTGGCTGCGCGAGTACGTCGACCTACCGGCCCACCTGGCCCCGGCCGACCTGGAGCAGGCCCTGGTGGACCTGGGCATCGAGGTCGAGTCCATCGTGGACCTGGGTGAGACGGTCACCGGGCCGCTCGTGGTCGGTGAGGTCCGCGAGATCGAGGAGCTGACCGGCTTCAAGAAGCCGATCCGGTTCTGCCGGGTCGACGTGGGCGACGCCAACGGCACCGGCGAGCTCCAGGAGATCGTCTGCGGGGCAACCAACTTCACAGTCGGCGACCGGGTGGTGGTGATCCTCCCCGGCGGCGTGCTGCCCGGGAACTTCGCCATCGGGGCGCGCAGGACGTACGGGCGCAACTCCAACGGCATGATCTGCTCCGCGAAGGAGCTCGGCCTGGGTGACGACCACTCGGGCATCATCGTGCTGCCGGAGTCCAGCCCGGCCAAGCCCGGCGACGACGCCCGCCCGGTGGTGGGGCTCGACGACGTCGTGGTCGAGGTCGAGCTGACGCCCGACCGCGGCTACCAGATGTCGGTGCGCGGCATCGCCCGCGAGCTGGCGCACGCCGTCGGTGTGCCGTTCCGCGACCCGGGGCTCGTACCGGCGCCGGGCGCGACCGAGCGGCCCGCGTACCCGGTCGAGGTGCGTGACACGGTCGGTTGCGACCGGTTCGCGGCCCGGATGGTCCGCGGGGTCGACCCGACCGCGCCGTCGCCCGCCTGGATGGTGCAGCGGCTCACCACCGCCGGCATCCGCAGCATCTCGCTGCCGGTCGACATCACCAACTACGTGATGCTCGAACTGGGCCAGCCGATGCACGCGTTCGACGCCGACCGGATCGCCGGCCCGCTGGTGGTCCGCCGGGCCGAGCCGGGGGAGAAGCTGACCACCCTGGACGGCGTGACCCGCAGGCTCACCGGCGAGGACATGGTGATCTGCGACGCTGGGTTGCCGAACCCCCTCGCCGGCGAGGGTGCCGGCGTCCCGATCTCGCTCGCCGCGGTGATGGGCGGGGAGACCAGCGAGGTGGTCGAGGGCACCACGAACGTGCTCTTCGAGGCCGCCCACTGGGACCCGGTGATGGTCGGGCGCACCGCCCGCCGGCACAAGCTGTTCAGCGAGGCCGCGAAGCGCTGGGAGCGGGGCGTCGACCCGGCCCTGCCGCTGGTCGCCATCGACCGGGCGGTCCGGCTGCTGGTCGAGCACGGCGGCGGCACGGCCGGTGACGAGATCCTCGACATCGACCACGTACGGCCGCGTACGCCGATCACCATCCCCGCCGACCTGCCGAGCCGGCGGGTCGGGGTGAGCTACCCGCCGGCGCGCGTGGTGGCCCTGCTGGAGCAGGTCGGCTGCGCCGTCGCCGCCGGAGCGGACCGGCTCGCCGAGGACCCGGGCGAGGTGGGCGTGGCCGCCGGCGACAGCGTCGCGCTGACCGTCACCCCGCCGACCTGGCGGCCGGACCTCACCGACCCCGCCGACCTGGTGGAGGAGGTGGTCCGCCTCGACGGGTACGACCGCGTGCCGTCGGTGCTGCCGGTCGCGCCCGCCGGTCGCGGCCTGACCTGGCAGCAGCGGCGCCGCCGGGCGATCGCCCGGGCGCTCGCCGACCAGGGGTACGCCGAGGTGCTGTCGCAGCCGTTCGTCGCTCCCGAACTGGCCGATCTGCTCGGGCTGCCGGCCGACGACCCGCGCCGCCGGGCGGTGCGGGTGGCCAACCCGCTGTCCGAGGAGGAGCCGCTGCTGCGCACCACGCTGCTCGGCCCGCTGCTCGGCGTGCTCCGGCGCAACCTCGGCCGGGGCCAGCGCGACCTCGCCCTGTACGAGATCGGCGCGGTCTTCCACCCGCGCCCCGGCGCGGGGACCCCGCCGCACATGGGGGTGGACCACCGGCCGTCCGACGCCGAGTTCGCCGCCGCCGACGCCGTCCTGCCGGACCAGCCGCGGCACGTCGCCGTGGTGCTGGCCGGCGAGGTCGAGCCGACCGGCTGGTGGGGCGCGGGCCGCCCGGCCGGCTGGGCGGACGCGATCGAGGCGGCGCGGACCGTCCTCGCGGTCGCCGGCATGCCCGACGACCGGGTCACCGTACGGGCCGCCGAGCACGCGCCCTGGCACCCCGGGCGGTGCGCGCAGGTGCTGGTCGACGACACCGTCGTCGGGTACGCCGGCGAGCTGCACCCGGCCGTCGTCGCCGCGCTGGAGCTGCCCCGGCGGACCTGCGCGATGGAGCTGAACCTGGACGCGGTGCCCGCCGCGCCGATGCTCCAGGCGCCGGCGGTCTCGTCGTTCCCGCCCGCGCTGATCGACGTGGCGCTGGTCGTCGACGCCTCGGTGCCGGCGGCGCAGGTCCAGGAGGCGCTGGTGGAGGGCGCCGGGGACCTGCTGGAGTCGGTCCGCCTGTTCGACGTGTACGAGTCCGACCAGCTCGGGGCGGGTCGCCGGTCGCTGGCGTACAAGCTGGCGTTCCGGGCGCCCGACCGCACCCTGACGGTGGAGGAGGCGGTAGCGGCCCGCGACGCCGCCGTGGCCCGCGCCGCCGAACGCCACGGCGCCACCCTCCGGGGAGCGTGAAAGGAAGGGCCCCTTCTTAACGCCTCCGGTTGTAGAAGGGGCCCTTGTTAACAGCGGGGTCGAGGCCCGTGCCGCATCAGCGGTACGGGCCTCTACGCATTCCCCGTCACGGTGATCCGCGACACCGCCTCATCGCCATGCAATCCATTGCATGAACATGCAGAACGCTGTTAGCCTTCTCTGCATAGTCATGCGGAGGTGAGTATGGGAATCCGGGTCGCGGTCGCCGGGGCGAGCGGCTACGCCGGGGGCGAGCTGCTGCGCCTGGTCGCCGGGCACCCGGAGTTCGACCTGGTCGCCGCCACCGCCCACACGCAGGCCGGGCACCGGCTGGACGCCGTACACCCGCAGCTCACCGGGCTGGACCTGGTGCTCACCGAGACCGACCCGGTGGCCCTGGCCGACGCGGACCTGGTCTTCCTGGCGCTGCCGCACGGGCAGTCGGCGGCGCTCGCCGCCCAGCTGCCCCCCGACGTGCGGGTCGTCGACCTCGGGGCCGACCACCGCCTCGCGGACCCGTACGACTGGGCCAACTACTACGGCGGCACCCACGCCGGGCAGTGGACCTACGGGCTGCCCGAGCTGCCCGGCCAGCGGGAGCGGATCGCCGCCGCGACCCGGGTGGCGAACACCGGCTGCTACGCCGCCGCGATCACCCTCGCGCTCGCCCCGCTGATCGCCGCCGGCGCCGCCCAGCCCGCCGACGTGGTGGTGGTCGCCGCCTCCGGCACCTCCGGCGCCGGCCGGGCCGCCAAGCCGCACCTGCTCGCCAGCGAGGTCATGGGCGACCTGTCGCCCTACCGGGTCGGCGCGCACCAGCACGTACCGGAGATCAAGCAGGCCACCGGCGCGACCAGCCTGTCGTTCACGCCGGTGCTCGCGCCGATGCCGCGCGGCATCCTGGCCACGGTGACCGCCGTGCCCGCCCGGGGTGTCGACCCGCAGGCGGTGCTCGCCGAGGCGTATGCGGACGCGCCGTTCGTGCACGTGCTGCCGGAGGGCCGGTGGCCGCACACCGCCGCCACCCTCGGCTCCAACTCCTGCCACCTCCAGGCCACCGTCGACGTCGACTCCCGCCGGCTGATCGTGGTGAGCGCACTGGACAACCTCGGCAAGGGCGCGGCCGGCCAGGCCGTGCAGAACGCGAACATCATGCTCGGCCTGCCGGAGACCACCGGCCTGTCCGTCTGGGGGACCGCACCGTGAGCATCACCGCACCGCGGGGGTTCCGGGCGGCCGGGGTGGCCGCCGGGCTCAAGGCCAGCGGCGCCGCCGACGTCGCGCTCGTCGTCAACGACGGCCCGGACGCCGGTGTGGCCGGTGTCTTCACCGCCAACCGGGTCAAGGCCGCCCCGGTGCTCTGGACCCAGCAGGTCGTCCACGGCGGCGTGGTCCGGGCGGTGGTGCTCAACTCCGGCGGCGCCAACGCCTGCACCGGCCCCGGCGGCTTCCAGGACACCCACGCCACCGCCGAGCACACCGCCGCCGCGCTCACCGCCGCCAGCCCCCGGCTGATGCTCGGCGCCGGCGAGGTCGCGGTCTGCTCGACCGGCCTGATCGGCGAACGGCTGCCCATGCCCGCGTTGCTCTCCGGCGTGCGCGCCGCGGTGCGCGGGCTCTCGCGTGAAGGTGGGGCGGCCGCCGCCCAGGCCATCATGACCACCGACACCCGGCCGAAGAACGCCGTCGCCGAGGGCAGCGGCTGGACCGTGGGCGGCATGGCCAAGGGCGCGGGGATGCTCGCCCCGGCGCTGGCCACGATGCTCTGCGTCCTCACCACCGACGCGGTGGCCGGCCCGGAGACCCTGGACGCGGCGCTGCGGGCGGCCTGCCGGGTCACGTTCGACCGCATCGACTCCGACGGCTGCATGTCGACGAACGACACGGTGCTGCTGCTGGCCAGCGGCGCGAGCGGCATCGCGCCCACCGAGGCGGAGCTGACCGCCGCGGTCACCGCCGCCTGTCACGACCTCGCGCAGCAGCTGATCGCCGACGCCGAGGGCGCCACCAAGCAGATCGCGATCGACGTGGTCGGCGCCGCCGGCGAGGACGACGCGGTCGAGGTCGGCCGCAGCGTGGCCCGCAACAACCTGGTCAAGACCGCGCTGTTCGGCAACGACCCGAACTGGGGGCGGATCCTCGCCGCGGTCGGCACCACGGCCGCCGCGTTCGAGCCGGACGCGGTCGACGTGGCCGTCAACGGTGTGTGGGTGTGCCGGGGTGGCGCCGCCGCCGAGGACCGGTCGAAGGTCGACCTGAGCGGGCGGGACGTCACCATCCGGATCGACCTGCACGCCGGCGACGCCGAGGCGACCATCTGGACGAACGACCTGTCGCACGCGTACGTGCACGAGAACTCGGCGTACTCGACATGAGCCTCACCACCGACCTCACCCGCGCGCAGGCCAAGGCCGCCACGCTGATCGAGGCGCTGCCCTGGCTGGCCCGGTTCTCCGGCTCGAGCGTCGTCGTCAAGTACGGCGGCAACGCGATGGTCGACCCGGAGCTGCAGAGGGCCTTCGCCGCCGACATGGTCTTCCTGCGCTACGCCGGTCTGAAGCCGGTCGTGGTGCACGGCGGCGGCCCGCAGATCTCGGCGATGCTGGGCCGGCTCGGCATCGACAGCGAGTTCCGGGGCGGGCTGCGGGTGACCACGCCGGAGGCGATGGACGTGGTCCGCATGGTGCTCGTCGGCCAGGTGGGCCGGGAACTCGTGGGGCTGGTCAACGCGCACGGTCCGTTCGCCGTCGGCCTCTCCGGCGAGGACGCCGGCCTGTTCACCGCGGTGCGGCGGCCCGCGTACGTCGACGGGCAGCCGGTCGACGTCGGCCAGGTCGGCGACGTGGAGTCGGTGGACGTCTCGGCGGTCACCGACCTGATCGCGGCCGGCCGGATCCCGGTGATCTCCACGGTGGCGCCGGACGCGGACGGGGTGCTGCACAACCTCAACGCCGACACCGCCGCCGCCGCGCTCGCGGTCGCCCTGGAGGCCCGGAAGCTGGTCGTCCTCACCGACGTGCCCGGCCTCTACGCCGACTGGCCGGACACGTCCAGCCTGGTCAGCGAGATCACCGCGGACGACCTGGCGAAGCTGCTGCCCTCCCTGGAGTCCGGCATGGTCCCCAAGATGGAGGCCTGCCTGCGGGCGGTACGCGGGGGAGTGCCCGCCGCGCACGTCGTCGACGGTCGGGTCGCCCACTCCACGCTGCTGGAAGTGTTCACGTCGGAAGGCTTCGGAACCATGGTGATCCCGTCATGAGCACGCTCCTCGACCGCTGGCAGCAGTCCATGATGGACAACTACGGCACGCCGCCGCTCGCGCTGGTCGGCGGCTCCGGCGCCGTCGTGGTCGACGACGCGGGCCGGGAGTACGTGGACCTGCTCGGCGGCATCGCCGTCAACGCGCTCGGCCACGCCCACCCGGCCGTCGTGGCCGCCGTGTCCAAGCAGGTCGCCACGCTCGGGCACGTCTCCAACCTGTACATCGCGGAACCGCCGGTGGCCCTCGCCGAGCTGCTGCTCGCGCTCGCCGGCCGGCCCGGCCGGGTGTTCTTCGCCAACTCCGGCGCGGAGGCCAACGAGGCCGCCTTCAAGCTCTCCCGGCTCACCGGGCGCACCCACGTGGTCGCCACCCGGGGCGGCTTCCACGGCCGGACCATGGGCGCGCTGGCGCTCACCGGCCAGCCCGCCAAGGCCGACCCGTTCCGCCCGCTCCCCGGCGACGTCACCCACGTCGAGTACGGCGACGCCGCCGCGCTCGCGGCGGTCGTCACCGACGCGACCGCGATGGTGATCCTGGAGCCGATCCAGGGCGAGAACGGCGTCGTCGTCCCGCCCCCCGGCTACCTGGCCGAGGCCCGCCGGATCACCGCCGCACACGGCGCCCTGCTGGTGCTCGACGAGGTGCAGACCGGGGTCGGCCGTACCGGGCACTGGTTCGCCCACCAGGCCGACGGCGTCGAGCCGGACGTGGTCACCCTCGCCAAGGGCCTCGGCGGTGGGCTACCCATCGGCGCGTGCCTGGCCTTCGGCCGGGCCGCCGAGCTGCTCGGTCCCGGCTCGCACGGCACCACCTTCGGCGGCAACCCGGTCAGCTGCGCGGCCGCCCTCGCGGTCGTCGCCACCATCGCCAACGAGGGGCTGCTCGATCATGTCAAGCGGATCGGGGAACGGCTGCGCCGGGGGATCGAGGCGCTCGGCCACTCCCTGGTCACCGAGGTCCGGGGCGCCGGCCTGCTGCTCGGGATCGCGCTCACCGGGCCGGTCGCCGGCTCGGTGGCGAGCGCGCTGCGGGATGCCGGCTTCCTGGTCAACCCGGTGCAGCCGGACGTGGTCCGGCTCGCCCCGCCGCTGATCCTCACCGCCGGCCAGGTCGACGCGTTCGTCGCCGCCCTCCCGGCCGCCCTCGACACCGCCGCGCTCGCCAACGCCGCGCTCGCCACCGCCGCCCCGGTCAGCGATGCCCGCGAGGCCGCCGCACCCGCCGGCCCGGGTGGCTTCGCCGACAGCGCCCCGGACGGACTCATCGACACCGGCCCGACCTGCCCGGAGGAGACCGCATGACCCGGCACTTCCTGCGGGACGACGACCTCTCGCCCGCCGAGCAGTCGGCCGTGCTCGACCTCGCCGCGCGGATGAAGGCCGACCGGTTCGCGTACAAGCCGCTCGCCGGGCCACGGTCGGTGGCGGTGCTGTTCGACAAGCAGAGCCTGCGTACGCGGATCTCCTTCGACGCCGGCATCGCCGAGCTGGGTGGGCACCCGCTCGTCGTGGACACGCAGGTCACCCACTTCGGGCGTGGCGAGACCCTCGCCGACGCCGGGCGGGTGCTGTCCCGCTACGTGGCCGCGATCGTGCTGCGCACCCACGGCGACGACCGGATCGCCGAGGTCGCCGCCCACGCCACCGTGCCGGTGGTCAACGCGCTCACCGACACCTACCACCCCTGCCAACTGCTGGCCGACCTGCTCACCGTCCGCGAGCGCCTGGGCGGCACCGCCGGGCGGACCCTCGCGTACGTCGGGGACACGGCCAACAACATGTCCCACTCGTACCTGCTGGCCGGGGCGATCGCCGGCATGCACGTCCGGGTGGCCGGGCCGGCCGGTTTCCAGCCCGACCCGGACGTGGTGGCCCGCGCCGAGAAGATCGCCGCCGGCACCGGCGGGTCGGTCCGCGCCGGAACCGACCCGGTCGAGGCGGCCCGCGGCGCCGACGTGGTCGCCACCGACGCCTGGACCTCGATGGGCCAGGAGGAGGACGGCCTGGACCGGCTCACGCCCTTCCTGCCGTACCAGGTCAACGCCGCGCTGCTCACGCACGCCGCGCCGCACGCGATCGTGCTGCACTGCCTGCCCGCGCACCGCGGCGAGGAGATCACCGACGAGGTGCTCGACGGCCCGCGGAGCGCGGTCTTCGACCAGGCGGAGAATCGGCTGCACGCCCAGAAGGCGCTGCTGACGTTCCTGCTCGGGGCCGCACCCGCCCCGGACGTGGTGGCGCTGGACGCCACCACCAGGGAGACACCATGACCGCCCCGGTGACCCGGGCCGCCCGCCACGGCCGCATCGTCGAGCTGATCCGCGACAAGGCGATCCACTCGCAGACCGAGCTGGCCGAACTGCTCGCCGGCGGCGGCATCCAGGTCACCCAGGCCACCCTCTCGCGGGACCTCAAGGAGTTGGGCGCGGTGACCGTGCGCGGCGGCGACGGGCGCGGCGTCTACCTGATCCCCGAGGACGGCCACCGCCCGCTGCGCGAGGCGGAGGCCGCGCCGACCCGCCTCGTGCGGCTGCTGCACGAGCTGCTCAACGGGGTCGACTCCAGCGGCAACATCGCCGTGCTGCGTACCCCGCCGGGCGCAGCCCACTACCTGGCCAGCGCGTTGGACCGAGCGGGCCTGCCCGAGGTCGTCGGCACGATCGCCGGCGACGACACCATCCTCGTCGTGGCCCGCGAGGCCGACGGCGGAGCCGCGCTCGGCGACAAGCTCGCCGGCTGGGCCCGCCGCGAAGAGAACGTTGAAGGGAGCACCACCCCATGACCGAGCGGGTCGTCCTGGCGTACTCCGGAGGGCTGGACACCTCCGTCGCCATTCCCTACCTCGCCGACAAGACCGGCGCCGAGGTGATCGCGGTGGCGGTCGACGTCGGGCAGGGCGGCGAGGACCTCGACGCGATCCGGCAGCGCGCCCTGGACTGCGGCGCGGTGGAGGCCGAGGTGGTCGACGCGCGCGATGAGTTCGCCGCCGACTACTGCCTGCCGGCGATCCGCGCCAACGCCCTCTACATGGACCGCTATCCCCTGGTCTCCGCCCTCAGCCGGCCGCTGATCGTCAAGCACCTGGTCGCCGCGGCCCGCAAGCACGGCGGCACCATCGTGTCGCACGGCTGCACCGGCAAGGGCAACGACCAGGTCCGCTTCGAGGTCGGCCTGGCCGCGCTCGCCCCCGACCTGAAGATCGTCGCGCCGGCCCGGGACTTCGCCTGGACCCGGGACAAGGCCATCGCCTTCGCCGAGGAGAAGGGCCTGCCGATCGACGTGACGGCGAAGTCGCCGTACTCGATCGACCAGAACCTGTGGGGCCGCGCCGTCGAGACGGGCTTCCTGGAGGACATCTGGAACGGCCCCATCGAGGACCTGTACTCGTACACGTCCGACCCGGCCCAGGAGCGGGACGCCGACGAGGTCGTCATCACCTTCGACGGCGGAAACCCGGTCGCCATCGACGGTGAGACCGTCACCCCATACCAGGCGATCCTGGAGCTGAACCGGCGCGCCGGCGCCCAGGGCGTCGGCCGGCTCGACATGGTCGAGGACCGGCTGGTCGGCATCAAGAGCCGCGAGGTGTACGAGGCGCCGGGCGCGATCGCGCTGATCACCGCCCACCAGGAGCTGGAGGCCGTCACCGTCGAGCGGGACCTGGCCCGGTTCAAGCGCGGCGTCGACCAGCGCTGGGGCGAGCTGGTCTACGACGGCCTGTGGTTCTCCCCGCTGAAGTACGCGCTGGACGCGTTCATCGACGACGCCCAGAAGCACGTCTCCGGCGAGGTGCGGCTCACCCTGCACGGCGGCCGCGCCACCGTCACCGGCCGGCGCTCCGAGGCCAGCCTCTACGACTTCGGCCTGGCCACGTACGACACCGGCGACACCTTCGACCAGTCCCTCGCCAAGGGCTTCGTGCAGCTGTGGGGCCTGCCCAGCAAGATGGCCGCCGCCCGGGACGCCCGGTTGGGTGGCGCCTGACCGTGGGCACCACAATGGGCGGGGTGGACGACAAGAGCCTGACCGAGAACACCGCCGCCACCAACCGGACGAGCCTGTGGGGCGGCCGCTTCGCCGGCGGCCCCGCCGAGGCCCTCGCGCGGCTGTCGGTGAGCGTGCAGTTCGACTGGCGCCTCGCCCCGTACGACATCGCGGGGTCCCGGGCCCACGCCCGGGTCCTCGCCGGTGCCGGCCTGCTCGATCCGGAGGAGCTGGGGAGGATCCTGGCGGCGCTGGACGACCTGGAGGCGGCCTGCGCGTCCGGGCAGTTCCGTCCCACCGTCGACGACGAGGACGTGCACACCGCCCTGGAACGCGGCCTGCTGGAGCGGCTCGGCAGCCTCGGCGGCAAGCTGCGCGCCGGGCGGTCCCGCAACGACCAGGTCGCCACCGACCTGCGGCTGTACCTGCGCGACCACGCCCGTGGCGTGGCCGCGCGGCTGGTCGAGCTGGCCGAGGCGCTGGTCGAGCAGGCCGAGCGGCACGTGGACACCGCGGCGCCGGGCATGACCCACCTCCAGCATGCCCAGCCGGTAACCTTCGGGCACTGGCTGCTCGCCCACGTGCAGCCGCTGCTGCGCGACCTGGAACGCCTGCGCGACTGGGACCACCGCGCCGCGATCAGCCCGCTCGGCGCGGGCGCCCTCGCGGGCTCCGGCCTGCCGCTGGACCCGGTGGCGGTCTCCAAGGAGCTGGGCTTCCGCACGTCCTTCGCCAACTCCATGGACGCCGTCGCCGACCGCGACTTCGTCGCCGAGTTCCTCTTCGTCACCGCGCTGATCGGCGTGCACCTGTCCCGCCTCGGCGAGGAGGTGGTGCTGTGGACGTCGCACGAGTTCGGCTGGGTGGAGCTCGACGACGCCTTCGCCACCGGCTCGTCGATCATGCCGCAGAAGAAGAACGCGGACATCGCCGAGCTGGCCCGGGGCAAGTCCGGCCGCCTCGTCGGCGGGCTGATGAGCGTGCTCACCATGCTCAAGGGCCTGCCCCTGACGTACGACCGGGACATGCAGGAGGACAAGGAGCCGGCCTTCGACGCGGTCGACACCCTGGAGCTGCTGCTGCCCGCTCTCGCGGGGATGATCTCCACGATGACCGTACGCGTCGACCGCCTGGTCGCCGCCGCGCCGGTCGGCTTCTCCCTCGCCACCGAGGTGGCCGACTGGCTGGTCCGCAAGGGCGTGCCGTTCCGCGACGCGCACGAGATCACCGGCAAGCTGGTGGCGCTGTGCGCGGCCCGGGACTGCGCGCTCGACGAGGTCTCCGACCCCGATCTCGCCGCGGTCAGCGAGCACCTCGACCCGTCGGTGCGGGACGTCCTGTCGGTGCGTTCGGCGCTCGCCGCCCGCACCACCCCCGGCTCGACCGGCCCCGGCCCGGTCGCCGACCAGCTCGCCACCGCCGCCGACAAGCTCGCCGGCTGGCGGGAGTGGGCGGCCGAACGGGTCGTCCCGCGCTGAGGTCGTGAGCCCCGCGCCCCGGCGCGGGGCTCACCCCGTCGGGCGTTCCCGCTTCGGCAGCTTCGCCACCACCGCGTCGTACGACGCGTCGACCGCGACGGTCAGCTCCTCGTCCTCGATCTCGCCGTCCAGGCGCAGCGTGTTCCACCCGGACCGGCCGATGTACGGCGACGCCTTCGCGTCCGCCGGGTACCGGTGGATCCACTCGTCGGCCACGTCCCGGTTGGGGCCGCACTTCACCCCGATCCTCGGCTCCCCCTCCGATGAGCCGAGGAAGGCGAAGATCCGGCTGCCGACCTTGACCACCTCGTCGCCCTCCCAGGGCTGGTCCAGCCACGCTCCCGGCTTGCCCAGGCAGTACGCCCGCATCTCCTCGCGCTCCACCATGCCTCCCACCGGCCGACTCTGTCCGCCCAGTCTCCTATGCTCGCCGAAGTGGATCGGCATCAGCTCACCGACGAGGTCGAGGCGATCTCCCGCCGGTACGCGAAGCGCCATGGCATCGACGGTCGGCCACCTGGTTCCTGCTCAAGGTGCAGGAGGAGGTGGGGGACGACGCTCAGCCGGGTGTGGACCCGCCGACGGGCCGGCTGAGCGTCAATCGATCACGGCGACAGTCTCGCGGTGGCGGAGCGAGGCCACCCAGCGCCAGGCCCGGTTGACCAGGGCCGCGTACGCGATGCCGAGCGCGATCGACGCGGCGAGCGCGACCAGCGGCAGGTCCCGCAGGTGCGGGTAGACCTGCCAGTGGGTCAGGTAGATGTAGAGCGAACCGGCGGCGAGTACCCCCGCCGCCTTGTTGACCACGGCCAGGCTCGGCACGGTGGGCAGCCAGGTCAGCAGCGCGAACCCGGCCACGATCAGCGCCTCCCGCCACGGCTGCCCGAAGAAGCCCGGCACGGTGACCGCGACCGCGGCGGTCACCAGCAGCCGCTGCCGGACGCTGTCGGCCCGGGCGGCCGCCCAGCCGAGCGTGAACAGCCAGCCGGCGACCAGCGCCGACGGCAGGTCGTAGCGGGCGTCGAGGCCGAACACGTCGTACCGGCCGAGGAGCGCGAGCGCGGTCAGCCCGAGCGGGAAGGCGAAGGCGTGCCGCCGTTCCCAGCGGTCCACCCGGCGCAGCCCGAGCAGCGCGGCGAGGCCCACCAACAGGTAGACCACCGCCTCGACGAACCAGAAGTGCCAGCCGTCCGGCACGTCGTCCGGCCGGAGGATGCTGTTGACCAGCAGCAGGGTGCTCAGCTCGTACTGGTCGCCCACCAGCATGACCGCGCCGATCCACGCGGTCGTCGGCAGCACGATGCGCAGCAGGCTCGCGCCGATCTGCCGCTGCCGGTCGCGCCGGCCGGCGTCGGTGAGCTGGAACCGGGCGAAGTTGAAGCCGGCCACCGCGAGCAGCAGGTGCGCCCCGCCGGTGATCGTGAACAGGGGGATGTGCGAGCCGACGATCAGCACGATCGCCGCCGCGCGCAGGGCCACGCTGGTCTCCAGCGAGCGCCGCCGACGGGCACCGGGGCCGTTTGGGCGCCCGGCGTCGGCCGGTCCGCGCAGTGCCGCGATCGGCAGGGTGTGCCAGTTCGCCGGCAGGTGGCCCAGCTCCTGCTCGAGGCGCACCGACATCTCGACGTACGACAGGGAGTCGCCGCCGAGGTCCACGAAGCTCAGGTCCGGGGTGACGTCGGTGCGGTCGAGCACCTCCGCGTACAGCCGGCAGAGGTCACCGGCGGCGGCCGGTTCGGGCGCCGGGGCCTCGACCTCGGCGGCGGCCAGGCCGCGCAGCGTCACCAGGTCCGGCTTGCCCGAGGCGAGCCGGGGCAGCTCGGCCAGCGGGAGAACCCGCACCGCGCGCGGTGGCAGCCCCACCTCGTCGGCGACCAGTCGGCGGATCCGGCGCGGATCGCCCGCGCCGACCATCGCCACGATCAGCTCGTCGTCGCCATCGACGCAGGTCGCGGTGACGCCGTGGGCGGTCAGCAGTGCCTCGATCTGCTGCGGGTCGATCCGCAGCCCGAGGATCTTGGCGAACCGGCTGCGCCGGCCGACGATCTCCCACAGGCCGTCCGGTGTGCGGCGGGCCAGGTCGCCGGTGTGCAGTTCGTCGACGGTGCGGCCGAGCGCCAGGTCGGCGGGGGAGTGCGCGTACCCGAGCATGACGTTCGGGCCGGAATACACCAGCTCACCGACGTCCGGGTCGGGGTGGTCGGCGACCGGGGCGAGCCGGAAGGCGCCGCCGGGCACCGGCACACCGATCGTCGCCGGGTGGTCGAGGGCCAGGTCCGGCGGGAGGTACGCCATCCGCGCGGTCGCCTCGGTCTGCCCGTACATGACGAAGAGGTCCCAGCCGGCGCGGCGGCCCAGCTCGGCGTACCGGCGCACCCGCTCGGGGGCGAGCCGGCCGCCGGCCTGGGTGACGTAGCGCAGGTGGGGAAGGTCCATCGCGGCGAAGCCGACCCGGTCCAGCAGGTCGAAGGTGTACGGCACCCCGGCGAACGTGGTCGCCCGGGCGTCCCGGAACAGCTCCCAGAAGCAGGCGTCGGCGACCGACAGGTCGGTCAGCACCAGCGCGGCGCCCCGGACGAGGTGGCTGTTGACCACCGACAGGCCGTAGCAGTAGTGCAGCGGCAGCGTGGTGGCGGCGCGGTCGGTGTCCCGGATGCCCAGGTACCCGGCGATCGACTCCGCGTTGGCCTGGAGGTTGGTGTGCGACAGCCGGACCAGCTTCGGCGAGCCGGTCGAGCCGGAGGTGCTGAGCAGCAGCGCCAGGTCCGGGTGCAGGTCGTGCGCCGAGGCGGCCCGGCGGTGCTGGATCCGCCAGCCGCCGTCGGCCGGGCCGGCCACCACGTCCGGGTCGTACGCGTCGACCAGGCTGGCGAGAGCCGCGTCGTGCCCGCCGGGCACCACCAGGACCGGGTGGCCGGCGTGCAGCGCCGCCAGGTAGGCCACCAGCGAGTCGACGGTGTTCGCGCCGACCACCAGCACCAGCCGCCGGCCGACGCCGAGGCGTTCGGCGGTCCGGGCGACCCGCTGGGCGAGGTCGGCGTACGAGATCTTCCCGTCCCGGGTGATGATCGCGGGACGGTCCCCGTGGACGGCCAGGTCGCGAACGAACGGCACCGCCCCGACGGCCGGGAGCAGGGAGGACAGGGGTGTCACGGGCACCAACTCTAAGGTAAGCCTGGCCTTATCCCTAGGGTCGGGCGACCCGCATCACGGCCGGATAGGGTCGCAGCCGTGGTGACCTGTCCCGACCGGCGCTCCGGTGATCTCGCGGAACTGGCCGACCTGCTCGCCGGGCCGGTGGTGCCGGCCGCGCGCGGCCTGCTCGGCGCCCGGCTCTCCGCCGGCGGGGTCACCGTCCGGATCACCGAGGTGGAGGCGTACGCGGGCACGGCCGGCGACCCCGCCTCGCACGCCCACCGGGGCCGCACACCTCGCAACGCGGTGATGTTCGGCCCGGCCGGTCACGCCTACGTGTACTTCACCTACGGAATGCACTGGTGCATGAACGTCGTGACCGGCCCGGACGGGGAGGCCTCGGCGGTGCTGCTGCGGGCCGGCGAGGTGGTCGACGGCCTCGACGTGGCCCGGGCGCGGCGCCCCGCCGTACGCCGGGACGTGGATCTCGCGCGCGGGCCGGCCCGGCTCTGCGCGGCGCTGGGGATCGACAGGTCGGTCTACGGCGTTCATCTGCTCGGTGACGGACCGGTCCGGCTGCGACCGCCGGCCGAGCCGGTGCCGGAGGAGGCCGTCGCGGCCGGGCCGCGGGTCGGGGTGACCGGGGCGCACGACGTGCCGTGGCGGTTCTGGATCGCCGGCGACCCGACGGTCAGCACCTACCGCCGCCACGTCCCCCGCCGGCGGACCTGACCCTGCCGATACGGCGGGTATCTGGCTCCTTGGCCGATCAGGAGGACTGGACTCATGGGGTGGCAGCGCAGCTATGGCCATGGCCGTCCCAAGGGGTCACCTTGCGTTAATCGAGCAGCTGCTGGAACTCTGCTGGCGTCAATCCGGCCTGGCGAAGGATGGATGCGAGTGTCCCTCGCTTGATCGTGTTGTGCTGGGGAACGACGACGACGTTCCCAGCAGAGTTGCGGTAGACCGCATGGCTTCCCTTCGTCCGCACGTGATCGAATCCGGCCTTGGCTAGCCCGCCGAGTACCTTCCGCAGCGGAAGGTCGGCCAGAGCAGGACTCACGCAGCCCTCCCTACCTGGAAGGACGTCACGAGGGGAGTGGCCTCGATGGGCGGCTGGGACACCTCTTCGAGATAGACCTCGACTGCCTCCCGCAGATTGCTCAGGGCCTCGTCGAGCGTCTCGCCCTGGCTGGCGACCTCGAGCTCCAGGCATCGGGCGACGTACCAGTCCTCCTCCTGGTGAACCGCCGCAGTGAACGTCCGAACCATCAAGGTCCTCCTGATGTGGCGAGCCGGTTCCGTCATCCTACGATCGGCCGGCCCGGTGGATACGTTGACGCCGTCCTGCCGGCTTCGCGGAGCCGGTCCACGACCAGAGGCCGGTCCACGTAAAGCCAGCCGGCCCATCGATCCGATGCGGTGACCTGCGTCTGCTCCGGCATCCCACGCAGGCAGCCCGACTGTGCCGACATGTCCGGTGTGATCCTTCTTGGCGGTTTGGCCGACGGTTGTGACGCAAGTCCGGCGCGGCTGGGCGGCTGGATTGTCGCTCACGAGGCACGCCGTGCGCGCCCGTTTGTCGGAAGCGGCACCGGGAACGCGATCTGTACGCCAGCCAGTGCGCCGCCGATGGCGGCGGTGCCGGGAAGGGAGCCGAATCATGACGAGCGCCCAGCAACCACTGACCGGCAAGCGGGTCGCGATTCTCGCCGCGGACGGGGTCGAGGACGTCGAGTACACCCAGTCCCGAGCCGCCGCGGAGCAGGCGGGCGCGGAGATCCATCTGGTATCCCTGAAGCCCGGGGAGATCCAGTCGATGAACCACGACGTCAATCCCGCCAACCGATATCCGGTGGACCGTACGGTGGATAAGGCCGACGCGTCCGACTACGACGGCCTCGTGCTGCCCGGCGGGACGGTGAACCCGGACCGGCTCCGGATGAATTCCGACGCGATGGCCTTCGTCACGGCGTTCTTCCAACAGGAGAAGCCGGTCGCCGCGATCTGCCACGGCCCGTGGTCGTTGGTGGAGAGCGGGATGGTCAAGGGTCGGACGGTCACCTCGTACCCCAGCCTGCGCACCGACATCCGCAACGCTGGCGGGAACTGGGTCGACCAGCCGGTCCAGGTCGACAACGGCCTGGTCACCAGCCGCAAACCCGGTGACCTTCCGGCCTTCTGCGAGAAGTTGGTCGAGGAGTTCGCCGAGGGGCGGCACGCGGGGCAGTTGGCCAGCGTGTGACCGGGTGACGTGCCGGCACCGGGACGCGCCCGGTCCCGGCACGTCCTCACGGGCGGCGTGAGGCCGCGACGCCCGACGGCCCCGGAAGGAGAGAGCCGGTGAACAGTGCGGAGTTCCTGAACGCGGTGGCGGAGCGCGCCGGACTGCCGCCCCACGAGGCGGTGACCGTCACCCGTGCCACGCTCACGACGTTGACCGAGCGGGTCAGCGGCGGGCAGGCCCGCGACCTGGCCACACAGCTTCCCGAGGAGTTGCGAGGGTATCTGCGCAAGGAGGTGGACTTCGCCGAGCCGCTCGACCTCGTCGAGTTCCTCAACGAGGTGAAGGCCCGCTCGGGGATGGATGACGAGCAGGCCGCCACGGGTGCCCGCGCCGTGGTGACCACCGTGTGCGAGGCGGTCAGCGCCGACGAGCGCGACGACCTGGTCGCGGAGCTGCCGAAGGATCTGCGCCGGCTGCTCCAGCCGACACCTCGCGTCTAGGTGCCGTGCGGCGGCGCCGGGCATTGGCCGGCGCCGCCGGAGTTGGCGGACGCGTGCTCACCGCAGTCGAGCGGCGGCCCGTTCGGCGAGGTCGCGCACCCGGTCCGGGTCCGAGGGGTACGCCCGGACCGTGGTCACCAGATCCCCGACGCGTACGACGGCGATGTAGTCGATCTGCGGTTCCGCGCTGTCCGCCGGCGTCTGTTCCTGCCGGACGAGCAGCGACTCGTCACCGGCGATCCCGCTGTCCACGACGGTGACGCGGATGTCCGGCACGCCGGAAGCGGCTTTCCCGCACCGGTCGATGACGGCGCGGACGTCGTTCAGGTTCTCGTCGCCCCAGCCGGTCTCGTACCGCTCCACGATCTGGAACGCGCTGGCGGCTTCGCCCTGCCGGTAGGCGACCGTGTCGACGTCGTCCTGGTGCGGCAACGACGCGATGGGGCCGGACCGGTAGGTCGCGCAGACGCCGTCCCAGAACCCCCAGAACCACATGTCCGCGTTCTGCATCTGTTCCGCCTCGAACCGCCGCCAGGTGCCCGGGCCGAGGTCGTCGGGCTGGAGCAGCAGGGCGGCGGCGTCGCCGGTGGGCGCCGGTCGGGACGTCGGTGGCGGCGTCGGAGAGACGGTCGTGGGGGGTGACGTCGGGGTTGGCGCCGTGGCGGTCGGGGTCGGGTCGGCCGGCGGCGCGACCCCGTCGGGCCGTGGCAGGCCCACACCCGCGCCGAGACCGACGGCCGCGGTGGCGACGGCGAGGACGCCGGCTCCCGCCGCGACAGCCGTGCGCCGGGTACGTTGCCGGCCGCGCCGTCGCACCTGCTCGGCGGCCGCGAAGTCAGCCGGGGGCCGCGCGCCGCGCACCCCGGCGAAGAGCGTATCGAGCTGGTCAGACACGGCTCTCCTCCTCAAGGTCGATGCCGAGCATTCCGGCGAGCGCACGTCGACCGCGCGCGAGCCGGGCCTTCACGGTGCCCTCGGGCGCCTCCGTCTCCCGCGCGACGGCCGAGACCGGCAGGTCGCAGAGGTGATGCAGGACGATGGCGGTGCGCTGCTCGACCGGGAGCCGGGCGAGCGCGGCGACGAGCGCGACGCTGTCCGGGTTGGGCCCCGGCAGGTCCTCGGGTGGGCCGGCCCGCCGGTGGGCGAAGACGGCGTTGCGTGCCCGTCGCCACCGGCTCACCGCGATCCGCCGGGCCACGGTGCGCATCCACGCCTCGGGGGCGTCGTACTCACGCACGGTCGACCATCGTTGCCAGGCCCGGGCGTACGCCTCGTGCAGCACGTCCTGGGCTTCCGCGGCGTTTCCGGTCAGGGCGTAGAGGAACTCGAAGAGCCGCTGCCGGGTCGCGCGGTAGAACGCGTCGAAGGAGTTCTGCGGGTCCTCCGCCGCCGTCATGGCGGTGTCGGCGTCCGGCATCGGATCCCCCTCCCGTTTCAGCCCGTCGAGCCCGACCGCGGGCGCGGTCGGCGTGACACCCCACTGACGCCCGGCTCGGAGCGGCGGTTGCATCGGTTCGGACAAGACTGCCCGCGGGGTTGGCCGGACGATAATTGACATCTAACATGTCAGTTGTGGATCTCAAGCCGGTGGGCCGCACACTCCTGCGCGACCAGGCGTACGTCGCCATCAAGGCGGCCATCGTCGCCGGGACGCTCGCGCCCGGCCAGGTGGTCCGCGACCGCGACCTCGCCGAGCGCCTGGGTTTCTCCCGGGCGCCGGTCCGCGACGCGCTCGCGCGGCTCGCCGACGAAGGGCTGGTCGAGTCCAAGCCCCAGAGCCACACCCGCGTGACGCCGCTGATCCTGCGCGACGTCCGCGACGCCCTGGTCGTCGTGCGGACGATGCACGAGGTGGCGGCCCGGGTGGCGGTCTCCCGGCTGAACCCGGAGGACCTCGACGCGATGCGCGCGGCCAACGCCGAGTTCGCCGGCGCCGTGCGGACGGGCGACGTGGAGCGCGCGCTACGCGCCGACGACACCCTGCACGACGTGCTCGTTGCCGCGTGCGGCAACCGGGCGGTCGCCGCGACGATCGACCGTTACACCCCGCTCATCCGCCGGCTCGAGCGGCAACGCTTCGCGACCCTGCCCGGCGAAGGGTCGGTACGCCGGCACGAGGCACTGATCGTGGCGTGCGCGTCCGGCGACGCGGACGCCGCCGTCGACATCACCGCCACCATCTGGTCCAGCCTGGACGAGATCCTGCGGGCCGACCTCGCGGACGGACCCGTCCCGGCGGCCCGTGACGAGTTTCCCGAGGAGATGTCATGAGCCCCGCACTCGATTCGTTCGCCCGTTATCCCCTGCTCTTCGGCGCCTCCCCGGTGCACCCGCTGGAGCGGCTCACCGCGCACCTGGGCGGTGCGCAGGTGTGGGCGAAGCGGGAGGACTGCAACTCCGGCATCGCGTTCGGCGGCAACAAGACGCGCAAGCTGGAGTACCTGGTCGCCGACGCGCTCGCGCAGGGCTGCGACACGCTGGTCTCGATCGGGGGTGTGCAGTCCAACCACACCCGGCAGGTCGCGGCGGTGGCCGCCCGGGTGGGCCTGCGCTGCGTCCTGGTGCAGGAGAGCTGGGTGGACTGGCCGGACGCGGTCTACGACAAGGTCGGCAACATCCTGCTGTCCCGCCTCGCCGGCGCGGACGTCCGCCTGGTCCGGGCAGGCTTCGGCATCGGCTTCAAGGAGAGCTGGCAGCAGGCGCTCGGCGAGATCGAGGAGGCGGGCGGGAAGCCGTACGCGATCCCGGCGGGCGCCTCCGACCACCGGCTCGGCGGGCTCGGCTTCGCGCGGTGGGCGTACGAGGTGGCCGAGCAGGAACGCGAGCTGGGGGTCTTCTTCGACACGATCGTCGTCTGCTCGGTGACCGGGAGTACCCAGGCCGGAATGGTCGCCGGATTCGCGGCGCTGGAGGCGGCCGGCGGGCGCCCCCGCCGGGTCATCGGTGTCGACGGCTCCGCCAAGCCGAGCCAGACCCGGGAGCAGGTGGCCCGGATCGCTCGCGGCACCGCGGCCCTCATCGGGCTCGACCGCCCGCTGACCGACGACGAGGTCATCCTGGACGAGCGCTACCACGCCGGCACGTACGGCATCCCGGACGAGCGCACGCTGGACGCCATGCGAACGGCCGCGCGCACGGAGGGGATGATCACCGACCCGGTGTACGAGGGGAAGTCGATGGCGGGACTCATCGACCTCGTCAGCACCGGTGAGATCGGTCGGGACTCGACGGTGCTCTACGCCCACCTCGGTGGCCAGCCCGCGCTCAACGGCTACAGCGCGCTGTTCTGACACCGGTCGCCCCCGTCGGCGGGGGCAGGGGGGTGCTCGCGGACCGCATCCATGGATAGACTTCCATGCATCCATGGCTGATCGCGTGGCGGCACCCGAGCGGGTGCGGTGGTCGGCCGGGCGGGAGGACGCATGCGCCGGGCCCTGGCCGGTCTGTTGGCAGGTGTGCTGGCCGCCATCGAGCTGTTCCCGGCGTCCGGGGCGGCCCGTGCGGCGGCGTCGGACACCCCGCACATCACCGGACCGTTGACCATCCAGAGCGTGCCGAACGGGCGCATGGTCGACGTCGACGGCGGCGCGATGCAGGACGGCCGCAAGGTCCAGGAGTGGACGTACAACGGCACCGGCGCCCAGCAGTGGCGGCTGCGGCCCAGCGGTGACGGCTACCGGATCGAAGCCGTCCCCGATCCGGCGTACTGCCTCGGCCGGGAACACGCCGGTGACCTGGCCGGGGCCGTCCTGCGACGCTGTGCCGACGGGCTGACCGACTGGCGGTTCCAGGCGCTGGGCGGCGAGCGGTACCGGATCACCGACCCGGCCGGTGGCCGCCACCTGCGCGTGCGGGACGAGGTGCCGACCAGCGGGCGGGACCTGGTGCTGAGCGCCGACGGCGGGACCGGCGCCGAGTGGTACCTCACCGACCTCACCGTGCCGCGCCGGCCCGTACCCGCCGACCCGCGCCTGGACCAGGTGACCTTCCTGGTCGCCCACAACGCGATGGCCAACACCGACGAGGGGTTCTGGGGGCGTTTCCCGAACCAGTCGTACCGGCTGCGCGACCAGCTCGGTCACGGCGTCCGCGGGCTGCAGCTCGACGTGTACCCGTACCGGGGCGACGTGCGGATGTGCCACGGCAGCTGCTGGGGCAACGAGCGGATGCTGAGCGACGGGCTGCGCGACGTGGTGGCCTTCCTCAACGCCGACCGGGACGCGGTGGTCACCCTATTCCTCGAGGACTACACCGGCGTGGACGAGTTGCGCGCAGCCGTCGAGCGGGTCGCCGGCCTCGACGCCCTGCTCTTCCGCCCGGACCGGTCCGGCGTCCGCGACCACGGGTGGCCACGCCTGTCGGAGCTGCGGTCGAGCAACCGGCGGCTGCTCATCTTCTCCCAGCGTCCCGGGCGGGAGGCGTTTGGCGTGATGTACGACCGGGACTGGACCGCCGAGAACTACTGGTCGCTGGGGAACGGCGGCGCGCTGGACTGCTACAGCCGCTGGAACGAGGTCGCGCTGGCGAAGGAGGAACCGGGATTCCGCCGGCTGCACGTCATGAACCACTACCGCGACATCCCGACCGAGTGGGCGGCCTCGGCCGACAACGGCGCGAAGCTCCGGGATCGGGTGCAGCGGATCTGCGGCCCGTCGGCGCGGCGCAAGCCCAACTACGTCGCGGTGGACTTCTACCAGAAGCCCGAGGGCGGGGCGACCTGGGACCTGATCCGGGAGCTGAACACGTACTGGTGAGCCCGTACTCAGCGTCGATTCTTGAGCTCGTCGCACAGCCTCTCGGGATCGCGGATGAAGGACCTCTTCGCGTCCCGCAGGCGGGAGAAGTCCTCGATCATGTGTCGTACCTCCCCAGGCGTGAACCGCCGGTCGGCGTCGCCTTCCCGCTCGAGCCACTTGATCACCTCGTCGTAGCTTGTCCATTCGCGCTTGCCCATGAGGCGCTCGATGTCCGTGACGTCGTAGTCCTTCTCCGTTGCCTGACTGGCCGGGTCGTGAATCCGCACTGGTTCCCCCTACAGTGACGAGCAGTCGGACCGTTTGCGGGGTGCGGTAGCGCCGCGTTCCCGCCGGTGCCGTCTTCCCCTGAGGATCTCCGTGAAACTGGCGAGGCTCCGGTTCACGCGCGATGGCCGGGGGACCGATCGCCGCTACGGTGGGGTTGCCGACAGGGAGGGTGGACATGGACCGGAGGCATCCCGCGCTCGCCCGGCTCGACGTGCTCGTCGGGCGGTGGACGGTACAGCCGAAGGTCGAGGGCCTGGGCGCGGCGTGGACCGAGTTCGCCTGGCAGGACGGTGGCCAGTTCCTGCGCCAGATCTCCGACGTCGATTCGATCTCGGCCAGCGCGCCGCAGGCATGGCGGGACAATGCGCCCTTTCCCATCACCGCCGTGATCGGGCTCGACGACGCCGCCGAGGACTTCACCATGCTGTACGCCGACGGACGTGGCGTACACCGGGTGTACCGGATGACGCTCGGCGCCGGTGAGTGGGTGCTGTGGCGGGACGCGCCGGGATTCCACCAGCGGTTCACCGCCACCCTCAGCCCGGGGGAGGACCGGATCGACGGGCGCTGGGAGATGTCGAAGGACGGCACGACGTGGCACCTCGACTTCGAGCTGAGCTACCTCCGCGTGGTAGCCGGCCATCGCGGATTGGCTGACCACGCGCCGTAGCCTGTGCGGGTGATGACCACGCTGGCCGTGGAGAACTACCGGTCGCTGCGGAACCTGGTCGTGGAGCTGGGTCGAGAGAGTGGTGACCGGGGCCAACGGCACCGGCAAGTCGAGCCTGTACCGGGCTCTTCGGCTGCTGGCGGACTCGGCGCGCAACGGCGCGGTGTCGGCGCTGGCCCGGGAGGGCGGACTGCCGTCGACGCTGTGGGCGGGGCCGGAGACCATCGGGAAGGCGGTACGGGCGGGGGAGCACCCGGTGCAGGGCACGGTGCGGCGCGGCCCCGTCAGCCTGCGGTTGGGCTTCGCCGGGGACGACTTCGGGTACGCGGTCGATTTCGGCCTGCCGCAGCCCTCGACGTCGGCCTTCGCGTTGGACCCGGAGATCAAGCGTGAGGCCGTGTGGGCCGGTCCGGTGCTGCGCCCGTCGTCGCTGCTGGCTGAGCGGTCGGGTACTGCCCTGCGCATCCGGGACGGCGGCTCGTGGCTGTCCGTGCACGACGCGGTCGCGACGTTCGACAGCATGCTCAGCGAGTACACCGACCCGCGGCGTGCACCGGAGCTGCTCACGGTGCGGGAGCGGATCCGGTCGTGGCGTTTCTACGACCATCTCCGGACGGACGCGGACGCGCCGGCGCGCCGCCCGCGGATCGGCACCCGGACCCCGGTCCTCGCCCATGACGGCGCTGACCTGGCCGCCGCCCTCCAGACGATCCGGGAGATCGGTGACCGCAGCGCGCTCGCGGCCGCCGTCGACGCGGCGTTCCCCGGAAGCGAGTTGGAGATCGACGCTGAGTCCGGGCGCTTCGTGCTGCGGCTGCGGCAGCCGGGCCTGCTGCGGCCGCTGGGCACCGCCGAGCTGTCCGACGGCACGCTCCGCTACCTGCTGTGGGTCGCCGCGCTGCTCACGCCGCGGCCGCCCGCGCTGCTGGTGCTCAACGAGCCGGAGACGAGCCTCCATCCGGACGTGCTACGGCCCCTCGCCGGTCTGATCCTCGCCGGGGCCGCCCGTACCCAGGTCGTGGTCGTCACCCATTCCCGGGCGCTGGTGAACGCGCTCGAACACGATGCCCACGAGCTGACGACGATCGAGCTGGTGAAGGACCTCGGCGAGACGCGAATCGCCGGCCAGGGCCGCTTCGACCAGCCGGCGTGGCACTGGCCCAAGCGCTGACGCGGGCCGGCCAGCCGAGGCCGGTGCCGGCCGGCGCGGGCCGGTGCCGTGTCGATCGACCCTTCCTCGGCCCCCGGACTCGGTCGTGAATGACGGCCTCTTGACTTCCCCACACACTCGGGCGTAAACAAAGAGGAAGCCACATTGAAACGGCGGTGAAACCAAGCGATGTACGCCGAGGAACGGCAACAGGAGATCCTCCGCAGGGCCCGGGCCCAGGGGCGCGTCGACGTGATGGTCCTGGCCGAGGAGCTGGCGGTGACCAGCGAGACCATCCGGCGGGACCTGACCGCGCTGGAGCGCGCGGGGGTGCTGCGCCGCGTGCACGGGGGTGCGATCCCGGTCGAGCGTCTGGGTTTCGAGCCGGCCCTGGCCGCTCGGGACACGGTGCTGACCACGGAGAAGGAGCGCATCGCCAAGGCGGCCCTCGCCGAGGTCCCGGACGAGGGGGCCATCATCATCGACGCGGGCACGACCACCGGGCGGCTGGCCCAGGCGCTGAACACGGAGCGCGAGCTGACGGTGATCGTCAACGCTCCGCCGCTGGCGACCCTGCTGGCCGCCCGGCCCAATCTCAACGTGATCATGCTCGGCGGCCGGGTTCGGGGCCGGACCATGGCGACGGTGGACGACTGGGCCCTGCAGGCGCTTTCCCAGATGTACGTCGACGTGGCGTTCATGGCGACCAACGGCTGCTCGGTCGAGCGTGGGCTCACCACGCCGGATCCCGCCGAGGCCGCCGTCAAGCGGGCGATGATCGCCTCGGCCCGGCGTACCGTGCTCCTGGCCGACCACACGAAGTTCGGCAACGACTACCTCGCGCGGTTCGGCCGGCTCGCGGATGTCGACCTCGTCATCACCGACACCGGGTTGAGCACCGCCGCCGCCGGTGAGCTGCAGCACGCCGGCCCGGAGGTGATCCGGGCATGATCCTCACCGTCACCCTCAATCCGAGCCTGGACCGGGCCGTCGCCGTCGAATCGCTGGTGCGCGGAGCGGTGCTGCGGGTGGCACCCGCGCACCTCGACCCCGGCGGCAAGGGAGTCAACGTCGCGCGGGCGCTGCTCGCCAACGACGTGCCGTCGCGAGCCGTCATCCCGTGCGGCGGGCCGGAGGGGGAGCAACTGGTCCGGCTGCTGGCGGCGGAGGGCGTACCCATGGTCGCCGTACCGGTCGCCGGACGGACCAGGTCCAACATCACCCTCGCCGAGCCGGACGGCACGATCACGAAGATCAACGAACCGGGCCCGGCGCTCTCCGGCGCCGAGCTGGAGGCGGTGACCGAGCTGGTCCTGTCCGCCGCCAGCTCGGCCGACTGGGTCGTGGTGTGCGGCAGCAACCCGCCGTCCCTGGCGGTCGACGAGTTCGGCAAGCTGTGCCGCCGGTTGCTCGACGCGGGAGTCCGGCTCGCGGTCGACACCAGCGGCCCGGCGCTGGTCGCCGCGGCGGCCGCGGGAGCATGGCTGCTCAAGCCCAACCGGGAGGAGCTCGCCCAGGCCACCGGGCGGGCGGTCGACTCGACGGAGGACGTCGTCGCCGCCGCCCAGCACCTGCGCGCGCTGGGCGCCCGGGCCGTGGTGGCCAGCCTGGGCGCGGACGGCGCGGTCCTGGTCGACGGCGACGGCGTCGTCACCGGAACCGCACCCGTCGCCGAGCGCCGCAGCAACGTTGGCGCCGGGGACGCCCTGCTCGCCGGCTTCCTGGCCGGTGGCGCCACCGGCGGGCAGGCGCTCGCCGAGGGCCTCGCCTGGGGCGCGGCGGCGGTCAGCCTGCCGGGCAGCCGGATGCCCGGACCCGGCGACCTGCGCCGCGACCACGTCCACATCGAACGTCGGCCGGACCTGGTCCGGCACCTGCTCACAAGGGACTGACTGACCCGACCCCCCCCCACCACCCCCTCACCGGCCCGGCGGCCGGCAGTCGAACAGGAGGCCTCCCATGGCCACGGATTACACCCCCGCCGTCACGGGGACCGGCATCAAGGCCCGGATCCAGCGGGTCGGCGGTCACCTGGCCGGCATGGTCATGCCCAACATCGGTGCGTTCATCGCCTGGGGCCTGATCACCGCGCTGTTCATTCCCACCGGCTGGCTGCCCAACGAAACTCTCGCCGAGCTCGTCGGGCCGATGATCATGGTCCTGCTTCCGGTGCTGATCGGCTACACCGGGGGTCGGCTGGTGCACGGCCAGCGCGGAGCGGTCGTCGGCGCCGTCGCCACGATGGGCATCGTGGTCGGCAGTGACGTGCCGATGTTCCTCGGCGCCATGCTGATCGGCCCGCTGGCCGCGTACCTGCTGAAGCTCTTCGACAACGCCGTCGAGGACCGCGTCCGGGCCGGCTTCGAGATGCTGGTCAACAACTTCTCCGCCGGCATCATCGGCGGCGGCATGGCGCTGGTCGGCGTCTGGGTCATCGGCCCGGTCGTCCGGTCCGTCACCAACCTCGCCGGTGACGGTGTCGACTGGCTGGTCGGGAACAACCTGCTGCCCGTCGCCTCGGTACTGGTCGAGCCGGCGAAGGTGCTCTTCCTCAACAACGCGATCAACCACGGCGTGCTCGGCCCGCTGGGCGTCGCGCAGGCGGCGGAGACCGGCAAGTCGATCCTCTTCATGATCGAGTCCAACCCCGGTCCCGGGCTCGGGCTGCTGCTGGCCTACCTGTTCTTCGGGCCCCGCACGCTGCGCCCCAGCGTGCCGGCCGCGATCATCATCCAGTTCCTCGGCGGCATCCACGAGATCTACTTCCCGTACGTGCTGATGAAGCCGCGGCTCATCCTCGCCACGATCGCCGGCGGGGCCGCCGGTGTCGGCACCTTCATGATCACCGGCGCCGGTCTGGTCGCCACCCCCTCGCCGGGAAGCATCTTCGCCTACGCGGCCGTCACGCCGCGGGGCGGCTGGTTCGGCGTCTTCCTCGGGGTCCTCGTCGCCGCGGCGGTCTCGTTCGTCGTCGCCTCGGCGCTGCTCGGCTTCGGCCGGCTCAAGGACGAGCAGCCGGACGACCAGGCGGGCGATGACGACGCGGATGCCACTCCCGCGACCGCCGACGAGGTCGCGCCCCTGCCGCGGCAGACCGCCGGAACCCGTACCCCCACCGCAGCTTCGGAGGCCTGAGCGACATGACCACCATCCAGGGAAGCGACATCCGCAAGATCGTCGTCGCCTGCGACGCCGGCATGGGCAGCAGCGTGATGCTCGCCAGCCAGCTCCGCAAGCAGCTCGGCAAGCACTCGGTGGCGGTGGAGCACACCCCGGTCGAGCACATCCCCGCCGACGCCGACGTGGTCGTCGTCCACACCGGACTCGCCGCCCGCGCCCGGGCCGTCGCCCCCGGGAAGGTCATCGTGCCGTTCCAGGTGTTCGTGGGCGACCCGTCGGTGGCCAAGGTCGTCGCCGCGGTGAAGAACGGCGGTGCGGTCGATGGCTGAGGTGGCGACCGGACCGCTCGCCGCGCTGCTCGACCGGCGGGCGATCCGGCTCGGCGAGACCGCCGCCGACCGGGAGGACGCGATCCGGCGCAGCGGCGCGGTGCTGGTCGAGACCGGTGCCGTCAATCCCGCGTACGTCGACACGATGCTGGCGCGGGAACGCTCGGTGTCGACGTACGTGGGCGAGGGGGTGGCGATCCCGCACGGCACCCTCGCCGGCAAGGACGCCGTACGCCGGGACGCGCTCGCGGTGCTCCGCTTCCCCGCCGGCGTGGACTGGGGCGGCGAGCAGGTCGTGCTCTGCGTGGCGATCGCCGCCCGCGGCGACGGTCACGTGGCCCTCCTCGCCCAGTTGGCCGAGATCCTGCTGGACCCGGAGCGAGCCCGCGCGCTGCGGGAGGCGACCGACGCCGACGACGTTCTCCGGCTGCTCAAGCCCGTCGATGAGGAGACAGACAGATGAAGGTTGTGCGCTTCCACGCTCCCGGTGACGTGCGGGTCGAGGACGCACCCGAACCGACGCCGGGACCGGGCGAGGTCAGGATCCGGGTACGCAACTGCTCCACGTGCGGCACAGACGTGAAGATCTGGCGCTTCGGCCACCACCACATCGACCCGCCCCGGGTGATGGGCCACGAAATCGCCGGCGAGATCGTCGACACCGGTGCCGACGTGACCGGCTGGCGGCCCGGCGACCGCGTCCAGGTCATCGCCGCGATCCCGTGCGGGCGGTGCGACCAGTGCCGCCGCGGCCGGATGACGGTCTGTCCCAACCAGGAGTCGATCGGCTACCACTACGAGGGCGGCTTCGCCCAGTACATGGTCGTGCCGGCCAAGGTGCTCGCCGTCGACGGCCTCAACCGCATCCCGGACGGGGTCAGCTTCGCCGAGGCGTCGGTGGCGGAGCCGTTGGCGTGTGTCCTCAACGGCCAGGAACTCGCCCGGGTCGGGGAGGGCGACGACGTCGTGGTCATCGGCTCCGGCCCGATCGGCTGCCTGCACGTACGGCTCGCCCGGGCGCGCGGTGCCGCCCGGGTCACCCTGGTCGACCTCAACCGGGACCGGCTGGACCTGGCGGCGGCGCTCGTCGCGCCGGACGCCACGGTCTGCGCGGCGGAGACCGACCCGGTCGACGCGGTCCTCAAGGTGACCGACGGCGCCGGAGCCGACGTCGTCATCACCGCGGCCGCCTCCGGCGCCGCACAGGAGCAGGCGCTGCAGATGGTCGGCCGCCAGGGCCGGATCAGCTTCTTCGGCGGCCTGCCCAAGGACAAGCCGGTCATCGCCGTCGACGCCAACCTGGTGCACTACCGCGAGCTCACCATCGTCGGCGCCAACGGCTCCAGCCCCGCGCACAACAAGGCCGCACTGCAGCTCATCGCCAGTGGTGCGGTGCCGGTCGCGGACCTGATCACCGACCGGCTGCCGCTGGAGCGGGCCCTCGACGCGTTCGACATCGTCTCCCGGGGCGCCGGCATCAAAGTCACCATCGAGCCCTGACCGGCTCGGATCCGCGGATCCACCACCTGAGGAGTCGTCATGCCCGAACGTACCGTCCCCGTCGGGTCGACCAGCGGGCTGCACGCCCGCCCCGCCGCTCTCTTCGTCGAGGCCGCCGCCGCCCAGCCCGTCGCGGTCAGCATCCGGCTGCCGGGCGGCCGGCCGGTCCCCGCCCGCAGCATGCTCTCCGTCCTGTCCCTCGGGGCCACCCACGGCACCGAGGTGATCCTCTCGGCCGAGGGCGACGGGGCGGAGGCCGCGCTGGAGGCCCTCGCCGATCTGCTGCGGCGCAACCTGGACGAGGAGCCGGCCGATGCCTGAGCGGCTGACCGGCATCGGCGTCAGTCCCGGTCTGGCCGCCGGTCCGCTGCTGCGGGTGGCTCCCGCGCCCCGGTTGCCGGAACCGGCCGCCGTCACCGACGTCGAGGCGGAGACGACCCGCGCCGACGCGGCCCTCGCCGCGGTCGTCACCGAGCTGCGCCGCCGCGCGGACTCGGCGGGGCGGCCGGAGGCGGCAGCGATCCTCCGGGCCCAGGCGATGATCGCCGAGGACCCGATCCTCCGCGAGACGATCGCCGAGGCCGTCCGGGCCGGTCGGGACGCCCCGCACGCGATCGCCGACGCCTTCGCCGAACACCGTCGGGCGTTCCAGGCCGCCGGCGGCTACCTCGCCGAACGGGTCACCGACCTCGACGACATCCGGGACCGCGCCGTCGCCGCGAGCCTCGGGCGGCCGATGCCGGGCGTCCCGACCCCGGGTTACCCGTACGTGCTGGCCGCGCGCGACCTCGCCCCGGCCGACACCGCCGACCTCGATCCCGAGCTGGTGCTCGCCCTGGTGACCGAGCTGGGCGGCCCGACCAGTCACACCGCGATCCTGGCCCGGTCCCTCGGTCTGCCCGCCGTGGTGTCCTGCGCCGGGACGCTGACCGTCCCCGACGGAACGGTGGTCCGGGTGGACGGGGCTTCCGGCGAGGTGCTCACCGACGCCGACGAGGCCGTCGTCGCCGCCACCCGGGCCGCGGTGGCAGCCCGGCGCCGGAGGGCCGGCCGGAGCCGGGGACCGGGCCGCACCGCGGACGGGCACGAGGTGAAGCTCCTGGTCAACATCGGCTCCGCGGCCGAGCTGCGCGGGGAGGAGGCGGGCGGGGCGGAGGGCGTCGGGCTCTTCCGCACCGAACTGCTGTTCCTCGACCGGACCACGGCGCCCGGCATCGAGGAGCAGAGCCGGGCGTACGCGGAGGTCTTCGCGGCGATGGACGGCCGTCCGGTGGTGATCCGGACGCTGGACGCGGGCGCCGACAAGCCGCTGCCCTTCCTCGACCAGGCCGGCGAGCCCAACCCGGCCCTCGGCGTGCGGGGCCTGCGAATCGCCCGACGCCGGCCCGAGGTGCTCCGGACCCAGCTGCACGCCATCGAGCTGGCGGCCCGGCGGACCGGCGCCGACGTCCGGGTGATGGCGCCGATGGTGGCGACCGCCGCGGAGGCCGGCGAGTTCGCGGCGACCGCGCGCGGCGCCGGCCTGGACGCCGTGGGCGTCATGGTGGAGGTGCCGGCGGCGGCGCTGCGCGCCCGGCAGCTGCTCGAAAAGGTCGACTTCCTCAGCGTGGGCACCAACGACCTGAGCCAGTACGCCTTCGCCGCCGACCGGCAGTGCGGCGACCTCGCCGACCTGCTCGATCCGTGGCAGCCGGCACTGCTGGAGCTGATCGCCGGCTGCGCGACCGCCGGCCGGAGGGCCGGCAAGCCGGTCGGCGTCTGTGGGGAGGCGGCCGCCGACCCGCTGCTCGCGGTGGTGCTCGCCGGTCTCGGCGTGACCAGCCTGTCGATGTCACCGCGGGCGCTGGCACCGGTGCGGGCGGCGCTGGCCGCGCACTCCCTCGCCGACTGCGAACGGCTGGCCGCGCTCGCGCTCGCCGCCGACGACGCGGAGCAGGCACGGGCCGCCGTCCGGCGCGAGGCCCGGCCGGCGCCGGACTGAGCGGGCCGGTCGCCCGCGGTCCGCGACACCGCGGGGACGGACAGCCGCGTGTACCGCCCGGCCGGCCGTCGGTTTCTGTCGGTCGGTGTGGCCATAATCACGGCACACCTGCCACCGAGGGACGGAGACGGTCGATGGCCACACTGCTCGCGATCGGGACGGCCAAGGGCCTCTTCCTGGCCACCAGCACCGACGACCGGCGCACCTGGGAGGTCTCCGGGCCGCAGCACCCGATGACCGGGGTGTACGCGGTCGCGATCGACACGCGCCGCGCCACGCCCCGGCTGCTCGCCGGGACGACCAGCTCGCACTTCGGCCCGACCGTCGCCACCAGCGACGACCTCGGCGCCACCTGGCACGAGCCCGAGCAGGCGCCGGTGGCCTTTCCCGCCGACACCGGGGCCAGCCTGGGCCGGGTCTGGCAGCTCACCCCGGCCGGCGCCGACCAGCCCGACGTGGTGTGGGCGGGCACCCAGCCGTCCGCGCTGTTCCGGTCCGACGACGGTGGCGTGACCTTCGAGCTGGTGCGGGGCCTGTGGGACCACCCGCACCGGGAGCAGTGGGGTGCCGGCTTCGGCGGCCAGGCGGTGCACACCGTGCTGCCGCACCCGGCCGACGCCGACCGGGTCACCGTCGCCATGTCCACCGGGGGCGTCTACCACTCGAGCGACGCCGGCGCGACGTGGGCGCCCGGCAACACGGGCATCCGGGCATACTTCCTGCCCGACGAGTGGCCCGAGTTCGGTCAGTGCGTGCACAAGGTCACCCGCGACGCGGGCGACGCCGCCCGCCTCTACGCGCAGAACCACCACGGCGTCTACCGCTCGGACGACGACGGGCGCACCTGGTCCTCGATCGCCGAGGGCCTGCCCAGCGACTTCGGCTTCCCGATCGTCACGCTGCCGGGCCGGCCCGGCTCGGTCTTCACCTTCCCCCTCGCCGCCGACAGCGAGCGCTTCCCGGCCGGCCGCCGGTGCCGGGTCTGGCGGTCCGGCGACGCGGGCGCCACCTGGGAGCCGCTGACCGCCGGCCTGCCGGAGGGCCCGTTCTTCCCGGCCGTGCTGCGCGACGCGATGTGCGCCGACGCCCACGATCCCGGCGGTGTCTACTTCGGCACCCGCTCCGGCGAGGTCTACGCGAGCCGCGACGCCGGCGACTCGTGGTCCCTGGTCGCCGCGCACCTGCCCGACGTGCTCTGCGTCCGCGCGGCGGAGGTGTGACGTGGTGACGGTGCTGCTGCCCGGCCCGCTGCGGAGCGAGGCCGGGGGAGCGAGCCGGCTGACCGTCACCGCCTCGGGCACGCTGCGGGCCGTCCTGGACGAGGTGGCCGACGGCTGGCCCCGGCTCGGCCGGCGGATCCGGGACGAGCGCGGTGAGCTGCGCCGCTACGTCAACGTGTACGTCGACGGGGAGGACTGCCGGCACCTCGGCGGCCTCGACGCGCCGGTCGGCGACGCGGCCGAGGTCCAGGTGCTGCCCTCGGTGGCGGGCGGCTGACGCGCGGACGGCCGACCGGGCGGACGGCGTGATCCGGGCCACCCGGGGGACCGGTGCGACCGGAATAGTTGACTCGTCAAATATGTTGTGGGGGTCGTCCGGGGCCACCGCGGCCCTGGCGGTCACACAGGGAGCGGGTCATGCAGTTCGGGATCTTCACCGTCGGTGACGTCACGGTCGATCCGACCACCGGTCGGGAGCCGACGGAGCGTGAGCGCATCAAGGCGATGGTCACGATCGCGCTCAAGGCCGAGGAGGTCGGTCTCGACGTCTTCGCCACCGGCGAGCACCACAACCCGCCGTTCGTGCCGTCGTCGCCGACCACCATGCTGGGCTTCATCGCGGCCCGGACGCAGCGGCTGCTGCTGTCCACCGCCACGACGCTGATCACCACCAACGACCCGGTGAAGATCGCCGAGGACTACGCGATGCTCCAGCACCTGGCCGACGGCCGGGTGGACCTGATGCTCGGGCGCGGCAACACGGGCCCGGTGTACCCCTGGTTCGGACAGGACATCCGCAACGGCATCCCGCTGACCATCGAGAACTACGACCTGCTGCGCCGGCTCTGGCGGGAGGACGTGGTCGACTGGTCCGGCCGGTTCCGTACGCCGTTGCAGTCGTTCACCTCGACGCCGCGGCCGCTCGACGGCGTACCCCCGTTCGTCTGGCACGGCTCGATCCGGAGTCCGCAGATCGCCGAGCAGGCCGCGTACTACGGCGACGGCTTCTTCGCCAACCACATCTTCTGGCCGAAGGAGCACACGCAGCGGATGGTCGGCCTGTACCGGCAGCGGTTCGAGCACTACGGGCACGGCTCCGCCGACCAGGCCATCGTCGGGCTGGGTGGCCAGGTGTTCATGCGGAAGAACTCCCAGGACGCGGTCCGGGAGTTCCGCCCGTACTTCGACAACGCCCCGGTCTACGGGCACGGGCCGTCGCTGGAGGAGTTCACGGCGCAGACCCCGCTGACCGTCGGCAGCCCCCAGCAGGTGATCGACCGGACGCTGACGTTCCGCGAGTACGTCGGCGACTACCAGCGGCAGCTGTTCCTCGTCGACCACGCCGGCCTGCCCCTGAAGACCGTGCTGGAGCAGCTCGACATCCTCGGCGAGGAGGTGGTTCCGGTGCTGCGCAAGGAGTTCGCCGCGCTGCGCCCCGCGCACGTGCCCGAGGCGCCGACCCACGCCTCCCTGCTGGCGGCCGCCGAGAAGGCCGCCGCCGACAAGGCCGCGACCGGCGCCGGCACGGCCACCGAAGAGGGCGACCTGGCGGAGGCGGGCCGATGACCGCCCGTACCCTCGCCGTCGTCTCGGCCGGCCTGAGCCAGCCGTCGTCGACCCGCCTGCTCGCCGACCAGCTCGCCGCGGCCACCCGCGACGAGCTGGTCCGGCGGGGCGACACCGTCGAGGTACGGTCCGTCGAGCTGCGCGAGCACGCCCACGACATCGTCAACCACCTCCTCACCGGCTTCCCGTCGCCGGCCCTGCGGGAGGTGCTGGACGCGGTGACCGGCGCCGACGGGCTGATCGCCGTGACGCCGATCTTCAACGCGTCGTACAACGGACTGTTCAAGTCCTTCTTCGACCTGGTCGAGAAGGACGCGCTCGCGGACCGGCCGGTGTTGGCCGCCGCCACCGGCGGCACGGCTCGGCACTCGCTCGCCCTGGAGCACGCGCTGCGGCCGATGTTCGCGTATCTGCGGGCGGTCGTCGTGCCCACGACGGTGTTCGCGGCACCGGAGGACTGGTCCGGCGGCACCGCCGACGGCGCCCTGCGGCGCCGCGTCGAGCGGGCCGGCGCCGAGCTGGCCGACCAGGTGCACCGGCGGGCGGCGTCGACCGGACCGACCGACCCGTTCGCGCTCACCGGCAGCTTTGAGGACCTCCTCAGCGGCCTGCGGCGCGACGCCTGACCCCGGTCCCGGCCCGGCTGTCCCGTCGGGCCGGGACCGGGCACCGGCCCCATCGGGGTCGAGCTGCCGAGCGGGGCCGGATCGGGCGGGTCAGCGCCCCTCGCCGTACGGGTGCGCCACCAGCACCGGGCAGTGGGCGTGCTGCACCAGGGCCTGGCTGACCGAACCGAGCAGCATCCCGGCGAAGCCACCCCGCCCCCGCGTCCCGACGACCACCAGCCCGGCGCCGCCGCTCGCCTCGATCAGGGCCGGCTCGGGCTTGTCGGCCCGCAGCAGCCTTACCGTGACGGTCAGCCCGGGGTGGCTGCCGCGGGCGGCGGACGCCGCCGTGTCGAGCAACTCCCCGGTCGCCGCCGCGTTCTCCTCGTCGGGTCGGCTGACGTGCGCGACCACCAGCTCGACCTCCCGCCGGGCGGCCTCGTCGGCGGCGTACCCGACGGCCAGTTCGGCCGCCTCCGACCCGTCCACGCCGACCAGCACCGGACCGTCGACCGGGATCGTCTCCTCGGCGGGACGGACCACCAGCACTGGGCAGTGGGCGTGGGCCGCGACCTGCGTACCGACCGAGCCGAGCAGCAGCCCCGCAAAACCGCCGTGGCCCCGGCTGCCCACCACCACCAGTTCCGCCCGGCGCGACTCCTCGACCAGGGTGGCGCCCGGCCCCCCCGCGACCTGGCGCACCGCGACGTCCAGCCCGGGCCACCGGCCCGCGAGGTCGGCCGCCGTCTGCTCCAACATCTTCCGGGCGTCCTCGTTCGGCGCGGGGATACCCATCTCGTACGGGTTGATCGGGATGCCGTAGCCGAGCGGATGCAGGTAGCCGTGCACCAGGTGCAGCGGACACGACCGCAGCACGGCGGCGCGGGCGGCGTGCTCGGCCGCCACCAGGCTTGGCGGCGATCCGTCCACTCCCGCCACGACGGGTCGGTTCATTGCGGCCCTCCCAGCCTCGATCAGCTCATTGTCGGCGCGTGCCCGCCGATCGACCGGTATTTCCCGGCGGGTCACCGTCCCGAACACCGTTCGCGAGCGCCGCTCACGTCGGGCAACGGTCGCGCCGGCCGCGAGGCCGGCGCGACGGCACCGTGCGGTCGTCAGGAGCTACCGGGGTGTAGCACGATGACCAGAGGGCAGTGCGCGTGGTGCAGGACGGCGTGGCTGACCGAGCCGAGCAGCAGGCCACCGAGGGCGCCGCGCCCGTGGGCGCCGACCACCACCAGCTGGGCGTCCTTCGACTCCTCCACCCGGCCCGAGGGCGGCTGCTCGACCTGTACGGCTACCCGACCGCGCTGCCGTCGGCGGGCTGACCGGCGCAGTCGCCCGCCGATCCGCCGACTCCCTCGGCGTGGGCCGGCGGCTCCGGGGGGCGGGCCCGCGGCGGCGCCGCCGTGCCGCCCTCGCGCCGCGCCAGCCCCGCCCGTGCGGCGAGCACCCCGGCCACGGCGAGCAGGAGCAGGGCGTACGCCGCGCCGAGGTGGAGCCCGACGACCAGGCGGTACTCGTCGAGGCGCAGCGCGACCGCGTCGCCGGTGCGCCCGAGCACCCAGACCGCCAGCCCGACGGCGAGCACCAGCAGCGCGCCCGCAGCCGCGACCGGCCCGGCCACCGGCCGGGGGAGCAGCGTCGCCAGCGCCACCGCCACCAGCAGCGCCACCTGGAGGGCGAGGACGAGGTCGACGAGGTCGAACGGGCGGTGCAGGGACGCCCAGACATCGAGGGCCAGCCCGTCGGCGGACGGCAGCCGGGGCAGCACCACCACCAGTCCGACCCCGGCGGCGAGGACGGTCGGCGCCCACCATTCGGTGACCGCCGCGGTGCCGTGGCGGCGCAGCGTCACCGCCAGCAGCGTGACCGTGCCCAGCCCCAGCGGCACGGCGGCCCACGGTTCGCCGAGCAGGGTGAGCACGATGCGCGGGGTGACCAGCGGCCCGCAGCCCACCATGGAGAACGCGCAGCCGAACTTTTGGGAGATCAACCAGCCGGTGGTCTCCCAGACCAGCACCAGCAGCGCGACCCCCACCGTCACCGCGACCGGCAGGAGGACCGCGCGTGACCATCGGGCCGGCACCGACCGGTCCACCAGCGCGGCGAGCCACCAGCACAACGCCGCCGCGCCGGCGACGCACACCAGCAGACCGGTCACCAGGGGCGGCCTGGGTGGCGGAACGCGGTAGAGGAGAGCGCCGTACGGGGCCAGGTACATCCCGGCGAGCAGCCCGACGCCGAACACCGCACCGACGAGCGCGGGGCGGGCCGCCGCGCCGGCGAGCCGCCGGGCGCGGGTGTCCCGCCAGACGCCCAGGGCCAGGAACACCGCGACCGGCACGGCGGGCAGCGCCACCATCAGCAGCCGCGTCCACGGCACGGTGCCCGGCTCCGGCCGGTCGAGCAGCCCGGCGTCGAACAGCAGGTCGGCGAGGATCTGGAGGTTGGTCAGGGCGACCGAGGTGAACAGCCCGGCGCCGAGCAACTGCCCCAGCGGCAGGGCCAGCACCACCCGGTCGTCGTCGAGCCCGGCGAGCCGGGCGGCCACGGCGGGGTGCCGGGCCAGCAGGCGCTCGCGCAGCCCGCGCGGGCGCTCCCGACCGCCGTGCAGGGCGGCCCGGAGCCCGGCCGGCGCACCGGCGGCGGCCCGCAGGTCCGCCTCGTGCTCGCGGGCCCGGAAGAACGCCCGTACGACCAGCTCGGCGGCGACGGCGAGCAGCAGCGTCCGGACCACGACGCCGGCCGCCGCGCCGGCCGGGACCGGCTCGTCCGACCAGAGCTGCTGGGCGAGCAGGAACAGGGCGGTCAACACCGCGGTCGCCCGGGTGCTGATCCGCAGGGAGGTGGCGAACTGCAACCGGAGCAGGTCCAGGTTCTGCACGTGGGCCAGCTCGTGTCGCAGCACCGCCTCGAAGACCTCCCGCCCGGCCGGCCTCTTAGCGGGCAGGGTCAGCAGCTCCGGCCCGAGCGCCACGTATGGCTTCGCCCCGATGCCGCCGGTGAACGCCCGGCGGCCCAGCCGCGGGCCGAGCACCACCTCGACCGGCCGGGGCAGCCGCACCGACGCCAGCACCTCGCCGATCACATCCGCCGCAGCGGGGAACACCGACTCGTCCAGCGGCCGGGTCCGCCGCCGGTGCCCGCGCGACAACCACAGGAACATGACCGCCCCCGGCACGATCATGAGGTTGAACGTCATCTGGAAGACGTTGAGCATGTTCGTGCAGGGGTGCACGAAGGCGTCCCCGAGGTCGCAGCCGGGCGGCACGATCAGCGTCCCCGCGAACAACGCCGCCAGCAGCACCGCCGTGCTGAACACCAGCGCCGCGAGTGGCAGCAGCAGGAACCCGGTGTCGGCGGGGCGGCCGTCGCGGGCGGTGCTCGTCACCCGGCGGCCCGGCTGCGCGCCGCTCATCCGGCCGCCTCCGGGCCCTCCAGCAGCAGCGCGCCGACCACCGCGTCGGCGATCGCCCCGGCCAGCTCCGGCTCGACGCCGAGCGCGGCGGCCCGCCCGGCGGCCACGGTCCGGACCTCGGCCAGCTGCTCCCGGGTCCACTCCGTACGCGGCGCGGCGGTCACCCCCGGCCGCCGCCGCAGCGCGCCGAACAGGCCCCGGGCGGCCCGCCCGCCGAGCTGCTCCAGCTCGCTCTCGGCGCCACGGGCCAGGGCGCCCACCACACCCGCGCAGACCAGCGTCACCACCGGCGTCACCGTGGCCACCGCCTCCACGACGCCGAACTGGAGCCGGTCCCCCTCGGCGGAGTCGTCCACGCCGGCCAGGTACGGCCCGGCGAGCAGGTCGAAGGCGGGCAGTTCCTCCGGGGCGAGCCGGGACACCACCGCCCGGGCCAGCGTCGCGGTGCGGTCGGTCGATGCGGATCGAGGCGCCATGGCACATTCGTAGCGAACGGACGCGAGTCCCCGCCACAGTGGACACTGTCCGCTATCCGTCGCGCGAGCGCACCACCAGTTCGTCGACCTCCAGCCGGCCGATGCGCAGCTCCCGGATCACCGCCCGCCGGACCGCGAGCCGCCCGATGGCCAGCGCTCCCACCGCGACCGCGCCCACGGCCAGCGCCCCCACGGCCAGCGCCCCGAGAGCCGCCGCTCCGGCCGCCCCTGCGCGGCCCGCCCCGGCTCCACGCGCCCGTCTCCGCCGTACTCCTTCCATCCCGCCATTGTCGCGGCCCGCGGACCCGCACGGGCCGCAACCGGCCCGGCGCCGAGGGGCCGGGCGGACACCGGTGTTAACAAGGGGCCCGGGTACGACGCGAGGCGTTAACAAGGGCCCCTCCGGAAGTCGTGCCCGACCTGCGGCGAACACCTTCTTGTACGTGTCGACCAGCGCCCGCAGCGCGGCCACGTCCGGCCCGTCCGGCCCGGCCGCGGCGCGTACCGCAGCCAGTTCCCGCTCGAACTCCTCCGCCGGCACCCCGTGCACGTGTAGCGCCCGCCGGAGCGGACGGCGAGCAGCAGCGGGTCGTGCGCGTCCCCGAGCCGCCGGTCCAGCCGTACCTCGATCTCCCGTAGGTGAGCGTTGACCTCGTCGAGGAGCCCGACCGGCGGCCGGCCATCGGCCAGGTACGCCCGGCACGCGTCGGTGCTGACCGTGAAGCCGGGCGGCACCGGAAGCCCGAGCCGGGTCATCTCCGCGAGGTTCGCGCCCTTGCCGCCGAGCAGGTCCGCCCTGCTCCGGTCGCCCTCGATGAAGTCGTAGCGTATCTCGTCATGGCTGCCGGCCTCCTCCGTCACCGCCCGCGGGACGTCGTCCCCCTTCGTTGGTAGCCCCGCGGAGGACGGCGTCGGCAGGGCCGGACGGGGCAGCGGCCGGGCCAGAGGTCCCGGGATCCGGGTCGTCGGCTCGACCCGCACTTCCAAGACACCCCCTATCCTCTACGTCGATGAACGCCGACCTGCGCCTGCGCCCCGTCCTCGACGACGACCTGCCGCTGTTCTTCGCCCACCAGCAGGACGTCGAGGCCAACTGGATGGCCGCGTTCGGTCCGGTGGACCCGGCCGACCGCGCGGCGTTCGACGCGCACTGGCGCCGGGTCCGCGCGGACGCGGCCGTGGTGCCGCGCACGGTGGTCGTCGGCGGCGAGGTGGTCGGCCACGTGGTCGCCTTCCCGGCCGGCGACCGCACCGAGGTCAGCTACTGGATCGACCCGCGCCGCTGGGGCCGGGGGTACGCGACCGGCGCGCTCGTCGCCCTGCTCGGCGAGGTGTCCCGCCGGCCGGTGCACGCCCGCGCCGCCAAGGACAACCGCGCCTCGCTCGCCGTGCTCCGCAAGTGCGGCTTCGTCGTCACCGGCGAGGACCGGGGGTACGCCCACGGGCGCGGCGCCGAGGTCGAGGAGTGGGTCCTGGAGCTGTCCGGGCCCGGCCCCGTCACCGGCCTGACCAGGGCAGGCACTACCCTCGCGGGGTGAACTGGCTGGAACTGATCGGCTGGACCGGCTCGGCGGTGCTGGTCTGGTCGCTGCTGCAGACGCGCATCCTCCGGCTGCGCGCCCTGAACCTGATCGGCTGCCTCATCCTCATCGGCTACAACGCCGCGGTGCAGGTGTGGCCGATGGTCGGGCTGAACGTGGTGCTGGCGGCGATCAACGTCTGGTACCTGCGCGGGATGCTCGCCACCCGGCACGACGAGGCGACCTACCAGGTGGTCGAGGTGGGCGTCGACGACCAGTTCCTGGCCCACACCCTCCGGGTGCACGCGGCCGACATCGCCCGGTTCAACCCCGGCTTCACCTTGCGGGCCGAGGGGGAGCGGTCGGCGTTCGTCGTGATGAAGGACGACGAGGTGGTCGGGGTGGTGCTGTCACACGCCGAGCCGGGCGGGGTGGCGCAGGTCGACCTCGACTACGTGACCCGCCGGTTCCGCGACTTCACCCCCGGCGAGTTCGTGTACCGGCGTAGCCGCCTGTTCACCGACCGGGGTTTCCGCCGCGTGATCAGCCCGCCCGGCATGGTCGCCCCCTACTATCACCGGCTCGGCTTCCGTCGGGAGGGTGACGCGTACGTGTTGGATCTGCCCGCCCCGGCGTGACTCCGCCGCTGCGAGGATTCGGTTCCCCATCTGCGGGGCACAGATGCGCCTACGCCGGCGGTGCCGGCCGACGGACGCGGTGAGGAGTGCCCGGCGTGCAGAGCTACGGGAGCCAGCTGGCCCTGGTAGGTGTCCTGGTCGTCCTGAACGCGCTCTTCGCCGGCAGTGAGATGGCGCTGGTGTCGCTGCGGGACAGCCAGATCCAGCGCTTGAAACGCACCAGTCGGGCCGGGCGCACGCTGGCCCGCCTCGCCCGAGACCCGAACCGCTTCCTCGCCACCATCCAGATCGGCATCACCCTGGCCGGGTTCCTGGCCTCGGCCGCCGCCGCGGTGTCGCTGGCCCGGCCCCTGGTGCCGCTGCTGGCACCGCTGGGCGGCGCCGCCGAGACGGTCGCGATCGTGCTGGTCACCCTGGCGCTGACGTTCGTCACGCTGGTCTTCGGTGAGCTGGCGCCGAAGCGGATCGCCATGCAGGCCGCCGAGCGGTGGGCGCTGCTGGTGGCCCGCCCGCTGGACGTGCTCGCCGGTCTCACCCGCCCGGCGGTCTGGGCGCTCGGCGCCACCAGTGACCTGGTGGTCCGCCTGGTGGGGCTCGACCCGCGGCACGAGCCGGACGAGATCGGCCCGGACGAGCTGCGGGACATCGTCGCCGGCAACCACGGCTTCACCAAGGAACAGCGCATGATCATCGCCGGAGCGGTGGAGATCGCCGACCGGCAGCTGAAGGCGGTGCTCGTACCCCGGTTGCAGGTCTTCACGCTCGACAGCGGCACCACCGCGGACGCCGCCCGGCTGGTGCTCGCCGCCACCGGCCACTCCCGGGCGCCGGTGGTCCGGCACGGCGGGCTCGACGACGCGGTCGGCGTGATCCACCTGCGCGACCTGGTCGGCGTGCCCGACGACCGGCCGGTCGACGAGATCGCCCGACCGCCGATGCTGTTGCCCGACTCGCTGCCCGTGGTCGACGCGCTGCGCCAGTTCAAGGCGGAGCGGCAGCACATCGCCCTGGTGGTCGACGAGCGCGGCGCGGTCGACGGGATCGTCACCCTCGAGGACATCCTCGAGGAGGTCGTCGGCGAGATCTACGACGAGACCGACCGGGACGTGCGCTCGGTACGCACCGACCCGGACGGGTCGATGCTGCTGCCCGGCACGTTCCCCGTGCACGACCTGCCGGACGTCGGCGTCGAGCTGCCCGGCCGGCCCAGCGGCGACTACACCACGGTCGCCGGGCTGGTCCTCGCCGGCCTCGGCCACATTCCGACCGTGGCCGGGGAGAGCGTCACCGTCGACGGCTGGGACCTCGAGGTGACCGGCATCGACCACCGCGCCATCGCCCAGGTGCGGGTACGCCGACCCGCGCCCGCCCCGGACGACGCGCCCGCCCCGGCACTCGGCCCGGCCCGCCCCTGACCGACCTCCGGCGGGCGGGCTGTCCGCGTACCGCCGGCTCGTCGGCGTGGGACGGCCGGGACCGGCCGGCGGACCCGGTGGTCAGGCGGTGGTGAGGTTCTGGAGCCGGACCTGGCCGCGCGCGACCAGGCGGTCGTCGGCGTCGGTGATCTCGACCTGCCACAGCTGCTGGCTGCGGCCCCGGTGCACGGGGGTGCCGACGGCCGTCAGCTCCCCGTCCCGGACCGCGCGGAGGAAGTCGGTCTGGTTGGACACCCCCACCACCTGCCCGCGGTCGCCGAACCACAGGGTCGCGCCGACGCTGGCCGCCGTCTCGACGACCGAGCAGTACACGCCGCCGTGCTGGATGCCGAACGGCTGGTGCAGCTCGGGGCGGACCTGCCACCGGATGACCACCCGGTCGGCGCTCACCTCGTCGAACTTCAGGCCCAGCAGCGCCACGAAGCCACCCGTCAGGTCCGGCTCGTCCACGGCAAATCCCCCTCGTCGATCGGCAGACGGCCAGCGTAGCGGCCACCCAACCGGTAAACCCGGTACGGTCGGTCCTCGTTCATGGGGGAGAATCGGTGACCGTGACCGACACCAGCCTCCCGCCGTCCGGGCGGGACTCCCTCTTCGACGACCTGCGGTGGCGTGGCCTGATCCAGGACTCCACCGGCCCCGACGAGCTGCGCGCGCTGCTCGACGGCCCCGGGATCGCCTTCTATGTGGGCTTCGATCCGACGGCGCCGAGCCTGCACGTCGGCCACCTCGTGCAGGTCACCACCGCACGGCGGCTCCAGCTGGCCGGCCACCGGCCGCTGCTGCTGGTGGGCGGCGCGACCGGCCAGATCGGCGACCCGAAGGAGAGCGCGGAGCGCACCCTGAACCCGCCGGAGGTCGTGGCCGGCTGGGTCGCGCGGATCCGCGAGCAGCTCGCGCCGTTCGTGTCGTACGAGGGTGCCAACGCGGCGCAGCTGGTCAACAACCTGGACTGGACCGGCGAGATGTCGGTGGTCGAGTTCCTGCGGGACGTCGGCAAGCACTTCCCGGTCAACAAGATGCTGGCCCGCGAGGTGGTTCGCGCCCGGCTGGAGACGGGGATCAGCTTCACCGAGTTCAGCTACCAGCTGCTCCAGGCCAACGACTTCTTCGAGCTGCACCGCCGGCACGGCTGCCAGCTCCAGTACGGCGGCTCCGACCAGTGGGGCAACATCACGGCCGGTGTTGACTACATCCGCCGCCGGGGTGCCGGTCCGGTCGAGGCCTTCACCACGCCGCTGGTGACCAGGTCGGACGGGACGAAGTTCGGCAAGACCGAGGGCGGCGCCGTCTGGCTGGACCCGGAAATGACCAGCCCGTACGCCTTCTACCAGTTCTGGGTCAACGTGGACGACCGGGACGTGACGCGTTACCTGCGCTTCTTCAGCTTCCGCTCCCGGGAGGAGCTGGAGGTTCTGGAGAAGGAGACCGCGGAACGGCCGGCTGCCCGGATCGCCCAGCGGGCCCTGGCCGAGGAACTGACCACCCTCGTGCACGGCGAGCGGGAGATGGCCCAGGTGGTGGCCGCCAGCCAGGCTCTGTTCGGGCGGGGCTCGCTGGAGGAGCTCTCACCGGTCACCCTGCGGGCGGCGCTCACCGAGGCCGGTCTGGTCCACCTCGACGAGCTGCCCGACGTGGCCAGCCTGCTGAAGGAGTCCGGCCTGGTGCCGAGCAACAAGGAAGCCCGCCGGGTGATCGCCGAGGGGGGCGCCTACATCAACAACAACCGGGTGACGTCGGCCGACGCCGTCGTCACCCCGGAGGACCTGCTGCACGGCCGGTACCTGGTGCTGCGCCGCGGGAAGCGCACGTTCGCGGGCGTTGAGCTGCGGAGATAGGCGTACGCCGACAGTGTGACCGGGGACGCGTCCGGCGGATTTGACGATTACTCCGCCGGACGCGTAACTTTCTCTCTGCCAGCGCGGAACGGGCGAAACAGGGCGAAAGACCTGGCGGCCGGAGCGCGGGAATGACCTCAGGGTCGTCCGGGTTGTATCTCGGTACGAGCCTGGACCGGGCGGTGCGACCCATCGGGTTGCGAGGCCGGCCGGATCTGCGGGAATGACTCCAGGGTCGGACGGGTTGAACCCCATGCGAGCCTGGACCGGGCGGTGCCCCGGATTCGTCGCGAGGCGGATTTGGTGAGGCGGAACCGACCGGGTATGGTTGACGACCGGCAGGGCACCCGGGCGAGCCAGCGGGAAACCGCGGCGGCCGGCCTGCCGAAACCACGACACGAACGACGAAAGTCGGTCGCGCAGTGGTGCCCCGGAAATGGTGTGAAGCATGACAAAGCGCCATAGAGCGGTTTGACACGGCAGAAGCCACCGGGTAACGTAGTAAAAGTGCCCGGCGCGGGAGCGGCGGGTGGGTGATAGCCCCGGATGGGGCCCACGTGGTGGGTTTCCGGATGGTGTGTGGTTGTTCTTTGAGAACTCAACAGGGTGCTTGATA
>NZ_JBQHDE010000019.1:0-78067 GCF_052068455.1 Micromonospora sp. H33 | reverse complement strand
GAACCCGGAAGCTAAGCCCTCCAGCGCCGATGGTACTGCACTCGGGAGGGTGTGGGAGAGTAGGACACCGCCGGACAATCTTCCAGTCGAGGGCCGCCCCATCCGGGTCGGCCCTCGACTGCGTAGCGCCACAGGTGGCGCAATCAGGAAGGATGTACCTGTGAGTTCAGGACCGCACGACGGAGATCGTCCGCGTCGATACGAAGACCGCCCGGCTGGCCGCGACGGCGCGCCGCGCCGCGATGGACGTCCGTCGTACCGGGACGACCGCGCCGGCGAGCGCGGTGGCGACCGCCGGTCCGCGCCCCGCGACGGCGAGCGGCAGGGCGGCTTCCGGGACCGTGAGGGCTTCCGCGGCGGCGACCGCCGCGAGGGTGGTGCCCGTGGTGGTGACCGTGAGGGCTTCCGCGGTACCGACCAGGGCTTCCGCCGCGAGGAGGGCTACCGGTCCGGTTCCCGGGACGGCGGCTTCCGTGGCGGCGAGCGCCGCGAAGGCGGTTTCCGTGGCGGTGAAGGCCGCGAGGGTGGCTTCCGCGGTGGTGAGCGCCGTGAGGGCGGTTTCCGTGGCGACCGCGACGGAGGTGCCCGTGGCGGCGAGCGTCGTGAGGGCGGTTTCCGTGGCGACCGCGAGGGTGGCTTCCGCGGTGGTGAGCGCCGTGAGGGCGGCTTCCGTGGCGACCGCGACGGCGGTTCCCGCGGTGGCGAGCGCCGCGAGGGCTTCCGTGGCGGTGACCGTCGTGAGGGTGGCTTCCGCGGCGACCGCGACGGTGGCTTCCGTGGCGGTGAGCGCCGTGAGGGTGGCTTCCGCGGGGACCGTGAGGGCGTTCGTGGCGGTGAGCGCCGTGAGGGTGGCTTCCGCGGGGACCGCGAGGGCGTTCGTGGCGGTGAGCGCCGTGAGGGTGGCTTCCGCGGGGACCGCGAGGGCGTTCGTGGCGGTGAGCGTCGTGAGGGCGGCTTCCGTGGCGGTGAAGGCCGCGAGGGTGGCTTCCGTGGCGGTGAGCGCCGCGAAGGTGGTTTCCGTGGCGGTGAGCGCCGCGAGGGTGGCTTCCGTGGCGGTGAGCGTCGCGAGGGCGGCTTCCGCGGCGACCGCGAGGGCGTTCGTGGCGGTGAGCGCCGCGAGGCCTTCCGTGGCGGTGAGCGTCGTGAGGGCGGCTTCCGTGGCGGTGAAGGCCGTGAGGGCGGCTTCCGTGGCGGTGAAGGCCGCGAGGGTGGCTTCCGTGGCGGTGAGCGCCGCGAGGGTGGCTTCCGTGGCGGTGAGCGCCGTGAGGGTGGCTTCCGTGGCGGTGAAGGCCGCGAGGGTGGCTTCCGTGGCGGTGAGCGCCGCGAGGGTGGCTTCCGTGGCGGTGAGCGCCGTGAGGGTGGCTTCCGTGGCGGTGAAGGCCGCGAGGGTGGCTTCCGTGGCGGTGAGCGCCGCGAGGGTGGCTTCCGTGGCGGTGAGCGCCGTGAGGGCGGCTTCCGTGGCGGTGAAGGCCGCGAGGGTGGCTTCCGTGGCGGTGAGCGCCGTGAAGGTGGCTTCCGTGGTGGTGAGCGTCGTGAGGGCGCCGGGTTCCGCGGCGAGCGTGCCGGCGAGCGCGGTGGCGAGCGCGGTGGCGAGCGCGGTGGCGAGCGCCGGGAGGGCTACCGGGGCGGCGACCGCCGTGAGGGCGGCTTCCGCGGGGACCGGGAGGGCTTCCGTGGGGGCGAGCGCCGTGAGGGTGCGTTCCGGGGTGACCGCCGGGAGCGGCCCGAAGCCGAGTACAGGACCGAGGCACCGGCCGCGCCGGAGCTGCCCGACGAGATCGTCGCGACCGACCTGGACAAGGACGTCCGGGCGGAGCTGCTCTCCCTGGCCAAGGGGGTCGCGGACAAGGTCGCCCGGCACCTGGTCGCCACCGGTCAGCTGATCGACGAGGACCCGGCCGAGGCGCTGGCGCACGCCCTCGCGGCCCGCCGGCTCGCCTCGCGTATCGCCGCTGTCCGTGAGGCCGTCGGCCTGGCCGCGTACCACGCGGGGGAGTGGCAGACGGCGGTGGCCGAGCTGCGGACGTACCACCGGATGACCGGCCTCCAGAGCCACCTCGCCGTCCTCGCGGACTGCGAGCGGGCCCTGGGCCGGCCGGAGCGGGCGATCGACCTGTTCCGGGGCGCGGACCGCGCCAAGCTGGACCAGGCCAGCGCGATCGAGCTGCTGATCGTGGCGGCGGGGGCACGCGGTGACCTCGGCCAGAAGGACGCCGCGGTGGCGATGCTCCAGGTTCCGGAGCTGACGAGTGACGCCGCCGAGCCGTGGACGGCCCGGCTGCGGTACGCGTACGCCGACGCGCTGCTCGCGGTCGGTCGTCGCGAGGAGGCCCGCGAGTGGTTCTCCCGCGCGGCGGAGGTCGACACCGACGGTGCGACCGACGCGGCGGAGCGCCTGCTGGAGCTCGACGGCGTAATGATCGAGGGCGACGACGAGGACGAGGTCGACGAGTTCGCCGCCGGCCCCGGCGCGCCGGGCGCGGTTCCGGCGGAGCCGGACGCCGACCTCACCGGCGGCGACGCCCGCGACGCCGAGCCGGCCGGTGCCGACGCCGACGACGCAGACGACCGTCACGCCGACGCCGACCGTGACGCTGACGCTGACGTCGACGTCGAGGGGTCGGCGGCCGACGCGACGGACGTGCCGGACGCCGGTGCCGTGGCGGACGACCTGGCCGACGACGAGCTCACCGAGGCCGAGGCGGGTCGCCTCGCCGGCGCGCAGGACATCGACGCCGACGCCGACACCGACGCGGCGCGGAGCGACGAGCCTGGTTCCGACCGGCGATGACCGACGGGCGGCGGCTGGTCGACGGGTACACCCTGGTCGTCTTCGACCTGGACGGGGTGATCTACCTGATCGACCGGCCGATCCCCGGCGCGGTCGAGGCGGTCGGCCGGCTGCACGCCGAGGGGCGGGCGGTCGCGTACGCCACCAACAACGCCTCCCGCCGGTCGAGTGAGGTCGCCGACCTGCTCACCGGCATGGGCGTCGCGGCCCGGCCGGAGGAGGTCCTGACGTCCGCGGCCGCCGCCGCGGAACTGCTCCGCGACCGCTACCCGGCGGGCGCGCCGGTCCTGGTGGTCGGCGCCGAGGCGCTGCGCGCCGAGGTCCGCGCCGTCGGGCTCACGCCGGTCGCCCGAGCCGAGGAGTCGCCGGTCGCGGTCGTCCAGGGGTACGGGCCGCAGGTCGGCTGGGTCGACCTCGCCGAGGCCTCGGTCGCGATCCGTGCCGGCGCCACCTGGATCGCCACCAACACCGACCGGACCCTGCCCAGCGGTCGTGGCCCGCTGCCCGGCAACGGCGCCCTGGTGGCCGCCCTGCGGACGGCGCTGCGCCGCGACCCGGACGTGGTCGTGGGCAAGCCGGCGCCGGAACTGTTCGCCACGGCAGCCCGCCGCGCCGGCAGCGGCCGGACGCTCGTCGTCGGCGACCGCCTGGACACCGACATCGAGGGCGCCGTGCGGGCCGGACTGGACAGCCTGCTCGTCCTCACCGGCGTCAGCGACGTCGCGGAGCTGCTGGCCGCGACGCCCGAGCGGCGGCCGACGTACGTGTCGGAGGACCTGGCGGGCCTCTTCGACCCGGCGGCCGCGGTGCGGGTGCCCGGCCCGGCGGACGCCGGGGGCTGGTCGGCGACGCTGCGCGACGGGCGGGTGGAACTGTCCGGGGCGGGACGGCCGCTGGACGCGCTGCCGGCGCTCTGCGCGGCGGCGTGGTCGGTGGCGGAACCGCCGCCGGTGCGGGCCGCCACGCCCGAGGCCGAGCTGGCGCTCGCGGTGTTCGGCCTGCTCGCCGACTGACCCGGCGCCCGCCGGCGGTCAGAGCAGCTTGCGGAGCTTCATCAGGTCGAACGGGTTGGCCTTGATCGAGACCCGCCGGGACGCCAGCGCGCGGGTGACGTCCAGCTCGCCGCGGACGAGGGCGAGCAGGTCGTCGCTCGTCGTGCTCATCGCGATCTTCGCCTTCGGGTCGTCGCCGTCGGCGAGGTCCACCAGGCGGCCGTCGGCGAGCCGGCCGTGGAACGCGCTGTCCAGGTCGGTGATCCGGCAGGCCAGCGTGCGGTCCAGGTCGACACGTTCCCGTACCGTCTCGGCGTTGCGGTCCAGACGGGCGGCGAGATCCTGCAACGCCTGCCGGCACTCGTCCACGCTGGCCACCATCGCCCCCTCACGCCCTCGCCACGCACTCCCCGGCACCGTACCGCACGGTGCGTTCCGCCGGGCCCGGTAGCGTGAGGACCGCACACCCCCGCCCCGCGGAAGGACTGAGGCATGCAGGACGCGTGGCGCGCCTACCTCGAGCTGGCCATGGGCCTGACGGAGGCGCCCCGGAAGAAGGCCCAGGAAGCGGTCCGCCGGGTCGTCGGCACGGGCGGCGCGACGGCCGCCCAGCTCCAGGCGCTCGCCGAGGAGCTGATGTCGACCAGCGCGGCCAACCGGGAGGCGTTGACCAAGCTCGTCCGGTTCGAGGTCGACCGGGCGCTCGGCGCCGTGGGGCTCGCCACCGCCGACGAGGTGGCCGAGCTGACCCGCCGGGTGCACGAGCTGGAACGGCAGCTCCGCGAGGCCCGCACCACCCCGGTTTCCGCGGCCGCCGGCACGGGCGCCGCCGTCGGCGGGCCGGGCCCGGTCGCGCCGGGTACCGCCGGTGAGCCGACCGCGGGAGGACCGAGCGCCGGCGCCGCCGAGCCCGCCACGCCGCCCGCTGCCGCCGCGCCCACCACCACGGCCGGCGCCCCGGTCGGGGCCGCTGGCGCGGCGCCCGGACCGGCCCCCGCGAAGAAGGCCGTGGCCAAGAAGGCTGTCGCGAAGAAGGTTGTCGCCAAGAAGGCCGTGGCGAAGAAGGCTGTCGCGAAGAAGGCCGTGGCGAAGAAGGCCGTCGCCACCCGCCCGCCGGCCGACCTCGCGCCCATCGAGGACGCGCCTGCCCCTCGGCCGGTGACGGCGCCCCGCAAGCAGCAGCCCGGCGGTGCGGCGTGACCGCCACACCCGTCGTCCGCCGCGCCGGGAGCCGGCCGTGACCGGCCCGGGCCGCCCCGGCCCGCCGCCCGGCGCCCGCCCCGGCCCGCCGTCGGGCGTACCGCAGAATGTCCGGCCCGGCGTGCCCGGCGGACCGCAGCCGGGTCCGCGGCCCGGCACGCCCGCCGGGTACCGGCCCGGGCCGCGGCCGGACGCCGTCCAGATCGGAGACGACGAGGAGGTGCGGCACCCGGCCGTCGACGCCGCCGTGCAGGCGATGGCCAACGCCGCCGGGCTCCCGCCGGCCGACCAGATCGCGCAGTACGAGGCGGCCTACGAGACGCTGCGGGAGACCCTCGCCAGCATCGACCAGTCCTGAGGAGCCGGAGAACCACCCATGGCACGTCGAACACGGCTGGACGCCGAACTCGTCCGCCGCGGCCTGGCCCGCTCGCGCGAGCAGGCCGCCGCGCTGGTGGAGGCCGGCCGGGTCCAGCTGCACGGGGTGCCGGCCCGCAAGCCCGCCGCGATGGTCGACCCCGCCGACCCGCTGGTGGTCACCGGTGCGGACCCGACCTCGGAGTACGTGTCCCGGGGCGGGCACAAGCTGGCCGGTGCCCTCGCGGCCTTCACGCCGAGGGGGCTGGCCGTCGCCGGCCGGCGCTGCCTCGACGCCGGTGCCTCCACGGGTGGCTTCACCGACGTGCTGCTGCGCGCCGGGGCGGCCGAGGTGGTCGCCGTCGACGTCGGGTACGGGCAGCTCGCCTGGTCGCTGCGCACCGACGAGCGGGTCCGCGTGTTCGAGCGCACCAACGTCCGTACGCTCACCCCGGAGGCGATCGGCGGGCCGGTCGACCTGACCGTCGCCGACCTGTCCTTCATCTCCCTGCGGCTGGTGCTGCCGGCGCTCGCTGCCTGCACCCGGCCCGACGGCGACCTCGCGCTGATGGTCAAGCCGCAGTTCGAGGTGGGGAAGGAACGGGTCGGCGCCGGTGGCGTCGTGCGCGAGCCGGAGCTTCGGGCCGAGGCGGTGCTGGACGTGGCCGCCGCGGCGGCCGACCTCGGTCTCGGCCTCGCCGGCGTGTGCGCCAGCCCGCTGCCGGGGCCGAGCGGCAACGTCGAGTTCTTCGTATGGTTACGCCGGGGCGCGCCCGCCGCCGATCCGGAGCGGGTGCGTGCGGTGGTGGCGGCCGGGCCGGAAGGCCCGGCGTCCGGCGAGCTGCCGGACACGGCGACGGAGGAGGTGGCCGGGTGAGCGAGCTGGCGAGCCCCGTGGCGCGCGGGACTGCCGACCGCGCGGTGCCGACCGGACGGCCGGCGCGGTGAGCCGGACCGCGCTGCTGGTGACGCACACCGGTCGCCGGCGCAGCACCGAGCACGCCCGGGCGGTCGCCGCGGACCTCATCGCGGCCGGCTTCGTCGTCCGGGTCATCGCGGAGGAGGCCGACGACCTGGACCTGCCCGGCGTCGTGCCGGTGAGCGGCCCGGAGGCCGCCGAAGGCGCCGAGATCGTCTTCGCGCTCGGCGGGGACGGCACCTTCCTGCGGGCGGCCGAGCTGGCCCGGCCGGCGAAGGTGCCGCTGCTCGGCATCAACCTGGGCAAGGTCGGTTTCCTCGCCGAGGCCGAGATCGACGACCTCGACTCCGCGGTCCGTGACGTGGTCGGTCGCAACTACACGGTGCACGAACGGCTCACCCTGGACGTGACCGCCGAGTTCGACGGCGGCCCGACGATCGAGTCCTGGGCGCTCAACGAGGTCAGCGTCGAGAAGGGGGAGCGGGCCCAGATGCTCGAACTCCTCGTCGACGTCGACGGGCGGCCACTGTCCCGGTACGGCTGCGACGGCGTCGTCTGCGCCACGCCCACGGGCTCGACGGCGTACGCGTTCTCCGGCGGCGGGCCGGTGGTCTGGCCCGAGGTGGAGGCGCTGCTGCTGGTGCCGATCAGCGCGCACGCGCTGTTCAGCCGGCCGCTGGTCACCGCGCCCACCTCCACGTTCTCCATCACCGTCGACCCGTTCACCACCCTGGCGGTGCTGTGCTGCGACGGCCGGCGGGTCTACGACCTGCCGCCGGGCGCGCGGGTGACGGTGCGGCGGGGCGGCCTGCCGGTGCGGATCGTACGGCTGCGGGCCCGGCCGTTCACGGACCGGCTGGTGGCCAAGTTCGACCTGCCGGTGCACGGCTGGCGGGGCAGCCGCCGCTGACGCTGCCTCCCGGGGCTCCGGCCGGCCACCGTCGCGGAGTCGGCGCCCCGCACCGGACGTGGCGCCGGTGGTAACCCGCCGGACATCCGGTGGTCCGGCCGGGCAACCAGCGGATGTCCACCTGGCGACATGTCGCCGGTGCGGCGTGCCGCAGCTAGTGACCACCCCGCGCGCTCCGTCGCAGACTCCGAGCGGTTGATCTCCCGGAGATCGGCCCTTGGAGTAGAGGAGCGCATCGCATGCACTGGCCCCCACGCTGGCTCACCGCCGGCACGGTCGGGGCGTTGGTGGTCAGCCTCGCCGTACCGGCGTCCGCCGACCCGCCCGCCCGGCCCACCGGCGCGAGCCCGGGCACGTCCACCCCGGGCACCACCCCCGCCCGCATCACCCTCATCACCGGCGACCAAGTCGACCTGGTCCAGGCCGCGCCCGGCCGGGTCGCCGCCACGGTCCACCCCGGCCCCGGTCGGGAGCGGATTACCTTCCACACCGTGTCGGCCGACGGCCGGACACGGGTGCTGCCCAGCGACGTCGTGCCGTACGTCTCCGCCGGGGTGCTCGACGCCAACCTGTTCGACGTGGAGGAGCTGGTCGCCGAGGGGTACGGCGACGCCGCGCAAGGCGCGCTGCCGCTGATCGTGCGCTACCAGGAGCCGGCTGCCGGCCGGGTCCGGCCGCTCGCCGGGGCCACCGCCACCCGGCCGTTGGAGAGCATCAACGGCGCCGCGCTGCGGGTCGGCAAGGGCGACCTCGACGAGCTGTGGAGCACGCTGCGCGGCACGCCGGCCGGGCGTACCACCGCAGCCGCGCCGGCCCGGCTCGGCGCCGGCATCGCCCGCGTCTGGCTGGACGGGCGGGTCCACCCGGCCCTGGAGCACAGCGTGCCGCAGATTGGCGCCCCGGCGGCCTGGGCGGCCGGCCGGGACGGCAACGGCGTCCGGGTCGCGGTGCTCGACACCGGCGTCGACGCCGGCCACCCCGACCTGGCCGGCCGGATCGCCGAGACGCAGGACTTCACCGGCAGCGGCAGCGCCCGGGACGGCCACGGCCACGGCACCCACGTGGCCTCCACCATCGCCGGCAGCGGGGCCGCCTCCAACGGGCTGCGCAAGGGCGTCGCCCCCGGCGCACAGCTGCTCATCGGCAAGGTGCTCGACGACCACGGCAGCGGTTACGGCTCGGACATCATCGCGGGCATGGAGTGGGCCGCCCACTCCGGCGCCAAGGTGGTCAGCATGAGCCTCGGCGGCTCGCCCACCGACGGCACCGACCCGATGAGCCAGGCGGTCAACGACCTCACCGCCGAGACCGGCACGCTCTTCGTGATCGCCGCCGGCAACTCGGGCGCGGCGCAAACCGTCGGATCGCCGGGCGCGGCCAGCACGGCGCTCACCGTCGGCGCGGTGGACCGCGACGACAATCTGGCCGAGTTCTCCAGCCGGGGCCCGCGCCTGGGCGACAACGGCCTGAAGCCGGAGATCACCGCGCCGGGCGTCGGGATCGTCGCCGCCCGCGCCGCCGGCACCAGCATGGGTACGCCGGTGGGGGACGCGTACAGCCAGGCGTCCGGCACCTCAATGGCGACCCCGCACGTGGCCGGCGCGGCCGCGATCCTCGCCCAGGAACACCCGGACTGGACCGCTGGGAAGCTCAAGGACGCGCTCGTCAGCACCACGAAGGCCAACCCCGCGCTGACCGTCTTCGAGCAGGGCGGCGGCCGGGTCGACGTGGCCCGCGCGCTGAGCCAGCGGGTGTACGGCTCGGCCACCGCCGACTTCGGCCGGGTGAACACCGGCGGTGCGGTGGCGGAGCGGACCGTGACGTACACCAACGGCACGTCGTCCCCGCAGACCCTGCGCTTGGCGCTGGAGCTGCGCAACCTGGACAGCGGCGCGGCCGAGCCGGACGGGGTGTCGCTCGACGCCACCGAGGTGACCGTGCCGGCCGGCGGCAGCCTGGCCGTGCCGCTGCACGCCGACCCGGCGAAGCTGGACCGCGGCCCCCACGGCGGCTGGCTGGTGGCGAGCGGCGCGGACGGCGTGACCGTGCGCACCGCCGTCGGGCTCACCCTCAGTGGCCCGATCCACACCGTCACCCTGCGCGCCCTGGACATGGCCGGGCAGGCCGGCGTGGCGACGGTGTTCACGCTCTTCGGTGAGCACTCCGAGTCGGACCAACTCGGTTGGATCCCCGGCGAGGTGCAGGTGCAGGTCGAGGAGGGCCCGTACCTGCTCGAGGGGCTGATCTATCACGGCGCACCGCTGGACGAGCAGCTCACCCTGGTCACCGATCCGGAGCTGATGGTCGATCGGGACCTCACCGTGGTGCTCGACCCGCGCAAGGCCACGCCGGTGCGGATCGAGACGCCGAAGCCGACCGAGCAGCGGGCGGTGATCAGCTTCTTCGAGCACCGGATCTTCGGCAACGGCCGGCAGGTCGACCACGGCGTGATGGAGTTCAGCACGATCCAGCAGGTGAACGTCACGCCGACCCGGCCGGTGCGTCAGGGCGAGTTCGAGTTCGCCTCCCGCTGGCAGCTGGTCGCCCCCTTGGTGGACGCCCAGGTCAGCAACGTCTCCGGTCCGCTGGACATCAACCTGCTGGGCCGGTCGCCAGCTCCCGAGGGCCGGCGGAAGCTGCCGCTGGTGTGGGCGGGCGACGGTACCCCGGCTGAGCTGTCCCGAGCCGGGGTCCGAGGTGCGGCCGCGCTGGTCGCCGGTAACCCCGAACAGGTTGCGGAGGGCCAGGTGGTTGCCGACGCCGCCGCGGCCGGCGCCGCGATGGTGCTTCTCGTCCGGCCGGCGAATTGGAGCGCCTGGACGGTGTGGGCTCCCGACGGGGACCGCCTGCCGATCCCGTCGATGGTGGTCGCGTACGACGACGGGCAGCGGATGATCGCGGCGGCGAAGGCCGGACGTGTGACGCTGGACCTGACGCTGACCCCGAACAGCCCCTACCTGTACGACGTGTGGCAGGTGTCGAAGGGGCGGGTCCCGGATCGCATCGTGCACCGGGTGACCGCGGACAACACCGCCGAGGTGACCGCCCGTTACGCCGACACCGGCGGGTTCGACTGGGCCGGTGAGCAGCGGTTCGGCTGGCGGCCCTGGCAGGAGTACTCCTGGTTTGACGAGAAGCGGTTTGTGCGTACCGGCACTGTGCGGCAGGAGTTCGTCAGCGCCGGGGACTCCTGGTGGCAGCAGCGGGTGCTGCACCGGCTGCCCTGGTCCTGGGGCCGGCTGGGCGGGGGCCTCAACCAGCAGCCCCGGCGGTACGCCGCCGACGACCGGGTCACCGAGACCTGGCACGCGCCGGTGGTCCGGCCGGCCGTGCCGGCGGGTTCCGGGGCGCCGGTGCCCACGCGTACCGGGGACACCCTCGACCTGCGGGTGGTCGAGTTCGTCGACGCCGACGGCCACTACAGCCCGGCCGGGTTCGGCGAGGAGCAGGACACCGTCGAGCGCCGGCTGAGCCGGGACGGGCAGCAGATCGCCGACCTCTCCGGCGGCTGGGCGCCCGTGCCCACCACCCCCGGCGCGGCGCGCTATCGGCTGGACCTGACCACGCAGCGCTCCTCGGAGGAGTGGCGCTGGGCCACCCGGACCGAGACGGCCTGGGAGTTCACCTCGGCCCGTCCGGACGGGGACGCGGCCCGACCGCTGTCGCTGCTGCAGGTGGACTACCAGGTGCCCGCCGATCTGCACGGTGAGGTGCCGGGTAACCGGGCCCACCAGCTCGGGCTGACGCTGCGCCAGCCGGCGGGCGTCCCGGCGCCGACCGGCACCGGCCTGCGGGTCGAGGTGTCGTTCGACGGTGGACGGACCTGGCGGGCGGTGCCCGTGCACGGCTCCGGCACCCGGTTCACCGCCACGGTGCCGGCCGGCCGCGGCACGGTGTCGCTGCGGGCGCACGCCCGTGACGGGGCCGGCAACACCGTCGACCAGACCGTGATCGACGCGTACGGGCTGCGCTGAGCCGGCGTCCGCGCGGGTCGATCCTCCCTCCCGCGCGGACGCCCCCGGCGGCCCGTCCGGCTGCCCACCAGGGATGGTGGGCAGCCGGACGGGCCGCGGCCGGGGCCGCCGTCGGCACCGCCTTCGGGTGGCGGGGCCGACGGCGGCGCGGCCGGTGGCGGGGCGCCGGACGGCTCAGAGCCAGCCGCGGCGGGCGGCCTGGTAGGCCAGACCGGGCCGGGTGTCGACGCCGGCCAGCGTCATCAGGTCGCCCAGGCGTCGCTGGATGGTGCGGCGGCTCACGCCGAGCTGGGAGGCGATGGACTTGTCCGGCACGCCGGCCACGAAGAGCGACAGCAGCCGGACCTCGTCGGCGTCCGGCTGGTAGCCCTCAGCCGCCCGGTCGGCGGTCAGGGTGGACGAGCGCATCGGCGTCGCCATCAGCCAGTAGCTCTCGAAGAGGGCGAGCAGCGCGTCGAGCAGTTGGCTGCGTCCGATCACCGCGGCGCTCGGTTCGCCGCTCTCCCGGTCCGGCACCAGCGGGCAGATCGCCGTCCGACCGTCCACGATGGCCAGCCGGACCGGCAGCCGGTCGAGCACCCGCGCCTGCTCTCCGGCGCGTACGCCCTGCTCGATGTCCTCGAGCGCGCCTGGTTCGAGGAGCATCGCGCGTTCGTAGATGGCCCGGTAGCGCACCCCGCGCGCCAGCGCGTCGAACTCCTCGACGTTCTCCTGCCCGGGCATGGCCAGCGGGTTGGCCCGGCAGAACCAGAGCACCTCGACGCGGGCGGAGTTCTGCACGTCCCGCAGCCGCTCGCGGAGCACCCGTGCCCCGGTGATCACCTCCACCAGGTGGTCGGGGTCGTGCCGCCGCATCCCGGCGCGGTACTCCTCGGTCAGCTGGGTGACCGCCGCGCGGGCCGCCTCCAACGCCTCCTGCCGCCGCAGCAGCGCCTCGCCGAGTGGGACGTCGGGCGCCAGCGGCCGCAGCGGCGCGTTCGGCTCCGGCCCGGTCGGCAGCACCAGCCCCTTGCCGCGCAGGGCATCGAGCTGTGCGACGACCTCCGCCCGCGGCCGGCGCAGCCGCTCGACCAGCTCCTCGACCCCGGCCGTGGTGAGCTGGACGAGGGAGCGGTAGAGCTCCTCCTCACCGGGGGTCAGACCGATCACGTGCAGCACGAGGCAGCACTGTACGTCCCCGCAGGTCGCGCGACGACCCACCCCGCGCCGGCTGGTCAACTGTCGGGCCTCGCGTCTACTGTCGGGTGCTGTGCTGGAAGAGCTGCGCATCACCGGACTGGGCGTCATCGAGGACACGACGCTGCCGCTGACCGGCGGCATGAACGTCATCACGGGCGAGACCGGCGCGGGCAAGACGATGGTGGTGACCGGCCTCGGTCTGCTCTTCGGCGGGCGGGCCGACGCCGGCCGGGTCCGCGCCGAGCCCGGTCGGGCGGTGGTCGAGGGCCGGGTGCGGCTGTCCGGCAAGGTCGCCGACACCGTGCACGCCCGGATCACCGACGCCGGCGGCGAGCCGGACGAGGACGGGTCGCTGCTGCTCAGCCGCACGGTCACGGTCGAGGGCCGCTCCCGCGCCCACTTGGGTGGCCGCAGCATGCCGGTGTCGATGCTCGCCGAGGTGGGCGAGCAGGTGCTCGCCGTGCACGGCCAGTCCGACCAGCTGCGGCTGCTGCGCCCGGCCGAGCAGCGCGCGGCGCTGGACCGGTTCGCCGGCGCGGAGCACGAGAAGCTGCTCGACGCGCTGCGCGAGGCGTACGCGCGGTGGCGGTCGGTGGTCGACGACCTGGCCGACCGGCGGCGCAACGCCCGCGAGCGCAACCAGGAGGCCGACCTGCTGCGCCTCGGCCTGGACGAGATCACCCGGGTCGACCCGCAGCCGGGGGAGGACGACGAGCTGAAGGCGGAGGCGCAACGGCTGGAGCACGCCGAGGGGCTGCGCACGGCGGCGCAGCTCGCCCAGCAGTGCGTGGCCGGGGGAGTGGAGGCCGCCGACGACACCCCGGACGCGACCACCCTGCTCGGCACCGCGCGCCGCACCCTGGAGGCGCAGGCCGGCACCGACCCCGCGCTCGGTGAGCTGGCGACGCGGCTGGAGGAGGCGGCGACCCTGGTCGCGGACGTCTCCGCCGAGCTGTCGGCGTACCTGGCCGGGCTGGACGCCGACCCGGCCCGGTTGCAGACGGTCTACGAGCGGCGGGCCGCGCTGCGCGCGCTGACCCGCAAGTACGCCGACGACGTCGACGGGGTGATCGCCTGGGCGGAGCGGGCCCGGACGCGACTGTCGGATCTGGACACCTCCGACGAGCTGCTCGACGAGCTGGACCGGGAGGCGTCCCGGCTGGCGGGTGAGGTCGCCGACCTGGCGGGCCGGGTGTCGGCGTCGCGGCAGGAGGCGGCGACGCGCTTCGCCGCGCAGGTCACCGAGGAGCTGGCCGGCCTGGCCATGCCGCACGCGCGGGTCGAGGTGGTGGTGCTGCCGCGCCCGGCCGGGAGGGCGGAGCCGAGCCTGCCGGTCAACGGTGTCGAGGTCGGCGTCGGGGCGGACGGCGGTGACGAGGTGGAGCTGCGGCTGCTGGCCCATCCGGGCGCGCCGTCGCTGCCGTTGCAGCGGGGGGCGTCCGGCGGTGAGCTGTCCCGGGTGATGCTCGCCATCGAGGTGGTCTTCGCCGGCTCGGGTGGGCCGCCCACGCTGGTCTTCGACGAGGTGGACGCCGGGGTCGGCGGCCGGGCGGCGGTCGAGATCGGCCGGCGGCTGGCCCGGCTGGCCCGTAGCCACCAGGTGCTGGTGGTCACCCACCTGCCGCAGGTCGCCGCGTTCGCCGACCGGCACCTGGTGGTGGCGAAGGACACCGGCGGCGCGGTCACCACGAGCGGGGTCCGGGTTGTGGAGGACACGGAGCGTGCACGCGAGCTCGCCCGGATGCTCGCGGGTTTGCCCGATTCGGATCTGGGTATCGCGCACGCCGAGGAGCTGCTGGCCGTGGCGGCGCGGGAGCGGCGGGGGTAGCGCGGAGCGGATTGTGACCACAGGCACACCGGCTCGCGCCGTAGTGTGCTTCCCTGGACAGGCGGCCCTGCTCAGGCATGTCGCGCCGGAGATGCCTGCCTCACATGCCAGGATGGTCACGATGCGTCTACCCACGTTGCGCCGGACCCGACCCGCGGAGCCGGGCCGGATCGTCGGCACCGCGCGCCTTGATCGCCGGACCAAACGCCTGGTCGGCCGGCTCCGTCCCGGTGACATCGCCGTCATCGACCATGTCGACCTGGACCGGGTCGCCGCCGACTCGCTCGTCGCCGTCGGTGTCGCCGCTGTGCTCAACGCCAAGCCGTCGGTGTCCGGCCGCTACCCCAACCTCGGGCCGGAGGTGCTGATCAGCGCCGGCATCCCGCTCCTGGACGACCTGGGGGAGTGCGTCTTCGAGCAGATCCGCGAGGGCGACACCGTCCGGATCGAGGGCAACACCGTCTACGCCGGCGAGGAGCCGGTGGCGCACGGCGCCCTCCAGGACGCGGAGACCGTCGCGAAGGCCATGGCCGACGCCCGCGAGGGGCTCTCGGTCCAGTTGGAGGCGTTCGCCGCCAACACCATGGACTACCTGAAGCAGGAGCGGGACCTGCTCCTCGACGGCGTCGGTGTGCCGGACATCCGCACCGAGATCCAGGGGCGGCACTGCCTCATCGTGGTCCGCGGCTACGACTACAAGGCCGACCTGGACGTGCTGCGCCCGTACATCCGGGAGTTCAAGCCGGTGCTCATCGGCGTGGACGGCGGGGCGGACGCCCTGGTCGAGGCCGGCTACACGCCGGACATGATCATCGGTGACATGGACTCGGTCACCGACGACGTGCTGCGCTGCGGCGCCGAGGTGATCGTGCACGCGTATCCGGACGGGCGGGCGCCGGGGCTGGCCCGGGTCAACGGGCTCGGTGTGCCGGCGGTCACGTTCCCGGCCGCCGCCACCAGCGAGGACCTGGCGATGCTGCTCGCCGACGAGAAGGGCGCCTCGCTGCTGGTGGCCGTCGGCACGCACGCCACGCTCGTCGAGTTCCTGGACAAGGGCCGGGGCGGCATGGCGTCGACGTTCCTCACCCGGCTGAAGGTCGGCGGCAAGCTGGTCGACGCCAAGGGCGTCAGCCGGCTCTACCGGCAGAGCATCTCGGGGTCCTCCCTGCTGCTGCTGGTGCTCTCCGCGATCGCCGCGATGGCCTCGGCCGTGGCGGTCTCCACCGTCGGCAAGGCGTACTTGGGCGTGGTCTCCGAGTGGTGGAACAATTTCGTGTTCCAGCTGGAACGGCTCTTCTGACGCCGCTCCACCGACAAGAGGCTGCAGGTGTGATCAACTTCCGGTACCACGTGGTGTCCCTGACCGCGGTCTTCCTGGCGCTGGCGATTGGCCTGGTGGTCGGCACCGCCGCGCTGAACGGGCCGGTTGCCGACTCCCTGAAGGAGAACGTCAACGCGCTGCGCAAGGACAACCAGCTGATGCGTCAGTCGGTCAACAGCTTGGAGGAGGAGCTCGCCCGCGAGGAGGACTTCGCGGCCGAGATGGCCGGGGTGGTCCTGCCGGGAAAGCTCAGCGGCAAGCGCGTGCTGGTGCTGAGCCTGCCCACCGGGCGTGACCACACCGAGGGCGTGGTCAAGATGCTCCAGCTCGGCGGGGCCGACGTGACCGGTCGCATCGACCTGCAGGACAAGTTCATCAACCCGGACAACAACAACGACCTGCTGGAGCTGGCCGTCACCGCGGCCCGGCCGACCAGCGCGCCCACCGCCAGCCTCCCCGGTAACGGACACGGCGTGGAGACCTCCAGCGCCCTGCTGGCCAGCGTGCTGCTCGACCGGGCGCCCGGCGCGGCGCCGGTCAGCGAGGCCGACCGGCGGGCGGTGCTGGCCGCGTACACGAACGCGAACTACCTCACCACCTCCGAGCGGGTCACCGCCTCCGCGGAGGCGGTCGTCGTGGTCAGCGGCCAGCCGTACGTCGACAAGGACTCCGCCAAGAAGGACGAGTCGGTGGTCAAGGTCGCCGAGCAGTTCGACCGGACCGGCGGGATCGTCGTCGCCGGCAACGGCTCGGCCGGGGGCAACCTGGTGGCGTTCGTCCGGGGCGACGCCGTGCTGGCCGAGTCGATCTCGACGGTCGACAACGCGAACACCGTCCAGGGCCAGCTGGTCACCGCGCTCGCGCTGGTGCAGCAGCTCACCGAGAAGAAGGCCGGGCAGTACGGCGTCGGCGACAACGCCACCTCCCTGCTGCCTAGACTGCCCCAGTGAGCGACGCATCCACCCCGGTGTCCGGTCCGTCCATCCCGTGTCGAGAGGGGGGCGGCGTGAGCGAGCGTGCGGAGCGAACCGTCAAAGGCAGCAGGCGGGCGCCTCGCGCCGTCGCCGAGCGGAGCGAGGTGACGGCGTGAGGTTGCTCGGTCGGATCCTCGTCGCCGGCGCCGGCGCGGCCGTCGCCCGGTACGCGCTGCGCGAGGTGCGCACGTCCCCGGCCGGCCCGGCGCTGGAGCGGACGAACTTCCGCGGCCGGACGGTGACCCTGGCCGCCGGTCCGGCGCTCGCCGCCGGTGCCGCCGCGGCCGGCGCGTTCGGTGCGTCCGGCGGCGCGGCGGGCGGGGCGGCCCTGGTCGCCGGGCTGGGCGCCGGTGCGGTGGGCCTCTACGACGACGTGGTCGGGGCGCGGCCCGAGCAGAAGGCCGCCAAGGGCTTCGCCGGGCACCTTGCCGCGCTGCGCGAGGGACGGGTCACCGCGGGCCTGGTCAAGATCGTCGGCGTGGGTGCGGCCGGGCTCGGTGCCGCCGCGCTGCTCGCCGCCGACCCGACGGTTGCCGGGCACCGCCGGCGGCAGCGGCATGGCGCGGTGGGGCGCGGGCTCGACGTGCTGCTCGGCGCGGGGGTGATCGCCGGCACCGCCAACCTGCTCAACCTGCTCGACCTGCGGCCGGGCCGGGCGCTGAAGTCCGGGCTGCTGGTCGGCGCCCCGCTGCTGCGCGGGCCGCAGGGCGGGATCGCCGCCGGCGCGGTCGGCGCCGCCGCCGGTCTGCTCCCCGCCGACCTGGGCGAGGACGTGATGCTCGGCGACAGCGGTGCCAACGCGCTGGGTGCGCTGCTCGGCGTCACGCTCGCCGCCCGCACCGGCCCCGTCGGCCGGGCCGGGCTGCTGGCCGTCCTCGCCGGGCTCACCGCCGCCAGCGAGAAGGTCAGCTTCACCCAGGTCATCCAGCACACGCCCGGGCTGCGCGAGCTGGACGCGCTGGGCCGTCGCGCCGACTGACGTGACGACTCCGGCACCCCTCGCCGGCGCCGGCCGCGTCGCCGGAGCGGCCGCGCTGATCGCCGTCCTCACCGTGGTGAGCCGGCTCGCCGGCTTCGGCCGTACCGCCGTGTTCACCTGGACCCTCGCCCCCACGGACCTCGGCGGCACGTACGTGGTGGCCAACGCCGTCCCCAACGTGATCTTCGAGATCGTCGCCGGCGGTGCCCTGGCCAGCCTGGTCGTGCCGCTGCTGGCCGGGCCGGTGGCGGCGGGGGACCGGGCGAGCGTGGCCCGGACCACCGGGGCGCTGCTCACCTGGACCCTCGCCCTGCTCGTGCCGCTCGCTGTGGTGGTGGCGCTGCTCGCCGGTCCGATCGTGGGAGTGCTCGGCGAGGGTCTCACGGCGGCCCAGCAGGCCAGCGGCGAGCGGATGCTGCGGGTGTTCGCCCCGCAGCTGCCGCTCTACGGCGTCGGCATCGTCCTCACCGGGGTGCTCCAGGCGCACCGCCGGTTCGCGTGGCCGGTGATCGCGCCGCTGCTGTCCAGCGTCACCGTGATCGCGGTGTACCTGGGCTTCACCCTCGCCGAGGGGCGGCTGGCCGACGTGGCGGACGTCAGCCGTGGCGGCGAACTGCTGCTGTCGGTGGGCACGACCGCCGGGGTGGTGGTGCTGTCCCTGTCCCTGCTGATTCCGTTCCGCCGGCTCCGGGTCACGCCGCTGCCCGGGTTCCGGTTCCCCGCCCGGGCGCGCGCCCGGGTCGGCGGGCTCGCCGTGGCCGGCGCGGTGACCGTCACCGCGCAGCAGGTGGCGCTGGTGGTGAGCCTGCACCAGGTGGGCTACGGGGCGACCGCCAACCTCGGCGTCTTCAACCTCGCGCAGACGGTCTACCTGCTGCCGTGGGCGGTGCTGGCGGTGCCGCTCGCGGTGGCCGCGTACCCGAACCTGGCCGCCGCCCGCTCCGTGGGGGACGAGGAGGCGTACCGGGCGACCCTGGCGCCCGCCGTGCGGGGCGTGCTGCTGTTCAGCTTCCTGGGCGCCGCCGCCCTGGTCGGCACGGCCGTCCCGGTGGGGCACTTCTTCTTCGACGGCCCCGCGGCCGGCACCGCCGCCGCCGCGATCGCCGGCTTCGCACCCGGTCTGGTCGGGTACGGGCTCTTCGCCCTGCTGAGCCGCGCCCTCTACGCCCGCGACGAGACGCGGGCGGCCACCCGGGCCATCGCTGCCGGCTTCCTCGTCGTGCCCGTCGCCGTGCTCCTGCTGGCCGCCGTGCTGCCGTTGCGCGACCGGGTGCTGGCGGTCACACTGGGCAACTCGGTGGGGATGCTGGTGCTCGGTGTCCTGCTGGTCGCCGCGGTCCGGCGGACGGCCGGTGCCGCCGCGCTCGCCGGGGCCGTCCGGGCCGCCGGCGCCGGACTGCTCGGCGGGGTGGTGGCGGCGCTCGCCGGCTGGGCGGTCGCCCGGTGGTGGGCGACCGGCGACGGCACCCCGGGCGCACCGGCGGCACTCGTACAGGGCATGCTGTCCGGTGTCCTGGTCGGCGCCGTGTTCCTCGCGGTGGCCTGGACGCTCGATCGGCCGGCTGTACGACCGCTGCTCGCCGGGCTGCTGCGGCGCCTCGGGCGAGCCCGCCGGGGGACGACCGACGCCCCGGACGGCGGGACGCGGGAGGAGGGGGTCCCCCCGGAGCGGGGCGACGGGAAGGAGACGGTGTCCCGGTGACGGAACCGACCTCGCGCGCCGGTTGGCGCGGCACGGTCGCCCTGCTGCTCGCCTCCAGCACCGGTGGGGTCGGGCAGCACGTCCGGTCGCTGGCCGCCGGCCTCACCGCCGCCGGCGCCTCCGTGCTGGTCTGCGGCCCCGCCGCGACCGAGGAGCAGTTCGACTTCACCGGCGCCGGTGCCCGCTTCCAGGCGGTGGAGATCCCGGCCAGCCCGACGCCCGCCGACGCGCGCGCGGTGGCCTCGCTGCGCCGGGCCCTCGCCGCCGAGCCGGTCGACGTGCTGCACGCCCACGGGCTGCGCGCCGGGCTGGTGGCCGTCCTCGCCCGGCCGGCCGTTCCGCTGGTGGTGACCTGGCACAACGCGGTGCTCACCGGCGGGCTGCGCGGAAGCGTGTCGCGCCTGGCCGAGCGGGTCGTCGCCCGGGGAGCCCGGGTCACCCTCGGCGCCTCCGCCGACCTGGTCGAGCGGGCCACCGCGCTGGGCGCGCCGGACACCCGGCTCGCGCCGGTGGCCGCGCCCACGCTGCCCCCGCCGCGCCGCCGCCGGGAGGCCGTCCGCGCCGAGTTCGGCGTCGGCCGCGACCAGCCGCTGATCGTCTCGGTCGGTCGACTGCACCCGCAGAAGCGGTACGACGTGCTGGTGGACGCCGCCGCCCGCTGGCGTACGCGGACGCCCACACCGGTCGTGGTGATCGCCGGCAGCGGCCCCGCCTACCTGCAACTGGCCGCCCGGATCTCCGCGGCCCGGGCGCCGGTCACCCTGCTCGGGCACCGCACCGACGTGGCCGACCTGCTCGCCGGGGCCGACCTCGCCCTGGTGACCAGCGACTGGGAGGCCCGGCAGCTGTTCGCGCAGGAGGCGATGCGGGCCGGCGTACCGCTGGTGGCGACCGCGGTCGGCGGCCTGCCGGAGCTGGTCGGCGACGCCGCCGTGCTGGTGCCACCGGGCGACGTCGACGCGGTCGACGACGCCGTGCGCGGCCTGCTGGACGACGCCGCCCGCCGGGCCGAGCTGGGCCGGCGGGGCGGCGCCCGCGCGGCGACCTGGCCCACCGAGGCGGACACCCTCGCCCAGCTCACCGCGCTCTACGCCGAGCTGACCTCGGACGCCGCAGGTCCGACCGCCCCCGACGCCGGCGCCCCGTCGACGGGACGCCGGTGATGCTGCGCCGACTCGCCCCGGTCCTGCTGACCCTCCTCGTCGTGGCGCTCGGTGTCGCCGCGCTGGCCGCCCGCCCGGCCAACCGCACGCCGGAGCGGTCCGCCGACTACGTGGTCCTGGTCGGGGTGGCCGGGCTGCGCTGGGAGGACGTCGACCCGGAGACCACGCCGACGCTGTGGCGGATGGCCCGCGACGGTTCGATCGGCTCGCTGTCGGTGCGCTCGGCGCACCGGCCGACCTGCCCCGTGGACGGCTGGCTGACCCTCGGGGCGGGCAGCTTCGCGGCGTGGCCCGGCAACCGGCCCGCCGGCACCTGCCCGGCCGTCGACGTCGCGGTGGAGCGGCCGGACGGGATCGGCGCGAACCTGCCCGACCAGGAGAGCGTGGTCCTGCACAACCAGGAGCGGCTGCCGTGGGGCGCCGTTCCCGGCTCGCTGTCGGAGTCGGTGCGCTGCTCGGTGGCGGTCGGCCCGGGCGCGGCGGTGGCGGCGGCGCGGCCGTACGGGCGGGTGGACCGGTACGCGCCCAAGCTGCCGGCCGATCCGTCCGGCCTGCTCAGCTCCTGCGTGCTCAGCATCGTCGACCTCGGCACGGTCGCCGGGGACGACCCGGTGGCCCGGGCCGCGGCGGCCCGCGCGGCCGACGCGCGGCTGGCCCGGGTGCTGGCCGCCCGCCCACGCCACTCGCTGGTGATCGTCGCCGGGGTGTCCGACACCGAGGCGCCCTCCCGGCTCCACGTCGCCGTCGCCGACGGTCCGGGCTGGGAACGCGGCTGGCTGACCTCCCCAACCACCGGCCGGGAGGGGTACCTGCAACTGGTCGACCTCGCCCCGACCGCGCTGACCGCGCTGGGCCGGCCGCTGCCCGAGCGGCCGTTCCTCGGCCGGCCCGCCGAGCCGCTGGGCGGCCGGCCCGCCGACCTCGCCGCCGCGATCGCCGGCCCGGCGGACGCCGACCGGGAGGCCGCCGCGCAGCGCGAGGTCGCCGGCTGGTTCTTCGGCCTCCTCGCCGCCGCCCAGGTGGCGCTCGGAGTGGCGGTGCTGCCGCTGCTGCGCCGGGCCCGCCGGCACGCCGGCCCGTACGGCCCGGAGCCAGTGTCCCGGCGGATCGTCGCGGCGGTGGAACTGCTGCTCGTCGCCGCCGCGCTCGCCGTTCCCGCGGCGCTGCTGGCCGACCTGGTGCCCTGGTGGCGCGGCGACCACGCCGGGGTGTGGTTCGCCGCCGCCACGGTCTCGCTGGTGGCCGCCGCGACGGTGCTGGTGCGAACGCTTCCCGGGTACGCGAGCACCCTCGGCCCGCTGGGCGCGGTCGCCGGTCTCGCCACGCTCACCGTCGGCGCGGACGTGCTGACCGGCGCCCGCCTCCAGCTCAACGCGGTGGTGGGCTACTCGGCCCTGGAGGGCGGCCGGTACGCCGGCCTGGGCACGGTGGGTCTCGGCGTGCTGCTGGCCGGGGCGCTGCTCACCGCCGGCTGGCTCGCCCAGCGGGTCCGCCGGTCCTGGCGGCCGATGGTGATGGTGGCGGTCGGCGGTGCCGCCGTCGTGCTGGTCGGCAGCCCGTACCTCGGGGCGGACTCCAGCGGCGCGATCGCGCTGACCGCCGGGGTGAGCGTCGCCGCGGCGATCAGCGCCGGCGGCTGGCTGACGCTGAGCCGGCTCGCGTGGGCGACGATGGCCGGGCTGGCCCTGACGATCGGCGTCGCCGTTGTCGACCTGCGCCGCCCGGCCGCCGAGCGTGGCAGCCTCGGCCGGTTCCTCGCCGCGGTCGGTGACGGCACCGGCGGGCTCACCGTCCACCGGTCCGGCACCGCCAACGTGGAGACGCTGGTCGACAGCCCGCTGACGGTGCTCGCCGTGGCCGGTGCCCTCCTGGTCTGGTTCGCCCTCCTGCAGCCGTGGGGCGGCCTGATGCGGCTGTTCGGCATCTACCCGGCGGTGCGGGCGGCGATGACCGGCACCGCGGTGGCGGCGGTGATCGGCGGGGTGCTGGGCGGGTCCGCGCTCGACGTCGCCGGTGCGGCCGCCGCGCTGGTGGTGCCGATGGCGGCGCTCGCCTCGCTGCGGGTGCTCGACCACTCCACCGACCGCACGCGGCCGGAGACCGCCCGCGACGGCGGCCCGGCCGGGGGCGGTGCCGGCCCGGCCGACCCCGATGCCAGTCCGGCCGACGCCGGTGACAGTCCGGGTGACGGTGGCCCGCGGCGGGACGGCGCGCCCACCGGTGGCGGCCCGGCGGCCGGTCACCGGACGGACGCCGCGGACTCCGACGGTCGGGACGCCCGGGACGGGACGGGCCCGACCACCGGAGGCTCGCGCGCCGACGGGGCGACCGGTGCCGCGCCGGACACCGGCGGGCGGATCCCGACCGCCCGGGCATCGAGCGAGGTCACGACCGGCTGACCGGGGCGCGACACCCGGCGCTCCGGCGCGGGTGCGCCGGGGCCCGGCGGCCGGTGAGGTGTTACCGTGGAATCCCGTGGATCGCGTGATCACTTGGTTGATCGGCACGGCGGTCTGCACGACCGCGACGGACGACACGGGAGCAGGCCTTGGCCCCTTCAGCACGGACGACCAGGCACATCTTCGTCACCGGGGGCGTTGCCTCCTCGCTGGGTAAGGGCCTCACCGCCTCCAGCCTCGGCAACCTGCTCACCGCGCGCGGTCTGCGCGTGGTCATGCAGAAGCTCGACCCCTACCTCAACGTCGACCCCGGCACGATGAACCCGTTCCAGCACGGTGAGGTCTTCGTCACCGAGGACGGCGCCGAGACCGACCTCGACGTCGGCCACTACGAGCGGTTCCTCGACCGTGACCTGTCCGGCAAGGCCAACGTCACCACCGGCCAGATCTACTCGGACGTGATCGCCAAGGAGCGGCGCGGCGAGTACCTGGGCGACACGGTCCAGGTCATCCCGCACATCACCAACGAGATCAAGTCGCGCATCCTCGGCATGGCCGACCCGGACGCCGACGGCCAGGTGCCCGACGTCGTCATCACCGAGGTCGGCGGCACCGTCGGCGACATCGAGTCGCTGCCGTTCCTGGAGGCGATCCGGCAGGTCCGCCACGACCTGGGCCGGGACAACTGCTTCTACCTGCACGTGTCGCTGGTGCCGTACCTGGCGCCGTCGGGTGAGCTGAAGACGAAGCCGACCCAGCACTCGGTGGCGCAGTTGCGCAGCATCGGTATCCAGCCGGACGCGCTGGTGCTCCGCTGCGACCGGGAAATCCCGGACAAGGTGAAGCAGAAGCTGTCGCTCTACTGCGACGTCGACCTGGAGGCGGTCACCGCCGCCCCGGACGCCCCGAGCATCTACGACATCCCCAAGGTGCTGCACCGCGAGGGTCTCGACGCGTACGTGGTGCGTCGCCTCGGCCTCTCCTTCCGGGACGTGGACTGGTCGAGCTGGGACGACCTGCTGGAGCGGGTGCACCAGCCGCGTCACACGGTGACCGTGGCACTGGTCGGCAAGTACGTGGACCTGCCCGACGCGTACCTGTCGGTCAGCGAGGCGATCCGGGCCGCCGGCTTCGGCCACCGGGCCCGGGTGCAGCTGCGCTGGGTGCCGAGCGACGAGTGCGTCACCCCGGCCGGCGCCGCGGCCGCCCTGGCCGGCGTGGACGGCATCGTGATCCCGGGCGGGTTCGGCGTCCGCGGCATCGAGGGCAAGATCGGCACCGCCCGGTACGCCCGCGAGAACGGCATCCCGCTGCTCGGCCTCTGCCTCGGCCTCCAGTGCATGACCATCGACGTGGCCCGCCACCTCGCCGGGCTGGACGCCGCCAACTCGCTGGAGTTCGACGAGGACGCGGCCCACCCGGTCATCGCCACGATGGCCGACCAGGAGGACATCGTCGCCGGCAAGGGCGACCTGGGCGGCACCATGCGGCTCGGGGCGTACCCGGCGGCGCTCGCCGAGGGCTCGCTCGTCGCCGAGGCGTACGGCAGCACCCAGGTCAGCGAGCGGCACCGGCACCGGTACGAGGTCAACAACGCCTACCGCGACGCCCTCACCAAGGCCGGCCTGCACATCTCCGGCACCTCGCCGGACGGGCGGCTGGTCGAGTTCGTCGAGCTGGACCGCGAGCTGCACCCGTTCTTCGTGGCCACCCAGGCGCACCCAGAGCTGAAGAGCCGGCCCACGCGGCCGCACCCGCTGTTCGCGTCGTTCGTGAAGGCGGCCATCGCGTACTCCGAGGCCGACCAGCTGCCGGTCGACCTGGACGGGGCGTCGCCGGCCGCGCAGAAGGCCGCCCACAACGGCGGCACGGCCGCGACGAAGGCGGCGTCGGCATCGTGAGCGCGGTCGAGCACCGGTACGAGCTGCGCTCGCGGACCGAGCGTTACCGGGGCCGGATCTTCGAGGTGGTCAGCGACGAGGTGACCATGCCCGGTGGCGGGACCGCGGTGCGCGACCACGTCCGGCACGTCGGGGCGGTGGCCGTGGTGGCGCTGGACGACGCCGGCCAGGTGGTGCTGATCCGGCAGTACCGGCACCCGGTCGGGCGGCACCTGTGGGAGCTGCCGGCCGGGCTGATGGACGTCAGCGGCGAGGATCCGGCCGTCACCGCCGGGCGGGAGCTGGCCGAGGAGGCCGACCTCAGCGCGGGGCGGCTGGACGTCCTGGTCGACCTGCACAGCTCGCCCGGGTTCACCGACGAGCTGGTCCGGATCTTCCTGGCCCGGGATCTCGCGGACGTGCCGGCCGAGCAGCGGCACGACCGCCGCGACGAGGAGGCCGACCTGCAGGTGGTGCGGATCGACCTGGACGAGGCGGTCGGCATGGTGCTGAACGGCGAGATCACCAACGCCTCGGCGGTCGCCGGGCTGCTCGCCGCCGCGCGGGCCCGCGACGTGGGCTGGTCGGCGCTGCGCCGGCCGGACGCACCACTGCCGCGCTGAGAGGCTGTGGCGTACGTGAGAAAGGGGCCGCGCGGTGAACCGCGCGGCCCCTTCGTCGTAGGGGTCGGATCAGTCGCGCAGGGGCCGGCCCTGCGCGTCGGTGCCACCGTTGACGAGGATCAGGATCCCGTCGATGAGGCCCCAGAGGCCGCCGGCGCCGCAGGTCACGAGGCTCACCACGAGCTGCAGGACGGCGATCTTGGTGTGGCCGGTGTAGAAGCGGCCGGCACCGAAGGTGCCGAGCAGGATGCCGAGGAGGCCCGCGACGATCTTGCTCTTGTCGGAAACACCGGCCGGGTACCCCGGCTGGTACGGAGGAGTGGTCATGGGGCGACACAATAGTGATCGACTCGCCTCCTGTCCCCGGCGGGACACGCCGGATGGGACGATAATGAGGAACACTGTCCTGACGGCTGAGGTGGTCTCCGACCGCCGGTCAGGCCGGCGCCTGACACTTCGTCAGGGGGAGCGGTCACCGCATGTCACTGTGCTGGCTCCCCGCGGACGACGGCGCGCCTAGACTGCCGCCGGCGGGACCGGTGTACCGCGGCGGCAATGGGGCCGCCGTGGCGCCGAGCAGTCGGGGCGGCAGCCCCGGAGGAAGGTGTCTGCATCGTGAAGGTCGGAATCCCACGCGAGGTCAAGAACCACGAGTACCGCGTGGCGATCACGCCGGCGGGCGTCAACGAGTTCGTGCGCGCCGGCCACCAGGTCTTCGTCGAGTCGGGTGCCGGCGTCGGATCCAGCATCAGCGACGACGACTTCACCGCCGCCGGCGCCAAGATCCTCGCCACCGCTGACGAGGTGTGGGACACCGCCGAGCTGGTGCTCAAGGTCAAGGAGCCGGTCGCCGAGGAGTACCACCGGATGCGCGAGGGGCAGGTCCTGTTCACCTACCTGCACCTGGCCGCCTCGAAGGAGTGCACCGACGCACTCATCGACCGCAAGGTCACCGGCATCGCGTACGAGACGGTCGAGCTGCCCGACCGGTCGCTGCCCCTGCTCGCCCCGATGTCCGAGGTGGCCGGCCGGCTCGCCCCGCAGGTCGGCGCGCACCACATGCAGCGGCAGGGCGGCGGGCGCGGCATCCTCATGGGCGGCGTCTCCGGCGTGTACGCGGCGAAGACCGTCGTCATCGGCGCCGGCGTGTCCGGCATGAACGCCGCCGCCATCGCGCTCGGCCTCCAGGCCGAGGTGCTGCTGCTGGACAAGAACGTCGCCCGGCTGCGCCAGGCCGACGCCATCTACCGGGGGCACCTGCAGACGGTCGCCTCCAACGCGTACGAGATCGAGCGGGCCGTGCTCGACGCGGACCTGGTCATCGGCGCGGTGCTGGTGCCCGGCGCGAAGGCCCCGACCCTGATCTCCAACGAGATGGTCTCCCGGATGAAGCCGGGCAGCGTGCTGGTCGACATCTCCATCGACCAGGGCGGCTGCTTCGAGGACTCGCGCCCCACCACGCACGCCGACCCGACCTACAAGGTCCACGAGTCGATCTTCTACTGCGTGGCGAACATGCCGGGCGCGGTCCCGCACACCAGCACGTACGCGCTGACCAACGTCACCCTGCCGTACGCCGTGGAGCTGGCCAACCAGGGCTGGCGGGAGGCGCTGCGCCGCGACCCGGCGCTGGCCCTGGGCCTCAACACCCACGCCGGCCAGGTCGTCTACGGCCCGGTCGCCGAGGCGCACGGCATGGCCACCCTGCCGCTGGCCGAGGTGCTGGCCTGACGGGCGACAGCCTGACCACCGCGGCGCACGGGGCCGGCACGGGCGTGGAGCCCGCGCCGGCCCTGCGCCGTGCCGTCCGCGGCTACCTCGACCACCTCACCGTCGAGCGTGGACTGTCCGCGAACACCCTCGCCTCGTACCGCCGGGACCTGGACCGCTACCTCGGCACCCTGGCGTCGGCCGGGGTGACCGACCTGGCGGCGGTCGGCCCCGGCCAGGTGGAGGCCCACCTCGCCCGGCTGCGCGCCGGCGACGACGGGCACCCGCCGCTCGCCGCCTCGTCCGCGGCGCGCGCGGCCAGCGCCGTCCGCGGCCTGCACCGCTTCGCGCTGCGCGAGGGCCTGGCCGGCATGGACCCCAGCCGCGACGTCCACCCGCCCACCCCACCGCGCCGGCTGCCGCGCGCCCTGCCGGTCGACGAGGTGGTCCGGCTGCTGGAGACGGCCGGTCCGGTCACCGCCACCGGCGACGGCGCGGCGCTCGCGCTGCGCGACCGGGCGCTGCTGGAGTTCCTGTACGGCACCGGAGCGCGCATCTCCGAGGCTGTCGGCGCCGCCGTGGACGACGTCGACACGGCCGAGGGAGCGGTGCTGCTGCGCGGCAAGGGCGGCCGCAGCCGGCTCGTCCCGATCGGCGGGTACGCCGTCGAGGCGCTGCGCGCGTACCTGGTGCGGGCGCGGCCCGCGCTGGCCGCCGCCGGCCGGGGCACCCCGGTGGTCTTCCTCAACGCCCGGGGCGGGCCACTGTCCCGGCAGGGGGCGTGGACGATCCTGCGCCGGGCGGCGCAGCGGGCCGGGCTGCCCGTCGACGGGCCGGTGGCGGTCTCCCCGCACACCCTGCGCCACTCGTACGCCACCCATCTGCTCGACGGTGGCGCGGACGTCCGGGTGGTGCAGGAACTGCTCGGCCACGCCTCAGTGACCACCACGCAGGTCTACACGCTGGTCACCGTGGAGCGGCTGCGTGAGGTGTACGCGACGGCCCACCCGAGGGCGCGGGGGTGAGAGGCGGGCCGCCGACACGCCGTACCGGTGGCGAACGCCCTGCTCGTCGGTGGCGTAGAGTCGGGTTCGGCGCGGACCTGGCGGGGCGACGCGGACGCAGGGTGCGCGGCGGCGCCGCGAAGGGACGTCGGTCGGCTCCGACGCCGGGTGGTCGTCGGGAGGGGGCAACGAGGACATGGCAGGCAACGGTGACCGTGCCGAGACCTGGACGTCGGAGCTCCGTGAGCAGCAGGCCACGCTCGGCGCGGATCTGGGTCCGGCGGACCCGGCCGCGTACACGATGCGCAAGCCGATCCCCGAGCCCATGCCGACCGACCGGCACGGCCCGGCGCGGATCATCGCGATCACGACGACCATCAACCTGGGCGCGGCGCTGGCCGAGTACGGCCGCAAGGTGCTGCTGGTCGACTTCGACCCGCAGGGCGCCCTCTCGGTGGGCCTCGGTGTCAACCCGCACAACCTCGACCTGTCGGTCTACAACCTGCTGATGCAGGACGACGTCACCGCCGAGGACGTGCTCATCAAGACCGACGTGGCCGGGCTGCACCTGCTCCCGGCCAACATCGACCTCTCCGCGGCCGAGATCCAGTTGGTCAACGAGGTCGCCCGCGAGATGGCTCTGTCCCGGGTGCTGAGGAGCGTCCGCAAGGAGTACGACTTCATTCTGATCGACTGCCAGCCCTCCCTGGGCCTGCTGGCGATCAACGCGTTGACCGTCGCCCACGGCGTGCTCATCCCGCTGGAGTGCGAGTTCTTCAGCCTGCGGGGTGTGGCCCTGCTCCTGGACACCATCGACAAGGTGCGCGAGCGGCTCAACTTCGACCTGGAGCTCGAGGGCATCCTCGCCACCATGTACGACAGCCGCACCACCCACTGCCGGCAGGTGCTCCAGCGGGTGGTGGAGGCGTTCGGCGACAAGGTCTACCAGACGGTCATCACCAAGACGGTGAAGTTCCCCGAGTCCACCGTGGCCGGTGCGCCGATCACCACGCTCGACCCGGCCTCCTCGGGCGCGCGCAACTACCGGCAGTTGGCCCGCGAGGTGATCGCCGCCCAGACGGAGCGCTAGGACGTGCGCCGAAGTCCCGGCGCGGCCGGGCTGCCGCTTCCACACACGCCCCGGGCCGAACGCCGGGTGTCCGGGCCGTGGACTACGGTTTTCCGGTGACCGCACCGCCCCTCGACCCGCCGCACGGCGCCGACGACCCCGTGGCCGCCGCGGAGTTGGCCGCCGAGGTCGACGGCGTGGTGCCCGCCGACGCGGCGACGGTCGAGGAGACCACCGGCTTCACCGTCCGGCTGGCGAACTTCACCGGCCCGTTCGACCTGCTGCTGCAACTGATCAGCAAGCACAAGCTGGACGTCACCGAGGTGGCGCTGCACAAGGTCACCGACGAGTTCATCGCCTACCTGCGGGCGATGGGTGACCAGTGGGACCTGGACGAGACCAGCGAGTTCCTGCTGGTCGCGGCCACCCTGCTCGACCTGAAGGCGGCCCGGCTGCTGCCCGCCGCCGAGGTCGAGGACGAGGCGGACCTGGCCCTGCTGGAGGCGCGGGACCTGCTGTTCGCCCGGCTTCTGCAGTACAAGGCGTACAAGGAGGCGGCTGCCCACATCGGCGCTCTGGAGGAGGCCGGCGGGCGGCGCTGGCCGCGCGCGGTGACGCTGGAGCCCCGGTACGCGCAGGCCCTGCCGGACCTGGTGCTCGGCATCGGCCCGGAGCGGCTGCGGGCACTCGCCGTGAAGGCGTTCACCCCGAAGCCGGTGCCCGAGGTGTCGATCGCTCACGTGCACATGGTCCGGGTCAGCGTCCGGGAGCACGCCGGGATCATCGCCGAGCGGCTGCGTCGGGCCGGCACCGCGACCTTCTCCGGGCTCTGCGCGGACTGCGAGGCCACCCTGGAGGTGGTGGCCCGGTTCCTCGCGCTGCTGGAGCTGTACCGGGAGGGGCTGGTCGCGTTCGTGCAGGACCAGGCCCTGGAGGAGCTGACCGTACGCTGGACCGGCCCCGCCGACGGTGGCCCCGACCTGGACATCGACGAGTACGCCGGCACCCCGTCACCGGCCGGCGCGCCGGCGCCCACGGCGGAGCCGGCCGGCGCACCCGAGCCCGGTGCGGTGGACGGGGCGGAATCGACGGAGGACGAGCGGGATGAGTGACGAGGAGCGCCGGGACTCCCTGGCCGACCAGGCCGCCGCCTGGGTCCCCCCGTGGGAACGCCGCCCGGAACCACCGGCCGACGCCGCCGCGGAGCCGGTCATCGAAGATCTTGGAGAGAAACGGCCCCTGGAGGGGCCGGAGGCTTCCACGATCTCCACGGAATCGGCGAGCGAGCGGCCGAGCGGGGACGCCGGGGAGCCGGTGGCGCCCAGTGGCGAGGCCGGGGAGTCGGTGGCGCCGAGTGGCGAGGCCGGGGAGTCGGCGGAGGGCGGGGAGGCTGCCCGCGTACCGGACCGGGCTCCGCGACCCCGACGGCGCGTTCCGGCCCCGCCGGAGCCGGCGCCGGTCCTCGACGACGCGGAGCTGCGCGGCGCGCTGGAGGCGATCCTGCTGGTGGCGGACGAGCCGGTCGCCGAGGCGACCCTCGCCGACGTGCTGGAGCAGCCGGCGGAGCGGATCGCGGCGATGCTGGCCGAGATCGCCGCCGGGTACACGGCGGCCGGCCACGGGTTCGAGCTGCGCCGGGCCGCGGGCGGCTGGCGGCTCTACACGCGGCAGGAATACGCGGGGTACGTGGAACGGTTCGTGCTTGACGGGCAGTCCGTGCGGCTGACCCAGGCGGCGCTGGAGACCCTGGCCGTGGTCGCCTACAAGCAGCCGGTGACCCGTTCGCGGATCTCCGCCATCCGCGGTGTCAACTGCGACGGCGTGATCCGTACCCTGGTCTCCCGGGGGCTGGTCGAGGAGTGCGGCACCGAGACGGAGAGCGGCGCCCACCTCTACCGGACCACCTCCCTTTTCCTGGAGAAGCTCGGGCTGGACAGCGTCGCCGACCTGCCGCCGCTGGCCCCGTTCCTCCCCGACGATGTGGAAGACCTTGCCGATGCCTCGCGATGACCGTGCCCCGAAGTCCGACGCGCCCGTCTACACGGGTCCCGAGCGCCTGCAGAAGGTGCTCGCCGCCGCGGGCGTCGGCTCCCGGCGCGCCTGCGAGGATCTGATCTTCCGCCGGCGGGTGACGGTGAACGGCCGGGTCGCGCAGCTCGGCGACCGGGCCGACCCGACCCGCGACGTCATCCACGTCGACGGGCAGCGCCTCCAGGTCGACACCCGCCTGGTCTACCTCGCGATGAACAAGCCCCGCGGCGTGGTCTCGACGATGGCCGACGAGAAGGGGCGCACCGCGCTCGCCGACTTCCTCGGCAACCGGGTGGAGCAGCGGGTCTACCACGTGGGGCGGCTCGACGCCGACAGCGAGGGCCTGCTGCTGCTCACCAACGACGGCACGCTCGCGCACCGGCTCATGCACCCGTCGTACGGGGTGCCGAAGACCTACCTGTGCCAGGTGTCGGGCCCGATCCCGCGTGCGCTCGGCAAGCGCCTCGCGGCGGGCGTGGAGCTGGAGGACGGTCCCGTGACGGTGGACTCCTTCCGGGTGGTGGACACTCTGGGCAAGACCGCCCAGGTGGAGCTGACCCTGCACGAAGGGCGCAAGCACATCGTGCGGCGCCTGCTCGCCGAGGTCGGCCACCCCGTGTCGCGGCTGGTGCGGACCTCGATCGGGCCGATCCGGCTCGGCGACCTGCGTTCCGGGCGCACCCGCCGGCTGACCAACGCGGAGGTCGCCGCGCTGTTCAAGGCCGTCGGCGACTGAGGTGGGCGCTGGCGGGTACCGCTGCCGGTAGGCTTCCGGCGGCCTCGCCCCGGGTGGCGGACGTCGCCTTGCGGTGGCGTGATGCCGGCACACGGCGCGGCGCCGGGCATGATTGAAGGCAGTGTGGTTTCCGCTCGCGGGCATGATCTGCGAGGTACGGACTGAGGAGGACGACGGTGGAGGAAAAGGTACGGACCGGGCGCTGCGTGGTCGCTGTGGACGGGCCGTCCGGTTCGGGTAAGTCCACCGTCTCCCGGCGGCTCGCGATCAGCCTGGGCGCCCGCTACCTGGACACGGGCGCGATGTACCGGGCGATCACCTGGGCGGTGCTGCGCTCCGGCGTCGACCCGGCCGACGCTTCGGCGGTGGCCAAGGTCGCGGGCGAGACCGACCTGCGGCTCGGCACCGACCCCCAGGGGTACGCCGTGACCGCCGACGGTGTGCACGTGGAGGTGGAGATCCGCGGGCCCGAGGTGACCGCGTCGGTTTCCGCCGTGGCCGCCGTGCCCGCCGTACGCGCGCTGCTGGTCGCCCGTCAGCGGGAGATGATCGCCGCCGCCGGCCGGATCGTGGTCGAGGGACGCGACATCGGTTCGGTGGTCGCCCCCGACGCCGACCTGAAGGTCTACCTGACCGCCTCCGAGGCGGCCCGCGCGGCCCGGCGCAGTGCCGAGGACGCCACCGACGTGGCCGCCACCGCGGCCGACCTGGCCCGCCGGGACCGGCTGGACTCGACCCGCACGGCCGATCCGCTGGCCCAGGCGGCGGACGCCGTGGTGCTGGACACCACCGAGCTGGGCATCGACGAGGTCGTGGCGCGCCTGCGCGACCTGCTGACCGAGCGGAGCGTGGCGTGAGCGAGATCGAAGGCTGGGTGGAGCTGCGGGAGCCGGACCTCGACGTCGAGGAGCCGACCGGCCCGCAGCCCGTGGTGGCCGTGGTCGGCCGCCCCAACGTGGGCAAGTCGACCCTGGTCAACCGGCTCATCGGCCGCCGGCAGGCGGTCGTCGAGGACATTCCCGGGGTGACCCGGGACCGTGTTGCGTACGACGCGCAGTGGACCGGCCGACAGTTCACCGTCGTGGACACCGGCGGCTGGGAGCCGGACGCGAAGGACCGGGCCGCCGCCATCGCCGCGCAGGCCGAGTCGGCGGTCGCCACCGCCGACGTGGTGCTGTTCGTGGTCGACGCCATGGTGGGTTCCACCGACGTGGACGAGGCGGCGGTGCGGATGCTGCGCCGCAGCGCCAAGCCGGTGATCCTGGTGGCGAACAAGGCCGACAACAGCTCGATCGAGATGGAGGCGACCTCGCTCTGGTCGCTCGGCCTCGGCGAGCCGCTTCCGGTCTCCGCCCTGCACGGTCGCGGCTCCGGCGATCTGCTCGACGCCATCCTGGACGCGCTGCCGGAGGCGCCGAAGATCGTCGAGCACCGGCCGCGCGGCCCGCGCCGGGTCGCCCTGGTCGGCCGGCCCAACGTCGGCAAGTCCAGTCTGCTCAACCGCTTCTCCGGGGAGGAGCGGGCGGTCGTCGACGCGGTCGCCGGCACCACCGTCGACCCGGTGGACAGCCTGGTGGAGATCGGCGGCGAGACCTGGCAGCTGGTCGACACCGCCGGCCTGCGCAAGCGGGTCGGCAAGGCGACCGGCACCGAGTACTTCGCGAGCCTGCGTACCGCGTCGGCCATCGAGGCCGCCGAGGTGGCCGTGGTGCTGCTGGACGCCAGCGAGGTCATCAGCGAGCAGGATCAGCGGATCCTGTCGATGGTCACCGACGCCGGTCGGGCCCTGGTGATCGCCTTCAACAAGTGGGACATGGTCGACGGCGACCGTCGGTACTACCTGGACAAGGAGATCGAGCGGGAGCTGCGCCGCATCCCCTGGGCGATCCGGCTCAACCTGTCGGCGAAGACGGGGCGGGCGGTCGACAAGCTCGCCCCGGCGCTGCGCAAGGCCCTGGCGAGCTGGGAGACCCGGGTGCCGACCGCGCAGCTCAACGCGTGGCTGACCGCGCTGGTGCAGGCCACCCCGCACCCGGTGCGTGGGGGACGGGCGCCGAAGATCCTCTTCGCCACCCAGGCCGGCGTCGCGCCGCCGCGCTTCGTGCTCTTCACCACCGGTCCGCTGGACGCGGGGTACCAGCGCTTCGTCGAGCGCAAGCTCCGCGAGGAGTTCGGCTTTGAGGGCAGCCCGATCGAGATCTCGGTACGCCCCCGCAAGAAGCTCGGCCCGGGCGGCCGCGGCAAGGCCCACGGCTGAGCCGCTCCCTTGTCCCACCCTCCTAGGACGCTCTAGGGGTGGTGACGGCCGCTCCCGCCGGCGAGGGGGCGCTCCTGGCGCGGGAGGGGCGAGCGCGATGGAAGGAAGATCGTGCGGTAAGCTGGACCGGCTGTCGCGGGGGAGACCACGCGGGAGCATCGGGACGTGGCGCAGTTTGGTAGCGCACTTGACTGGGGGTCAAGGGGTCGTCGGTTCGAATCCGGCCGTCCCGACGCAGCTCAGGAGCCATTCGGGATCTTCCGGATGGCTCCTTTCGATCTTGTACAGCAACGGCTCATTGATCCAGGCTCTCGGCCGAGTTTCCGCAGGGCTTGGCGGGTGGCCTTGGACGAGACCTGGCTGTAGATCTCCATCGTGATCGAGAAGTCAGCGTGTCTCAGGATCGCCATCGCGATCCGGGGATGGACGTCCAGGTCGACCAGCAGTGACCTGGTTCGGCGGCCTCGCCCTCACCCGCGAGGACGACGGCACCACCACACTTCGCGGTGCCGTGACGGACCAGGCCGAGCTGCACGGCCTGCTCACCAAGGTCCGCGACCTCGGCGTTACCCTCATCTCCCTCACGTCCATCGACGCCGCGCACGACCCCAATTCCCAGGAACGGCAACACCAAAAGACCCCCGGGTCCACGGGACGAGGCTGACCGACACGCCCCGATCACGTACTCCGGCGTGACCGCCACCATCCCGCCTCGACCAGGAGTGAATCCCATGTCTACCACCACTGCCGCGGCACCCGATATCCATTCCGATCTGTCGCTGACCCGCCTGCACCTGATGCGCGCCGGCTACCTCCTGATGGGTGTCGGACTCGCCCTGGTGAAGTGGCCGCTCCTGCCCGACGTCGCCACCCTGCCGCTCTACGAGGGCGTGACGCTCTGCATGCTCACCGCCATGTCCCTCTTGGCGTTCCTCGGCCTGCGCTACCCGGTCAAGCTGCTTCCCGTGCTGCTGTTCGAGTCGCTCTGGAAGCTCTTCTGGCTCGCATTGGTCGCCCTCCCCCAAGCCACCACCGGTGACCTCGACGCGGCCACGACCGAGACCGTGGTCAGTTGCTCCCTGGTTGTCGTCATCCTCGCCGTCACCCCGTGGCGGTACGTGTGGCGGAACTACGTACGCGCCACCGGAACCCGGTGGCGGTGACCAGCCCGATGTCCCTCAGCTCCCCGCTCGCAAGCATCGCTTAGCCTCGGGACGCTTGCCTCCACCACAGCCTGGGAGAGCGCCGAGCGGAGAACGGCACGGATTCCCTTGACGGTGCGAGCCGAGGGAAGGTCCTGGCAACACCGGCCAACCGCGCAGCACTTCCGGTTCTTCGGTGGTCGGCGTTCATCCTTCCCCTGGGCGCAGCACTTGCACGTCTTCGCGACCTTGTTAAGCCAGGTCTGCACCTCGCGTACGGACTAGTGTGCTGAGGCTGGTCCGCGCCTTGCCGGACCCGCCGGTCGGCACACTCACCGCGCTCGGCGTGGATGACTTCGCCCTGCGCCGAGGGCACCAGTACGCGACCGTACTGGTTGACGTCGACAGCCGCCGGCCGGTCGACGTACTAGCCGACCGGGAAGCGGCCACACTCGCCACCTGGCTCGTGCAGCATCCGACCGTGCAGGTCATCTGCCGAGACCGGGCTAACGCCTACGCCGAAGGCGCCCGCCTAGGCGCCCCGCAGGCCGCTCAGGTCGCCGACCGGTGGCACCTGTGGCACAACCTCGCCGAACACGTCGAGAAGACCGTCGCCCGCCATCACCGCTGCCTGGCCGTAGTCCCGCAGGTGCAGTCGGCGCTGCCAGTCACGGCGGATCTGCACCAACTCGCTATCGACGCCACCGCCAACCGGGCCGAGCAGGGACTGCTCGTGCCCCGAACCCGGCGCCGCTACGAGCAGGTCCAGGCCCTCCTCGCCGAAGGCCAAAGCATCCGGGAGATCACCCGACGACTCGGCCTGGCCCGAGGCACCGTGCGCCGCTTCGCCCGCGCCACCACCGTCGACGAGCTGCTGGCCAAGCCCCGCGCCGGACGACCCAGCATCCTCGATGACCACCTCGACTACCTGCACCAGCGCCTCAAAGACGGCGTCACCAACGCCACCGAACTCCTCACCGAGATCAGGGCCCGCGGCTACCGCGGCAGCCCCACCAACCTGCGCACCTACCTGCAACCCCTACGAGCCGCCACACCGCCACCACAAGCCCGGCCTCGGACGCCGAAAGTGCGCCGGATCACCGCCTGGCTGCTAGTCCGCCGGAAAGAAGAAGAACAAGGGCCGAGCAAAAGGCAGCCCGTGGCTGGCCGCCACCCTGGGCAACATCGCCGGCAGCGCCTGCCGCACCAACACCTTCCTCGGCGCACGACACCGACGCATCGCCAAACGTCGCGGCAAACAGAAGGCGACCGTGGCCACCGGCAACGCCGTCCTGGCCATCGTCTACCACCTGCTGTCCGACCCTGCCGTCCGGTTCCGTGACCTCGGCGCCGACTACTTCGACACGCGCATCGACAAACAACGCAGGGCCCGCAACATGGCCACCCAACTCCAGGCCGTCACCGGTCAGAAGATCACCATCCGCGACGGCAAGGCCATCATCGCCGAACCCGAAGCCGCCTGACCCAACCGCCAAACCCGGCTCCGCTGCGCTGCGCCGGGTGCTGCCGCCTGCCCACTCACCATTGGATTTTCGGGTCTGAGACTCTGCACCTTCCAAACTGGCGGTGGCAGCAGGAAGATCGAGGGTCACGAGGTTGACGAACCTCGGGCGATGTCGAAGGAGCAGTCGTGAGACACGGGCGGCGCGACCGCAAGCGGTGGGAGCAGGCCGTGGAGCTGTCGGCTGTCATCATGCTGGCGATACCGACGAGCCTGATCCTCTTCTCGTCCGAACTGCTATGGCGGGACGACCTCGTGGCAGGTTCCCTGCTCCTGGCTACCTTGACGGTCCCACCAGGTCTGGTGCTCTGGCTGATCGAGCATCGCCGCGGCCGCCAACGTGAGCGACGAACTGAGTGACTATCTGGGTGACGATCACGACGGACGCCCGTGGACGAGGATGCACAGCGGGTGACCGTCATAGCAGGTGGGAGCGGGTGAAGCGCAGGTGGCGGAGCCGCGTTGATCGCCTGGGGGTCAAGCGCCACTGCATCCTGATTCCGGCCGCAACGGTAGGTGAGGTCAATCCCACCTGATCTCGTGGGCGTCGGGTGGCTGGATCTGGGCTGCCATCATAGTCCTGTGCTGTCCTGGACCCGGCCGTATGAGGATCCGATGCGGCTCTTCACCGGCACACTCGCGGTGCTCGGTACGTTGTTTTTCGCGTTCGTCGCCTTTCAGATGGCCGCCCACTGGCAGCAGGTTCCGTTGGCTGCCGTGTTGGCCTTCACTGGATTCGCGGCGGTATGGCTCACCTTCGCATGGCGGCTTCACCGCACTGCGCTCGTGGTCAGGCGATCGGGGGTTCGGGTGCGCTGGCTGTGGCGAACGCGCACGGTCGTGTGGGAGCAGGTTCGAGGGTTCCACAGCGGTCCCGATTGGCTGGTTCCGGAGCGGCTCTGGTTGCAGCTCTGCGACGGAACCAAGGTTCGGACGCCGGTTCGGAGACGCCGCGCTACCGCGTACCGCCTTCGCGACGGCGGCACGGTTCTCGCATCTGAACGCTACGAGGAACTGCTTGCCGATCTCGAAAGCTGGAAAGCGGGCGTTCCTCGTTAAGCGCCCCACCCGGCAGTTTGGTTGCACTGGCCGGCTCTCGACAGCAACGACGACAGCAATCGTCCGGGACGAGGCCAGCCGCCAGCGGTCGGGCGCGGACAGTCTCCCAAGGTCACAGACGCAGACGGACATCGCCGGACGAAGCGAGCAGAGCTTACAAACGAGAGGTCAGGGGCGGCTCGGGTGTCCAGCGCATCGTGGCTCAGTCCTTCTGCTTCCACCGGGCCGTGAGAACGGCAAGGAGGAAGAGGCAGGTAGGGCCTGCGAAGACCACCAGACCAAACTCGATGACCGCGCCGCTCCGTATGGAACGAGGGAGATGCATCGAGCGTGCGGTAGCGCGCCAGCGCACCTCCGCATCGCATCGTGCCAAGCCTGGCAACGGCACCGGACCATCTCCACCAGCAGCTGGCGGCGTGTCACCCATCAAGTGAAGCCATCGCGTCACGCATCAACCGGAGTGGCGCCGGCGGCTGCCGGCGATGTCGCGTCTCAGGACCTCCGTTACAGATCGGTCTCGGGACGTCTGTGACACCTTCGGCTAGACGATCATGTCTGCCAGGTGGTGTGCGGGCGGTCGCCTGCCGCTGAGCTGGGAGGAGCGACGTGGGCGCGAAGACAGCCCTACTGGCGTTTACCGACGGAGACATTCGTCCGGCGCTGCGTGGCGCCACCCGGTCGGAGCGAGCCGAGACCGAGGCGTTGGTACGTCAGATCCATCCCGGCTACGTCGTCGAGCCCGTCGTCGACAGCACGTTGCTCGATGGCAGCTACCCGCCGGATGACCTCACGTACGCCACCGTGCTGGCCGGGGCAGAGCTGTATTGCGACCGGCGGCTCGTGCTCGATCGACCGTCTGAGCTGCCGGAGCATCTGCGCCGAGCTGGAGCGGGTCGGCGGATCATCATGCACGGGATGCACTCGGTCGTGGACTGGCTCGGTTTCGCGGTCTGGGAGGACGGTGTGCTGATCAGATCGCTGAGCCTGTCGCCGGACGGCGGCATCCAGGAGAACATCGGCAAGCCGTACGACTTCGAGCTGCCGTACTGGGCCGGTAAGCATCCCGTCGAGCCCGTACCAGGCTGGCACAACCAGGATCCTTACCCGCTGCCGTTCCATCCCCTCGACTTGGGCGAGGAAGCGTTGCGTGGGCTGTTCGGCTTCATCATCGAGGGCCTCTCTTCCCCGGACGACATCGACGCCGACGCTGTCCACCTGCACGGCTTTCGCGTGACCGACCCGTCCGGCGAGGAACAGGCCGCCCGTGAGGCCGCATACGCGGAGGCACTACAGGCCATGGGGCCACCGCGGATGTACCGGATGGGACCGGACGGAACGATGCACGAGGTCAGCCCGGACAGCTATTGATCCGCCTGCCCGCCGACCAGCAAGAGTGTCACGCAGGTCCTGATGCCGATCTGTCGTGCAGGTCCCGAGACCGGACACCGCCGGCGCAAAATGTCTGGCTTCACTTGATGCGGGACGGATCGGTGTCAGATGTTGGGTGACACGTCCGGCTAGGCGATCTTGCTGGCCTCTCGCGACTGCGTTCGCGCTGCCCCGTCAAATTCCGGCGTTGAGCTGTCGGACGAGGGAGCGGAGCCATGGTTGGGCCAGGGCCGGCTCGTGGTTGATCGCGGATGCGAGGGCGCGTCGACCAAGGGTGCTGCGGCCGTATCTCACGAGGGCGACTGCCTCGGCGAGTGCTTGCCGGGCCTTGTCGTCGCGGTCAGGTCCGTTGTCGGGGGTGAGCCACTGGTCCGGTCGGAACGATCGGGTGAGTTTGGGCTGGTGGTCGCCGAAGTAGGACCACACGAAGGGGTGGAGGGAAACATTCAGCACCGAAGCGCCCGGGAGCCGGCGGGTCCATTCGGCGTGCTGCTGCCATCGCCAGGTGTTCGGGCTCGTCTGCTGGCGCCTTGTGACTCCGAGGAACCGCAGTTTCCGTCTGATGACATCCCATGGCTCGCGGGACTCGACGATCCAATCGTCTAGGAGGTTGAACAGCTCCGTGAACGTCGAGCCCTCATGAACCACGTCGACGAAGGTCGCTGGTCGACTCCGACGGGCCAAGGCGTGAGGCGCCAGATCGAGGTCTGCCAGCACACGACGTGCGGCCGTTCGCTGCTTGGCTGACAAGGCGGGCACATGCCACTTCCCACGCCCGTCCAAGACCGCGCGCCGTGCAAACGAGAAGGGAAGGCGCGCCAGGCACTGCTCGGTGGGGATGTCTGTCAGGGCCCCGCTGAGGAGGTCGAACATCGAGTCCAGCGATCGACCCACGAACAGCAGGTCGCCGTTGCCGCTGCGGGCCAGAACCTTGCCCGAGCACTCCGCGAGGTCGTCGACGAACCACAGCTCCGGTTCGGGAGTGCCAGCCAGCATCGAGCCAAGCTGGTCGGGCGTCACCAGGTCCCAGCGGAACGGCAAGCTCACATCGATCGGCTCGTGCACGCGGCGATTGTGCCTGCCAGCTCGGAGAGACGCGAGATCAATTAGGTGACGCGCCCCTTGAAACCGCGTAACGCATCAAGTGAAGCCACGGTGTCACCCATCAAGCGGAGTAGGACACTGCCCGCGGGAACTCCGCCGACGGAAGCGGAACCAGAGCGTCGCCGACCTGCTCCCCGAGCTTGAGAACGCGCTCGCGCGTCAACCGGCCTGACACTACGGTCGAACGATGACCCGCACCGATCTCGACGCTCTGGTCATCGGCGCCGGCGTATCCGGCCTCACCACTGCCATCTGCCTCGCCGAAGCCGGACTACGGGTCAGGATCTGGGCAGCCGAGCCACCCGAGCGGACCACCTCGTACGCCGCCGGGGCGATGTGGGGCCCGTACCTCGTCGAACCCCTCGACCGGGTTCGGGTGTGGAGCGCGCAGACACTTGACGTCCTGCAGCAACTCGCCACCGACCCGGCGACCGGCGTGCGGCTCGTCTCCGGAATTGAGGCGTCCCGCAAGCCCGTCGAACCGCCGAAGTGGGGCAACCAGCTTGACGGGTTCCGGATGTGCGAGCCGAGCGAACTACCGGACGGCTTCGCCACCGGCTGGCGGTACACCGCGCCGCTGGTCGACATGCCGGTCTACCTCGGCTACCTGCGCGGACGGCTGGAGGCAGCCGGCGGCGAGATCGCGATTCGCCGGATCGACTCACTCGACGAGACCGTTGATGTTGCTCCAGTGGTCGTCAACTGCACCGGTATGGGCGCCGGTGACCTCGTACCCGACCCCGACCTGATACCGATCCGTGGGCAGCTCGTCGTGGTCGAGAATCCCGGCATCACCGAATTCTTCTCCGAAGACACCGGGCTCTCACCGGACCTGCTGCACTTCTATCCGCAGGGCGAGACGCTGGTCCTCGGCGGCACCGCCCAACCCGGGGAGTGGAACCCAGAACCCGATCCGGACGTTGCCGCAGCGATCGTCGCACGCTGCGCCGAGATCGAGCCACGCCTGCATGCCGTCCGGGTCATCGAGCACCGAGTCGGCCTACGACCCACCCGGCCATACGTCCGCGTCGAAGAGCACCGAATCGACGGAACGAAGATGATTCACAGCTACGGGCATGGTGGAGCCGGCGTCACCCTCTCCTGGGGATGCGCTCTTGAAATTGCCTCATCCCTCATCAGGAGTTCTGGCTGATCTCGTAGGCATGATCGCCGGCATTCGTTGCTGCCGTAGGTGGCCTTAGCCGATCCGACACCGAGCCTGTCTCATCCGCCTTCGGTGAGCCGGAGGCGGATGAGGACATCGGCAGGACCCGATGGATCATGCGCTGGAAATCCCCGTTGAACGCGTTCTCCGTCGCCTTCAGCGACTGCTTCCCGGCCGCTGAGACCTACCAGAAGACCGCGCCGGACACCCCGAGCCGCGCCCGCTGACATGATGAGGCGGGCGGGGTGCCCGGCGTGGCCGCTACTTCACGCCACCGGCCGTCAAGCCCTCCACGATCCGCCGCTGGAACACCAGCACTGCAATGACGAGCGGAATCGTTACCACGACGCCCGCGGCCATCTGCGTACCGAATGGCTGGTCGAACCGGTACTGGCCGGTGAACTGGGACACGATCACGTTCGCCGTCTTCATCTCGTTCTTGTTCACCACGCTGACCGCAATGATGAACTCGTTCCACGCCGCGATGAAGACCAGGATCGCGGTGGTGAAAACGCCTGGCGCGGCCAGCGGCAGGATCACCTTGCGGAATGCCTGTGCGGGGGTGCACCCGTCGATCTTCGCGGCCTCCTCCAACTCGAACGGCATTTGCTTGAAGAATGCGGTGAGCAGCCAGATCGCCAGCGGCAGCGCGAAGCTCATGCTCGGCACGATCATCGCCTGGTAGCTGTTGATCCACTCGATGTCGGTGAACAGTTGCAGCAGCGGCACCACCACGGCGATCCCGGGGAACATCGACATCGCGATGATTATCGAGAGGATCAGTCCCTTGCCGCGGAAGTCCAGCCGGGCTAGGGCGTACGCGGCGCTGACGCCGAGGATCAGGGTGAGCAGCGTCGTCGTGCCGGCGACGATGACGCTGTTGAGCAGCGCACGGGCGAACCCGTTGCCCGGTGAGAACGCCGCCTCGAGGTTGTCCAGCGACGGCGGCGCGGGCAGGAGCGAATTGGAGAACTGGTCGGATGGCCGCCGCAGGGCCGAGACCACCATCCAGTAGAACGGCGCCAGGCAGTACAACACGATCACGGCCACGCCGACGTAGTACAGGGGGCTGGTCCGCCAGCGCCGCTTGCCAGCCCCAATGGCGGCCGTCTCCGGCAGCCGGGTCCTGGTGACAGGTTTGTCAGCCGTTTGACTCATCGTGACCTCTCAATGCCGCGGCCGACGATGTCGGCGCCGAGGACCCGGACGAAGACGTACGCGACGACCGCGACGTATATGAAGAGCACCGTCGAGTAGGCCGCGGCGGGACCGAAGCGCAGGTTGTTCATCTCGTACCAGGACAGGATGGACAGTGTCTCCACGGACGCCTTGTGCGGACCGATGAGGACGAACGGCAGGTCGAACATCCGCAGCACGTCGAGCATGCGGAACAGCACGGCGACCACAAGTGCCGGCTTGACCAGTGGCAGGGTGATCCGCCAGAAGGTACGCCATGCGCTGGCGCCGTCGACCTTCGCGGCCTCGTACACCTCGGCCGGGATGATCTGCATTCCGGCGAGGACCAACAAGCCGATGAACGGTGCGGTCTTCCAGGTGTCCGCGATCACCACGGCCAGCCACGCGTGGAAGCCCTCGGTCGTCCATAGCACCTTCGCGTTGAGGACGTCGTTGGCAACGCCATCCGCCGCGAAGATCCAGCGCCAGAGCAGGGCCGAGATGGCCGTCGGGATGGCCCATGGCACGAGAATGCTGGCCCTGACCAAGCCGCGGCCCCGGAACGCCTTGTTCATGATCAGCGCCATGCAGATGCCGATGGTGGTCTCGATCACCACCGTGACGACGGTAAACGTGGTCGTGTTCCAGAAGGCATTCCAAAACACCGTGCCGGTATCGCCCTTGAATATGTTCGTGTAGTTCTCCAGTGAGAACGCCGTCGTGCGGGTGATGAGGCCGGTGTTCGGGTCGATGCCCTCGATCGACTTGACGAACGAGAGCCGCAGTGCGGACAGGATCGGATACCCGATCACCAGTCCGAGCACGAGTAGGGACGGCGAGACCAGGTACGCCGCCAGCCTGCCCACACCCTCGCCCCGGCCGGGGCCGCGCAGTCTGCGTTGCGCGGTGGTCAGATCATCCACCGAGGTCGTCGTGGTCACCTGTGGACCTCCTTGCCGAGGTGATCCGGGCCGGGGTTTGACACCCCGGCCCGGCGCGCAGCTACTTGCTGATCGATTCGAGCTTGCTCTGGAGGTCCTTCAGCGCCTGGTCGGAGGACTTCTTGCCGGTCAGGGCCGCGTACGCCTCCTCCTGGATCGCGAGGGTCGTGTCGCCGTACTTGACCACCCGCGGCCGGGCGACTGCGTTTTCCACCGACGCCTTGAGCATGGGCAGGTACGGGAACTTCTGCTGCAAGCTCGGGTCGTCGTACAGCGCGGTGTAGACCGGCGCCTCCGACGTCTTTTCCAGCTGCACCTTCTCCTCCGCCTCGCTGGTGATGAACTTGATGAACTCGAGCGCGCTGCCCTTGTTCTTGCCGAACTTGCTGATCGCCAGGTTGAGGCCGCCGAGGCTGGACTTGCCCGGGCCGCTCGATCCGGGCAGTGGGGCCACCGCGAACTTGCCGTTGACCTTGCTCGAACCGTCGGTGGTGTTCGCCAGGACGTACTGGTACGGCCACTGCCGGTGGAAGATCAGCTTGCCGTCCTGGAAGGCACGCCGGCCCTCCTCCTCCTTGTAGGTGACGGCGTCCCTGGGAATCACCCCGGACGACAGGCCCTGCGCAAGGAAGTCCAGACCCTGCTTCGCCTCGGGCGTGTTCACGTTCGGCTTGCCCTGGTCGTCCACCACGACGCCGCCGGCGGAGTGCACGGCCTCGCTGAAGTTGACCGTGAGGCCCTCGTACTTCTCGAACTGGCCCGCGTAGCAGCCGATCCCGGGATTTTTTGCCTGCACCTTCTGGCAGGCCTGCTTCATGTCGTCCCAGGTCTTCGGGGCCGAGGTGACCCCCGCGGCGTCGAGCAGGTCCTTGCGGTAGAACAGCAGACCGCCGTTGGTGCGCCAGGGCACCGCGTACAGCTTGTTGAAGTACTCGGCCGTTTCGATCGCCGGTTGGAGCATCTTGTCCAACGGGAACTCGTTCTCCGGCAGCTGCTCGATCCACCCGTTGGCCGCGAACTCGGCAGTCCAGACGACGTCAGTGGAGACGATCGTGTACGCATCCGACTTCGTCTGCGCATTCTGGATCAGCTGTTGCCGCTGCGCGTCGGCGGCCTCGGGCAACTCGATCAACCGTACCTGCTCGCTCGGGTGGTCCTTGTTCCACTTGTCCAACGCCGACTTGATGTAGCCGGACGTGTCCTTGCCGGTAGCCCAGGTGATGGGGCCCTTGCCCTCGAAGGTGCCCGGCTGAGCCTGCGTTCCGCCGCCGCCGTCGTCGCCGCCGCATCCGGCAACTCCCGCAACCAGCGCCAATGTGCCGATGACAGCAACCAATAGCGATGAACCGCGTCGTTCTCGCATCACAGCTCCTCTTCGCGTCGCTCCATCGCGTCGCTTCGTCACACCGCCCCAGAGGGGCGGTCGGACAACGCAAATCACCCCATTAGGGACAGTCCACCCGCGACGCATCGTGATTTGAACGTGCCAATCCAATCTCTCTCACACCAACCGGTCAACCCGCTGTTACCGCACCGTCATCTGCGCGACTCCCTCCCGACAGCGATGTGGGCTACGGCCAGCAGCGGGCGACGCGGCGTCGCGCCGTGATCGGAGTGCACCAAGGGTGGTCCCGGCTGGTGGGCGATGTCGGCGGCGGGCCATGTCCAGGGCGTTCACGACCAGGTCGGAGCGGAGGTGGTCGGCTATGGCGGGCTACAGCCAGGGCCTGACCAAGACCGTGAGCCGTCCGGGGGAGCCGGGGGACTGACTTCGCCAGGATGCCGGGCCGAAATGCCCAACACCCTCCGATGCGAAAGGGGGCCAGGTAGCAGGCTGCTGGAGCTGGCCTGCGGCTGGTAGGGCGGCGGGGCGGGAGCGGCGGTGGTGTCAGCTCTTGCCACGGCTCCGACGATTTCTGGACGGCCTGGCTTACCGAGCGCCGCCGCCACCTTCGACGACCTGACGACGCTCAGTTCCGCGAGCCGGGTCGCCTACGACGGCCAGGGGTACGACGTCGTACTGGGCGCCTCCACCCGGGGGGGCTCGCCACCCAGACCTGGTCGTTGAAGGGCGACGGCTCGGGCTCCCAGCCCGACGGCACCACAGGCTTCGACGCCATCGGCCGCGTCGTCACGCGCACCGACGTCGACGACAAGATTTCCAAGATCACCTACACGCCAGCCACCGGTCAGGCCTTCTCGGTCACGGAGGATGGCGCAGGTCACCGAACCGGCGGGACGATGGTCGCCAAGCTCGGTGTCCTGCGCGAAGGCGCGGCGGAGCACTGGTCGCGGATGCGCGACGCGGGGGAGGTGCCGATGCCGGTGGTGGAGGTGCCGGTGCCGCAGGCGCTGGCGGATCTGGCCGGCGCCCTGCGGACCACCGACATGTACTGGCCGCGCCACGACGACGAGGACTTTGTCGAGGTGCGGGCGTTGGCCTGGTCGAGGTGCCGAGAGTTCCTGCCGGACTGACCGGACACGCCGGAGTTGCCCGAGCGGCAGCGGCAGGAGTTGATCGACGCGTTCGCCGCGGAGGCGTACCCGCCCGGCGCGGCGGGTGCGGGCGGGCCGGCCGGGGGCGACGTGGAGCGGGAGGTGGCGCGGTCGCTGGCGGACATCTTCGTCGATTACTGCCACGGGTATATTCGGCCCGGTCTGCTGGCGTGGAGCCCCGGGTGGGTCGCGCTGTTCCTGGGCGACTGGCTGCCGCGCAAGACCTTCCTCGGCCCAGTGATCGCCAGCAAACTCCTGGCCCGCAAGCGGCCCCGGCTTGTGCCCGTCCATGACGATGTCGTGCTTCGCGTGCTCGCTCCGCCGGAGAACCAGTTCTGGGTAACGCTGGCAGCCGCGCTGACCGAATCCGCGCTCCGCAACGAGATCGAGGCGCTCCGACCAACCGGCATCGACTCACCCAGCCTGCTGCGTCTGCTCGACGTCGCGATCTGGACACGTCATAGCCGTTCGCGCAACGCCCGCAATGCCCGCAGCGCAATCGGGGTACCCGAACCTGGTCCGCTTCCGCCCGCCAAGTGGTGACGGCGCAGGCAAGCTGCACCCGCGATCAGCGGCAAGAGCGGATGCTTCGACGCACCCGATTCCGGCCGTCTCGCGGCTGTCGCAGTACTACGGAGGTGTGAGGCAGAATCGCGAACCGTGCCGACGTACCACGATCCTGCTGTTCTCTATCCGGAGGTTGCTGCCCAGGGCAGCCTTGCGGCGGCGTTGCGAGCCGTCGCTGTCGAGCAAGGGCTGTCCGTGCCCGTGCCGGTCACGGAGTCCAGTTCGATGTACCGCGCTCTCGTTCCGACTACCGTCCCGCACCGTGAAGAACTGGAGGTGTCCGCCAGCTACGTAGAGCGGCGGTGGTCTATCAGGGGTTGCGAGCGTGACCAAGGTCTGACCTTGATCCAAGGAGACACGCTGGATCTCGCTCAGGTTGCCCGGGCCGCGCAGGCGTGGCATGACGGGGCGACCCTGACCGGCATCCCCCAGGCCGCGTCGTTCGTGGAGTTGACCGGACGGTTCGAGGTGCCCGACCGCGATCCGGCTCGGCTGGTCGAATCGGAGTGGCGGCACCTGCGTAAGGAAGCAGCGGAGGTGAACTGGCCGAGTACCACGCGCTGATCGAGGCCGCGTACGCCGAGCCGTGGCTACGGCAGCTCTACCCGTTCACCAGCCATTGGTCTTTGCGGTTCTCTACCGGGACCCGGCCCAGCCTCTCCCGCCTTGGTGTGCTTGCATGCAGGGCGAGGCAAGGGATACATCGTCACAATGGGCTACATGGGACAGGATCTCGGCGAGGCCGCTACGGCGGAGGAGGCAGTGTCATTGGCGGCGCGCAACCTGCCCGCCGACCTCGAGCCCGTGACCTACGGCGCGGCCGGATCAAGCTAGTCCCTCCGCCGGGCCGTCCGCTCGTCGGCACGACCGAGCGTTCGACCCACCGCACCTCGTCACGCAGCGTGGCGCCCGGTCGGCGGCAGAAGCGTGCGTCTCTATCTGGGGCTGTGCTCGGACGGCTCGGGCCCGGCGGAGTCTGGCAGGACCAACGCTTGAGCGGCAATGACACGTTCCCCGTTGAAGGTCAGCGCCGGCGAGCCGTATAGCCGGTAGCCCTGGTCGAGGAGGCCGCTGACGCGGGCGCAGAATTCAGCGTCGTCGGGCCCGGTGATGAGCCGGTAGCCGAGCGGTTCAGAAAGATCTGACACCGTCGCATTGTGCCGTCCAGCTGTGCCTGAGCCAACAGTCGTCGCCATCACCCCGTCGTGCTCGTGCGCGACCAGCGGCAGATCCGGATCCCGGCTGGTGCGCTGGTAGACGGGGTAGCGCAACCGCCAAACCTCCTCGATTGAACAGCTAGACCGTGCCGGCGGCTGTGTGGGTGGCCGGGCGCCTGGTGTCGACGTTGCCGGTCATGGTGTTGAGGATGGCGGGTAGTTCGGCCACGGTCTGGGCGGGCAGGCCGGTCACGGTTTCCTCCGCCAGAGCGTGCCATAGCTGCTTGACCTGGTCGGCGAGTGCCTTGCCGCTGTCGGTGAGTTCGACGATGCTGGCGCGCTTGTCGGAGGGGGCGGGTTCGCGGCGGATGTGGCCGGAGGCTTCGAGCTTGCGGGTCATGAGCGTGACGCTGGGCGGCTCGCAGCCGAGCGCCTCGCTGAGCTGGGCCTGGATTCTCGGGCCGGTCCGGTCGAGTTCGAGCAGGAGCGCCTCTTGGCCGGGGTGCAGGCCGAGCGGGGCCAGCAACGCGGCGGCCCTGGCCCGGTGGCGCAGGCTCAGCAGGCGGATGGCCTGGTTGAGGGCGTCGGCGTACTCGAAGTCCACGGGCTCTCCTTGACAGGTTAGTTATGCGCATAACATTATGCGCGTAACTAATTCTAGCAACACCGAGGAGCCGGACATGACCGTGAAGGTCGCTGTCATCTACTACAGCGCGACAGGCAGTGTGCACGCACTCGCGCAGGCCGTCGCCGAGGGGGCCGCCTCGGCCGGGGCCGTCGTGCGGCTGGGGCGGGTCGCCGAGCTGGCACCCGACAGCGCGATCGACCAGAACCCGCAGTGGCGGCGGCACGCCGACGCGACCGCGTCGATTGCCCAGGCCTCAATTGAGGACCTGGCGTGGGCCGACGCGTACGCGTTCGGGACGCCGACCCGGTTCGGCGCGCCGGCCGCGCAGCTCAAGCAGTTCATCGACCAAGCCGGCGGGCTGTGGCAGGAGGGGAAGCTGGCCAACAAGCCGGTGACGGCCTTCACCTCAGCGTTCAACCGGCACGGCGGCAGCGAGGCCACAATCTTGTCGCTGGGCAACGTCTTCTACCACTGGGGGTCGCTGATCGTCCCGCCCGGATTCACCGATCCGGTCGTGTACGCCGCAGGCGGCAACCCCTACGGCACGTCGCATGTGACCAGCCCGAACGGAGACGGCCCCGATGCCGCGGCGCTGGAAGCGGCCAGGTACCAGGGACTTCGGCTGGCCAAGATCACGCTCCAGCTGCTGGGGGACCACGTCGTCGCCGATGCCGCCGTGGGCAACGGGAACAGCCACGGAGCCCTGGCCGGAGCAGCCTCCCGGACCGCGCGAGCGGCGGGTTAGCAAGGAGAGAAGTCATGACAAGCACCAGCACCGCAACTCAGCGGGCCAGGCTGCAGGCCGGATCCTCCTGGATGGTCCTGGCGCTGGCGTGTGCCTGCCAGTTTATGGTGATCCTGGACGTGTCCATCGTTAACGTCGCGCTGCCCTCGGTCCAGCGGGATCTCGGCTTTACCGCCACCGGCCTGGCCTGGGTGGTGAATGGCTACGTGCTTACCTTCGCCGGCTTCATGCTGCTGGGTGGCCGCGCCGTTGACCTGTTCGGCCCGCGCCGGATGCTGGTCGCCGGGCTGTTCCTGTTCTCCGCCTCGAGTCTGGTCGGCGGCCTGGCAACCGCTCCGGAGATCCTGGTGGGGGCCCGCGTCGCGCAGGGCGTGGGCGCCGCGATGCTGGCCCCGGCGACGTTGGCCGTGATCAGCACCTACTTCACCGAGCCGCAGGCGCGGGCCCGGGCGTTCGGCGCGTGGTCCGCCTCGGGCGGTGTGGGCGGGATGGCCGGCGCGCTCGCCGGCGGCGCCATCACCACTGGCCTGTCATGGCGGTGGGTCTTCCTCATCAACGTACCGATCGGCGCCGTGCTGATCGTACTGGCCATGATGTCGCTGGTCGGCACGCGAGCCAGCCGGCGGGAATCGCTTGACCTCATTGGCGCGGTCACGGGCACGGCGGGGCTGGCCGCGTTGATCTACGGGGTCATGCAAAGCGCCGACCATGGCTGGACGTCCGTGCGGGTTCTCGGGCCAGCCGTGGCGGGCCTGCTCCTGCTCGTCGTCTTCACCGTGGTGGAGGCGCGTTTCGCCACCCAGCCGATGGTGCCCCTGCGGCTGTTCACGATCCGGACCGTGGCCGTCAGCAACGGCATGCTGCTGCTGTTCGGCGGGATTGCCATCGCGATGTGGTATTTCACGTCGCTGTTCATGCAGAACGCACTCGGCTACAGCGCACTTGAAGCCGGGCTCGGGCAGACACCCGCGGCGGTGACGTTCGTGGTGATCGCGCGATTCGCCGCCAACCTGCTGCCCCGAACCGGTGTACGCCCTCTGGTACTGGCCGGCAGCGCCTGCTTCCTAGCCGGCTTCGGCTGGCTCGCCCAGGCCCACACCGACAGCGACTACGTCACCAGCGTGCTCGGACCCACGCTGCTCATCGCCGTCGGCATCGGCCTGACCTTCCCCACCCTCATGGCCGCGGCCACCGCCGACGTACCCGAAGGCGACGCGGGCATCATCGGCGGCCTGGCCAACACCGCCAGCCAGATAGGCGGCTCGGTAGCCCTAGCCGTACTCGCCACAGCCGCCAGCGCCAAGGCCGGAACAGACGCCGCCTACGCCGGCTCTCCTGCCGCCCTCGCCGCCGGCTACGACCTGGTCTTCCTCATGGCAGCCGGGATCGGGCTAGCTATCGCGATAGTCAGCCTGCTACTACCGCAACACCGGCACGGCTGACCACGGCGACGCCGCGTGCTCACTCGCCGCACCCTTGCGTCCGCGTACGACAGGGGTGCGGCGAGCGCCTGGTCAGCTCACCGCAGTTCCGCCAGCGCACGTTGCGGCCGCCAGACGAGCCCCGGGGAGACGAGTCGAAGTACGAGGCGATCAAGGCCGTAGCGTGAGGCTGGGAATCGCCGCAGAGTCGCTGCGCCGTTGGCAGCGCGCCGAGCAGAGGTGGGCGCCGGGCAGAGCCCCAGCAAACCCGTCGAGCCGGCATCAGGCCCACTGAAGCCGTTGCGTAAACTTTCCTGAACCGCATCAAATGCAGCGAGCCAGGACAGCAGCATAACGAGATGGCCATGCTGTTGATCGCTGCACGCGCACTACTTTCGGCATGAGCGTGCGCATCAGCGTTCCGGCAAGGGCTGCCGGCCCGGTAGCCGCGCGTACCTTGAGGTTGGTGGGGTGGAGGGCAGCCCCCTGATGATGGGGGATCGAGACGGCTGCCCTTCGGCGGTCGCGTTCACCGGCGTTGTCAGGCCAGCCGTCTACGTACCGGTGGAACCGTCACGATCGGCCCCTGAGCTGCTGGAATATGGTTCGGATTCTGCCAAGTGTGGTCCACCGGGGTTCGATCCGTACCGATTATCACATTTGCCGCTGTTAGGCCACCGCCTGTGGTGAGCGCTGGCGTTCATGTGTCGGCGTAGTTGAGGCACGCCCAGCAACCGTCAGGCGCAAAGCCAGGGCGCGAGCGCGAACGGAACGCACGATCGCTCTCCTGCGAGGTTGGTGTGTACCAAGTGGTTGTCACTCTGGACACGCTTGGGCCGGGTGCTGCTCTCGCTGCCGCGCGTCCGGGGACGCCCCAGGATCCTGCTCGCGCCACTGGCTGGCTGCGTCGGCGCGCGGAAGCCGATCAATCATGCGCATGGCTTCCCGCTCGGTCTCGAACTCCCACCGCGGCACCTTCCCAGTCTCGGTGTCCGCGACGCGGGCGAAATCTTCCAACGTCTGGCGGACGAGGCACACGTCGCGGCGGGCCAACGCTTGTCCCTGGCTACGAACCTGATGACGTGAATGAATCAGGGACGGGTTCACGTCATCAGGTTCGTAGCGCACGGAGAGCAGTCGGCCGCGCAGGTTCTCGTCAGGGGTGCATCTCGTACGCGCCGGCGAGGGCGGCGACTCGTTCCCAGATCCGGGCGGTGCGCTCGGTGTCGCGAACCGGGCGGCGGACCTGGGCGAGTGCCCAGGCGGCCTGCTCGTCGCTGGTGGCCGCCTTGCCGTGCAGTTCGGTGGCGTACCCGGAGAAGTCCCGGACCAGCAGGTCGAAGATCTCGTCCAGTAGGTCGGCGTCGAGGCAGGTCAGCTTTGCCTGCTCCAGGATCAGCTGGCCGTAGACGACCAGCGCGAAGAGTTGGCCGAGGGTGAGCAGGAAGTCCAGGTCCCGCTGCTGCGTCTCGTCGGGGGCGTGCGCGGCGAGCAGGGCAGCCAGCCCGTCGGCCTGCTCGCGGAACCGGGCCACGTTGGGCAGGTGTGCGTGGGCGTCGTACGGGGTGCGCCAGTCGTGGAAGCGGATTGCGCTGAGGCCGCGGGCCGGGCCCTGCTGGAAAAGGAACTCGTCATCGGCGGGGTCGTGCCGGGTCGGCGCCGGCGGGTACGCGGTCGGCCGGAACAGGTAGTTCGGCATGAACTTGAGGATCAGCGCCAGGTTGACGTGCACCGTCCCCTCCAGCTTCGGCAGGCCCCGGATGTCCTTCGCCGCCTTGTCGAAGTAGGTGTCGGCCTCGAAGCCCTTGGCGGCGATGACGTCCCAGAGCAGATCGATGACCTTCTCACCCTCGGTGGTGACCTTCATCTTGGTCATCGGGTTGAACAGCAGGTACCGCCGGTCGTCCGGCCCTGCCGAGCGGAAGTAGTCGACCGCCCGGTCGCTGAACAGCTTCATCGCCACCAGGCGGGCGTACGCGTCGGTCAGTTCGCGCCGCACGTGCGGGAAGTCGGTGACCCGCCGTCCGTAGAGCACCCGGTGGTGGGCGTGGGTGATCGCCTCGTACATGGCGTGCTCGCAGATGCCGATGGACGCAGTGCAGAGGTTGAACTTGCCCACGTTGACCGTATTCAACGCGGCGTCGAAGGCGGCCGGCCCGGTGTGCAGCACGTCCTCGGCGCGCACCGGATAGTCCTCGAGCCGGAACTCGCTGACGTACATCTGCGCGTTGACCACGTTGCGGACCAGCCGGTACGCGGGGTGCCGGCTGTCGGCGGCGAAGAAGACGTACCCCTCCGGGCCCTCGATGTCGACGCGGCGGCCGAAGACGGAGACCAGCCCCGCGACGTTGCCGTTGCCGATGTAGTACTTGCCGCCGTTGGCCCGGAAGCCGCCCTCCCCGTCGGGGGTGAGCAGCAGGTCGGTGGAGTAGATGTCCGCGCCGTGCGGCCGCTCGGAGAGGCCGAAGGCCATCACGTGTCCCTCGTCGAGCAGCGCGGCGGCGCGGGCCCGGGCGGTGGCGTTCCCGCTCTGCCAGACCGGCCCGAGGCCGAGCACGGTGACCTGCCAGGCGTACCAGTAGCCGAGGCCGTAGAAGCCGAGGATCTCGCTGAGCGCGGCGTTGCGCGCGGTGTCCCAGCGCTTGTCCGGGTCGCCGTCGCCGTCGCCCTGCGGGGTGAGGAAGGTGGCGAAGAGCTTCTCCTTGGCGGCGAAGTCGAGGAAGTCGGCGTACCACTCGTGGCGGTTGTAGCTGTCGACCAGGGCCCGCTTGCCGCGCTGCTCGAACCAGTCGACGGTGGCGCGCAGCAGCCGCCGGGAGGTCTCGTCGAGGTGGGCGGGGTCATAGGTGTGCGGGTGGAACAGCAGCGGGTCGGTCACGAGGACGCCTTCCTGACGGGGGTGGGGTTGAGGTTGCGGAGGGTGGCAAGGACGTCGTCGAGCCAGGCCAGCACCATCCGCTCGTACGCGATGCCGCCGCGCAGCACGATGTGCTGGAGCGACTCCCGGACGTCCAGGGCGGCGGGATCGGGGAAGTCGCGGCGCTCTCCGGCCAGGTAGCCGGCGAGGGTGGCAGCGTGGCCGGCACGGTAGCGCTCGACCTCGGCGACGAGGGCCGTCCGGCCATCCGCGTCGGTGAACGCGGCACCGCGAATCTTGACGGCGAGTTCGTGTCGGACGGCCTCGGGCTGCACCGGGGCACGCAGCCACGCGACCAGGGCGGACCGTCCGGTGGAGGTGACCGACCAGAGCTTCTTATCCGGCAGCCCGGCCTGGCCGACCTCCTCAGCGGTGATCCACTCGTCGCTCTCCATCCGTTTCAAGACGCGATAGATCTGCTGGTGGGTGGCGGTCCAGAAGCGGCCGATCGAGCGGTCGAAGCGCCTGGCCAACTCGTAGCCGGAGGCGGGTTGCTCCAGCAGCGAGACGAGGATGGCGTGCTCCAGCGACATGCCGAGCATCATGCTATGCAACGAGTTGCATAGCAACGGGGGCCAGGGCACCGGGGTCGGGCGCATCAGTTCGCTCTGGCGGTCTTTGCAGAGATAAAGGGCGCCAGCCTGCGGGGCCTCGGGGGAAAGGGCCGACGAGCCGGTCCCGTAGAGGCGTGCACGCCCTGTCGAGGTGCCGAGGTCGCTTTGCCATCCCAGGCGTGGAAACGCGGTGACGGGGTAGCGCCCCGGGATGCGGCTGCTCCACCTCGGCTACGCCTTGGTCGGTGTGCTGGCGGTGCTGCTGGCCTTCTGGTCCAGCGCCATCCGTCGGGCACCGGTCAGCGAGCCGTTGCTCGCCCTCGTCCTGGGTGTCCTGGCCGGCCCGGTTTTCGGGCTGATCGACCTGCGCCATCACGCGGCGTCCGGGCTGATGCTGGAGGCCGCCCGGATCCTGCTGGCCATTTCGTTGATGGCGGTGGCGCTGCGGTTTCCCCTGTCGGACTACCGGTCGGTGATTCGCCAGGTCGGTGTGCTGTTGACCGTGGCGATGGTGGGAATGGCGGTGGTCACCGCCGGCCTGGCCTGGCTGATTCTCGGCGTGCCGCTGGCCCTGGCCGTGCTACTCGGGGCGTGCCTGACCCCGACCGACCCCGTGCTGGCCTCCAGCATCGTCTCCGGTGGCCCCGCGGAGCGGCAGCTGCCGGGTCGGCTGCGGCAGGTGATCAGCGGCGAGTCCGGCGCCAACGACGGACTGGCCTTCGTCTTCGTCGTCCTCGCGCTGATCCCCGCAGCGCACACGGCCTCGGGTCAGGCTCGGGAGGCGGTCTGGGGAGTGCTCGGGGCGGTGCTGGTCGGCCTGGTGGTCGGCTACGCGGCTGGTCGGGCGGTCTGCGCGGCGGAGGCACGCGAGGACGTCGAGGAGGGCTCGCTGTTGATCTTCGCGGTGGTGCTCGCCGTGGCGGCCCTGGGAGTCGCCCGGCTGCTGCACACCGACGCGATCCTCGCGGTCTTCGTCACGGGGCTGGTCTACAACGGGGTGATCGGCGACGAGTCGCGGGCGTCGGAGCAGGAACTGGACGACGCGCTGACCCGGTACCTCGTGCTGCCGCTGTTCTTCCTGCTCGGCGTCGAGGTGCCGTGGCGCGACTGGCTCGACCTGGGCTGGCCCGGGGGAGCGTTCGCGGTGGCCGTGCTGCTGCTGCGTCGCTTCCCGGTCGTGCTGGCGTTGCGGCCGGCGCTCGGTATGCCGCGGCGGGACGTCGTGTTCCTGGGCTGGTTCGGGCCGATCGGCGTGTCGGCGCTGTTCTACCTCACCTACAGCCGGGAGGAAGGGGCCCGCGACTGGCGGCTGTGGGCCGCTGGCAGCCTCGTCGTGGTGGTCAGCACCATCGCGCACGGCGTGACGGCGACGTTGGGTCGCCGCTGGTACGCGGCCCGGTCGTCAACCCTCCGGGGCTGATCGTCGCCGCTCATCCACCTCTGCTCCTCGAGCCGGGTCCCAGCCCGGGACCACTGGTCAGCCTGGGGCAGAGGTGCCAGGTGTCGTCGGTGGGTGGATGGTGATGTCCTGGGTCACCGAGGCCACCCGTAGGCCGTGCTCGGCGAAGCGGTCCAGCACTCGCCGGGTGACCTGGTCCTTGACATGCCGGGCGGCGCGGACGGGGACCACGAACCGGGCCGACAGCTCCACCCAGTTGGGTGTGGCCCGGATGAAGACGCGGGGGTCGACCTCCGCCTCGGCCACCGGATAGCGGTGCCGCATCTGCTCGATCGCTCGCCGCGCCTCGGTCGTTGACGAAATGGCCTCCGCCTCCTCGCGCAGGATCCGCTCCGCCAGGTGCCAGTCCGCCTGATAGGGGATGGGAAGGGTGAGTTCTTCCCACAGGTGGTCCAGGACGGTGCTGCTGTTGTAGACGGGTGCGGTGAAAACGAACCGGTTGGACAGGGAGACCACCCGTCCCGTGTACTGGCGGCCTCGGATCCATGACTCGGGGTCGGAGGAGGAGCCGCTTTCCAGGATCCGGGTGCGCAGCGGGGTGATGTCCAGGACGTCGCCGCGTACCCCACACATCTGGATGCGGTCGCCGACGCGGAACTGCCGACCGGCGAGGATACTGATCCACCCGGCGAACGCGCCGATGACCTCCTGCATCGCCAGGGCGAGTCCGGCGGCGAGCAGACCGACGACCACCCCCACCCGGCCGGCGAACGGACGCCACAGCAGCGCCAGCGCGAGCAGCAACGCCACGACGCAGAGGTAGTGCACCGCCTTGCGCAGGTAGTAGCGGTTGGTGGTGTCCTCCACGCGCATCGTGGCCAGGCGGCCCGCGAGGACAGCGACCAGGACCGTCAGCACGACCAGGACGACGCTGGTGGCGAGGCGCCCGCTCACACTCCGGGTGTCCCAGACAGCCTGAAGGAACGAGTCCACCCTTCGCGCCCATTCGTTACTCGCGGCGGCCCGCCGGCGTCTGCCCGCCCACGTCCGCTTCCACCATAGGCAGATTCGGCCCCGCCGGACCCGGGAATCCCGTCGCTGCCCGTGGCTAACCAGCGGCCAGTGCGCTCGGGCGTCGGCGTCGCAGGATGAGCTTCCGTAGCTCCTCGGCCCACAGGACGAAGCTCGCCATGCCGGCGCAGAGTGCCCACTGGCCGGCCGTCAACGCCGTGGTGGTGAAGGCCTGGTTGAGCAGGGGCACGTGGATGACGGCCACTTGGAGCAGCAGCGACACGGTGACGGCCACCCACAACAGCGGGTTGGTGAACAGGTTTCGGAAGGCGCTCGTCCGCTCGGAGCGGGCGTTGAAGCAGTTGAACAGTTGAGCCAGCACCAACGTGGTGAAGGCGGCGGCGCGGGCTTCAGTCGGATCCGCGGACCCTTCGATCAGCCCGCCCGGCAGCTGGATGTCGAACGTCAAGAGGGTCACCACCGCCATGATCAACCCGACGAAGCCGACCATCCGCCACATCTCGGCGTCGATGATCCGGTCGCTCAGCCGGCGCGGCGGCCGGCGCATGATGTCGCCTGGTGGCGGGTCGACGCCCATGGCCAGCGCCGGCCCGGTGTCGGTGAGCAGGTTGATCCACAGGATGTGCGCCGCGAGCAGCGGAACCGCGATGCCTTCGCCATGCTGGAGACCGATGACGCCGGCCAGCACGACGCCGAGGAACATCGTGAGTACCTCCCCGACGTTCGAGGACAGCAGGTAACGCAGGAAGGAGCGGATGTTCGCGAAGATTCCGCGCCCCTCCCGGATGGCCCGCACTATCGTGGCGAAGTTGTCGTCGGCGAGGATCATCTTCGCCGCTTCCTTGGTGACGTCGGTGCCCGTACGGCCCATCGCGATGCCGATGTCGGCGGTCTTGAGGGCGGGGGCGTCGTTCACCCCGTCCCCCGTCACGGCCACGATGTCGCCGTTGGCTTGCAACGCGTCGACGAGCCGCAGTTTGTGTTCCGGCGCCACCCGGGCGTAGACGGATCGGTCCCGGACGGCGCGGCGTAGCCCCTCCTGATCGAGGTCCGCGAGTTCGGTGCCCGTCGTCGCTGGCTGGTCGTCGGAGACGATGCCAAGCTCGGCGGCGATTCGGGCGGCGGTCCGGGGATGGTCGCCGGTGATCATGACCACCCGTACCCTCGCCTGATGGGTTTCAGTGATGGCGTCGCGGACCTCGGGTCGCGGCGGGTCGATCATCCCGACCAGTCCCGCGTAGACCAGGTCCTGTTCCAGCGTTTCCGGTTGGGCGGGAGGCGCCGTCGCGTCGAGCGTTCGGTAGGCGACGGCAAGGGGTCGTAGCGCCTGGTCGGCCAGCCGGTCCACGGCGGCGTGGATTTGACGACGGCGCCCGTCGGTGAGGGGCCGCTCCTGTCCGGCGACCCGCTCCCTGGTGCAGCGTGCCAGGAGCACGTCGGGCGCACCCTTGGTCATCACCGTAAGGCGACCGTCCCGTTCCGCGTCCGCCTCGATGCTGCTCATCAGCCTACGCTCGGAGCTGAACGGGACCTCGTGGACGCGGTGGAACCGCTCGTCGCGTACGGTGCTCAACTCGGGTACCTTCCGCTCGGCCACGAGGAACGCCACATCTGTCGGGTCCCCACGCACCGCGCACGTCCCGTCCTGCCAGGTGATCGCCGCGTCGTTGGCCAGGCTGCCACTGGTCAACACGACGCGGACCTCGTCTAGCAGGCACCCTTCGTTCACCGGCCGTCCGCAGACGACCACCTTGCCCTCGGGCGTGTACCCGGTGCCGGTCAGTTCCGCCTCACCGGAGGGGGTGACGACGCGGCGGATCGTCATCTCGTTGCGGGTGAGCGTTCCGGTCTTGTCCGAGCAGATGACGGAGGCCGAGCCGAGGGTCTCGACGGATGACAGCTGTTTGATGATCGCCCGGTGCCTGGCCATCCGCTGGACGCCGAGGGCGAGCACGACCGAGAGAATGGCGGGCAGGCCCTCAGGTACGGCGGCGACGGCGAGCGACACCCCGACGAGGAGCACATCCACGACATCACCGGCACCGCGGATGTCTGTGGTGAAGAAGATCGTGGCCACCACGATCAGCGCGATCACTATCACGGACTGGCCGAGGAGGCGACCGACTCGCGCCACCTCCCGCTGTAGCGGGCTGGGCGCCTCCTCGGTCTCGGCCAGCAGTTGCGCTACCCGGCCCATCTCGGTGGCCATGCCGGTGGCGGTCACCACCGCCCGACCGTGCCCTCGGGTCACTGCCGTGCCGTTGAACACCATGTTCACGCGGTCGGCGATCCCGACCGGCTCGGACAGGGCAGCGCTCTGCTTCAGTGACGGTTCGCTCTCGCCGGTCAGTGCCGCCTCGGCCACCTGCAACGAGGCGGCCTCGAGGAGCCGGCCGTCCGCGCTGACCGCGTCGCCTTCCGACAGGATGAGCACGTCCCCGGGCACCAGTTCCCCGGCGGGCACCTCCTTCGCGGCGCCGTCGCGCAGCACGGTCGAGGTTGGCGCGGCCATGCGCTGCAAGGCGGCCACCGCTGCTTCGGCCCTGGCCTCCTGCACAAAGCCGAGCACGGCGTTGGCGAGGAGGATGATCGCGATAACGAGGGCCTCATACGGCAGGCCGCGGGTGCCCTCCACCACCCACGCGACGAGCGAGGCCACCACCGCGCTGATGAGCAGGTAGACGACCGGGTCGGCGAACTGCTTGAGCAGCTTGCGCCACGCGGGCAGGTTCGCCTGCGGCTCGAGCTTGTTCGGCCCCCACCGGGCGAGACGATCTGCTGCCTCCTGCGCCGTGAGTCCCCGATGCGGATCGGTGTGCAGCCGAGCGGCGATTTCCGTCGCGTCCAGCAGCAAGGGGTCCTCGTCAAGCTCGGACCCGCCCGCCATAGCTCCATTCTTCTGCCCTCACGGCGTCAATCGCAGCTCAAAGCGCATTAGCTCGCCCCTGGACTACCGATCTTGTCACTCGACTGCCGGCCTCGTGATGGTGCTGACTACTGATCCTTGGAGAGCCGCGTCGCGGGACCGCTCGAGGTCGCCGGGGCGGCCGGTCATCGATCGGGCCGGGCGAGCGGCGCGGGCCGGCGGTGGACGGACACGGCGTCAGCGGGTGGCGGCGGTCGGCGTCACGGTCGTGCGGCGGGTGTCGCCGTCGCCTAGGTACGCGACGGGTACGCGCTGGCCGGGCTCGACCGACCGCAGTTCGCCGAGGAACGCCTCGAGGCTGTCGGTGCGCTCGCCGGCCAGCTCGGTGACGATGTCTCCGGGCCGCAGACCGGCCGCCGCTGCCGGGCCGTTCCCGCTACCCGGCCCCTCGGGCGGCAAACGTCGCACCGGGCGTCACGGCGACTCGTCACATTCGCGGGCGCGAATCGTCACGGCCTTGTCGTATTGGCGGCGAAATCGGCGGGGTAGGGGTCACCGAAGGCCACCAGGACGTGAGGAGTGAGTCATGATCCACCCCTGGTTCTTCCCGGAGGACCTGCCATCGCTGTTCCATGTCAGCCCGACCTCAGAGGACGCCCGGCTTGCCTGCCGGTTGCTCGAGCGGATGCAGCGCGACCCGCTGCTCCGCCACGAACGCATCTGCATCGAGGTGCAGAACCAGGTCGTCATCCTGGACGGGCACGTCAGCTCCGCGGACGTGAAAGCCCACGCCCACACCCTCGCGTGGGGTGCCCCGGACGTGCATGACGTCAGCAACCGGCTACGGCCACCAGACCGATGACCGGGGCGACCGGTCGGCAGCCGGCAGGGCGGGGTCAGGGGCGTTTTCAGAAGTCGGGGCCGATCGGGTCCTGGTAGTCGGAGGAGGCGACGAAGAAGCCTTCGTCCTCATCCGGCCGATGAGCGGTACTACTTGGACGGGTCTCTTCCTCGACGTCCTCGCGGAACGTGCGGTCGTCGCGCAACGTGTAACTTGCGAACGGACGAGATGAGGAGGAGACAGGTGCCAACTGGTGGCTTCTCGCCGAAACGGCTGGCTCGGGTGCGAGAGCTGCTCGAGCGTCACGTCGACTCCGGCTTCGTCCCGGGTGTGGTGGCCGTCCTCGCCCGCCACGGCGCTTCGGGATGTCGGTCCGCACCCGCCGCACGCACCTCGGCCCATCGGTCGGCAGCTACGGATGGCCCGGCTTCTACGGCACCGCCTGGTACAACGATCCCGCCGAGGACATGACGACGATCTTCATCATGCAGCGGGCGCACGCGGGCGACCAGAGGCTGCCGATGTGGCACGACTTCTGGACCGCTGTCTACCAGGCGATCGACGACTGACCGCGGGGGCCGGAGACCGCCACGTCAGGCGGGGGGTGTCCGCACGCGCCGCGCGGAGACCGGACCAGTGACCTACTCATTCGAAGGTGTTCTCTCGGTTGGGGGCGGGGCGGGACCTGCCCGCGATGACGACCAGCCGCACTCTCATGCCGCCGACCGAGCGCTACCCACCGCGACAGACCCTCGCGGAGGCCCTGCGTCCGATCATGCCGAGATGTCGTTTGCTCGGCTTCCGGCCCCGTTACGGACGATCGGTGTGCGCTGCCCGCGAATCCTCTCTCGCTCCGCCGCCGAGGTCTTTGCTCGCGAGTGGGGGCAGCGGGTGAACCTGTTGTGGGGTCCGGGTCAGTACGACGTGACCGCTGTATCCGGGACCGAGGACGATGGCTCGGTTGGTGGGTGGGGCGCCGACGACACTGCTCTCCACTGGAGGTATCGCAGGAGTGAAATCCGGCCCGCCCAGCTCTCCGCCGTCCGCCGCATCACCGTCGCCCATGATCACTCCTCCGTCGCAGACTCTGAGCGTGCCGGGGGCCTGGTGAATCCACCGACGCCCATCTCAGCTCCCGGCGCACATCATATCTTGTCCTCCACTATATTGGGTGGATGAGCTCTCGGGCGATGACGGAACCGGCCTTCTTCATCCTCACCGCGCTGCTTGACGCTCCGCGCCATGGCTACGGGATCGTCGCGGAGGTGGCAGAACTGTCGCGGGGGCGGTGCAGCTGAAGATCGGCTCCCTGTACGGGGCCTTGGACCGGCTCGTCGGTGATGGCCTGGTCGAGCTGGACCGCGAGGAGGCATGGCAAGGACGATTGCGCCGGTACTACCGGTTGACCGAGCAAGGCCGCGACGCCCTCGATGCAGAGGCTCAACGGCTGGCTGCCAACGCGCGCCTCGCCTCGACCCGGTTGCGCGACCAGCGGAGCCGGATCACTGGAGCGGCGCCGTCGTGAGCCGGCTCGAGGAGCGCTACCGCGTCATTCTGCGACTGCTGCCCGCCGCTTACCGGCAGGAATGGGAAGACGACATCGTCGCCGCCTTCCTGAACAGCATGGACACCGGCGACCCCGACGCCGCCGAGTACGCCGCGGACTACGGTCGGCCGAGCCTGTCGGAGGTCGCCAGCATCGTGTCCCTCGCAGTTCGGCTGCGTCTCGGCGGGGCTGACGCGCCACCCCGCTCGTACGCCTGGGGGCAAGCCGTGCGACTGGCGACCCTGATGGCGATGCTGACCCACGCCGTCATGGTCACCGCCAGCATCGCCGTCACATTATGGCTTTCCGGGAAGATCGCCTGGTTGCCGACTCCTGCACCCGAATGGGCGCTCACCCCACCGTCGAGCATCTGGCATACCGCCTGGAACCTGGCCGGCTACGCTTGGCTACCGGCCTACATCGCGCTCGTCCTCGGACACCGACGCGTGGCCCAGGCAGTCGCCCTGCTCGCCATCGTGCCTCCCGCCATCACCACCGCCGTGGAACAAGCCGCCGGCGACGCACCGCTGTCCGTGTCGCCCTGGGCGATGCGGCTCATCGACGTCTTCCTGCTACTCGCCATGGCGGCCTTTCACCACGGCGCCCCACCTGTGCCGCGCCGGCCCTGGCTCCTCGCGCTGCCGATCGGCATCCTCCTCGTCCCCGTGCCGCTGTTCATCATCCAGGAGACCAAACCGGCACTGAGGCTGCTGGACTGGCCCGGGCTGTCCTGCGTGGCGGTCACCGCCGCCATGGTGGTCTACCTGACCGTTCGAGTACCCCGTCGTCCATCTCGCACACTGCCATGGTCACTGGCGCTCACCCTGCTCGCCGTAACCACGATCGCCCTGCGAACCGTAACCCTGCTCGACTACAGCGACCAGGCACAGGGCACAACACTCGCCCCGATCGCTTCCGTGCAGGCTATCGCCGTCCTAGCGGTGGGCGTACCGCTTGCCGTGCTAGCCACCCGAGCACTGCGCCGACTTCCACCAATCCCCGCCGCCCCAAGACCCACCACAGCGACCGAATAGGAACTCGCCCAACCTCGGCGTCAGCGGCCCCGAGAATGCAGCCGCATCGTGGCCGCGCAGACCCCACAGCGAACCTGTCATGGCCGCTGACGGCGCGTCCCGGACGACCGGATTTGCCGATGACAGCGTGTCGTAGCTCGCGTACGTTGGCGCCGTGGCGACTTTTTGGACCTTGGGATGCGATGCCGGCGATCCCCAGCGGATCGCTGCTTTCTGGGCGCTGGCCCTCGGCTATGTCAAGGAGTCCGGTTTCGACGAGCCCGACAACGCGTCCATCGTCGACCCGGATGGCCGGGGCCCTGCCATTGGTTTCCTCAAGGTGCCCGAGGGCAAGTCCGCCAAGAACCGTATGCATATCGATATCCGGGTGGCCGGTCCAGGCCCCTGGGACATGGCCGAGCGCGCCCGACTGATCCGGCAGAAAGTGCCCGAGCTGGTTGCCGCCGGCGCGACGGTGGTCCGCGAGGAGTGGTACGGCGACGTCCTCGGGCACGTCGTCATGCATGACCCCGAGGGCAACGAGTTCTGCGTCGCTTGATGCCATGATCAATGCCGCATTCCGGCATCCGGATCTGCCGCAGGTCGGGCGTCCGGTACGTGACGGAGGAGCGGCAACGCCCGGCGCGCGGTCGTGCCGGGATGAGGATGCTCGGTGGGCGCATCCGCATGGCGCCGGTGGACGTGTCGGGACGGTCGGTAGCCAGGCGCCCGGTGAGGGCACCGAGCAAGCCACGCTCGTCGATGTGGACCTGGGTTCGTCGATTGCTCCTTCATGTAGGCCGTGGCAGCGCCAGATGTGGCCGGCGTCGAACGCGAGGACCTCGGATTCGAGGGCTGGGCTCTGGCGGGCTTGCCTTCGTGGCTGGCTGTCGGCGGGGGGCCGCTCAGCCGGCGCCGTGCGACGCGGTAGGCGCGTCGAGGGCCGGCGCCACGACGGCGAACGCCCGGTCGGTCAGCTCGGCCAGGTGCTGCTCGTCGTCGCCCGCCTGCCACTGCTGGAGCACCGTGTCGAATGCCAGCAGGGCCATCCCGGCGGCCATCCGCGGGTAGGGGTCGGTGTCCGGGTCGAGGCTGCGGCGGGCGGCTAGCTCGGCGGCCAGACCGGCGCGCCACTGGATCTGGCGCTCCAGCCAGCGGGCCTGCAGGGCAGGGGTGTCCAGGATCAGCCGGGCCACGACCCGGGCTCGCTCGGCGTGGTCGGGGTGGTCGGTGCAGGCGGCGAGTGGCACCCAGACGGCTTGGCGCAGCGCGACCGACGGTGGCTCGGTGCGTGGCCGTGCGGCGAGTTCGGCTGCGATGTCCGCGCCCATGTCGGCCAGGAACCGGACGACCACGTCCTCCTTGGACGCGAAGTAGCGGAAGAAGGTGCGCCGCGACATGCCGGCCGCCGCCACGATGTCGTCGACGGTCACCGCGTCGAAGCCCCGGGTGGCGAGCAGCATCAGGGCGGCGTCGCGCAGCTCGTCGGCGACGAGCTGGCGTTTGCGTTCGGCCATGCTGCTGTCCGCACGAGATCTCATTCGCCGATGCTACGTCATGTCTACGATGACATCTAACGCACATCTTGACACTCCGTGCCACCAATGGCACGGTGGGACGCATGACTGCTGATGGCTGGACCGAGGAATGGATCCCTGATCTGAGCGGCCGCACTTTCGTCGTCACCGGAGCCACGAGCGGACTCGGCCTGGTCACCACCCGGGCGCTCGCCGCCCGCGGCGCGCGTGTCGTGCTAGCCGTCCGCGACGAGGAGAAGGGCCGCCGTGCGGCTGCCGGCATCGCCGCCGCCCGGCCCGGCGCCGATTTGGAGGTACGGCGGGTCGACCTGGCCGACCTCGACTCGGTGCGGGAGTTCGCTGACCGGATGCATGCCGAGCATCGCCGGGTGGACGTACTGATCAACAACGCTGGGGTGATGGCCCCGCCGCGCACCCTCAGCCCTCAGGGGCACGAGGTGCAGTTCGCCACCAACCACCTCGGACACTTCGCTCTCACCGGGCTCCTGCTCGAGCTGTTGCTGGCGGGCCGTGACCCGCGGGTGGTCACGGTCACCTCGGTCAACCACCGGCAGGCGAAGCTGCCCTTCGCCGACCCGACCGGCGAGCGGGGCTACTCCCCGATGGGCTTCTACAACACATCCAAGCTGGCCAACGCGATCTTCGGTTGTGAGCTGCACCGCCGGCTCAGCGCCGCGGCCAGCCCGCTACGTAGCATTCTCGCCCACCCTGGCTACACCGCCACGAATCTGCAGACTAGCGCCACCACCCCGATCTGGCGGGTACTGCTGGGCCGGATCGGCAACCCGCTGCTCGCCCAGCCGGTCGACCGCGGCGCCTGGCCGCAGCTGTTCGCCGCCACCGACCCCACGGCGCGGCCGGGCCAGCTCGTCGCCCCTGGCGGGCCGGCCGAGCTGCGCGGCCACCCCGCGCTGGGGAAACTGTCCGCGGCCGCGACCGACCCGGACCACGGCCGCCGCCTGTGGGAGCTGTCCGAACAGGCCACCGGCGTACGGTTCAGCTCGCTGCGATCATTTAGCTGACCGGCCACACGTCTCTCTACACGACCCGTCGCCTACCTTGGGCCGCCGGCCACCGGTGCCGCCTCGCTCCACTACTCCGGCCGGATCGGGGCGGCAGATGGGCCCACCCGCGATTCAGGGAAGCCCCGGCCACGGTGCGGTTCCCGGGCACGGAAGCAGGAGAGGCGGTCCACTGCGTAAGCAACTCGGAGTTCCCGTGGACCGTCCTGACCGCCACCGTTCTGCTCCTGCTGTCGCGAATCGGCAGCGGCTTCGACCATCCAGTGGAGATCGTTGTGGGATCGCTCGCCGCCGACGGCTCAACGAAACGTGCTTCGCTCGCGGCTTCTGACGTACCACTCTTAACCGGCGCTGCTCAGCGCAAGCCAGCCACCCGCTCGGCGGCAAATCCGTGCACCTGATCTTATTGTCGTGTGTCTGGGTCAGCATGCCCCAAGCCACCCAAGCGGCGAGCTCCGCGCGTGCCATTAACCGGTCGGTAGTCCGACATCGTCAGCGGGCCAGGTCGGCGATGAGGTTGACGGAGCCCGCCACGATCACCACACCGAATACGTACGACAGGACGGCATGGGACAGCACGCTGCCCCGGATCCGCGGATCGCTGATGGCCGTGTCCGATACTTGGTAAGTCATGCCGATCGTGAAGGCGACGTAGGCCAAGTCGCGGTAGGTGGGCGCCTGCACAGGCTGGCCGTCGAAGCCGATCCCCCCGGTCGTTGATCGGAATTGCAGGTCGGCGTAGCGCAGGGTGAAGACCGTGTTGACAACGGTCCACGACAGCAGGACGGTCAGTAGTGCGACGCCGACGAGCAGCATCCGCATTGAGCCGCTCTGCCGGCCGGCGAGGCTGAGAGCAAGGCCGACACCCAGCAGGCTGGTGACGCCCGCTCCTACCAGCAGCACTGCGGCGGTTACCCGCGTCTCGTCCTCACGCATGGCGAGCATCTCGGTGCGGGAGCTGTCCGCTCGGATTATGACCGGCCAGATAGTGAGGAGGAAGGCGAGCGCGGCGGCGTCCCAGCCCCCGACCGCGGCCAACTCCCACGTCATGAACGGCAGGAGCGCGAGAGCGACAATGAGCCCGATGGAGGCGACGATGACGGCTCGCCGCAGGGCAGGGGCGTGCCAGCCCAGGCATCGGTGATACAACGTCTCCGGGGGCATGCCGGTCATCGTCCGAGTGTCTCCCATCGCATCGCATGGCGTGCTCATAGCCGCGCACAGCGCGCCCGTTGGTCACCTGAATGGCCCACCGATTAGCAATCGGCATGCCTCTGTGCCCGTCGAGCAGTGCGACTCGACTGCATCCGAGCGAGTGGAACGTCTGCAACTGCCGCTGATCGTTCGATCGCCTGGCAGCTGCCGCCGGATCGCGGGTCAATCTGCGAGCCGTGCTAGAGGCCTAGCGGCGCAGTCTCCACGTAGAACTTGGCACCCTCGACTGGATGCCGCGATGCTAGGTAGTCGTCGGCGGCCTGCTGGGTGAGGAACGCGCCGACCGGTGCAACGGTGCCACTCTGACCAGGCCAACTGATCCTGACCATGACGACGTGCAGGTAGGCGTGACCTCCTCCAGGGAGGCGAGGCGGTGACTCAGGCCGCCGTCGGCTCCATCCAATGGCCGCTGCACCACCGGCTTTCGGCCTCGGTCGAGCCAGACGAAACGGCTGATGTCGCCGGGGTCGTCATCCTCGTGCCACCCGACAGCCATCGCCACGACCCAGTCCAGCGAGTCCGCCGTTTCCAGCGCGAACACCCGGTCATCCATGCCCAGCAAGCCACCTGGCATCTGCTGCTCGATGCGTTCCTGCTCCTCGCTGCTGGGACAGCGGATCACCAACCCGTCGTAGATCCAGCGGACCTTCTGCGCTGACACGGGCTTGAAAAGCACGTCGATGCGGGTTGGGTGGTTAGCCGATCGCGGCGTGCGCAGCAGGAGTTGGCCATGGCTGACCGTCTGCGCCCACAGCTGGAACCTGCGGTGTGACCGGAACACCTCACGGCCGGGAGCGAAGCGATCCGCCGTATTCAGCCAGTCGTGGGTATGCACACGCGAGATCCTGACACGGGCGGCGCCCGCGGACGTCAAGCCGGCGACAACATCCGCTATTGCCGCCGTCCGTGTGCGCTGGGGCTGAGGCGCGCCGGAGCGGCGGCCCGCCGGGCTGCCTTCGCATTGTGGCTGCCGGGTGACCCTGTGGCGGGGTCGTCAGGCGACGGCGAGGGAGCCGTCGGCGGTGAGGCGCTCGGCGCGGGCCGTCCCCCAGGCGCCCAGCGGCGCGAGGGCGGCGTTGAGTGAACGGCCGTCCTCGGTGAGCGAGTACTCCACCTTCGGCGGCACCTCGCCGTACACCTGGCGGTGGATCAGCCCGTCCTGCTCCATTTCCCGAAGGTGCTGGATGAGCATCTTCTCGCTGACTCCGGGCAGGCCGCGCTTGAGCTCGCCGAACCGGCGCACGCCGTAGGTGTCGAGCTCCCACAGGATCAGCGACTTCCACTTGCCGGACACGACGTCCATGGCAGCGTCGATGCCGCAGATGTACGGGCCGCGTCGCGCGCTCGAGGTCATTCCCGCTCCCATGCTTACCAAAAGGTAAGTATTGAACAAAATAGTGAGTACTTGTCAGCACGATGGTACGCGCGAAGCATGGTCATCGGCGCGCCGCTCGATCCGGAATCCACGACCGCAAGCGAGAAGGACAACCCGATGACCACCAGCACCACGTTTCTCGGACTGGGAGCGATGGGTAGCGCGCTCGCCGCGGCGGCCCTCGCCGCCGGTCGGCACACCGTCGTGTGGAACCGAAGTACCGCACCCGCACAGGCGCTCGGCGCGCGCGGCGCCGTCGTCGCCGACACCGCCACGCAGGCCGTCTCCGGTGACGGCGTGATCGTCGTGTGCCTCCTCGACTACCGCTCGGTGCACGAGGTTCTCGACCCGCTCGCCGCCGGCCTCGCCGGACGCACCGTGATCAACCTGACGACCACGACTCCCGAGGAGTCCCGCGAGCTGGCCCGGTGGGCGGCCGAGCACGGCGTCACCTACCTGGGCGGCGCCATCATGGCGGTCCCGGAGATGATCGGGACGCCGGGCGCGGAGATCCTCTACAGCGGTGCGGGCGTCGCCTTCGAGGCGCACCGCCCGCTGCTGGACCTGTGGGGTGCGAGCGGGTACTTCGGACCGGATCCCGGCATGGCCTCGCTCTACGACATGGCCATGCTCGCCGGCATGTACACGCTGTTCGCCGGGTTCCTGCACGGCGCGGCGATGGTCGGCGCGGCCGGTGTGTCAGCGACCGACTTCGCCGAGCGGCAGGTGCCGTTCCTGGCCGCGATGACCGGTCAGCTCGCCGGCTACGCCGCGACCGTCGACGCCAAGGACTACACCGGCGGGGGTCAGCAGAGCCTCCGGTTCACCGAGACGGCGCTCGCCGCGCTCCTGCGCGCCGGCACCGAGCACGGTGTCGACCTCGAGGTACTCCGTCCGGTCCACGCCATCGTCCGCCGCCAGATCGCCGCCGGGTTTGGCGAGCACGGCACCGCCCGCATGTTCGAGTCCATGAGGAGCACCCGGTGAACACCAGCACGCCCGCCCCGGCCTCGGTCACCGTCATCGGCCTCGGCCCGATGGGCCGCGCCACCGCGGCCGCGCTGATGCGGGCCGGGCACCGGATCACCGTCTGGAACCGCACGGCGAGCCGCGCCGACGGCCTCGTCGCCGACGGCGCCACGCTCGCACCCACGCCGGCCGCCGCGGTCGAGGCCGCCGACCTGGTCCTGCTCAGCCTCACCGACTACGGCGCGATGTACGACATTCTCGGCCCGGTCGTGGCGAACCCCCGCCACGCCGGTGCGCTGGCCGGCAAGGTCCTCGTCAACCTCAGCTCCGACACTCCCGATGAGTCCCGCAAGGCTGCCGCCTGGGCCCGCGACCTTGGTGCGGACTTCCTGACGGGTGGGATCATGGTGCCCGCGCCTGCCGTCGGCCAGCCGGGCGCGTATGCGTTCTACAGCGGTCCCAAAGACCTGTTCCACGCCCACGAGCCGGTGCTGCGGCTGATCGGCGAGACGAAGTACCTCGGCGCCGACCCGGGTCTCGCACAGCTGCTGTATCAGGCGCATCTGGATGTCTTTCTCACCGCCCTCGCGAGCCTGCTGCACGCCACGGCACTCGTCACCGCGGCCGGCGTGCCGGCGGCCGAGTTCCTGCCCGACGCGATGCAGACCCTCACCGACATCCCGGCGATGGTCGGCAGCGGGCAGGCGCTGGCCGCCGAACTGGCGGCGGGGGAGCATCCCGGTGAGCTCAGCACGGCCCTGATGATGCGCGCCACGGCCGACCACATCACGCGGACCAGCGCGGCGAGCGGCGTCGACGTCGAGCTGCCGAACGCGGTCAAGTCGTACTACGACCGGGCGATCGCGGCAGGCCTCGGCACCCGGAACTGGACGGCGCTGTACGAGGTGATCAAAGCCCAGCACTGATCCGGCTGTGGCGGGCTCGGCGAAGGCCGCAAACCGGGCGCCGCCGTGCAACGGGTGCCGTTGGGGCGAGTGCGACGCCGCCCGCCCCGCGTTGCTGCTTCGGTCGTCCGCCGCTGGATTCCGGTCGCGAAAGCGGTCGACGCCGCTGTACGGTCGCGACGGCTCACTTGGCCGACGTCTCGTCCGAGTGAGGTGGCCATCCTCATCTCGCTCCCCTCTGTGTCAAGGGCCGTCGCCACCGGACGTCACCGCCTCAGCGAAGACGTCGAACGTGGCCAGGTCGAGTGGAGCCTCGGCACGGGTGTCCGGGAGACGAGTGGCCTAGTCCTCCGCCACCGTGTCGTAGGCACGTTGCACGCTGCGGAAGTCGAGCGGATCTGACGGCGAGTTACACACAAGCCGCATCATTCCATCGCTGACGCAGATCGTGCGGCACGGCCAAGATCGCATGGACGGATCTGCGGAGATGAAGGCGCCGCCGGTTGGGTTGCCGGAGGCGTCGCGCTGCGTGTCGAGGCGGCTCGTGGCCGAATGTGCAGGAGATGCGTCCTTGTGCCATGTCCGCCGCCGCTGCGAGGGTGTGCGGGTGCCTTCTTCAGTGCGTTGGTCGTCTGGTCCCCGGATCGTGGTGGTTCCCGTCTACGACGGTGTGGATCTGCTCGACGTCGCTGGACCGGTCGAGGTGTTCACGGTGGCTGACCGCCTCGTCGGGGGTGGGCGGTACGAGGTGGTGCTTGCCGCTGCGGTGCCGGGGCGGGTGCGGACGTTCGGTGGTGTGCTGCTGGTCGCCGACCGGTCGCTGGCCGACCTGCCGTCGCAGGTCGACACGTTGCTCGTGCCAGGTGGTGCCGAGATAGCGGCGGCCGGGCGGGTCGTGCCCGTTGTCGATGCGGCTGTGGTCGCGGCGATCCGGAGTCTTGCAGCGGGTGCCCGCCGGGTGGCCTCGGTTTGTACCGGTGCGCACATCCTGGCCGCTGCCGGTGTCCTGGACGGCCGCCGGGCCACGACGCATTGGGCGACGGCGGCACGGCTGCAGGCGGACCACCCTGCGGTGGCGGTTGACGCTGATCCGGTGTTCGTGCGCGACGGCGAGGTGTGGACCTCGGCGGGGCTCAGCTCGGGGGTCGACCTGGCGCTGGCGCTGGTCGCCGAGGACTGCGGTGACGACGTGGCCCGTGCGGTCGCCCGCTGGCTGGTGGTCTATTTACGCCGCCCGGGTGGCCAGTCGCAGTACAGCGCCGTGCTGGCCCGGGAGACGGCGGCGCCGGGCCCGGTGCGCGATTTGCAGCGGTGGATCGTCGAGCACCTCGCCGAGGACCTGTCCGTCCCGGCGCTGGCGGCCCGGCTGTCGATGAGCGTGCGCCACTTCAGCCGCGTGTTCGTCCGGGAGACCGGCTGCACGCCGGCGGAGTACGTCGCCGAGGTCCGGTGGGAGGCCGCCCGCCGGCACCTGGAGCAGGGCGAGCAGCCGCTGCCCGTGGTCGCCCGCGTGTGCGGTTACGGCTCGGTGGACTCGCTGCAACGTGCCTTCCGCGCCCGCGGCACCACACCGGCGCGGCACCGGGCCCAGTTCGCCACGACCGACCCGTCAACCAGGTCCACCGCGCCAGCCGAGGAACTTACGCATGCCTGAGCACCGTCATCACCGTCACGTCGACCCCCCGGACTCCGCACTGTGCCGGTCCGCGGCAGAGCTGCTGCACCGTTCGGCACCGGCACCGCTGGTGGCGCACTGCTACCGCAGCTACGCGCTCGGCGCGGCGCTGGTCGCCGACCGCGGCGAGGCCTACGACGCCGAGGTCCTGTTCGTCGCGGCGGCGCTGCACGATCTCGGGCTCACCACGGCGTACGCCCACGTCGACGCGCCGGGCTTCGAGCACGTCGGTGCCGCCATCGCGGCGGAGCTCGTCCGCGAGCACCGGGCTGGCGAGGAGCGGGCGGCACTCGCCCGCGACGCCGTGTCGCTGCACCTTGAGCTGATGACCGCCCAGGACCCGCGGCCCGAGGTCGCCGCGCTGCACCTCGGCGCCGCCGCCGACGTGCTGGGCATCGGGCTCGACCGCCTGCCCGACGGTCTGCTCGACGATGCCCTGCACCGCTGGCCCCGCGCTGGGTTCCCTGCCTGGCTGTCCGAGGCGATGCAGACCGAGGCGCAGCGGCGGCCAGCCTCCACCGCCGGTCGCTACGTGCGCGAGCTGGGCTTCCTGCACCTGCTCGCCGCCGCCGAGTTGCCGGCATGACCGCCACCCCGCCGCCGTTCGCGACGGCTACCTACCTGGGTGCGGCGACGGTCCTGCTGCGCATCGGCGAACTCGTCCTGTTGACCGATCCCGCGCTCGACCCGCCCGAGGCTCCGCAGGTGTTCCGGGTGCCCCGTACCCCGGTGCGGATCCCGCTGCGGCGCACCCGGCCCGCGTGCCTGCCGCCCGAGGGCCTACCGCCCGTCGACGTGGTGCTACTCAGCCACGATCAGCACGCCGACAACTTCGACACCGCCGGCCGCGCCGCGGCCGCCGGCGCCGACCTCGTGCTGACCACCGCCGCCGGGGCGCGCCGGCTGCGCGGCAACGCACATCCGCTCACGCCGTGGCAGAGCGTCGTGGTGGAGCGAGGATCGACCCGGGCCCGGATCACCGCGACGCCCGCCCGGCACGGCCCACGGGGGATGGAGGCAGTGGTCGGCGACGTCATCGGGTTCGTCGTCGAAGTCGACGGCCTCGAACGCGCGCTCTACATCTCCGGCGACACCGTGCTGCACGACGCGCTCGCCGAGATCGGCCAGCGTTTCACGGTCGGCCCGGCACTAATGCACCTCGGTCGGGCGCGCTTCCCGGCCACCGGCTCCACCACGTACTCCCTAAGCGCGGACGACGCCGCCACGCTCGCCCGGCTCCTCAACGCCACCACTGTGCTGCCCGTGCACTACGACGACTGGGCGCACTTCACCCAGACCCGCGACGAGGCAGTCGCGGCGTTCCGCGCCGCGGGTACCACGACGCAGTGGATGGTGCCCGGTGAGCCAGTGGACCTGCTCACCGCTGGCCTGCTCAACCCCCGGGCGGACGCGCCCGCTTCACCACCGTCGATCGAGAGGAGCTGACGTGTTGGCAGTACTCGGCGCCGGCGCGGTCGGTGGCCTGCTCGCCGCGCTCGTACACCGCGCCGGCGGCGACGTCGTACTGGTCGGCCGCCCCGCGATGGTGGCGGAGATCGCCGCCCGCGGCATCCGCGTCACCAGCCCGACCCTCGGCCAGTGGACCGCGCTCGTGCCGGCGAGCACGCAGCTACCGGCAGGGGCCGACGTCGTGCTCACAGTGAAGGCCCATGCGCTGCCCGCCGTGCTACCCGCGCTGTCCGCCGCCAGCCCGGCCCACGCGATGAGCGTGCTCAACGGCGTCGGCCACGCTGACCTCCTACGTACAACACTTCCGACATCGGCTGTCGCGGGTGCGTCGATCACCGTCGAGGTCACCCGCCGACGTCCCGCCGAGGTGGAGCACCGCAGCCGCTTCATCCGCTTGGCCGTGCCGGCCACGGCCGCCGACTGGACGACGGTCGAGGATTTGCGCGCGGCGGCCCCCCCCGGCCCAACGCAGTGACGAGTCCCGTCCGACCGCTCAAGATCCGGCCGGTGCGGTCGCCGAGACGCGGCGGGCTCAGCTGCGGTTGCCTAGCGCACGAAGGGCCCCCGGCACGCCTCGGAAACGGTCAGCGGCACCGCGGCCAGGTTCGCCGCCCCAGCGACGGTGCACCAGCCGCACACCCCGGCGATGGTTGCCGATCTGCGCCAAGCGGCTGGAGCTGGGTGGTGGAGCCGCCACGGCAGTGTCGCTGGCCAGCTCAGCTGCGGTGGCGGTCATGTGAGGTTCGCGAAGGCTTCGACCTGACGGGTCTTGCCGGCGACGATGAGGATGTCGCCGGGGTAGATGGTGGTGTCGGCGGTGGCGTAGGTGAAGTCCTCGCCGGGGCGTTTGATGGAGACCACCGTGACGCCGTACTTGGCGCGTAGCGCCGAGTCGGCGAGGGTCTTGTCGAAGGCTTCCTCGGGGGCGCGGGTCTTGACCAGGGCGTAGCCTTCCTCGAACTCGATGAAGTTGAGGATCTGGCCGGTGACGAGGTGGGCGACGCGTTCGCCCATTTCGTGTTCGGGCAGCACGACGTGATGCGCGCCGACGCGCTCCAGGATGCGGGCGTGCCGCCGGTTGACGGCTTTGGCCCAGATGTTGGGCACGCCCAGATCGGCTAGCAGGCCGGTGGTGAGGATGCTGGCCTCGATGTCGGTGCCGATGCCCACCACAGTGTGCGCCACGTCGTGCACCCCGAGCTGACGCAGCGCAATCTCGTCGGTGGTGTTGGCGGTCGCGGTGTGGGTGAGCTGGTCGGCGTAGGTCTGGACGACCTGGGGATCGGAGTCGATGCCGACGACTTCCCAGTCCTGACGCATCAGCTCTAGGGCCAGGGAGCCGCCGAAGCGGCCCAGGCCGAGCACGGCGATGCGGTTGCCGGTGGCGGGTTTCCTAGCCAACGATGGGTCGCTCCTCGGGTAGTTCGTAGCGGCGGGTCCGCTCCCGCAGGGCCAAGGCGGTGGCGGCGGTGATGGGGCCGAGCCGGCCGACGAACATCAGCAGGATCAGGATGACATGCCCGGCGGCGCCGACCTGCGCGGTGATGCCGGTGGACAGGCCGACGGTGGCGAACGCCGACGTGACTTCGAACAGCACCTGGTCCAGCCGGAACGGGGTCAACGCCAGCAGGGCGACGGTGGAGGCGGCGACGGCGGCGACGCTGAGCAGCGCGATGGTCAGCGCCTGCCGCTGTACGCCGGCGGGCAGCCGGCGGCCGAGGGCGTGCACGCTGGGCTCACCGCGGATCTCGGCGAGGATAACGAAGCCGAGCAACGCGAACGTGGTGACCTTGATACCGCCGGCGGTACCGGCACTGCCGCCGCCGATGAACATCAACACGTCGTTGACCAGCAGGGTGACGTCGTTGAACTCGGCTACGTCCAGGCTGTTGAACCCCGCGGTGCGGGGCATCACCGCCGCGACGAACCCGGCCAGCACCTTGCCGCCCAGCCCCAGACCGCCGAGGGTGCCGGGGTTGGACCACTCGGACACGCTGATCGCCACCCAGCCGCCCGCGAGCAACACGACAGTCATCCCCACCGTGATCTTGGTGTGGATCGACCAGCGGCGCGGGGTGCGCAACTCGCGGCGCAGCTCGAACAACACCGGGAAACCGACCCCACCGATGATCACCGCGGCGGCGATGGGCAGACACACGAGAGGGTCGTTGACGAACTGCATGAGGCTGTCGGCGTACAAGCCGAAACCGGCGTTGTTGAACGCCGAGATCGCATGGAACACCCCCAGGTACACCGCGCGGCCCCCGGTGTGGCCGTAGCCGTCAGCGAACCGCCACGCCAACAACGTTGCCACCACGATCTCGACGACGAGGCTGACCCGCACGACACCCAGCACCACGCGTCGGACCTCACCCACCCCGATCGCCTTCGTCTCCGCCTGCGTACCGAGTTGCAGACGCACCCGCAGCCGCCGCGCCACCAGCAGACCGAGCAGAGACGCCAACGTCATGATCCCGAACCCGCCGATCTGGATCAGCCCGAGGATCACCGCCTCACCGAACCCCGACCAGAACGTGCCGGTGTCCTCGATCACCAGGCCGGTTACGCACACCGCCGACGTGGCGGTGAACACTGCCGTCACCAGCGGGGCGCTGCGGCCGCTCTCGGTGGCCAACGGCAGCGACAACAGCGCCGAACCGGCCAACACGGCCACGGCAAAACCCAACACCACCAACCGAGCCGGATGACGTACCGCCCCGGACAGCCGCGCCACCGCCCCCGGTGGAACCCGCACCCGACGCATCCCGGTCCACCCGAGGGCCGCCCACCGTCGGGTAACGCTGCGCAGAGCACGCACCCACACACGCCAGCGGCGAGCCCCCTGCACGGAATCAGAGCCGGTCAACGGAGCCCACGCCAACAGCGCCGCACCCAGCACCGCCGCTGCAAACAGCGCCACTACCGCCAGCATCCCCAGCAGTAGCTGCGCCCGGGTCGACTCCATCAGCTCATGATCCCCGTCGTGGCAGCACTGCTGTCACGGACCCCGGACACACTCGGATGTCGCCCGCCGCACCGCCCGATACACCGCCGACCGCGCCACGCCGAACAACTCCGCCAGCTCAACGCCAATGTGCTCACGTTCCTCGACGCGCACCTGGCCGTCACCGCAGCCGGCTATGTCGCAGTCGACCTACCACGGATGCTTCCTTTACGACTTCACCCTGTCAGATGCGGCTGATCGACCCGGACGAGTACCGACCCGGACCTCGACACCGACCGTCTCCCCGATCCCGCTGATACGTGGCCATCCGTCGATGCGGGCCGCCATGTCGATGCTGAGCAGGTCTGCTGGCAACCAACGTTCCGCACCCACGAATCACCGATCTGATCTTCTGGCCGCCGCCGGACCTGGTCGACGCGTCACCCGCAGCCATCGTCGACGCGGCATTGACCTACCGACCCATTGAGCTATGACAACCCGCCGGGAGGCACACTCATGCCGCCGAGGAGGCGTTCACGTCCCACCCAGCTCTGCAGGCCGGGCAGGAGGATCGGGGAGCGGGACGGGAGCAGGCCACGGGACATCGCAAAAACGAACCTGAACAAATGATGATAGATGAAACGCCGAACGACGGCCCGCTGAACCAGTCAGGCCGCCGCGGCAAAGCGTGGATCAGAGCGAGCGGATATCCGACGCCTGCGGGCCCTTCGGGCCCTGGGTGATGTCGAACTCCACCCGCTGGTCTGCGAGGCTGCGGAAGCCGCTCGCGGAGATCGCCGAGAAATGGGCGAAAACGTCGGCGCCGCCGCCGTCCTGGCTGATGAAGCCGAAGCCCTTGTCACCGTTGAACCACTTCACGGTACCTGTAGCCATGTCTGCTCCTTCGCAGGCTGTTGGAGACCGCACTGTGCGGACTCCCGCGCCACCGCGTTGATCACCCGCGCCGGAAACGACACGAAACAAAAAAGCACCTGGATGGGTTTTGGTTAACCCATCAGGCGCCGAAACGTCTACGGAAATCAAAACTGCAACCGGGCAACCATAACACAGAATCCGGCGCTCGCCGCCAGCCCCATGCGCGCGGCCTCCGTCACAGCACTGCACCGCGAGGCGCAACTTCGATCGCTGCGACGCCTCGGCCGTAGAGTACGACGAGCCGATCACCGTGTTTAGTGCGCAGCACTCCCGATTCCTGCGCCAGTGTCGAGATCACGTGTTCCACAAGCTCGTCCTCGTCGGAGACGTCCGGTTTGTCGTACGTGACGTCCATGCGGTCGCCGCCGATGAGCCGGACGCGTAGCACCATAGTTGCCATGTCGTAGAAGCTAGTCGAGTGGGGATGCCAGGTGCAGTGGCGCTGTCGCGGGCTCCTCGGTCGACTCGCGCAGCCAGATGTACCGACCTGCAACCGCTGCTGTAGGTCGCAGGTCGCCGACACAGGCGAGGCTCGGACGATGACCACACCCGGGCGGACGTGACAGTGACACGAGACGAGGCCGTGTCGGTCCTCGCCGAGAGGGAGCCACATTCATCGCTGGAGTCAGCTCCCTGAGCTGGCAGCGGCACCGCTGCGTGTAGTACGCGTAGAGTGGGTCATGGATCAGTTCGTCAACATCGTTGGCGGGCCAGCGCCTACCGGGCGTACTGCCCAGGTCTCGGCAGTGTCCACAGGACAACTTCGAGGTTTGAGGGCGGAGCGTTGGCAGACCATCCGATCGCCACCGACACTTCAGTGTGCTGACGGACAACGCCGCGTCCGTTACCGGCGACGACCAGCGACGCCGTGAGGCAAACCATCATGATCGGAGGCATGGCTGGCGTCCAGTGGCCGGTCATCCCCTTCAGGCGGCCCTTCGGGAAACGTCTGCCCCAGGCACAACGACGCGTTGGCGTCCCGTCAGCGATCATGCCCGGGTCATCAGCCGCTACCTTGCCGGCAACAATCAGCCAATCCCGCCCAGTGCGGTACGACGAGGCCGTTGCGGCACGGCTGCGGCAGGTGGGCGCCAATCTGGCTGGCCTGACCGAGCAACACCGACACCCCAGGAGAAGGACATGACTTTCGTGTTAGCCCCGCCCACGGTCTCTCCGTCACCATTGCGCGAGCCCGCCAAGACCCTCCGCGAAAGAGGGGCAGACAGTTTTCACGCCGCGCTCGCCGCCGTCTTGGCCACCGGGCTGGAGAATGCTCTTGAAGCGGGTGACCACCCGAGAGCGATCAGCTTCATCAACCGCGGCTTCGCAGAAGGAAGTCC
>NZ_JBQHDE010000018.1:0-94486 GCF_052068455.1 Micromonospora sp. H33 | reverse complement strand
TCATGAAGTCGTCCTCCGTCACCGCGCCGAGGCTACTGCCTGCTCGACACCATGAACGTTCGTGGTCAAGGCACTAGCGCTCGGCCACATGCTCCAGGTATCCAGCGATCGATGCTTCGAGCACCTCTCGCCCGGGCCGGGACCACAACCCGGCATGGAAGACCTCCACCTCGACCGGACCGGTGTAGCCGGTGGCGTCAACCGCCTCCCGGAACCGGCGCAGTTGCACGCAGCCCTCGCCGGGCAACCCTCGCCCGAGCAGGACGCCTTCGGGCAGGGGCGTGATCCAGTCGGCGGCCTGGAAGCAGGCGATGCGCCCTTCCCGGCCGGCCCGGTCGATTTGGGTCCATACCTGGTCGTCCCACCACAGGTGATAGGTGTCGACAACGACCCCCACCGCCTGCGGGGAATAGGGCGACGCGAGATCCAGTGCCTGGCCGAGGCTCGCCACCACGCATCGGTCGGAGCAGAACATCGGGTGCAGCGCCTCGATCGCCAACTGCACGCCGGCGTCGAGAGCGTGGGGTACCAGCGCCCCGATCGCCTCGGCAACGTGCTCGCGTGCCGCGTCGAGGTCGCGGCTGCCGTCCGGCAGACCGCCGGAAACGAGCACCAGCGTCGGCGCGCCGAGCGTGGCCGCCTCGTCGATGGCGCGTCGGTTCTCATCGAACCAGCCGGGGGCGTCGAAGAAGCCACCGCGGCACAGCGACGTGACCGCCAACCCGGCGTCGCGTACGAGCGACGCCGTCTTCTCCACGCCGTACGCGGCGGCCTCTTCCCGCCACAGGCCGACGCCGGTGACCCCGGCATCGACGCACCCGGCGACGAGGTCCTCCATCGGCCAGTACTTCGCGGTCGCCTGGTTGAAGGAGAAGCGAGCCAGCGCTTGCGCCCCGGCGCTCACTGCGGCACCCCCACGGTGGTCAGCCAGGCACGTGCCCGGTGCGCGGCCAGTTCCGCGTCGGGCAGCAGCCCGGCGGCGTCGGCCAGCCGCAGGAGTTCGACAAGGTGCCGTGGAGACCGCCCGCTGTGCAGGCCACCGACCATGGTGAAGTGCTCCTGGTGGCCGGCGAGCCAGGCGAGGAAGACGATGCCGGTCTTGTAGTAATAGGTGGGTGCGCCGAAGATGTGCCGGGCCAGCGGTACGGTCGGGGCGAAGAGCTGCTCGTACCGGTCGAGATCGCCCGCGTCCAGTGCCCGTAGGGCGGCCGCCGCCGGTGGCGCGATGGCGGCGAAGATGCCGAGAAGAGCATCCGAGTAGGTCCGGCCAACCCGGCCAGAGGGCTCCGGCCGGGGCCCATCGCCCCGGATCAGGGCGGGGTAGTGGAAGTCGTCGCCGGTGTACAGACGTACGCCCGCCGGCAGCCGGCGGCGCAGCGCGACCTCGAACTCCTCGTCGAGCAGCGACACCTTGATGCCGTCGACCTTGCCCGCGTGCGCGTGGATCAGGGCGAGCACGACCTCGGTGGCCGTGCCGAGGTCGGGTGAGCCCCAGTAACCGGCGAGCGCCGGGTCGAACATGGGCCCGAGCCAGTGCAGCACGACCGGCCCGTCGGCGTGACGTAAGAGTTCGCCGTACACGCTCAGGTAGTCGTCGGGGCTGGTCGCCGCCGCGGCGAGATGGCGGCTGCACATGAGCACGGGTCGGGCGCCGGCGTCCTGGACGTCGTCGAGCTGCTCGCGGTAGGCCTTGCGCACCTCGTCGAGGGTGGCGGGGCCGTCGGGCAGCTGATCGGTGGCCACTCCGGCGACGATCAGGCCGCGGGCCTCGCGTGCTTCCCGGGCGCTGCGCCGGACGAGCTCACGGGTCGTCGGATAGTCCAGGCCCATACCGCGTTGGGCGGTGTCCATCGCCTCGGCGACGCCGAAGCCGTGCCGCCACAGGTGGTGCCGGAACGCCAGGGTGGCGTCCCAATCCAGCGCCGCTGGCCGGCCGGGGAAATTGTCAGCTGCGGGGTCGGCGACGACGTGTGCCGCCGCGTAAGCGACACGGGTCGTGAACTGCGGGCCGGGTGCCGCGAACTCGGCGCCCGCGCCGCTGAGAACCAGCCGTCCGCGCGGCAGGGTGACCGCATTGTTCATCGATCCAGCTCCGGGATCTCGATGCGCCGGCCCTCACGGGCGGCCTGCACACCCAGCTCGGCGAGTTGGACGCCGCGGGCACCCGCCCACAGATCCCAGGTGTAGGGCGTGTCCTCGACGACGTGGCGGAGGAACAGTTCCCACTGGGCCTTGAAGCCATTGTCGAATTCGTCGTTGTCGGGCACCAGCTGCCATTGGGCGCGGAAGTCCTCGGTGGATGGCAGGTCCGGGTTCCACACCGGTTTGGGGGTGGTGGCCCGGTGCTGGATACGGCAGTTGCGCAGGCCCGCCACCGCGCTGCCGTGTGTGCCGTCGACCTGGAACTCCACGAGCTCATCGCGGTAGACACGCACCGCCCACGACGAGTTGATCTGCGCGACGATCCCACCCTCGATCTCGAAGATGCCGTACGCGGCGTCGTCGGCGGTGGCCCGGTACGGCGCGCCCTCCTCGTCCCAGCGTTGGTCGATGTGGGTGGTGATGTGGGCGGTGACTGCGGTGACCCGGCCGAAGATCTGCTCCAGCACGTAGTGCCAGTGCGGGAACATGTCGCAGGTGATACCTCCGCCGTCGGCCACCCGATAGTTCCAGGACGGGCGTTGCCCGGGCTGCCAATCGCCCTCAAAGACCCAATAGCCGAATTCCCCGCGGATCGACAGCACGCGGCCGAAGAAGCCACCCTTGACCAGCCGATCGAGTTTGCGCAATCCAGGAAGGAAGAGCTTGTCCTGCACCACGCCGTGTTTCAGGCCGGCCGCGTCGGCCCGGCGAGCCAGATCGACCGCGCCGCTGAGGTCCTCCGCGGTCGGCTTCTCGGTGTAGATGTGCTTGCCGGCTTCGATCGCGGAACGCAGCGACTTCTCCCGCTCGCTGGTGACCTGGGCGTCGAAGTAGATGTGCATGTCCGGGCGGGCGAGGCTGGTCGCGAGGTCGGTGCTCCAGCCGGTAAGGCCGTGCCGGTCGGCGATCTCGCGCAGCTTGGTCTCGTTACGTCCGACCAGGAGCAGTTCGGGCCACAGTCGGCTGCCGTCGCGCAACGGCAGGCCGCCCTGCTCACGAATCGCCAGCAGTGACCGGACGAGGTGCTGCCGGTAACCCATCCGCCCGGTGACGCCGTTGATCACGATCCCGATCGTGGTACGGGACATGCAAGGCCTCCTTGGTAAGCGCTTTCCTGGTACCGTAGCCGTCGGCGATCCCCGAGGGCAAGGGCTTTCCTCACTCTCCGCTATGATGCGGGAAAGGGGTTGCTGGCATCACGGGGAGGGGTCTACATGGCGACGCTTGCTGATGTCGCACGCCGGGCGGGCGTCTCCCCGGCCACCGTGTCCCGCATCGTCAACGGCAGCAGCAAGCCGGTGGCGGAGGCCCTGCGCCTGCGGGTCCTCGCGGCGGTCGAGGAGCTGCAGTACGTGCCCAACGCCCACGCCCAGCTCCTGGCGCGCTCGCACCGCAGCGCAATCGGCGTCATCGTGCACGACGTCTCCGACCCGTACTTCGCCGAGATCACCCGTGGCCTGCAACGGGTGGCCACCGAGAACGGCCGGCTCGTCATCATCTGCAACAGCTACCGACAGCCGGACAAGGAACTGGAGTACGTCGAACTGCTGCGCGCCCACCAGGCCGCCGCCATCATCCTCACCGGCTCCGGCTACCACGACGACGCCTTCACCACCACGCTCAACAGCAAACTGCGGGTCTACCAGGCCACCGGCGGGCGCATTGCCGTCATCGGCAGACACGAATACGTGGGCGACGCCGTGGTACCCGACAACGAGAAGGGCGGCTACCTTCTCGGCGACGAGTTGTACACGCTCGGCCACCGGCGGATCGGCGTCATCGCCGGCCCAAAGCAGCTGACCACGACCACCGACCGCATCGTCGGCCTGCGCCGCGCCGCCCGCGACCACCGGCGGCAGATCCCCACCCGACGCATCGCCTACGGCGACTTCGACCGCACCAGCGGAGCCGCCGCGGCGGCCGCGCTGCTCGACGCCGAGCCGAACCTGACCGCCATCGCGGCGCTCAACGACTCCATGGCCGTCGGTGCCCTCGCACTGCTGCGCTCCCGTGGTATCGCCGTGCCCGACGAGATCACCGTGGTCGGCTTCGACGACATGCCGATCGCCTCCGACGTGACTCCCACGCTCACGACCGTCCGGCTTCCCCTCGCCGAGATGGGCGCCTGCGCCGTCACCCTCGCGCTGCAACCGCCGGCCGACGGCGACGGGCCGCGCATCGAGCAGATGGGCGCGGAACTCATCCGGCGGGAGAGTTCCGGCCCGCCCCGGCCATGACGTCGTTCAGCATCTATCAATGACCGTGCCGGGCGGTTGCCCGGTGCCGTACCCGTCGCACCCATCCGTTGCCTGACCTGAGCCGGGCGCGACGTCGCGAGGTCCTGGCGGCGGCTGACCGCGCCTACCGGAGCAGCGCGATGCGGCTCGCGGGAACGTACGGGGAACGGGCCTGTCGTCGGCTTCCTCGCTCACCGCCTTCGCAGTCCCGGCCGGGTGGCCGGAGCCAGCACACCCGCCGGGCGCGAACCGTTCTCTCTCGCGAGGGACGTTGGCCAGCGGATCTTCCCTGGGTCGCGAGCAGGGGGCGGCAACCGCCATTGTGCCTGGTCAAGCCCTATTCGCTGCGGCGCCTGAGAGGCCCATGCCGCGGATCCTTGACGGGCTGTGACCTCCCTTGACCGTCGTCGTAACTTTTGCTTAACTTGGCAAGCGCTTTCCTAGGAAAAGGCTTACCCGGGTACATCGTCAAGATCAGGTAACTGTTCGCGGTTCCGTATCCACCTGGGAGACAACATGGATCGCAGCACAGATCCCCCGCCCACAAGCCGCCCGCGACTCGCGCGAAGGCTGCTCGGCGTGTCGGCCGCCATCGCGCTCATCCTGCCGCTCGCCCCGACCACGGCCAACGCGGAGCCGAAACCAGCCCCGCGCTTCAACGCACTGGTGTTCTCGAAGGTCACGAACTTCTACCACAGCTCCATTCCGGCCGGGATCGAGGCGATCGAGGAGCTTGGCAGGGAGCACAACTTCGCCGTCACGGCGACGGATGACGCGAGCATCTTCACCGACAAGGGTCTTCGCCCGTTCGACGTCATCATCTTCAACAACACGAACTCCACGCCCGAGCGCGGGGCGCTGCTCAACGCCGACCAACGAGCGGCGTTCCAGCGCTTCATCCGGGGCGGGGGTGGCTTCGCCGGCCTGCACGCCGCCACCGCCAGCGAGCGCGACTGGGACTGGTACGAGCAGCTCGTCGGCGCCGAGTTCGAGAACCACCCGAGCCCGCGCCCCGGGCGGATCGAGGTCCTCGACCGGGCCCACCCGTCCACCGCGGACCTTCCGCAGCTGTGGGAGCGCACGGAGGAGTGGTACAACTGGCAGGCCTCGCCGAACGGTAACGTCCACGTCCTCACCGAGATCCGGACGACGGATAATCCGAGCGGCCTGAACGAGGGCCCCGAGCACGCACACTCCTGGTGCCAGGTCTACGACGGTGGCCGGTCCTGGTACACCGCCAGCGGACACCACGCCTCCGCTTTCTCGGAGCCCCTCTTCCGTGAGCACCTGCTCGGCGGCATCGAGTGGTCCGCCGGGGTGGCGCCGGGCGACTGCGGCGCCACCGAATGGGACAGCTTCCGCACGGTCAAGCTCGAGGGCGACGCCACGATCGCGGATCCGTACGAGCTCGCGCCGCTGCCGGACGGCCGGGTCATGTACATCCAGCGGACCGGGCAGATCAAGCTGATCCACCAGGACCAGAACCCGCCGGTCACCTCCCTCGCCGGCGACCTGCGCCTGAACCTGGACACCGGCCGGCACTCCGACGGCCTGGTCGGCCTGACCATCGACAACGACTTCGCCGACAACGGCTGGGTCTACCTGCTGTACACCGACCCGGTGGCACCGGGGCAGACCGGGGCGAACTTCAACCTGTCCCGGTTCACCCTGACCGGGGACACGCTCGACATGGCCAGTGAGAAGAAGCTGCTCAGGTTCCCGATCTGGCGTAACGAGTTGCGCGCGAACGTCCACATGGCCGGCTCGCTGACCATGGACGACGCGGGCAACCTGTACGCGGCGACCGGTGACAACGCGGACCCGTTCGAGCAGCAGGGCTACTCGCCGCTCGACGAGCGTCCGGGCCGGCGCGCGGCGGACGCTCAGGCCACCGCAGGTAACACCAACGACCTGCGGGGCAAGATCATCCGTATCCACCCGGAGGACGACGGCACGTACACGATCCCGGCGGGCAACCTGTTCACCGGCGCCGAGCAGGGCGGCGGCAAGACCCGGCCGGAGATCTACGCGATGGGCTTCCGCAACCCGTTCCGCATCAACTACGACCGCGAAGCGAAGGCGCTTCTCATCGCGGACTACGGCCCGGACGCGAGCACCACGAACCCGCTGCGCGGTCCTTCCGGCATGGTGGAGTTCAACCGGGTCACCAAGGCGGGCAACTTCGGTTGGCCGTACTGCGTCGGCCCGAACGTGCCCTACGTCGACTACAACTTCGCCACCGGGCAGTCGGGTGCGCCGTACAACTGCGCCGCGCCAGTCAACGACTCGCCCAACAACACCGGCCTGACCAACCTCCCCCCGGCCCAGCCGGCCGACATCTGGTACACCAGCGACCGGCGCGGAGACTGGGGTCTGGCGGAGTTCCCCGAGCTCCGGGGCGGCGCGCCGATGTCCGGCCCGGTCTACCAGTACGACGAGAACCTCGACTCCGACACGAAGTTCCCCGAGTACTACGACGGCAAGTGGTTCATCTCCGAGTACGGCGCCAACTGGTACAAGACCATCAGCGTCCTGGACGAGGCGGCGCCCAGCGACAGGTTCCCCTCCCTCGACGCCGGGGATCCGCTGTCGATCAACTCCTTCCTGCCGAACCAGGAGTACCACGGACCGTTCGACTCCGAGTTCGGACCGGACGGGTCGCTGTACATCATGGACTTCGGCGACGGCAGCGGGGTCGGTCGCGGCTCCCACAACCGGAACGCGGGCATCTACCGCATCGACTACATCGGCGGCCCGCAGCCGACCACACCGCGAGACCGGTGCTTCGACGGCCACGGCACCAACGAGGTCGTCTCGTTCGGCACCGTCAACTCGGGCGTGCCCAACTACGACTTCGGCGACGGCTGCACCTTGCTCGACGTCATCGGGCACGAGGCCCCATTCACCAACCACGGCGACTTCGTCAGCACCGTCAGCGACGTCGCCAACCAGTTCCAGGCGAAGGGCGTCATCACGGGCCGCGAACACGGCAGCCTCGTGAACGCCGCCGCACGATCCAAGGTCGGCAAGTAGCCGACAAGCGGCGTCAGCCGGAGCGTGCGTAGCCACGCTCGCCGGTCCGCACCGTAGCCGACGGTGCGGACCGGCCTCCGGGCAATGGTTGGCGCGGCTGACTCACCGGCGCCGACCGCTGCCAGAAACGACGACCAGTGTGGGACCGCTGCCCGGTTCCACCGGCGAGTGACGCCCGGATACGGCAGCCGTACGTCGCGACCCGTGGGCCGTCGGTGCTGGCACCGACCGCCTACGTCGAGCATGAGAGGGAATGCCCCATGTCCAACCTGCTTCCCGGCATCGCCTCCGCCCTGCCCCGTGCGGTGAGATCACCGCTCGTGGCGTGGGCCGCGGTGGTGGCCCTGACCTCCATCTTCTGGCTCGCGAGCCTGCCGGCGAACGCCCGCCCGCCGGCCGCCGTAGCTGCCCCGGCAGCACAGCAGCCGGCGCAGCTTCAAGCTCAGGTGCTCACCTGGACGGCGGGCGACAACTTCATGGAGTACCTGTCCGCGCCGACAACCGCCGTCGCCGGGGCGACGACCATCGTCTTCGAGAACAGCACAGCCACGGGCAACACCACGGGCATGCAGCACACCCTCACGTTCTCCCGGACCGAACCCGGCTACAACAACGACGTCACCGTGGACATCCTGGCCGACCCGTACGACAGCAACGGCGGACGCCACCAGGTCGACGTGGTCCTCAGCCCCGGCAAGTACTGGTACTACTGCGCGATCCCAGGTCATGGGGGCATGAGCGGGGAACTGATCGTCACCGCCGGCGGGGGAGACACGACGCCGCCGACGGTCACCGCCTCGGTGACCGGTGAGCGCGACGGCGACGGCGCGTATCTGGGCGCCGCGACCGTGACGTTGTCGGCGTCCGACGACGGTTCCGGGGTGGGGCGGATCGAGTACTCCCTCGACGGTGGTACGTACGGGACCTACTCCGGGCCGGTGACGGTGAACCAGCCGGGGGCGCACACGGTGAGTTACCGGGCTACGGACGTGGCGGGGAACACCTCGGCGGTCCAGTCGGTGTCGTTCACGGTGGTGGAGCCGCCAGCGCCGGATACCACACCCCCGACGGTGACCGCCTCCGTCTCCGGGGGGAACACCTCGGCGGCGCAGTCGGTGTCGTTCACGGTGGTGGAGCCGCCAGCGCCGGATACCACACCCCCGACGGTGACCGCCTCCGTCTCCGGTCAGCGGGACGGTTCCGGCGCGTACGTGGGTGCGGCGACGGTGACCCTGTCAGCGTCGGACACCGAGTCCGGCGTTGATCGGGTGGAGTTTTCCCTGGACGGGGCCCCCTACGCGGTGTACTCGGCGCCGGTGACGGTGAACCAGCCGGGGGCGCACACGGTGAGCTATCGGGCTACGGACGAGGCGGGGAACACCTCGGCGGCGCAGTCGGTGTCGTTCACGGTGGTGGAGCCGCCAGCGCCGGATACCACACCCCCGACGGCGACCGCCTCCGTCTCCGGTCAACGGGACGGTTCCGGCGCCTACGTCGGCGCGGCGACGGTGACGCTGACGGCCAGCGACACCGGCTCCGGCGTCGACCGGGTCGAGTACTCGCTCAACGGCGGCCAGTACGTCACCTACTCGGCGCCAGTGACGCTGAACCAGCCGGGGGCGCACACGGTGAGCTATCGGGCCACGGACGAGGCGGGGAACACCTCGGCGGCGCAGTCGGTGTCGTTCACGGTGGTATCCGCGCCGCCGCAGGACACCACGCCGCCGACGGTGACCGCTGCCGTCTCCGGTCAGCGGGACGGTTCCGGCGCCTACGTCGGTGCGGCGACGGTGACGCTGACGGCCAGTGACAGCGGCTCCGGCGTTGATCGGGTGGAGTTTTCCCTGGACGGGGCCCCCTACGCGGTGTACTCGGCGCCGGTGACGGTGAACCAGCCGGGGGCGCACACGGTGAGCTATCGGGCCACGGACGAGGCGGGGAACACCTCGGCGGCGCAGTCGGTGTCGTTCACGGTGGTGGAGCCGCCGGCACCGGACACCACGCCGCCGACGGTGAGCGCCTCCGTCGCCGGTCAGCAGAACGGCGACGGCGCGTACGTGGGTGCGGCCACGGTGACCTTGTCAGCCGCGGACAGCCAGTCGGGCGTCGACCGGGTGGAGTTCTCGATCGACGGGGCCCCGTACGCGGTGTACGGCGCGCCGGTGACGGTGAACCAGCCGGGTCAGCACACGGTGAGCTACCGCGCCACCGACCAGGCGGGCAACACCTCCGGCACCGGGTCGGTCACGTTCACCGTCCTCGCCAACGGACCGGGACCGAACTGCACGCCCGACACCCGTCCCACGGTGATGATCGGAGCGGTCGACAGCGGCGTGCCCAACCGCGTCGTGGACGGTGACTGCACCATCAACAACCTCATCGAGGACGAGCGTGACTGGGCCAACCACGGCCAGTTCGTCAAGCACGTCGAAATGGTGGCCGGGCACCTGCGCGAGGCGGGAGTCATCAACCAGAAGGAGCACGCCGCCCTGATCAGCGCCGCCGCCCGGTCGGGCGTCGGCAAGCCCAAGGACAACAAGAACCGCTAGTTGACCAGTGAGCGGAGAAGGGATCCTTGTGAACGACTCTGAGCAAGCGCAAGCACCGCGCCGACGGCCTCGGCGATCACCGTACGCCCTGGTCGTCGCGCTGGTCCTCGTGGAGGTCCTGATCGGCGGAGGAAGCCTGGCCGCCGCCGCAGTCAGCTCCCAGCTGCGCCAACCCGAGTTGCCGGAGGGCTGCACGAAGCCGAACCGCACCCTGCAACTGCACGCCGTCGAACTACCCCGCGACCCAGCCACGAACCAGATCCGGCTCGGCTACGGCCTACGCCCGGACGCGGCCTCCTACCCGGGTCCGACCATCGAGATGGTCGAGGGGGAGTGCCTGGCGATCACCCTGCACAACCATGTGCCGGCCGCGACCCTGGCCCAGCTGCGCACCGACCCCGAACACCCGTTGGGTGTGTCACTGCACGTGCACGGCGTGAAGTACACCCAGCTGTCGGACGGCACCGTACACAGCCAGTCGTTCGTCCCGCCAGGCGAGTCGCGCACGTACACCTGGTTTGCGAAGACCCGGGACAAGAAGAGCGGGTCGCAGGGGACGGCCGGCTACTGGTGGTACCACGACCACGTCGTCGGCGGGCCGCATGGAACACAGGGCCTCGGAGCGGGGCTGTTCGGTGGCGTCGTAGTGCGCCGACCGGGCGATCCGAAGCCGGATCGGACCTACGTCACCGCCTTCGGCGATCGGCAGACCATCAATCTGCGACGCGGGGACGCGACCGACACGTGCGACCAGCAGAATCCGCAGCCCGGGCCCACCTGTCTGGTGGCCCGCCAAGGGGAGAAGGTCGAGTTCATCGTCATCGGCATCGGCAACGACATGCACACCTTCCACCTGCACGGCCATTCCTGGGCGGACACCCGCACCGGCCTGGTCGACAACAACGGTGTGCTGGCCGACTCGATTCCGATCATCGACAACAAGACTCTCGGTCCTGGCGACTCGTTCGGGTTCCAGGTGACCGCGGGTGACTCGGTCGGTCCCGGGCACTGGATGCTGCACTGCCACATGCAGTTCCACTCCGATGCCGGCATGTCGACGATGGTGCACGTGCTGGACGAGACCGGGGCGATGATGCCCGGCCACGAACAGGGTCACCACCCGGCGGCGCAGCCGGCCTCCACCGGCGGCGACGGACACCAGCACAACTGACCCCACCGGAGGGCATGGCCGTCCCGGGCCAGCAGCTGGAGCGTGAACGCCAGCGCTGCACCGCCGACCCACGGGGCCGGCGGTGCAGCGCTCCCATCGTCGACGTTGCGGTTACGTCAATCCAAGAAGCCGTTGACGGAGTCGGCGAGTGTAGTTACGGTCATGTAAATCTCCTGGGGAAAGCCCTTTCCAGGGCCAGACGGGCCAAGCACGCAGCTGCCCCACTGCGATCCGACATCGAGGAGGAGTGCCCGTGTCACACCAAGCGGTTAACCAGGGCGTTGGCCTGGCTGCCGACGACCAGCCCGGGACAGCGACGCGGGTGTCCACCGAGGCCAGCGCACCTGCGACGACCTCGCCCAATCGAGAGGACGGGCCGCCCGCCGCCCGTCCGGGGGCGCGACTGGTGCGCTTCGTCGAAGCGCTCTGGCGGCCGGCGCTCCTGCTCGCCGCGGTCCTCGCCGGCTGGTGGTTCGTCGCCGAGCGCGAGTACATGCCGAACTACCTGGTACCCACCCCCGGTCAGGTCTGGGAAACCATGATCGAGGACTGGTCGTTCCTGATGCGCAACACCTACGTGACGCTGTACGAGACCGTCATCGGCTTCGTCCTGGCCGCCCTGCTCGGTCTGGGCACCGCGATCCTGATCGCCTACTCCCGCACTATGGAGAAGGCGATCTACCCCATCGTCCTCTTCGCCCAGGTGATCCCGAAGATCGCGATCGCGCCGCTGCTCGTCGTCTGGTTCGGCGTGGGGCTCACGCCGAAGATCGTCCTCGCCGTACTCATCGCGTTCTTCCCGGTCGTCATCTCCGGCGTGGCCGGACTGCGATCGACGGATCCGGAGCTGCTCGACCTGTCGGCGACGATGGGTGCCGGACCGTGGAAGACCTTCCGCAAGATCCGGTTCCCCAACGCGTTGCCGCACCTGATGTCCGGGCTCAAGGTCGCCGTGACCCTGGCGGTCGTCGGCGCGGTCGTCGGCGAGTTCGTCGGCGCCGACGAGGGCCTCGGCTACGTACTCCTGCTGGCCAACGGCAACCTGGACGCGGCGTTGCTCTTCGCCGACCTGTTCCTGATGTCGCTGATCGGCATCGTGCTCTTCGTCATCGTCGAGGTGGCGGAGGCGCTGCTCATTCCCTGGCACCCCAGCCGTCGCACCGGCGTACCGCTCACCACGTCCTGACCCGCCGCATACATCCCACTCACATTCCACCGAATGCTTTCAGGAGGCATCACCCATGAGACGTCTCGCATTCACCGCGGCCGCGCTGCTGCTGTTGGGATCGGTTGCCGCCTGCGGCAACGACGATGAGCAGCCGACCACCGCCGACGGCAAGAAGAAGGTGACCCTCACTCTGAACTGGGTGCCCTACGGCGAGCACGCCCCGTTCTACTACGGACTCAAGAAGGGCTTCTACGAGGAGGAGGGCATCGACCTGACCATCAGCCCCGGCGGTGGGTCCGGCAAGACCATCCAGGCGGTGGCGCAGGAGCAGACCGACTTCGGCTGGGCCGACACCCCGCCCCTGCTCAAGGGCATCGCCACCGGCATGAAGGTCAAGAGCGTGGGGGTGTTCCTGCAGAAGGGCCCCGCGTCCATCGAGTTCCTCGCGGACAAGGGCATCAAGTCGCCCGCCGACCTCAAGGGCAAGACCGTCGGCGGCACCCCGGGCGACGCCATCTACGCCACCTTCCCCGCCTGGCTCAAGGCCAACGGACTCTCCGAATCCGACGTCAAGGTGGTCAACCTCGACGCGGCCGGCAAGATCGCCGCTCTCGCTGAGGGGCGGGTCGACGCGATCCAGGGCTTCTTCCACGACCAGGCGCCGACCATCGAGGCCCGGACCGGCAAGGACGTCGACTACCTGCTCTACGCCGACTGGGGCATGAACATGCTCGGCACCGGCCTGGTGGTCAACGACAGCACGCTCAGCAAGGACCCGGACCTGGTGCGTGCGTTCACCCGCGCAACGCAGAAGTCCTGGACCGAGGCGGCCAAGGACATCCCCGGCGCCACGGACGCGATGGCCGAACTGGCCGAGAACGAGCCGGAGAAGAAGGTGCTGGTCGAGCAGTTGACGCTGGCCGTGCCGCTGCTCGACGTCGGTTCCGGCGGCAAGCCGGGGGTCAACACCGAGGCGAAGTGGACCGAGACCATCAGCCTGATGAGCCAGTACGCCGAGCTGAAGGACGCCGGCGGCCCGTCGACGTACTGGGACGGCTCCTACGGCAACGAGGGGTGAGGTGGTCATGTCAACTGCGGCCGCGACGTTGACGGGTAACGCCGTCGACATCACCGACCTGACGGTTCGCTTCCAGTCCAAGCGGTCCCAGACCACGGCGGTCGACAATGTCAGCCTGCGGGTCGAGCCCGGTGAGTTCATCACCATCGTCGGGCCGTCCGGATGCGGCAAGTCCACCCTGCTCAAGATCGTCGCTGGCCTGGTGAAGCCCAGCAGCGGCACCGTCACCCTGCTCGGTCGGCCTGTCCGTCAGCCGCAGAAGGACATCGGCTTCGTGTTCCAGCGGGCCGCCCTGCTCGAGTGGCGGGGCGTTCGGAAGAACATCCTGCTGCAGGCCGAGATGCGCGGGCTGGACCGGGCGACGGCCGCCCGCCGGGCCGACGAGCTGATCGAACTCACCGGTCTGACCGGCTTCGAGAAGGCGTTACCGCACGAGCTGTCCGGCGGTATGCAACAGCGGGTGGCCCTGTGCCGCGCGCTGCTGCACCAGCCGCCGGTGCTGCTCATGGACGAGCCGTTCGGAGCGCTCGACGCGCTCACCCGCGAGCAGCTCAACACCGAGTTGAACCGGATCTGGCGGGAGACCGGGACCACCATCCTGCTGGTCACCCACTCCATCGCCGAGGCGGTCTTCCTCGGCACCCGGGTCGAGGTGATGAGCCCGCGGCCCGGCCGGATCGTGTGCACCTTCCCGGTCGACCTCCCGCCCGAGCGCGACTACGCGCAGGTGATGTCGGACGAACGGTTCGACCGGCTGGCCACGCAGATCCGCGGTCTGCTCGGCTCGGGAGCCAACCACTGACCGGTGGCACGGCGCCGAGTCGGTCCACCGCCGGGGCGGAGCAACCCCGGCGGTGGACCGACGCCGCCGGGGCATGGCTGGGACTCGGCGCGGCCCCCGCGGCGCTGATCCTGGGTGCCGGGATCGCCGACCGCCACGGCGGCGCCGTGCCGCTGCTCGGCCTCGTCGGCGGCGTCGCGGTGATGGCCTTCCTGCTCTTCGGACAGGGCGCCCTGGGCGTACACCCGCCGTACGGCGAAGGTGGGACGCTGACCCAGGTCGCACCCCGCTACTTGCCACGGGTGGGGCGGACTCTCCTCGGCGGGGTGCTCGCCGCCGCGATGGTCGGGTGGAACGCCGTCAACGTCGGGCTTGGCGGCGCCTCCCTGGCCACCGTGTCCGGACTACCCGGCCCGGCGGGCGCCCTGCTGCTCGCCGTCGCCGTCCTCGCCGTGTCCTACGCCTCGCCCACAGTCGGCAACCGCATCGCCGTGATCACCACGCTGGCGGCGCTCGCCCTGGTGGCCATCTGCGTGGCTCGGCTGAGACCGTCGACGCCGCCGGTGACCATGGCGCTCGGCGGCCTGGGCACCGCCGCCGACGTCGCCGCCATCGCCGGCTACGTGTCGGTCTTCGCGCTTCGGGCCCCCGACTTCAGTCGTGGGCTGTCCAGCCGCCGGGACCTCACCTGGTGCGTCCTGCTGCTGGTTGCGCCAGCGGCCCTGGTCATCGCGGCCGGCGCCGGAGTGTGGCTGCGCACCGGCTCCACCGACGTCGTCACGGTCCTGGCCACGACCGACGGCGTGGCCGCGTACGGCAACCTGTTCGTCACCGCAGCGGTCTTCGCCCCCGCGCTGACCACGACGTACTCCGGCGCGTTAGCGCTGCGCGCGGTCTGGCCCGAACTGCCCACCTCGGCCGGCATGCTGGCGATCGCCGTGCCCGGCACGGCCCTGGCCGTCGCCCGCTTCGACCTCCTGCTGCTGTCCTGGCTGTCGGTGCTCGCCGCGACCCTGCCGCCGTTGATCATCCCGATGGCGACCGAGGCGTGGCGGCGCCGACGTGGCAAGCCGCCCCGACAAATTCCGGTCTGGACCTGGTTTCCCGCCGGCGTCCTGGCGACGGCGCTGACCGCCACCGGGTTCGCCGTCGCGGCGGTGACGGGACTGGCGGTGGCGACACTGGCCACCGGCGTGCACGCCTGGTGTGGTGGCCGCGAAGCCTGACCTACCGCGGCTCGCTGCCGGACCCTGCCGGACCGTCGCGCGCTGCGCAACGGACCCCGCGGCGGTCGGCCGCATGCCCACGCTGCTGCGCACGGGGACCCTGCTCGGCATCTCCGACCGGTTCGACCAGTCGAAGCTGCGGCGCTGCCTGCAGTTCGAGCTGGACCTCGAGACGCGGCTGCGGGCGCAGGACTGGCGCCAACCGGAGGTCTTCCGCACCATCCACGTGCGCGCCAGCGGGCTGCGGTACGACGGCCTCCACGACACCGGGGACCCGGCGGAGGACGCCTGGGTGCCGCTCGAGTTCGTCTCCGGTGAGCGGGTCGACAACCTTGCCGGGTTGGCCAAGTCGTCGATGTGGACCCGGCGCGGCCCGGTGGCTATCGTGCACCAAGTCGTTAGTGGTGACGGCCGACGATCAGCGCTGCGAGAGCGTCCAGATCAGCGGCGGCGCCGGGTGCCGGTGTTGCGCTGGCCAAGTGCTCCAACGCCTCTCGAAGCAGGACATCGGACTGGGCGCGACTCCAGGCGCGCCCGCCCGCCGCATCGATCAGTTCCGCCATCCGCGACACCTCGCCTTCCGTCAGCGGCTGCCCGCCGTGGTAGAGCGCGGACAACTCCCGGCCTGCCGCGGTGTCCGACGTCAATGCCGCCACCACCGGCAGCGACTTCTTCCGGCTGTACAGGTCCGAGTAGACCGGCTTACCCGTCACCGACGGGTCGCCCCAGATCCCGATCAGGTCGTCGACGTGCTGGAACGCCAGGCCGAGCCGGTCACCGAAGGCTCTGAACCGCTCGACCTGGTCGGGGCGGCCCCCGCCGTACAGGGCTCCCAGCGCGCAGGCGGTGGCGAGCAGAGCGCCGGTCTTCGCCCGCGCCATGTCGATGCATTCCGGCAACTCCACGTCACTACGGATCTCGAACCCCATGTCCGCGCTCTGCCCGGCCACCAGGTCCTGCACGGCGCCGATGAGCATCCGGGCGGCGTGCTGCGCCGACGGATGACCGCTCGCGGTGACGACGTCGAGCGCGCCGGTCAGCAGGCCGTCCCCGGCCAGGATCGCCGCCGCCTGCCCGAACACCCGCCACGCCGTCGGACGGTGCCGGCGGGTCACGTCGCCGTCCATCACGTCGTCGTGCAGCAGCGAGAAGTTGTGCACGAGCTCCACCGCGACGGCGGCTGGCACCGCCGTACCGGGATCCGCGCCGACTGCCTCCGCCGCCAGCAGGACCAGGGCCGGCCGCAACGCCTTGCCGCCGTCCGACCGGGCCGGGTGGCCGTGCTCGTCCCACCAGCCGAAGTGGTAGCCGGCGACCTGCCGGACGGGTCCGGGCAGGGCGTCGACGGCGGCGCGCAGCGCCGGCTCGACCCGGCTCCGGCTGAACGCGAGCACCTCCGCGGTCGACCGGCGGCCACCGACCCGCTGCATCGACGTACTCATCGGTCCACCGTCCGGAGCAGGCGGGACGGCGTGGGCGGCAGTCCCGCCACGGCGGCCGCCACCGTCATGTCTTCCCCCCGCCCAGCCCGGCCAGTTCGAGCAGCAGGTCCTTGACGTCGGTGGCGGCGATCCGGTCCCGGGTGGCGGTCGGGTCGGAGCAGAGCAGCACGGGCCCGCCGGCGGGGTCGCTGGGTAGTCGTCCGTGTGAGCCGCGGACGGCTCGGGCGCCGGCGTCGAGTCCGATCACGTTCATCAGGTAGCGCATGCCGAGTTTCTTGCGGGCCAGGGCGAGTGCGGCGCGGCGTTTGGCGGCGCCGGGTGCGGCGGGGTCGAAGAACAGTTCGGCCGGGTCGTACCCGGGTTTGCGGTGGATCTCGACCAGGCGGGCGAAGTCGGGGGCGGCGGTGTCGTCGAGCCAGTAGTAGTAGGTGAACCAGGCGTCCAGTTCGGCGACGAGCACGAGGTCACCGGCGCGGTCGTGGTTCAGTCCGTGTGTGGTCTTGCCGTCGATGTCGAGGACCTCGGCGACGCCGGGCAGGCTGGCGCAGAGTTTCGCCACGGCCAGCAGGTCGGCGGGGTCGCGGACGTAGACGTGAGCGATCTGGTGGTCGGCGACGGCGAACGCGCGGGAGGTCCACGGATCGAGGTATTCCATCCCGGCCTGGGTGTGCACGCGGAGGAGCCCTTCGGCGCGTAGCAGCCGGTTGACGTCGACGGGTCGGGACACGTCGGTGATGCCGTACTCCGACAGCACCACCACGGTGGCGTCCCGGGCGCGAGCGGCGTCGAGCAGGGGTGCGAGCACACCGTCCAACTCGGCTGCGGCGGCGGCGGCCCGGGGTGAGGTGGGGCCGTACCGTTGCAGGTCGTAGTCCAGGTGCGGGACGTAGACCAGGGTCAGGTCCGGGTTCTGGTCGGCGAGGATCTGCTGCGCGGCCCGGCAGATCCACGCCGACGAGGCCAGCCCGGCGCCCGGCCCCCAGTAGGTGAACAGCGGGAACGTGCCCAGCCGGGCGGTGAGCGTGTCGTGCAGTTCGGGTGGGTCGGTGTAGCAGTCGGGTTCCTTACGCCCGTCAGCGTGGTACACCGGCCGGGGGGTGACCGTCCAGTCCACGTCCGCGCCCATCGCGTACCACCAGCAGACGTTCGCCACCGTGTAGCCGGGCTCGGCGCGACGGGCGGCCTGCCACAGCTTCTCCCCACCGACCAGGGCGTTGTGCTGCCGCCACAGCAGCACCTCGCCAAGGTCCCGGAAGTACCAGCCGTTCCCGACGATCCCGTGCCCCGCCGGCAGCTCACCGGTGAGGAACGTCGACTGCACCGAACAGGTCACCGCCGGCAACACCGTCCCCAACTCGGCGATGAAGCCGCCGTCGGCGACCGCCCGCAACCGCGGCATGTGCGCCAACAACCGCGGGGTCAGCCCGACCACGTCCAACACCACCAAGCGCCTCATGCGGTCACCGCCGGGGTCGGTGCGCCCAGGCCGAGCGCGGTCAGCTCGTCGCGGGCGAACGCCAGCTCGGCGGCGATCCCGGCGGCCAGCTCCGGCTCGGAACGTGGGCGTTGATCCGGTGGCAGCACGCCCCAGGTGTACGTCTCGACGTCCAGGTGATCGCAGCCGGCGCGCTCGCCGGCGAACAGTTCGCGCAGCGCGTCCCGCAGCAGCGGCGTCGTGGCGGTGAGCGGCGGCGCTGGGGCGGCGTGCAGGGGCACGTGGTAGTGCACCCGCCACGGCCCCGTCGACCGACGGCCCGGCTCGGCCAGCAGCGTCGTCAGCGCGGTGTCGAGGTCGTCGGCGGCGTGCCGCGGGTCGGCCGGATCGGCGGCGGCGGTAGCCGCGGCGGTCCGGGTCTGATGCAGAAACCGCGGTTCGACATACGTCTGCAGCGTGTCAGCGGCCGTGAGCGGGTCGGCGGCCTCCAGCGCGGCGGACAGCTGCACCTTGACCACGGGCAGACCGGCCGCGCGCAGCCGGCCCAGCGCCTCGGCCGGCTCCTCCCAGGCGCACGCCAGGTGCGCCAGGTCCAAGCAGACGCCCAGCCAGTCGCTGTCCACCCGGGCGAACCGGGCGGCGGCCTGGCTGGTGCTCTCGACGATGCACCCGGGTTCTGGTTCGAAGCCGACCCGTACCGTCCGCCCGGTGTGTCGGTGCAGCTCGGCCAGTTCGGCGGCGAGGTGGTCCAGGTTGCGGGCCGCGGCGTCGGCGTGCTCGTCGTTCCAGGGTTGCCGCCAGGCCAGCGGCAGGGTCGAGATCGAGCCCCGGGCGGCGTCGTCGGGGAGCAGGTCGGCCAACACCCGGGCCAGGTCCAGGGTGTATGCCAGCCGCTCGGGGGTGGTCCAGTCGGGGTGGTAGACGTCGTGCTTGACCACCGGGGCCTGGAACGACCGGTAGGGGAACCCGTTGAGGGTGACCACTTCCAGGCCGCGGGCGGTCAGTTCGCCGCCCAGGCGGCGGCGAGCTGCCGGGTCGGCGGCGAGTTCGGCGGCGACCGGCGCGGCGAGCCAGAGTCCGAGGCCGAGCACGTCGGCGTCGAGATTCTCCCGCACCTGCACGGCGTAGGTGTCGAGTTGGGTGACGATGCCGGTCAGGTCTTCGGCGGGGTGCACGTTGGTGCAGTAGCCGAGGTGAACCGTTTGCCCGTCCCGGTGGCGGAGGCGCATCAGCTGCCTCCCCGCAGGATCGAGTTCCCCGCGAACGTCGCGGGCGGGCCCGCGCCATCACCGGTAAGGGTGAGGTCGGTCAGGTCGAGGCGGCCGGACTGGCCGAAGAACTCCACTGGGTTGCGCCACAGCACCCGGTCGACGTCGTCGGCGGTGAACCCGGCCAGCAGCATCGCCTCGGCGGTGGCCCGGGTGAGCAGCGGGTCCGAGCGCCCCCAGTCGGCGGCCGAGTTGACCAGCATCCGCTCGGTCCCGTACGCGCGCAGGATCTCCACCATCCGCGGCGGCGACATCTTCGTGTCGGGATAGATGGAGAAGCCGAGCCAGCAGCCGGTGTCCCGGGCCAGCTTCACGGTCACCTCGTTGAGGTGGTCGAGCACCACCCGCCCCGGCTCGATGCCCGACTCGGCGACCACCGCGAGGCTCCGCTCGACCCCCCGGGCCTTGTCCCGGTGCGGGGTGTGCACCAGCGCCGGCAGGTCGTGCGCGACGGCCAGGGCGAGCTGCGCGGCGAACGCCTCGTCCTCGGCCGGGGTCATCGAGTCGTAGCCGATCTCCCCGACCGCCACCACCGCGTCCTTGTTCAGATAACGGGGCAGCAGATCCAGCACCGGCCGGCAGCGCGGGTCGTTGGCCTCCTTCGGATTCAACGCCACCGTGGCGTGATGCCGCACCCCGAACTGCCCCGCCCGGAACGGCTCCCACCCGATCAACGAGTCGAAGTAGTCGGCGAACGAGCCGACGTTGGTGCGCGGCTGACCCAGCCAGAACGCCGGCTCCACCACCGCCCGCACGCCGGCCGCGGCCATCCGCTCATAGTCATCCGTCGTCCGAGAGGTCATGTGGATGTGCGGGTCGAAAATACGCATCACGCCTCCTGAATTGCGCGCAGCCGGGTGAGCAGGTCGATCACGTCCGCCGGCATGTCCCGCCCGGCGGCCGCGCGCTCGTCGGCCAATCCGGCGAGCATGGTGGCCAGCTCGCCGTCGGCCCGCTCGTCGAGCGCGTCCACGGCGGCGAGCGGGACACCCATGAAGACGCACTTGAGCACCGCCTGCCGCCACATCGACGCATCGAGGTGTCGGGCGTACCGGCCGAGCGCGGCGGCCACCAGCCGGGTGTCGTTGGTACGAATCGCGTCGTGCAACAGCGGCACGCCCGCCGCACCGACCGGCAACAGCGGCAACGCCTTCAACACCGCCCGCTTCTCCGCCGCATCCCCATGCCGGTAGAGGAGATCCACCTGCCCGGCCACCTCATCGGCGGGCAGCGCGGTCAGCAGCAGGGCTCGCGCCGCCTCGTCGGCCGTCCAACCCGGCGCCTCCGCCAGCGCCGCCCGCCCGCACCGACGGCCCGCCGCCGGGAAGAACCGGGTGATAGTGCGGGGGTCGGCGGTCACGGCGCGCAAGGCGTCGTCCAGCCAGCTTGGATCGGATGCTCCCCGCAGAGCGGCACGCAGTCGTTCCGGGTTCATCATTTCTCCCTTCCGGCGGTGGCCAACGTGGGGCCTGACATGGCGGTTCGCTCGGCGGCGGCGCGCAGGAAGTCCAGCGACCGCCTCGCCACGGTGGGCGCCGCGTGCGAGTGCCGGGGGAGTTCCACCGCGACCAGCCCCTGGTACCCCGCGTCGGTGAGCGCATCCAGGACCGGCGGGAAATCGATCTCACCCTCGCCGAACTCCAGGTGCTCGTGCACACCGCGGCGCATGTCGTCTATCTGTACGTTCACCAGGTGCTCGGCCACTTCGGCCACACATTCAGGCACGGGTAGCGGTTCCAGGCAGCGGCAGTGCCCGATGTCGAGGGTGATGCCGAAGGCGGTCGGCTCGCCGAGTGCCCGATGTAGCCGGCGCCAGCCGGCGATGTCCTCGACCAGCATTCCCGGCTCTGGCTCGAAGCCGAGGCGTACTCCGGCGGCGTCCGCAGCCGCGACCACCTCGGCGCAGCCGGCGACCAACCTGTCCCAGGCCCGGGTCGGGTCGACGTCCGGCGGGCGCACCCCCGCCCAGAACGAGACGGCCTCCGCCCCCAGGTCCGCGCCGATCGCGACGGCCCGCCGCAGGAACTCCAGCCGCAGCTCGGCGTTGTCGTCCAGCAGCGTGGGGGAGTGCTTGTGCCACGGATCCAGCAGGTACCGCGCACCGGTCTCGACCACCACGGCGAGGCCGAGGGCGTCCAGCTGGCGGCGGACCGCCGTCACACGGTGGGCCAGATCCGGCGCGAACGGGTCGAGATGGTCGTGGTCCAGGGTGAGCGCAACCCCCTGGTAGCCGAGATCGGCGAGGACCGCCAGGGCGTCGTCCAACCGATGGTTGACGAAACCGTTCGTGCCGTACCCGAACCGCGGCTGCGGCTGGGCCGTCGCCGTACTCATGTCGGCGACAGCTTCCGGGCGAGACGGCGACCCAGCGGGGCGGCGGCCGCGACGGCGACGCCCAGCGCCGCCGCGCCCGCTCGGGCGGTGAGCGCGCCCTGCAGCATCGGCAGCCAGACGATGCCCGCCCCCACCGCGGCCCGTACGTGTGCGGCCGTCGGGTCCGCCGCCGCCCGGGCCTGCGCACCCCCATACCGAGCGGCGTACCAGCCCGCGAGCGCCGCGGGAACGAGGGTGCGCCAACCGCGCTGGCGACGGCCGCCGGAGATGGTCGCGGCGGCAACGGCCGCCGTACCGGCCAGCGTGGCCATCGGCAACCGCCGGTCCGCGCCCTTCACCTCCCGTCGGGACAGGGCGGTCACGGTGTACGTGTGTGCCGCCACGGTGATCGCAGCTGGCACCGCCCGGCGTCGCTGCCCGCCGCTCGCTCCGAGCAGTACGTCCAGCCCTCGGCAGGTGGCCATCACCGCTGGCCCCGCGGAGGTGTTCTTGGCGGCCAGGTCGTAGGCCCACACGGCGCCGGCCAGTGGTACCGCTGTGGCGAGCGCGCGACGGCCTCCGACGAGCCCGGCGACCGCCAGCCCGGCCGCGGTGAGCCCGGCGGACAGTCCCAGCGCGGCCGCGGGCGCTACACGACCACTGGGGATCGGCCGTTCCGGCCGCTCGACCGCGTCGAGGTGGCGGTCGGCCCAGTCGTTGGCGGCCATACCCGCCCAGTACAGCAGCACGGACGCCCCCGCCAGCGCCGGCACCCGCCGATCCAGCGCACCGGCTGCGGCGGCACCGGCCACCACGTCACCGGGCGTGGACAGCGCCGCCGGTGCCCGGACGAGCTCCGCAAAATCAGTCAGCGACGGCATACGCACCCACCTCAGCTCAGATCTGCGTCAAGCTGCCGGACGAAGTCGCAGAGCAGGCTCCACTGTTCAGTCAGCGAGTGAGGAGCGGCGCCGAGCGGGTCCTTGAAGAAGAACGCCAACTCGGTGAGCGGCCCGGTGCGGCCCGCCGCGTGCGCGGCGGCGGTGAGCCGGGCGAGATCGAGCACCAGCGGGGCGGCCAGCGCGGAGTCACAGCCGTGCCAGGTGAACTCCATCCGCATCGGCGTACCGAGGAAACCGGAAAAGGTGACCAGGTCCCACGCGGTCTTGAAGTCGCCCAACTCCTCGACGAACTCGATCCGGGTGCCACCCTGCGGCACGTAGCCGAGGGTCTCGCCGAGCACCCGCTGCTTGCTGGCCGCCTTTGCCGCGTTGGCCGCCGGCTCGGCGAGGTTCGCGCCGTCGCCGCCGCCGAGCAGGTTGACCCCGGACCAGGTCCGTACGACCAAATGCCGCATCGCGAACATCGGCGCCAGCACGGACTTGACCAGCGTCTCGCCGGTCTTGCCGTCGTGGCCGGCGTACGGCAGCCGTTCCCGCTCGGCCAGCTCGGCCAGGGCCGGCAGTCGCGCGCCGGTCGACGGGGTGAAGTCGACGTAGGAGCAGCCGGCGGTGAACGCGGCGAAGGCGAACATCGCGCTGGCCGGCAGCACACCGGCCTCGACCGCCATGGCCGACTCGAGCGCGGCGAGATCCGCATGCGCCGGATGCGGCGGCGGGACGGACTCGGTGGAGGACACGTTCACCACCACCACCCGGTCCAGCCCGTGCCGCTCCCGGAACCGCTCGAGGTCGGCGGCGAGCGCGGCGGCCACGTCGGCCTGCCGGCCACCCGTGGGTACCGGCCGGACGTCCCCCTCGACGGCGGCGAGGTCGTGGAGCAGCGCGGCCACCAGGCGCGGTGGCACTACGCCGGCGGCGGCGAGGGCCTCGGCCTTCTTCGTCAACGGCGTGGCCGCCACGTCGTGGCCACCGAAGACCAGGTCGGCGTAGCCCGGCAGGGCCGGGCTGCGTAGCGCCGGCAACTCGGTGACGCAGCCGGTCGGCCCGGCCAGCCCGGCGCGCAGGGCGAGCGCCCCGACGATGCTGGTGACGGCGACGGAGCCGCGTGCCCCCACCAGCCAGATACCGGTACCCATGGTGCTCCTGCCTTTGGCATCGAAACTGCGGCATGCCGCAGGGGATGCGGAAGCGCCGGCCTGGGCGGCCGCGTCATGCGGTCGTCTCAGGCCGGCGGTTCCGCGGACATCAGGTGAACGCCTCCTGATGGTTCGGACGGGTGTGTCAGAACCTCACGGTCGAGAGGTAGTCGTAGCAGGCCTGCGCGGTGTACCACTCGGAGATCGGCGGCCGGTCGTGCTCGACCATCCACTGCTTGATGCCACCCTGGTGGGCGGCGGCGAAGATCCGCGGGAAGTCGAGGATCCCGGCTCCGGCGTCCTGGAAGGACCCGTCGGCGCCCATATCCTTGACGTGGAAGACCGGGAATCGGCCGGGGTAGCCCAGGAGGTAGTCGACCGGGTCGTAACCAGGCTTGACCATCCAGTGCGTGTCGAGCTCGAAGCCCACCAGGTGCTGTTCGGTCTCCTCCAGCAGGATGTCGTAGAGGTTCTGTCCGTCCACCACCTCGTGGTCATGGCCGTGGTTGTGGAAGAGCAGCTCCAGGCCGTACTGGCGGGCGACCTGGCCGCCGATGTTCATCTCCTCGGCGGCCCGCTTGTAGGCGTCGACGCTGCCTCGGTACGAGCCGGGCAGCGAGCTGAAGACGGCATACTTGCCGCCCAGGATCCGGACTTCCTCGAGCACCTCCTCCCAGCGGTCGAACATCCGCGTGTACTGGACGTGCTCGTACTTGCACTTGAGATCGACGGCATCCATCATCTGCCGATGCGCGGCGGCGCTGTGGCCGGCCCGGCCGCTGAGCCCGATGGTCTGGTAGCCGATCTGCGCGAGGCGGGCATAGGTCCCGGCGGCGTCCTGGGCCATGGATCCCCGCATGGTGAAGGTGTGCATGCCGAGCGCATTGGACGGGATGCGTCGCTGCGCCTCATTCTCGGGCAGGCTGGGTGCGCCGGCCATCGCCATGCCGGATCCGAGGCCGGCGAGGCCCACTCCGGCGGCGGTGGCCACTGCGGCGCGTAGGAAGTTGCGGCGTTCCATGGGCTGTGAGGTCGTAGACATCCTCGTCCTTTCCTGGAAGGTGTGGTGCTGCCTGCCACGGCGAGTTGGTCGTCTCGCGCGATGCAGGCGGCTGTTGTGCGAGGGCGAAACCTCGGGGCTCCCCGTGAGCTCGATGGGTGGTCCGGCGCGTTCGGTTGTCGCTGATGGACGAAGTGAAGGGCCAACAGGCCCTGGTCAGCGGTACCTGTGGCGTGTCTGTCTCCTGCCGCCATGGAAGGGGCATTGGATGGGAAAGCGCTTGCCCGGAGGATATGGAGGGCTTGCAGCAAACGTCAAGAGCCACCGGTGAAACCTTCCCGAAACTCTCCAGCAGCATCTCCGGGGCGGGCTCGGCATGAAGCCGGAGGAGTGGAGGGCCGGCGGAGTGCAGGGGACGGGTGGCGCGACGTCGCCGTTCCGATGTTGACGGTTGTACCGCGTGACAGTAGCGTCGGGCCTAGGGAAAACCCTTTCCTGAGGAAGGTGGGCCCCCATGGCCGTTCGGCCCGACCTCGGCCACACCGTGGCGATGCCCCCCGTGCCGCTGCCCGGCGGGGTGGGCGTGTCCCGGCTCTGCGTCTACGACACCATCGCTCCGGACGGCGAGATCGGCGGCACCCCGCATCTGCACCTGTGTTGCGCCGAGGCGTACGTGGTAATCGCCGGATCGGGGCTCGTGCAGACTCTGACGCTTGCTGGCTATCGGGAGACCCCGCTACGCCCCGGGGCCGTCGTCTGGTTCGCCCCAGGCACCATCCACCGCCTGGTCAACCACGGCGGGCTGGAAATCATCGTGCTGATGCAGAACAGCGGCCTTCCGGAAGCGGGCGACGCCGTCCTGACCCTCCCACCAGACCAGCTCACCGACCCCGCGACGTACGCAGCCGCGACCACGCTGCCCGGCGGCGGCGCCCCCGGTACCGACCTGAGTGCCACCTACGCCCGGCGCGACCTGGCCGTACGTGGCTTCGAACGGCTACGGGCCGCTGCGGCCGCCGGCGACTTCGCCCCGCTGCGCGAGTTCCACGCCGCGGCGGTACGCCTCGTCCGACCGCACCTGGAGCGTTGGCGGGTCAGGTGGCGGGGCGGAGCGTTGCGGGCGGCCAACGAGACCGAACACCAGCTTGACGCCCTCGCTCGCGGCGAGGCACCGCATCTGGTCCAAGCGGAGGTCTACCAGTTCGCCGAGCCACACGACCGGGGCCGCCACGGCATGTGTGGCCTCTTGGACACCTATCCCGTGGCCTGACCGGGAAGACAGAGGCCTTGCCGACGCCGGACAGAGTCTTATCAGGACCGCGGCTTACGTTGCGGGCTGTATGCTCCATTGTTTGCCGTTGATGTCAAGGTCCCAACGCCTGCCGAAGGCGTTCGTACCGAGCAGTTGGATCCGGCCGAAGTTCTCGGGAAGCTCGGGATCCAGTACAAGTTCGGCGTCGCGGGCGCCGAGTCCGAGCATCGTGCGCAGGAAGAGCAGGGGAGCCCCGCTCGCCCAGGCTTGTGGGCTGCAGGCAGTCGGGTAGCGCACGGGTATTCGACTGAAGGACCGGTCGTAGCCGGAAAAGGCTTCGGGCAGCCGGAAACCGGTACATCGGGCGGCATCGAGCATGGCGGCGATGATGCGGTTCGCCTCGTGGCGGTAGCAACACCTCCGGGCGTCTGCCCACCGGCCACCACCTCCCACCGTTGGGAGACAGCCTGCCCGACTGATCCTCAGGACCGACGAATCACACGATCAACGTGCAAGGACGAGGCACTACGAAGCCAGGTTCTCCAGCGTCTCGAGGAGCACCTGAGACTCGGCGTCCCGCCGAATCGCCTCGCCCAGCGTTGGCGTTCCGTCAGCGATCATGCCCGTGTTATCAGCCGCTACCTTGCGGCAACAGTCAGCCAATCCCGCCCAGCGCGGTGCGACGAGGCCGTTGCGGCACGGCTGCGGCAAGTGGCGCCAATCTGGCTGGCCCGACCCGAGCAACACCGACACCACAGGAGAAGGACATGACTTTCGTGTTAGCCCCGCCCACGGTCTCTCCGTCACCATTGCGCGAGCCCGCCAAAACCCTCCGCGAAAGAGGGGCAGACAGTTTCCACGCCGCGCTCGCCGCCGTCTTGGCCACCGGCCTGGAGAATGCTCTTGAAGCGGGTGACCACCCGAGAGCGATCAGCTTCATCAACCGCGGCTTCGCAGAAGGAAGTCCGCAGCTGGGCTGCGACCTCCTCTGCCGGGCAATTGCGGTCGTCGGGACAGCCCGGACTTGGACCGTGCAACTCGCGCCCCTGCGATCACCGTAGCTCCCTGGATTGACGCAGCCCGCCGCGCTGCGAATCGCTGCTGCACGAGTACTACCCGGCGTTCCGCGACGCCTTCACCGACCGTACAGGCTTCCTGACCAGCGCGGATGTCCGCACGGCGCTGGCGATTGGCTACCAACGACGTCGCCTAATCTGCGGCGAGCACCGATGTTGTCTGGGGACAGCGACTTCAACACAACCGGGTGTCCGTATCTGCCGCTGACAAGGCGCGGCGTCCGTGAGCGCGCCCATTTGACCGCCGGGCCGTGGGAGCAGGTCGGGAGCCTCCGGGGTCAACGGTCACTGGCCAGGCGTTCACGCTCACGACGATCTTGCCGAGACCGCGTCTCTCGTCTACTGGTCCTGCCGGTCAGCACGGCGATGAACGGCGGGATCGGGAGTGTCAAGTTAACGGCTGATCTTGGTTGTTGAGGTGGTCAGTGGTTGGCCGGGGTGAGCCGGCCTTCGAAGGCGATCTGGAAGGCGTTCAACGGGGCCTTCCAGCGCATGGTCCACCGCCGACGGCCGGCGCCGGTCGGGTCGAGGCTCATCAACGCCATGTAGACGCACTTCAGCGCGGCCGCCTCGTTCGGGAAGTGCCCGCGGGCGCGGACGGCCTTGCGGATGCGGGCGTTGACGCTCTCGATCGCGTTCGTGGAGCAGATGACCTTGCGGATCTCGACGTCGAAGGCGAGGAACGGCACGAACTCGGCCCACGCGTCGGACCACATCTTCACGATCGCCGGATACTTCTTGCCCCAGGCGTCGGCGAACTCCATGAACCGCTCGGTGGCAGCGTCCTCGGTCGCCGCGGTGTAGACCGGCTTGAGCGCCTTGGCGATCTTGTCCCAGTCCTGCCGGGCCGCGTACCGGAACGAGTTGCGCAGCAGGTGCACCACACAGGTCTGAACGATGGTGCGCGGCCAGACCGTCTCGACCGCCTCCGGCAGGCCTTTGAGGCCGTCGCAGACGAGCATGAGCACGTCAGCGACGCCGCGGTTCTTCAGCTCGGTCAGCACGTGCAGCCAGTGCTTCGCCCCTTCGCCGCCGTCGCCGGCCCAGATCCCGAGGATGTCGCGGTGCCCGTCGACGGTGACCGCCATGGCCAGGTAGATCGGCCGGTTCGCGACCTGACCATCCCTGATCTTGGCTCTGTCGCCGGTTGTGTGAAGAGGTCTCAGTGCGCGAGCAGGACGCGTTTGCGAAGTAGGTCGAGGCTGGCGCGGCCGAACATCTGACGTTTGATCATCTTGAGGCGGTTGATGTTGCCTTCGACCGGGCCGGAGCTGTGCGGCAGGGTCAGGCCGTTGCGGACGGCGTCGAAGTCGCGGCGCAGGTTGCGGGCGAACCCGGCCAGGGGCGTGAGGGTGTCGTGTTCGACGGCGGTGATCCATGCGTCGAGGCGCTCGCCGTGTCGGCCGGTCATCATGACCGCGAAGGCTCGCACGTGTTTGACCAGCCGGTTGAAGTCCCGATCGCGGCTGCGAACCTCGCGCAGCTTGGCCGTGTCGCGGGGGTCGAGATGGTCGGGATGGGTCATGATCCATGAGGTGACCTGGCGCACTGACGCCGGTTTCGGGCCGGGGTGCGGGGCGTGGCCGAAGCCTTTGCGGAAGCGGCGTAGGTAACGCTGGACGGCCAGTTCCCCGCCGGGATAGCCCTGCTGTTTGATCTCACGGAACAGCTGAGTGGCGTTGCGTTCTCCCTCGTTCCAGCGCTGGTGCAGGTGGGCGACGTAGTCGTCGACCAGGTGCGCGCGTTGCTCGGTGACGGCGGTCAGCTCGGCGACGCTGGCGGCGTTCAAGTATTTGCGGACCGTGGCCTGGTGCAGGCCGAGCTTGCGGCCGATCGCCGACTTGTTCAGTCCCTGAGCAGCCAGTTGGTGAACGGCGGTGTGGTGTTCACGAAGGCGGGTCACGATCTTCTTCTCGGGTAGCGGCTGCACCTCGGCGGGCATGGTGTCGTCGGCTGGTGGCGGTGCCGGGGCGACGAGCCGGGACCGATACGCGTTGACGGTCTTCTCGACCGCCTGGCCCAAGTTCTGCCAGAGGTGGAACCGGTCCGCGACCTGCAACGCGTCCGGGGCACCGGCGCTGGCGCCTTCGCCATAGCCGCCAGCGCGGTCGCGGCAGATCACCTCAACTTCGGGGTGCTGCCGCAGCCACGCGGCGAGGCTGTCGCCGTCACGGCCGTCGAACATGTCGACCGGACGGTGGCTGGTCATGTCGATCAGCACGGTGCCGTAGTGACGCCCCCGGCGGAACGCGAAATCGTCGACGCCGAGCACCGTAATCGGTGACATCAGCGGATCGGGTAACGCTCTAACCAGCCGCAACAACGTGTCGCGGCCCACGGCCGTCCCGATGACCGACGTCAGCCGGGAACCGGCCCGGCCAGCCAACGCCAAACCGATCTGCGTCAGCATTCCTCGCAGCCCCGGCGTCAACCGCGCATGCGGCGCGGTTAACCCACCGATCTGCTCGGCGAAAGTCTTCGCCGGGCAGCCGGTGTTGTCGCAGCGAAACCGCCGGACCTGCACCTGAAGCAGCAACCCCATCCCCGCTATCGCGACATCCCGCAGCCGCCGCTGATAACGCCCATGAACCCTGCCCGACCGCTGCTGGCAACGGCCGCACCGCCCACTCGCGGCCCGAGCCCGACCCGACAGCACCACTACGCCGTCACGCTGCTCAACAGCTTCGATCGACAGACCCGACAGATGCGGCAGTAGCTGCTCCACAAGCGAACACGCTGAACATGATCAACGAAACTGCCCTACCCGGGATGGAACCGTCCACATCACAAGATCGGCGACAGAGCCCGGACCTTGACCACGATGGCGTCGATGAACAGCGCAGCGTAGATCTGGCGGTTTCCAGCGAACGTTGCGAATCCCGAACAGAGGGGTTCGTATGCCGAGGTACGCGCCGAACAAGATGCCGACGGCGATCAAGCGTCAGTACTTCGAGTTGATTAGGACTGGTCTGTCGGGAGCGGCTGCCGCTGAGCGGGTGGGTGTGTCGTTGAGCTGCGGGTCGTTGTGGTTCATCGACGCTGGCCGCGTGAGTTTCGTGGAGACACCGATTAGCCCGCGGTACCTGAACCAGGACGACCGGATCGAGATCGCGGACGGGCTCGCCCGCGGGGAGCCGGTCAAGGCAATCGCCGCTCGGATCGGGAAGAGCTACCAGAGCGTCTACCGGGAGATCGCCAGAAACCGGAAGCCGGATGGTCGTTACCAGCCGTGGTATGCCCACAATCAGGCGTACCTGCGGCGCCGGCGCCCGAAGCCTCGCCTGTTCGTCATCGATGCCGCGTTGCGGGAGGCGGTTGCCGACAGGCTGCGACGGCGTTGGTCGCCACCTCAGATCAGCCGATGGCTTCGTCGCCGCTATCGCCGTCGTCAGGCCTGGCACGTGTGTGCTGAGACCATCTACGAGGCCGTCTACCGGGGTCTGATCCTGCCCAGCGACTCGGCCAACCTGCGCACCGGCCGCACCTACCGACACCGCCGAGGCCGAGGCCGATCCCGCGAGGGGGCTCTGAAGCAATCCACCAACATGAAGTCGATCCGGCAGCGACCCGCCAGTGTCGCCACCCGCCGGCAGGTCGGGCACTGGGAAGGAGACCTGATCGTCGGCGCCGGTCAACGTTCAGCGATCGCGACACTGGTAGAACGCAAGACCCGACTCACCGTCCTGGTCCGGCTGCCCAGCGGGCACAACGCCCGGTCCGTCGGCGACGCCCTGATCGACGCCTTCACCCAGTTCCCACCTCCGCTGCGACGGTCGTTGACCTGGGACCAGGGCAATGAGATGTTCCACCACGCGCGGATCGAGCATGCCACCGGATTGAAGATCTACTTCGCCGACCCGCACTCGCCCTGGCAGCGCGGCACCAACGAGAACACCAACGGACTGCTGCGCCAGTACCTGCCCAAAGGAACAGACCTCGACCTCTGGACCAACTGCCAGCTCGACCGGATCGCCGCCGAACTCAACGACCGGCCACGTCTGTGCCTCAACGACAGCAGCCCCAACCAGATGATGCGACGATGGCAACGTCAATCGACGACATGATTCGCAACGTTCGCTGGAAACCGCCTCTGGTCCAAGGGCCGGTGCGACCAGTCGGTCATCTCCTCGATGACCTTGTCGGTGATCCGGGAGATCGTCTCCTTCGACACCGACGCCCCGTAAATCTCAGCGAAGTGCGCCGAGATCTCCCCGGTCGTCAGCCCCTTGGCATACAGCGACAACACAACCTCGTCAACCCCGGACAACCGGCGCTGCCGCTTGCGCACGATCTGCGGCTCGAACGTCCCCGCTCGATCACGCGGCACGTCGATCTCGACATGACCAGTCGCCTCGGTCAGCACCGTCTTCGACCGGGTGCCGTTGAGGATGTTGCCCGACCTCACGCCGGTCGGATCGTACTTCTCATAGCCCAGGTGCTCTGTCATCTCCTCGTTCAGCGCGGTCTCGAGCACCGTCTTGGTCAACTGCTTGAGCAGCCCGTCCGGGCCGGTCAGCGACAAGCCCTGTTCCTTGGCCAGCCGGACCAGGTCGGCGGCGGCCTGTTCCTCCGCCGACGGCTCCGGCTTCCTCTTCCGTGGGGTCACATCGTTCAGTGTCGCGGTCATCACGGCACCTTCCTCGCCGGGCACTACGCCCGGCGGGTCAGGCCGGAAACACCGTTAGATCCACAGTCCCGCGCTTCGGGAAGTGGCGACGGGGCGACGAGCTACTACGGGACCGCCGCCCACAGCAGCGGATCAGCCGTCGCCCCGTCGCCAACTCATCGCGCCCGGTACAGCTCCACAACGGCCGCGCGGATAAGCGGCACCGCTTCGGCGGGGTGGTGGTCGGCGGTTAGGTGCTTGATCCGCATAGACCGCTGCGTTGATGTCATTGACGGTGAGACTGTCGGGTAGACGTTGGAACCAGCGATAGCCGGCCAGCGGCGAGCCAACCGTGACACGACGCAGATCACGCCCAGGAGCGGCCCTCAACTCCATATCAGGCGAGTGTGGCCGACTGATGACTGTCGATTTCCGCCAACAGGGTGGGCCGAACCCATAACATGACGGGGAGGCCTGCATGCGGTTGCTCTCGTCTCTGGAGCAGCCGCCCGGAGCTACCGCTCAGCTTGCAGGTCACCGCTGCAACCCGGGGGTGAGTCGCCGTTCTGGACATGGCTCAAGCTCAGCGGATACTGAACGCCGCCACCACCAAATCGAACGAGCTCGGCATCGCGGTGTGCATCGCCGTACTCGATGCGGGTGCGCACCTGAAGGCCTTCGCGCGGATGGATGGCGCGTTCCTGGGTTCGATCGACGTGGCGATGAAGAAGGCGAAGAGCGCCGTCCTGTTCGAGTCTCCGAGCGAGGCGCTCTGGGATTTCGTCAAGCCGGGCGGGACATCGGCGGGACTCGAACTCACCAACGAGGTCCTTGTGACTTTTGCCGGCGGCCTGCCACTCAAGTCGGCATCGGGAACGACGTGCGGCGCCATCGGTGTCTCCGGGGGACAGGTTTCCCAAGATCTTGAGATTGCTCGGGCCGGAGCCGAAGCGTTCTCCATCTGACTCGCTTGAAGGCGCATCCTCGGCAACGGCGAAGGTGTTCACGGGAGGTAGGGAACAAGCGTGGCCAAGACCATTTTGATCACCGGCGCCGGCTCTGGCTTCGGCGAGGGTGCCGCCATCGGTCTGGCCCGGGCGGGCCACAACGTCATCGCGACCGCTCAAATCGCACCGCAGGTCAGCCACCTGCGTCGGAAGGCTCAGGATCTTGGCGTCCAGCTGCGGGTCGAGAAGCTGGATCTGCACGATCACTACGATCTGGCCTACGCCCATACCTGGGACATCGACATCCTGGTCAACAACGCGGCCATCGGTGAGTGCGGGCCCATCTCGGAAATTCCGCTGGATCTGGTCCGGCGCACCTTCGAGACGAACATGTTCCAACCCCTCCTGCTGACGCAGGGCTTCGTCAAGCGCTGGGTCGCCGAGAAGAAGGCCGGGAAGATCGTCTTCACTTCCTCCATGGGCGGCTTGTTCACCCCTCCCGGCTACGCGGCCTACACCGCGACGAAGCACGCCATCGAAGGGATGGCGGAGTCACTGCGCCAGGAACTGGCCCCGTTCGGCATCAAGGTCCAGACCATCAACCCCGGCGCCTACTTCACCGGATTCAACGAGACGATGGCCGACACGCCTTTCCGCTGGCTCGACGACTCCAAGAACTTCACCAAGCGAGCGGACCTGCGGGCGCTGTTCGACAGCCTGCTCGAAACGCCGTCGGGCAAGCTCGACCCGGCGGAACTCATCGACGCGATGGTCAAGATCATCCCCTCCGGTGAGGGCAAGTATCGCAACGTGATCCCGCAGTTCGTCGAGGACGAGGTGAAGAAGGACCAGGCCGAGAAGTGGGAGGCGCGCATCTGACCGGCGAGGTCGCTCGGCAAAACTTTTGGCCGACAACCCATATTGGGATCAACATACTGACCGGTAGAATTCGCGCATGTCCGCCGCCGACCCCTGCGAGCTGCCAGCCGACCGCAAGCGCGGTTCGAACTTCGGCTGGTCGCTCGGGATGGTGCTGCGCCGGTGGCACGAGTACGTCGAGCAGGCGCTGAAGGCCCTGCCGCACGGCAGTCGCGGGTACCACATCCTGGCCGTGGTTGTACACGAGGAGGTGCCGACGCAGGGCGCCCTGGCGTCCCGCCTGGCGATCGACCGCAGTGTGCTGACGTACGTGATCGACGACCTGGAGAACGCCGGCCTCATCGAGCGGCGACTGGACTCCCGCGACCGACGCGCCCGCCGCATCGTGGCCACCGAGCGCGGGCGGCAGGTACTCGCCGAGGCAGAGCGTTGGGTTGCGCACGCCGAGGACCGCGTGCTGGGTGGGCTGCCCGAGGAGCAGCGCGGCGCCTTCCGTGATTTCGCCGAGCGCGCCGCCGAGGCGATCCACGCTGCCGCGCCGGCGACGAATCCGTGCGCCGCGGTGGCGAGCGTCCTTCCTCCAGCGGAGCAGTCCGCCGGCTGACTCGAACCGGCCGGTCGTCCGGGCGACCGCGACTCGTCGCGGCCCAGCGCTACTTCCGAAGACCCGGCACCGCGATCCACCGCCGCGATCACGACGTCACCGTCGTCCGTTCCCGGCGGCCCGCCGGGGAGCAGGCCGAGGGTGGCGAACTGCTCCCAGACCCGGACCGGGTCGTCGGAGCTGAGCACGGTGACGGCGCTGGTCAGGCGGATCCGCCTGGTACGCTCGGCCTTCGCCGCCAGCACCATCGGTGGCGCCGTCGCGACGAAGTCCGAGCGGTGGGTGGTGCTCGCCGACGCCGATGACGTCTAGGCCCGCCTGGTCGGCAACCTCGGCGAGTTCGATGACGCCACGCAGCTGCTGGTGCGGCTCGGCAAGCCGCCCGGTGCCGGGGTCGGCGGTGAGTTCGCCGAAGGTGATCAGGCCGATCTCAAACGACATCGCCGGATACGGCACCAGCTGCGCCTGTTGGTCCAGGATCGGCCCGACCTCTAGGAACGGGCTCAGGGCTGGACTGCGCCGCCTCGACGTCCACTCCGGCGTAGACGAGGGTGACCTGGGCCATCGGCGGGTTGCCGCGGCGGCCGGGAAACAGCGAGAGGAAACTGGTCAGTTCCCGCGGCGCATCCTCGACGAGCTGGCCCCAACGGCGCAGCAGGTGGGCGGCGTCGGTCGCGTCCGCGACGAGCTGGGCGTAGACGACGTTGTCGACCTCGTACGCCTCCAGCTCGAAGGCGGTGACGACGCCGAAGTTGCCGCCGGCGCCCCGGACGGCCCAGAAACAGGTCGGGGCGATGCTCGTCATCGACGCGGAGCAGGCGGCCGTCCGCGGTGACGATCTCGGCGGCGACGATGTGGTCGATGGTCAGGCCGTACCTGCGCACCACAGGTATCCGATACCGGCGGTGGTGGCGAGGCCGCCGACGCCCACGTCGCCGTAGTCCCCCGAGCTCATCGCCAGGCCGTACGGAGCGAGCGCCTGGGCGACGTGTCCCAGCGGGCTCCGGTTCCAGCCGGATCCGGCGGGTCGCCCGGTCGACCACCTGGACCTTGTTCATCCTGGACATGTCGATGACGATTCCGCCGTCGTTGGTGGACCGGCCGCTGATGCCGTGTCTCCCGCTGCGCACGGCGTGCGGGATGTGCTGCGTCCGGGCGTACGTGCGCAGGGCGGTCAGCTCGACCAGCCACACCCCGGCGTCGACCACGTCGGCGGCGCTCTCGGGTCGGACCACCACGGCCGGTGAGCCCTGCCAGCTGTGGCTGTGGCGCACGCGGTCGTACTCCAGATCGCCGGGCTCGACGGCCGTGGCGGCGAGCGACGCGGGCAGCGCGTCGTAGTCGACGCCGGGCTGACGCTTGGCCAGGGCGACGGTCGACCGCGCCCGGCCCGTCGTGGTCCCGGTTCCGGTGCGTTCCCTGGCCACTGCCTCCCGGAGCGCGGGGGCGATCTCCTGCCCGAAGGTCTGGATGAGACGTGGGTCGTCGCGGCCGATCAGGAAGGCGCTGAAACCTTCCTCCAGGACCAGCGGGAGGAGATGTTCGACCCACTGCTCGGGCGGCCCCTGCAGGAAGCCGCGGTCGCCCGACGACACGTCGACCTTGAGCAGGTTGAGTAGCCTGCGGATCTCCCGTGGGTCGCGCCCCGCGGCGACCGCCGCCTCGTCGATCAGCCGGTTCGCGGTCACCCGGTCCGGCGACCGGAGGTATTCCTGGCTCGGCAACCAGCCGTCGGCCTTCTGGCCGGTCAACGCCAGCATCCGAGGTTGGTAGGCACCGAGCCAGATGTCGATGTGGTGAGCCGGCGCTGGGCCGCGCTGCATGCCCGGAATCGGGTAGTACGGGCCGTCGTGGCGCAGAGGACCCGGCGCGGCGTCGTCCCAGACACCGCGCAGGACGTCGATCGCTTCGCGCAGGGCCGCGACGCTCTGCCCCGCGGTCAGCCGGCGGCCGCACATGCCCTCAATGCCGTCCCAGAACGCGCCGGCGCCGAGGCCGAGTTCGAACCGGCCGTGGGAGAGCCGGTCCAGGGTCGCCGTGGCCCGGGCCAGGACGGCCGGTGGGCGCAGCGGCAGGTTCAGCACATTCGCCGAGACCCGCAACCGCTCCGTACGGGCCGCCACCCAACTCAGCAGAGTCCAGGTGTCGACGAGCCCGGCATTGTCCGGATGGTCCTGGAAGGTGGCGAGATCCAGCCCCGCCGCCTCGGTCAGCCCAGCCAGCGCCATCACCCGGTCCGGGTCCTGCGCGTTCGGCGTCAAGAACGTTCCGAACAGGAGTCCGTGACCGTAATCGGGCATCTCGCTCACTCTCCGCTGAACAATCGTTTGTGTAGGACATGAAGTCTGGTCAACAAATATTTTGTCTAACAACATACCTCTGAGTTAAAGATCATGTCCGGGCAGTGGTGGCTCTGCGGCGCAGCCGGAGGCAACGGGTGCGACGGGCTTGACCTGCGCCTGGCCGGGAACCCTCGGGTTCGGCACTGCCGGACCGTGCCAGTGGACCGGGCGACGGCCTTCCGCTGTCAGCTACGCCCGGCGCGGGCGAACCCCGTCAAGGACGTGAGGAGGTCTGAATGACCGCGGCAGCACGGCGACCAACCCCCGCCGACCCGATGCCGGAAGCACCGGGGCCGCTGGCGGTCTCCAGCGGCGCCGGCCGGGACCTGCCGCCGGAGCTCGGGCCGGACGCCATCGGCGTGCTGGAGGGGCGCACCTTCATGTTCTCCGACGCCCGCGGAGACGTGCCGAGAGGCTCCATCGGTGGCCTGGTGCACGACGACACTCGGTTCCTCAGCCAGTGGGAGCTGTCGATCGACGACGCACCGCTGCTGGTGCTGTCGTCGGGAACCGTCGATGCCTATTCGGCGGCGTTCTTCCTGGCCAACTCCGATCTGGCCCACCTGCCCGCCAACCGGGTGGGCGTGCGACGGCAGCGCTTCGTCGGCGACGGCCTCTACGAACGCGTCGAGCTGCGATACTTCGGCGTCGAGCCGGTGTCCATCCGGCTGCGCCTGGCTGTCACGACGGATTTCGCGGACCTGTTCGAGATCAAGGAGTCAGGCCGGGACCGCACCGCGGACATCACCCGCCGGCACGAACCGGACGGCGCGGCGCTCGAGTTCCGATACTGCAACGGCAGCTACGCGGCCTCGGTACGCGTCGAGGCCGACCCGCCGGCCGACGTGATCGATGGCGACGCCCTCGTGTGGGATGTGCGCCTCGAGCGGGGACAGCAGTGGGGCTGTGAGCTGCGCGTTCCGCTGCGCTGCGGCGACCAACGCTTCCGGCCCACGGTGCGCGGGTTCGACGAGGCGTTCGATCACGGACCGGAGGACCCGTCGACCCGTTGGGCGGCGGAGAAGCCGCACCTGCACGCGGACGTGGACCTGCTCCGCGACGTCTACCACCAGTCCGCGATCGATCTCGTGTCCATGCGCCTGGAAAAGACCATCGCAGGCGAACCGGTGATTCTCATCGCCGCGGGCCTGCCGTGGTTCCTCACCGCCTTCGGTCGCGACACGGTGATCACCGGCTACCAGTGCATGCCCTGCGGTCCCGATGTCGCCCGCGGGGCCCTGGCCGTGCTGGCCGCCCACCAGGCGACAACCTTCGACGACTTCACCGATCGGGAACCGGGCAAGATCTTCCACGAGTACCGCACGGGTGAGCTCACCCAGCTCGGCCTCAAACCCTACCGCCCGTACTACGGCGGGGCGGACACCACGGCGCTGTGGCTGATCCTGCTGTCCGAGCACTGGCGGTGGACCGGCGACGACGAGTTCACGTGCCGGTTGCGGGGCAACGCCGAAGCCGCGCTGCGATGGATCGACGAGTACGGCGATCGGGACGGCGACGGATACGTCGAATATGCCACCCGCTCCGCCCAGGGTCTCGGCAACCAGTGCTGGCGAGACTCGCCCGACGGCGTGCAGTTCGCTGACGGCGCCATTCCGGTGCTTCCCATCGCCACCTGCGAGACGCAGGGCTACACCTACGACGCGAAGCTGCGCCTGGCCGAACTCGCCGACGGCCCGTGGCGGGATCCGGACCTGGCCCAGCGGCTGCGCGGTGAGGCGGCCCGGCTGCGTGAGCAGTTCAACCAGGACTACTGGATCCCTGAGCGGGGCGGCTACTACGCCGTCGGCCTCGACGGCGACAAGCGCCCCATCGACTCTCTGACCTCCAACATGGGCCACCTGCTCTGGAGCGGGATCGTGCCCGACGATCGCGCGGCACTCGTCGCGCGACACCTGATGTCCGAGGAGATGTTCTCGGGATGGGGGGTACGAACGCTCTCCACAGCCGATGTTGGATACAACCCCATCGGCTACCACGTCGGCACCGTCTGGCCACACGACAACTCGATCATCGCCGCCGGGCTGGCCCGGTACGGCTATCGCGGCGAGGCCAACCGGATCGCCATGGCGATGCTGGAGGCGTCCCGCCAATCCGGACACCGGCTTCCCGAGGCGTTCTCCGGCTACGACCGGTCATTCGGCCGGCAGCCCGTGCCGTACCCGACCGCCTGCAACCCCCAGGCCTGGGCCAGCGGGGCTCCCCTACAGTTCCTGCGCACGATGCTCGGCCTCGAACCGCGGGAGGGCAGACTCGTCGCCGACGCTCACGTCCCTGAGGAACTCGGACGGATCCGCCTGCACCACGTACCGGCGCTCGGGCGACGGTGGAACGTCGAAGCCGCGGGCTCCGAGTGCACGGTCTCGCCCGCCGACTAGTACTCCAGCCGCACTTCCGTCGGCGGTGTTTGCGCAGCTAGGACCGCAGATGCGGATTAGGCACCAGAGTACATGACCGTCCATCGTAGACTTCCGCACTTGTGGCGGTAGGTGATCTTTCGGGGTGGGCGGCGGGTCTGGATGACCTGATGGCGCGGATCGCTGGCCGGTTTCGGCGGGTGGAGCCACGCCGGCGGGCCCGGGCGTATGTGCTGGGCCTGTTGTCGCCGCTGGCTGGCAAGAATGGCTGGACCTTGGCCGAGGCGGCCGGGGAGAACACCCCTGACGGCATGCAGCGGTTGCTCAACAGGTCGGCGTGGGACGCCGACGCGGTCCGCGACGACCTACGCGGCTACGTCGCAGAGCATCTCGGCGACGCCGACGCCGTTTTGATCATCGATGAGACGGGGTTCCTGAAGAAGGGAACGAAGTCCGCCGGGGTCCAACGTCAGTACTACTCTGGGACCGCCGGCCGGACCGAGAACTGCCAGCTCGGGGTGTTCCTGGCGTATTCGTCCGGGCACGGGCGCACCTTGGTCGACCGGGAGCTGTATCTGCCGCAGGGCTGGTGCGCCGATGACGCTCGGCGGACCGAAGCCGCGGTACCCGCCAGGGTGCGGTTCGCGACCAAGCCGGCACTGGGGTTGCAGATGCTGCGCCGCGCACTGGACGCGGGACTGCCGGCCCGGTGGGTGACCGCCGACGAGGCCTACGGCAAGGACAGCAAGTTTCGGCTGTGGCTGCAGGGCCGGCGTATGGGCTATGTCCCGGCCGTGGCCTGCAACCAGAAGATCCCGACCGGCGGCGGCAGCGCCCGCGCCGACGAACTGGCCGCCGCCGCCCCTGCCCCGGCCTGGAAGCGGCGCAGCTGCGGCGCCGGCGCCAAGGGACCCCGTCTGTTCGACTGGGCCGTCGCCACCCTGCCCGACACCGGCACCGCCGACCACGGGTTCACCCGCTGGCTGCTCATCCGCCGGTCGATCACCGACCCAACCGAGCACGCCTACTACCTGTGCTACGGACCGGCCGACACCGACGACGAGGAACTCATCCGCGTGGCCGGCACGCGGTGGGCCGTCGAGGAGTGCTTGTGCGCCACGAGGCGCCTTGTCGTATCCCCAACGCAGTTGGGAGAAACTCGAAGGGAGGTTTCTGGGTCTGAATGGCTTACCCGAAGCCGAAAGGTGATCGGGGACAAGACAGGGCCCCGGCAAAGTCGTGGCGGTGTCCGACTTGAGTGGACTGGGCGTGTTGCGTGGCCGGAGTGGAGCAGCAGCGGAGTGCAGGCCGCGCGCCCTGGCGGCGGCGCGTGCGGCCCGTTTCGGGCCGCCTTGAACCCGTACAGAAAGTTTGCACAACTTGCCGGCGGACAGCCGGCGGCCGGCCGGGATTCTGTGTGGATCGGACCGGGGGGTAGCTGCCCGCGACCTGTCACGATGGTGCGCCTGGTGGCGACGGTGGTTCGGCTGGATGTGCTCGAGCGCGAGTGGCGTCGGAGATGGCGACCCCGGCGAGGACTGCGGTGGCGGCGAGGGCGACCAGCAGCGGCGGCAGGAGGAGCATCGCCGGTGTCAGGGCGGCCAGCACGACCAGGCCGATCGGCCGATCCCGGGATACGCGGGCGAAGACCGCGTACTCGAAGCCGGCACGCCCGGCGAGGAAGAGCGCGGGTCCGCCGAGGATGACGGCGATCCAGGCCGGTTGCGTATGTCCGAACGGGTGGGTGATGACGAGTTCGTCGCCGACGGCGGTGACGACGATGCCGGCCACCATGACGATGTGGGCGTATGACGTCGATCCGGCAAGGCGGGCCGGGTCGGGGGCCGCTTTGATGGCTGCGGCCGCCAGTTCCCCGGCGCGGTAGATGTAGATCCGCCACAGCAGCACGGTGGTGGCGATCGCCACGAGGAACGCAGCGGTCCGGTCGGGCGTGAAGGCGGTGCCGCGAAGCGCCAGTCCGGTGACCAGGATCAACTCGCCGAGCGCGATGATGTAGAACTGCCGGTAGCGCTCGGACAGGTGTTCGGCCACGGTCGGCAAATCCGACGGGGGCGTGCGGCCGATCCCCGGCGTGGGGTAGTAAAGCGCGTATGCGGCGTAGTCCAGGGCCACCGCGAGTGTCCACAGCGCCACACGCGCCGTCCCATGCGAGAGCGCCCCGGCGATCCACGGCACCGCGACCACGCCGTACCAGAACAGTATCCGCCCGGAGGTGCGCCGCGGTGCGTGGCCCCGCAGGGCGATCACAAGGAAGATGTTGGTGCCGATGAAGAGGGCGACGAATACCCCTGCGAAGACCAGGCCTTGCCTGCCGAACGCGTCGGGCAGCGCGATCGCGATCACCAGGCTGCCCACCAAAGTCGCGATGACCAGCAGCTGTATCGCCGGTTGTTGCGGGTCGAACCTGTCGGTTATCCACGCCGTGTTGAACCAGACCCGCCACACTGTCAGCAGCAGCAACAGCGTCTGGAAGGCGCCGCTCCAGGTGAGATCCTGGATCAGCGCGTGCGAGAGTTGGGCGAGCGCGAAGACAAACGCCAGGTCGAAGAACAGTTCCAGGTACGTTGCCATCTGCGGATCCCCAGGCATGCGCAGCAGCTCGCCCGCCCTGCTCGTCGTCATCGGCTCGCCCGTTCTGTCGGCTTCGTGGCAGCGTTGAAGCAGTCGTACCACGCTGCCGCGCCTCCCGGTGCCGACAAGACGATGCCCAGGGTTCTCGCAACGAGTGACGAGCTGACGCGGCGTGGCGGGTGGGCCAAGCAGTTTGGGTGAGTCTGAATCGAGAGTCATGCCCGCTCAGGGCCCCGGTAAAGTCGTCAGGTGATGCCGAGTAGGGCCAGGGGCCGGGTGCTGTCGCGGGCGTGATGTCGGTTGGCGGCGGCGATGTTGGCGATTCCGGCGGTGCGGAGGGCGCCGATGGCGGCGTTGCGTAGGGCGGCCATGACCTCGGGCCCGGTTCCGGTGCGAATCTGGCAGCGGTCTTCGTCGTAGGTGACGTCCCGCACCCAGTGGATCTTGTTTTCGATGGACCAGTGGCCGCGAATCCACGTGGCCAGTTGCGCCGGTTTCGCTTGGTGCACGCGCAGGTCGGTGATGGCGTAGACGGTCTCGGTGGTGAAGCGTTTCGGCTGGTCCAGGCGACGTCTGCGGCGGCGGATCTGCAGTGCTTGGGCGGCGTGTGGGAAGTCGATGCCGGTGGAGAGGGTCAGGACCTTCAAGGTGCGGATCTCGCGGCGGCCGTGCCCGCGGTCGGTGTCGCGGGTGGCGTCCGGGACGGCCCGCCAGGGCAGGCCAGCGAGCTGGCTGTGCAGGCTCGGCTGGTTGCCCTTGACGGTCAGGATCCAGTGCGCGCCGCGTTCGGCGAGGTAGTCGACGTGCTCACGCTGGCAGTGCAGCGCGTCGGCGGTGATCACGGTGTCGCGCAGGTCGCCGATCTGGTCGAGCAGCGGCTGGAACCGGGTGATCTCATTGGTCTTGCCGTCGACGTCGGTACTGGCCAGGATCACGCCGACCGCCTGATCGCAGGCGGCCATCACATGCCGGGCCGCGGCGTCGGTGGTGCGCGAGCCGCGTAGGGTTTTGCCGTCGACCGCGATCGCTCGCCGGGACGTCGACGTGCCGGCAGCAGCCCGGCCGGTAAGCCAGACGCTGACCGCCGCGGTCAGTAGCTGCGGGTCTATGGCCTGCAACAGCCGACGGATCATCGCCTCGGACGGGCGTCGGTCCGAGGCCATGCCCAGCGCGAGCGCGGTCGCCGCCGGCACGTCGGCGATCCACTCAGCGATCGCGGTGTACGACCGGTTGCCTGCCACCACCGCACACACCGCAGCGCTCACCACGACCGTCAGCCGGTGCCGGACGCCTCGCCGGGCCCGCGGGTCAGGCAGATCGGCCAGCGCTGCGAGCAGTCCGCCAGCGGCTTCGGACACGGCCAGTGCCGGTGCACGCGACACCGACGAGATCAGCGATGATAGCAGGGCGGGCATGACTCACTTCGGCGATCAACACGGCGTAGGAACCTTGATGATCTTCTGAATGGGTCATGCCCGTCTTGCTGCCATCAACAACGGCGCTTCTGCTCCAGTCCACTCAAGTCGGACACCGCCACGACTTTGCCGGGGCCCTGGGGGACAAGAGCATGCCAGGAAACCAGTGGCCGGGCCCAGGCGTTAGGGGCGGTGCGCTGGGAGACCCGCGTGATATGGCGAAAGCTGGATTGCCTGAAGCCCAATCTCCAGTCGATGTAACTTCCCATCCACCGGAAAGGCGTCTGAAACCGGTGCCGCGTTCTGCAGCGGTGATGAAGCATAGCCGCGGCAACCTTCGGAACGCGAAGCGATGCCCAGCGAGGGCATTCAAGGAGATGAGTGGGCCGCCTACGTCACGCTCGGACGTACGACAAGGACGAACGTGGGATCGCCTACGGGGCGCGAGTCCTATGGCGACGCAGGTCCCGTAGTAGTCGCAGGAGTCACGCCCTGCCAGGGAGGACGGGAAAGCCGTCCGCATGGGCGAAGGGGACCAGGTGATCGGATGCCAAAGATCGGGAGGTATGCGAAATGCAGAATGCCGAAACGGTACTGGGTGTCCTCCGTGAGCGCGGCAGGAAGGGTCTGCCGCTGACAGAACTGTATCGACAGTTGTTCAACCCGCAGTTGTATCTGCTGGCCTACGGACGCATCTACGCCAACCACGGCGCGATGACTCCGGGAGTCACGCAGGAAACCGTGGACGGCATGTCGCTGGACAAGATCGGACGCATCATCGATGCGATGCGCCACGAGCGTTACCGGTTCAGCCCAGCCAAGCGGGTATACATCCCGAAGAAGAACGGCAAAATGCGCCCGCTCGGCTTGCCGACCTGGTCGGACAAGCTGGTAGGCGAGGTGGTGCGGCTGCTGTTGGAGTCGTACTACGAACCGTCGTTCTCCGACCGTTCCCACGGATTCCGTCCCGGCCGGGGCTGTCACACCGCGTTGCGGGAGGTGGCGAACACCTGGTCCGGGACGGCATGGTTCATCGAGGGTGACATCTCCGACTGCTTCGGGTCCCTTGACCACCAGGTCATGCTCGACGCGCTGGCGGAGAATATCCACGACAACCGCTTCCTGCGGCTGCTGCGCAACATGCTGCAAGCCGGATACCTGGAGGACTGGACTTGGAACGCCACGCTCAGCGGCGCGCCGCAGGGCGGGGTCGCTTCCCCGATCTTGTCCAACATCTACCTGCACCGGCTGGACCGCTTCGTCGAGACGGTGCTGATTCCGCACTACACCCGAGGGAGACGACGGGCCCGGAACCCGGCCTACCTCCAGGTGGCCAACGAGCTGGCCAAGGCCCGCAGACGCGGCGACCGCGCCCAAGCCAGGACGCTGCGCAAAGTGATGCTGGCTCTGCCCAGCTCGGACCCGAACGACCCGGGCTACCGCCGGCTGCGATACATCCGCTATGCCGACGACCACCTGCTCGGGTTCGCCGGACCCAAGGCCGAAGCCGAGGAGATCAAACAGCGGCTGACCCAGTTCCTGCGTGACGACCTCAAGCTGGAACTGAACCACGCCAAGACGCTGATCACCCACGCCCGCACCGGCGCGGCGAGATTCCTCGGCTACGACGTCACCGTCCAGCACAATGACCGCAAGCTGACCCGTGGCCGACGCAACGTCAACGGTCAGGTGGCTCTGCGGGTGCCCCGGTCGGTGATCCAGGCCAAGTACGCCCGATACCTCCAGCGCGGCCAACCCGCGCGCCGCACCCCGATCATGAACCGTGACGACTACACCATCGTCGCGACCTACGGGGCTGAGTATCGGGGCATCGTCCAGTACTACCTGCTCGCCGGAGACGTCCAACGACTTCACCGGCTGCGGTGGGTCATGCTGTCCTCTCTGCTACGGACCCTGGCCTCCAAGCACCACTCGACGCCGACGAGGATGGCCCGCAAACACCAGGCCAAAATCATCACGCCGAGCGGGCCACGGGTCTGCTTCGAGGCGACCCTGCACCGCGAAGGCAGGAAACCACTGGTCGCCAGGTTCGGCGGCATCCCTCTACAGCGGCAGAAAACAGCGGTCATCGACGACCGCCAACCGGACGGGCTGCATCACCCTCGAAAAGAGCTGATCACCCGCCAGATGTTCGGCCGCGCCGGCCTCGACCTACTTCGCAAACGCGTCCTGCTTGCACACTGAGACCTCCTCACACAACCGGCGACAGAGCCAAGATCCGCGATGGGAAGGTCGCCAACCGACCTATCTACCTGGCCCTGGCCGTCACGGTCGAGGGCACCCGGGACATCCTCGGCCTGTGGGCCGGCGACGGCGGCGAGGGCGCCAAGTTCTGGCTGCAGGTCTTGACCGAGCTGAAGAACCGCGGCGTCGCCGACGCGTGCATGGTGGTCTGCGACGGGCTCAAAGGCCTACCCGACGCCATCGGCGAGGTGTGGCCCGAAGCGGTCGTGCAGACGTGCGTCATCCACCTGCTCCGAGCCAGCTTCCGCTACGCGGGCCGGCAGCACTGGGACGCCATCGCCAAGGCCCTCAAGCCCGTCTACACCGCGCCGACCGAGTCGGCGGCCCGAGCCCGGTTCGCCGAGTTCGTCGAGGCCTGGGGCGACAGGTATCCGGGCTCTACGAACTTAGCGGGGGTCCGCCGGTCCGGTATCTGTCGTGTGTGGACCCCCGACATGAGGGTGCCCGTGTCCCTCGATGATCATGCGTGTTGTCTAGGCAAGCCGATCACAACAGAAGAGCCACGGGCATGGTTGACGATACTTCCCGGCTGCTGGGCCTAGACGGCCTGGCTGTCGTAGGAGTAGAAGACGGGCCGGACGGGCCCATTGTTCAGGTAGTCACCGCTGACCAGAACGCCCGCAACTGCCCGGAGTGCGGAACCAGGTCACGGCGGTCGAAGGGGCGGCGGGTGACCCGCCCACGGGACCTGCCGGTGGGCGGCAGACGCCCGCAGCTGGTATGGACCAAGCGGCGGTGGCGATGTGACCAGCCCGAGTGCCGACGCCGGTCGTTCACCGAGGCGATACGGCAGGTGCCGGCGCGGCACCGGTTGACGACCCGGCTGCGGGCCGCCGCAGGCGCGGCGGTGGCCGACGGCGGCCGAACGATCATGCAATCAGCGCGCGATCACGACGTGTCGTGGCCGGTGGCCGCGTCAGCGTTCACCACTCACGCCAAGGCGGTGCTGCCGTCCGAGCCTGGGCCGGTGTGGGCGTTGGGTATCGACGAGATCCGCCGAGGCCGTCCCCAGTTCGAGTGGGACGAGACCACCAACACGTGGCGCACCAGGGTCGACCGGTGGCACGTCGGGTTCGTGGACCTCACGGGCGGCCAGGGTCTACTCGGGCAGGTCGAAGGCCGCACTGCCCAGGCGGTCATCGACTGGCTGGCCGACCGTGATCCGGCTTGGCGAGCGCAGATCCGCTACGTCGCGATCGACATGTCCACGATTTTCAAGTCCGCGGTGAGGCGGGCGCTGCCGCACGCCATCCTGGTCGTAGACCACTTCCACCTCGTTCAACTGGCCAACCAGACCGTCACCGAGGTCCGCCGTCGCGTCACCGTGCAGCAACGTGGCCGACGCGGCCGCAAAGGCAACCGGGAATGGGAACTGCGCAACCGGCTCACCCGCTCCGCCGCACGGATGCGCGGCGAGCACGTCGACGCCCTGGTCGATGACCTGTCCGCCTTACCGACGCCGATCAGCGCCCCGATCCTGGCCGCGTGGAACGCCAAGGAAGACCTCCTCGACCTGCTCGCCACCGCCCGCACCCACCCCGACCGCGAACAGATCTGCCGACTGTTGTATCGGTTCTACCGCCGTTGCGCCGAAGCCGACGTGCCCGAGCTCGAGCGCCTCGCCACCACTGCCGAAGTGTGGTGGCCGCAGATTCTCGCGTTCCTGCACGCCGGCATTACCAACGCCGGCTCCGAAGGCACCAACCGAGTGATCAAAACCGTCGCCCGCGACGCCTACGGCTTCCGCAACCCCAACAACCAGCGCTTACGCACCCGCTGCACCACGACTCGGAAAGCACGCGGACACCTCAACGCCCGCTAAGTTCAAGCCAGAGCCCCAATCGGGCGGGCGCGAACCTCACTGAGGTCATCACCGTCGAGGCGCCGCTTGACGTACCTGTGGAACTATTCGGATGGGATCGTCCGGGTGGCTTGGATGGCGCGGCGCAGTCGACCGTCGGCAGCCAACTCCCCGAACATGTAGATCTCCGTGGTGATGGTGCCGCCGTTACGAAGCTCCGCGATGAGCCGGTACCGGGCGGCGACCTGGTCGCCGTCCACCAGCGCCTGCTCCACCTCGACACGGAGACCAGCGGCCCGTTTGCGGGCCGGACGGATGTGATCCAGCAGCCGCTTCCGGTCCAGCAGCACGCCGTCGTTGACCAGCTCATAGTCCGGCGTGTGGTAGCGGTCCAGCACGGTCGCCGGCTCCTCGTCGCCCAGCCCTGCCTCCTGCGGATAGCGGATTAGATAGCTGGTCAGATCGGTACGGGGCGTCATTTGATCTCCCTGAAACGACTTATCTTTGACAGGGTGTCTACGATAATGCTAGGCGGTAGATTAGACAACATGTCAGAGATAACAGGTGGTCGGCGCCGACGGCGGCGTTCGGACGCCGAGCGCAGCGCCACCGCTGTACTCGACGCCGCCGTCCAGGTGCTCGGTCGGCATCCGGACGCGAAGGTGGAACAGGTCGCCGCCGAAGCTGGCGTCACCCGCCAAACCGTGTACGCCCACTACCCGTCCCGGCCGCTGCTGGTGGCCGCGGTCATCGACCGCATCACCGCCGAAGCCGTCGCCGCCCTCGACGCCGCTGACGTTGACAGCGGCACCGTCACCGAGGCGCTGCTGCGCTGGCTGGACGTCACCTGGCGGCTGTTCGACCGGTACCCGCTGCTCCGGCACCCCTCGGTGACCGCGATTGAGCAGGCGGACTCCGACCTCCAGCATGCCGCAGTCATCGAGCGCCTGGAACGGCTGATCAGGCGTGGCCAGGCCACCGGCGAGTTCGACGACACCCTCAGCCCGGCCTGGTTGGTCTCCGCGACCATCGCGCTCGGACATGCAGCCGGCGGCGAGGTCGCCGCCGGCCGCATGACCACCGAGCAGACGGCGGCAGCGCTGCGCCACAGCATCCCGCGCCTCTACGGCGCCCGCGAGCCCTGATCAGCGACGGTTTCCCCCCACTCCCGAATCCACTCGATGTTGATCCATGCACCCAGCCCGCCAGCACACGAATCCCAGTGCCGTGGTCGACGGGCCACGCATCGGGGTGGCCGCGGGCTCACCCTAAGGTCTGCCACGACGGTTACCGAGGCCCGCAACAGATAGCCGTAGAACTTCGCTGACCCCCGCTAACTTCGCAGAGCCGGTATCCGGCGATCGTCCGGTTGTGGGAGCAAGCCTGGGCGGAGTTCGTGCCGTTCCTCGCGTTCGATGCCGAGATCCGCACCGTCGTCTGCTCCACCAACGCCATCGAGAGCGTCAACGCCCGCATCCGCCGCGCCGTCCGAGCCCGCGGCCACTTCCCGAACGAGACCGCCGCGCTCAAGTGCGTCTACCTCGCGATCATGAGCCTCGACCCGACCGGACAGGGCCGCCGGCGCTGGACCATGCGCTGGAAACCCGCCCTCAACGCCTTCGACATCGCCTTCGAAGGACGCCTTTCCGCAGGCCGGAGGTAATCGTCAGCAACCCGAGTTACACCGTTCGTTTGACAGACCCGCAACAATCGGAAAGTGCCGGCTGCCGGCGATGTGGGCACTAGCGGATGTTGGCGGTGTGGCCGAGGGAGTAGCGACCGGGCTGGGGCCAGATGGTCAATCCGTGTGGACCGGCGCCGACGGGGATGCGAGCGAGGAGTTTCCCGTCGCGGGTACGGATGACGTACACCTCGTCGTGGTAGCGGCCGGACAGCCACAGGGTGGTGCCGTCCGCGGAGAGGCCGCCCATGTCCGGGCTCCCTCCGCCCGGGATCCGCCAGGTGGTGGTCGGCTTCAGGGTGGCCAGGTCGAGCACCATGATGCTGCCGGCGTCGCGGTTGGTGATGTAGGCGAGCTTGCTGTCGCGGCTGAAGTAGATGCCGTGCGCGCCCCTGCCGGTGGGGATGAAGCCGGTCTGGCGGGTGGCGTGAGCGTCGAAGACGTACACCCCGTGGGCGTGCATGTCGGCGACCAGGAAGTGTTGTCCGTTCGGGGTGAGTCGGGTGTCCTGCGGCATCCCGTCGGGCGTCTCGGTCAGGGTGAACTCGCGCAGCTTGTCGAGGCTGAGGGTGTCCAGCACGAGCATCCGGTTGGCGAACTCGCAGCTGAACAGCATGATCTTGCCGTCGGCGGAGTAGTCCATGTGGTTGATGCCCTCGCACTCGGGAAACCGCACCGACCGCACGCGCTGCCACGTGCCCAGGTCGTAGAAGTCCAGCCGCTGGTACGCCTCGGCCACCACGATGGCCTGCTTGCCGTCTGGGGTGAAGTAGAGGTTGTAGACGTCCTCCAGCAGCCGGAACTTGCCGGGCTTGCCGGTGCGGGGGTCGATCGGGACGAGGCCTCCGTCCGGGATCTGGCTGGAGGCCACGTACAGCGTCCGCAGGTCGTACGACGGCACGACGTGCTGCGGCTCGGGTCCACCCGGGAAGGTGTCGATCACCTTGTACGTCTTCGGGTCGATCACCGATACGTCATTGCTCTTCGTGTTTGGCACGTACACGAGGGCACGGTCGTCGCGGACCTGCTCGGCCAGCATGTTCGGGCCCGCCGCCGCGTACACGTCTCCCGGTCGTGGATAGGTCGGCATTCCGGCGACCAGCGGGCCGAACGGCGACTCGCCTGGCGGCGGCGGCGACGTCGGCGGCTGCTGCCGATCCCCTTCGGCGGCAGTGCACGCGGAAGCGGAAAGGAACAGCACGGCGAGAGCAATGATCCGCTGCGACATCATCACCCCGGCAGGTTACGGGCAAATCGCCCTAATAGGCACTCTTTGCGCGAATTGGTTGCGGCTGACGATGTTGGTACATCGATGTGCCCCATTAGGATGGAGAGAGTGACGCTGACGCATAGACAGATCTTCGAGCGGTACGTGTACGCCGGCCCCATCAGCCGCAACCCGGACGCGGTCGCTGAGCTGTTCACCGAGGATGGGGTCTTCGAGGCGCCACTGGTACCTGAAGGGCATCCACTGCCGCGCCGCCTGGACGGCCGTGAGGCCATCCGGGCCGGTATCGGCGCCTACCACAGAGATCCGGCCTACGAGGGCACGGTGAACGTCGAGCGGTCCAGGTACGTGCTGCACGATACGACGGATCCCGAGGTGTTCATCGCCGAGATCGATACGGTTTTCGATGCACCGGAAGGAGGCAGCGCGGCAATGTTACTGGTGCAAGTGTTCCGCCTCCGTGAGGGAAAGATCGCTATGCTGCGCGACTATTTCGCGGTTCCATCCACGTAGGCCGACACAGCCGGCAGGCCATGGCGGCGGAACCACCGTCCTCATTCATGGAAGGGTTGTCTCGGGGACATCGCGCAGTCCGGCAACGGGTGGTTTGGCTGATCATGACGTGGGCTGAGCATCCGACGGGATCCGCCGTAACGCATCGTTGCTCGGCTTGGTCAGCAGCTTGTTGTTGGAGTAGCGGCGAATGTTGAAGCCCAGGATTGCAGCAGGTCGGCCGCCCATCGTGATCATGCAGTTGGGGTTCAACTCGGGCCGGGGAGCGGGCCCTGCTTGCGTAGTTGTGCGAAATGGGCTTCGGGTGGGGGTTCGGGGTCATGGTCGGAGGGGCGTGGTCCTTCGGGGCCGTCGGGTGAGAACCGCAGCAGGGTTTCGATGCGGGTGACCCGCATTCGCCGGCGGAGCACGGTTGTTTCGTTCGCGCGGCTGTCGTCGAGTTCGTCGGCGGCCTGCTGGTAGGCCGTGATCTGGTCGTCGGTGAGCTGATTGAGGCGGGGCTCAAGGTAGCGGAAGTCGAAGGCGATCGTGTCGCGGGCCTCCTGCGGGGTGGCGACCGCGCGGCTGAACGGCTGCCACGCCCCGCCCACGCGCTCGGCGGCGGCGTACCGGGTCGGCAGGACAACACCGTTGGGATGGGTGCGGACGGCGGCGACGCTGTCGCGGTAGACGTCGGCCGGGACCTGGGCGCGGGGGTAGTGCGCGGTCAGTAGGTCCACCTTCAACACGACCTCGCCGACACCGGTGGGCGCGGCCGGGTCGGCGATCACATCGCCGTCGAGCAGGCTGTCCCGCTCGTCAGGTCGCTGCGGGTCGCGGTCGCTGGGTCGGGGTGGTTCCGGTCCGTCGGGGCCGAACCGAGCGAAGGTATCCGCCCGGACGATCCGGTGCCGGCAGCCGGCCACCGTGATCTCGTCGACCTTCTCCCAGCCCAGCAGCCGCACCAGATCGGTCAGCTCCGCGGCCAGTGCCGGGTCGGTGGTCTCGGCGAGCCGTTCCCGCAGCCGGTGGGCGAGGGTGTCCCGAGCCGCCTGCGGGGTGTCGTCGACCAGGGCCCGCACCGCCCACCTGCCGCCACCGAGGTCGACGGCGTGCCCGAACACCGGCGCCCCCACCCGAATGTTCGGGTACGCGGCGGCGCGCCGTATGGCGTCGTCTTCGGTGACCGCGCCGACCGGATCGTCGCGCAGCTCCACCCGCAACACCGCCGCCAGGGACTCCTCATCGTCACTCACGGGGAGCATTCTGTGACGAGGATGGGTCTGCTGTCAGCCCGGCACGCCATCGAATCGATGGCCGTTCACCCTGCTGCCGCGCTGACACGGGCAGACGACGGGTGTCTTGGCCGTCCCACATCTCCACCACGAGTTCTTCCCGCTCCTCGGCGTGCCCGGGGCGCGTTCTCATCTATGTCGTCGCGAGCGCACCGGATTGATGAGGTGTCGGCGGAAACCGGGGGATGCGGTCCGCCAGGAGATTGATACGGCGCATGGCGCTTCCGTCAAATTGTCAGCTGGCCGGGCCGTCTATGAGTCGGCGTAGCGCGTGCCCCGTGGTGGGGAATGCGAGGCGGAGTGTGTGTGCGGTGAGCCGCACTGCCCACCAGGTGACGGCGATGAGGTAGCCGACGATGAGTGCGCTGCTGGTGTCGTTGGTGAAGACGATGGCGTAGCCGATCGCGAGGCCGGGTGCGGTGATGACGCGGATGGTGCGGCTTCGGCTGGCGGTCAGCGCGGTGGCGATGCCGAGGAGGGCCGCTCCGGCGCTGCCGATGAGGCCCGGCATGCCGGTCCAGTCGACCGGTGGGGTGATCGTGAGTGCGGCCCGCATGAGGTAGATGCCGATGGTGGAGATGACGGCGTGCAGGACTGCGGGCCGGGTGTGGCTGAGCCAGGTGGGCAGGTTGGCGGCGGGGATGCGGGGTGCGATGGCGGCGATGACGGCGGCGCAGGCGGCCAGTGGTAGTGCGGAGCCGAGGGTCCATTTCAGGTAGGGGCTGTAATCGAACCCGACGGAGGTGCCGGTGGCGAGTCCGTAGAGGGCCGCGGCGACGGTGCCGCCGACGGCGGCGGCGAGGTATCCGCGTCGGATGAGGCTGCCGGTCGCGGGTTCGGGTGCTGATGTGGTGGGTGTTCCGGCGAGCCAGGTGGTGGGGGCGAGGTGCGCTACGGCTAGCGCGGTGAGCATGGCGAGCGCACCCGCGGCGCCCAGCTGAGGTAGGGAGGTGCGAACACCGATGATCCGAAACTCGACGGTCGTGATGTCGGCGGTGAAGACTGCTTGCAACAGCAGGGCGAGCGAGCAGGCGCTGAGCACGGTGGCGCTGGTCAGGTCCCGGACGCGGAGTCGCACGCGCGGCAGGTGGGTGTGTGCGACGGTACGTGTTTGATGCTGCGGTGCGGTGAGGGCGAGGGCGCCGTCAGCCAGGGCGTGGGACTGGCCGGTGAGGGTGGCCGGGGTGAGGCCGGTCGCGGTGTCCAACCGATCCGCCAGTCCGGGCACCGGTTCGATTTGGTGAAGGATGACGCCGGCGAGGTGCTGGTGGTCGATGTCGGCGGCGTCGAGGATGTCACGGACCGCCTCGTGAACCGCGTCGAGAAGGGGCTGCGCGGCGACCGCGACATCGTCGCGGGTGATCACGGCGGGTTTGCGGGGCGCAGGGAGCAGAACTGGCGCGCGGTCCTGCGCGACGAGGAGTTGTCTGGCCTGGCGGACGGATTCCAGCAGGACTCGGCCGTCCCGCGTGGATTGGGTTATCCCGGCGCGGAGCGGGTCGTCGTCGGTGGTGGCCGCGTCAACGAGATGCTGGGCGAGAGCCTGGTTCAGGTCGCCCGGTGGGTCGATCGATCGTGTCGCCAGCTCGCGGTACCCGTCGCCGCTGGACTGAAGGACGGTCAGGGTGACCGGGTGACGGTCGGCCTGGCAGATCAGCAGGCAGGAGCCGTCCAGGGCGGTGAGCCCATGAGCTTGGGCGTGGGCGGCGAGGGCTGCTGGTGCGGTGACCATGGCGGGGGCGGGTAGACCGGCGCGGGACGCCGCTTCGGTGAGCTGGTCGCGTCGGCGTGGTCCCCAGCTGGACGGGATGGTCATGGTGAGCGCGACGATCGGCTCACCGACCTGACTGGCGGCCTGACCGGTGACGTGCCGCAGCAGCGTGGCGAGCAGGTCGACAGTGTCGAGGGGCTGCTCGCTCGCTGTGGTGCCGAGCAGGTCCAGCGGGTCAGGTACAAACTGGTGGCCGGCTGGCGACGCGGTCGCTGCGGGCACGCCGAGGAAGAGGGTGCCCTCTGGGTCGAGGGCGACGCCGCGCGGCATGACGGGGTGACCGTCGAGCATGACGGGGATCCGGGCGCCGTGGTGACCAACCGTGGCGGCGATGGCCGACGAGGTGAGGTCTATCGACAGTCGTGCGCCCCCGCTTGGCATGTGCGGCAGTCTCACCCGACCCGGCATTGGGCCGTCAACCATCATCCCGCAGGGTGATTCTTTGTGCGCGCATGGTGAGAATCCTTCTCCACGGGATGGTCATCGACATGCATCCTCGTGTATGCGGGAGAAGGCCAGCGTCGGGCGAAGGGGGAGGGCACGGTGCCGCAGGAGTCCCCAGACAGAACTCGCCGGATGGCCGAGTACGGCACGCGTCCCACCGTCTACACCCCACGCGAGGCGGCACCGCGCCACCGGCCAGCGCGGTCGGCAGTGGTGGCCCGAGTCATCCGCGCAGCCCTCGGCACGGCGGTGTTCCTGGTTGGGGTGCCCCTGCTGCTGTGGGTCGTCGGTGGCGATCCGCTCCGGCGGCTACCGTCGTGGTCGCAGGTCACCGTCTGGTTCGACCAGCCGAGTGGACGCTTCACCCCGACCGTCCTCGCAGGCATAGCCGTCTGGGCGCTGTGGCTGCTCTGGGCCGTGTTCGCCCTGCTCCTGGCCACCGAACTGGTCGCGGTGGTGACCCGCTGGCGGATCCCGGCACTGCGGCTTCCGGCACCGCTGCACCGGCTCGTGTTCGGCCTGGCCGGAACCGCCGCGATCGCCGTCACCTCCGCCGGCTCGCTCAACACAGGAAACGACGCGGGCAGTTCGCCGGCCGTCGTCGCCTCGGCTGACGGCGCCGGCGTCATCCCTCGGCAAGCCGTCGCACGTGGTCCCGCGCTGATCCAGGTCGCCGACACCCGCTACCTCTACACCGTCGAGCGACACGACACCCTGTCCACGATCGCCAAGGAGTGGCTCGGCGACGCGAACCGCTGGCCCGAGATCTGCCGCCTGAACAAGCACCGCCACTTCCCCCGAATCGGCGGCACCCTGCGCGACTGCGACCTCATCTACCCCGGCTGGGACCTGCGGCTCCCCGCCGACGCTCGCCCACCGGAGAGCGCCGCACCGGCGACGCCGCCCGCTCCGCCGACACCACCACCCGCGACCGCGTCCCCTTCGGTATCGCCGAGTTCCACCCCAGACTCGCCGAGCCGCACCGTGCCGCCCGCCACACCTGATCAGGAAGCAGCAGCAATCCCCAGCGGCACGTCGAAAGCCCCGAGCGCCGCGGAGTCCACCTCGCCTACCACCTCCACCCCCACCGCGTCGGCGTCGCCTTCCGCCGCGCCGGATGTGACTGGCATGCACAGCCCGACCGCGGCGACCGACGAGCACGGCGTGCAGCTATCGCCGTCCGACTGGCTGCCCTGGTCACTCGCCGCCGCGATCAGCGCTGCCGCCGCGCTGGTCTGGGCACAACGCCGCCGCCGATACACCGGCGAGCCCGACGCCGACGCACCCACGCAGCCGTCACCGCCGGTGCTCCACCTGCGCCGCGCCGTCGCCCGCAACCCCGAACTGGCCAATCCGGACAGCCACGAGCCGCCCGCACTCGTGCCCGACCTTGCACCGCTGCCGACCGGCGGAGCCGGCATCGTCGGAGACGGCGCGCACGCCGCCGCCCGTGCCACCCTCGTCGCGGTCCTGGCATCCGGGGGCCCGCACCAGCCCCACGCCCGCGGAGAAGTCATCATCGACGCCGCCACCCTGGAAACACTGCTCGGACCAGACGCGCGAGCCCTGAACCCGTGGCCACGGCTGCACGTCCTCGACAGCGTCGATGACGCGCTCGCCGTGATCGAGGCCAGACTCCTGCACCGCAGCCGCATCCTCGACGAGCACGCCCTCACGGATCTGGACACCCTGCGGCAGCAGGCCCCCGAGGAGGAACCGCTGCCACCGGCCATGCTCATCACCCGGACCCCACCCGCGGGCGCCCGCATGCGGGCCAAGGTCGCTCTCGCCCTCGGCGGTGACCTGCACGTGTCCGCACTCCTGCTCGGGGAATGGGCCCACGGCGCCATCATCGAGGTCGCCCCGGACGGCCACACCACCCTCGTGTGCGGGCAGGCGACCGAACTGGTGCCACCGCGCATGCCCGTACTCGAGCGGGACACGGCGATCCAGATCCTCACGACCCTGCGGGAGGCGCAGACCGGTGAACCGCCCGCCGTTGCGTCACCCGCTGTACCGGTCACGGTCGTCCCCCTGCACGCCAGCCGAACCGACACCGAGCCCGCCGACCAGCCTGCCCCGCTCACCACGCCACCTGCTGCTACGAGCACCGGTAAGGCTCAGCTACGGGTGCTCGGACAGCCGCGGATCGACAACATCACCCAACCCGGCCGGCCGCTGCGCGCCAAAGCCCTCGAACTCGCCGTGTTCCTCGCCTGCCACCCCGACGGAGCCACCACCCGCGACATCGGCGAATACCTCGAACCCGACGCCCGCATCAGCCAAGCCGACCAACGCGTCCACACCAACGCCAGCAACCTGCGACACGTCCTCGGCCGCGCCGGCACCGCGGACACGAAGAACGCCTACGTCATCAAGACCGCCGGACGCTACCGACTCGACCCAGCAACCGTCGACGTCGACGTCTGGGCGCTACGCGACCTCCTACGCACGGCCACCATCGCCACCGGACCACGCCGCCGCGAACTGCTCACCGCCGCCTGCGACCTCTACACCGCGCCACTGGCAGACGGCCAGGACTACGAATGGCTCCAGCCCCACCGCGAGACCGTCCGCCGCTGGAGCACCGAAGCCCACCTCCTGCTCGCCGACGACCTACTCCACTCTGACCCGCACGCCGCATCGGACCTGCTCGACAAGGCAATAGGCTTCGACCGCTACAACGAAGCCCTCTACACCCGCGCCATGCACGCCCGCCACGCCCTCGGCGACGCCAACGGCATCCGCACCCTCCTGCGCGCCCTGACCAAAGCCCTGACCGACCTCGACACCGAACCCCAGGAAGAGACCATCGCCCTGGCCACCGAGCTCCAAGGCAGCCTGGCAGAGAAGTGAGCACCATCGACACCGGCGCAGAGCCGGGCTGTGCAAGCGCTCCGCCGGTCCCTAACGGTCGACCGGCCAGAGAGGGATGAATGTTCCGCATCCGCTTCCGGCGATGAGCGGGCATCGATCCCGTCGGTTCCCGGACCGGCCATGGTCGGGGCAATCCTCGCAGTCGAGGCGGTCATGTCGTGGATGTTCGGGCCCGATCGGCGGATCCCCGCTTCAGGGATTCTCAGCGATTCGGAGCGGGTACCCGGGCGGGCCCGGCCCCGCCCGTGGACTCGACGTCGGTGTCGCCTGCGGCGTCGATGCCGGCCGGGCCTTGGGGGAGGACCCGGTCCAGCCACCCCGGCAGCCACCAGTTGGCCCGGCCGAGGAGCGTCATGGTCGCCGGTACCAGCACCATGCGCACGACCGTGGCGTCGATGAAGATCGCGGTGGCCAGGCCGAACCCGAACATCTTGGTCGACGGGTCCTCGGCGACGGCGAAGGACAGGAACACCGCCACCATGATGAGGGCGGCCGACGTGATGACCCGGGCGGTGCCCGAGACGCCCCGCACAATCGCCGTGCCGTTATCGCCGGTGCGTAGATACTCCTCACGTACGCGCGACAGGAGGAACACCTCGTAGTCCATCGACAAACCGAACAGGATCGCGAACAGGAACATCGGTAGGAACGACACGATCGGTACCGCCGCCTCCAGCCCGATCAGCGCACCGCCCCAGCCCCACTGGAACACCGCGACCATGATGCCGTAGGCCGCGCCGATGCTCAGCAGGTTCAGCAGCACCGCCTTCAGCGGTACGAGCACCGACCGGAAGACCAGCATCAGCAGCACGAACGACAGCGCCAGCACGGCGGCGACGAAGATCGGCAGGCGTTGGCTGGTCCGCCGGCCCACATCGGACAAGCTCGCCGCAGCGCCGCCGACGTGAGCCCTCGCCGGGCCCTGCCCGACCACGGAAGGTAGAACGTCGGCCCGAAGCCGGGCGACGGTATCGGCCGTGGCCCGCTCCTGCGGGCCGGTGGTCGGGAACACCACGAGGGTCGCGATCCCGGTGGCCTGATCGACCAGCGCCGGCGCAACCGACGCGATGCCCGGGTCCGCCGCGACCGCTCCGACGAGCCGGTCCAACACCACCCCCGTATCGCCGGCGAGGTCCACGGCGATGATGAGGGGACCGTTGGTGCCCGGGCCGAACCCCTCGGCGACGAGGTCGTACGCGCGGCGCTCGGTGCGGCTGTCCGGCAGCGTGCCGTCGTCGGGCAGGCCGACACGCAGGCCGAGCACGGGCAGCGTCGCAGCCAGCAGCAGCCCGGCCGCGCCGACCGCGTACGGCACCGGGTGCCGGTTGACGTGCCCGATCCAGCGCTGCCACCCGGACGCGGGGACCGCGCCCGCCGCCGTGACCCGCCGCCGTCCGAGCCGGCCCAGCCTCCCGACCCAGGAGGCCCGGCCGAACCAACCGACCCGGGCGAGGCGCGGGCCGGCGGCGCCGAGGAAGGCCGGCAGCAGCGTCACCGACGCGACCACCATGATCAGGACGACGATCGAGACCGCGAGCCCGCCCACCGTCATGAACGGCACGTTCGCGACCGCCATGCCGAGGATCGACACGACGACGGTGCCGCCGGCGAAGACCACGGGTCGCCCGGCCGTGGCCACCGCTCGCCCGGCCGCCTCGTGAGGCTCGACCCCGCGCGCGAGGTACTCCCGGTGCCGGGCGAGCACGAAAAGGGCGTAGTCGATGCCCACCCCGAGACCGACCATGCTGCCGAGGACCGGTGCGAAGGTGGGGATCTCCGTCATCCCCGCGAGTACCGTCATCGTGGCAACCCCGACGGTCAGCCCGAAGACCGCCATGGCGATCGGCAGCGCGGCGGCGACGAGCGAGCCGAACGCGAAGAACAGGATCGCGGCCGCGGCGAGGATGCCGATCAGCTCGCTGGCGCCGCCGCCGGGGTCGGAGAAGACGTAGAAGAGGTCCCCGCCCATCTCGATGCGCAGTGGCATCTCGCCGCGCAGCCGGTCGACGAGGTCGACGAGGGCGTCGACGTCCTCGGTCGACAGCTGGCTCTGGTCGGGGTACTGCACCCGGACGACGGCGATCCGCCCGTCGGCCGAGACCAGGCCGCCGCGGACGGCGGCGTCCGCGCCGAGGTCGAGCGCCCCCGCCGGGTCGCTCGTGCCGAGCACGTGCGGGAGTCGCCTCACCTCGGCCTGCAGCCGTGCGAGCGCGGTGCGCGCGACGCCGTGGTCGAAGAACGTCGCCCCGCCGTCGGCGGGGGTGACGACCACCTGGGCGGTCATCCCCTCCTGGCCGGTGCCGGCCCGCTGGATCAGCTCCGCGGCCCGTTGGGAGTCCAGCCCGGGAACGGTCATCGAATCGGCGGTCCGCCCGCCGAAGGCGATCGCGGCGGCGACCGCAAGCGCGGCGGCGAGCAGCCACGCCGCGACCACTCGCCATGGATGGCGGGCGGCGCTCCCGCCCAGACGGGAGAGGGCTTTCGAGAGCATCGGGTCCTCCAACCACCTCGTCGGCCGTCTCCACGCGGCCGTCGATGACGAGGTTCGTCGCGGCGGCGCTTCCGGACATCGGCTCGCAAGCCACGGATCCGCCCGTCCCCAGACGGAGCGACGCTCCGTTCTTTTGGCCGATGTGCGGCGCGGCGCGCTCCCTAGGCTGAAACCGTGCTGCGAGACGACCTGCGAGCCCTGTGGACCGAACCACGGCCGCCCGGCGCGCCGGGCCGGGTGTGGCGGGACTGGGCGCTGCTCGCTGCTGGCCTGGGCGGTGTGGTGCTGGAGGCCGCGCTGCGGGAGGACGTCGTGTGGCGGCCGGTGGCTGTGGTGTTCGCTGTCTGGCTGTGCGTGCTGCCCCTGTGGCGCCGGACCCACCCGCTGGCAATGGTCGCGCTCGGGTTCGGCGCGATGATTCTGCTCCAGGTGGCCTCGCTGGTGGCCGCCCCGCGGGAGCCGGTCGGCCTGTACACCGGCGTGGTCGTGCTCGTGCTGGTGTATGCGCTGCCCCGGTGGGGATCGGGACGGGAGGTCGTGCTGGGAGGTCTGGTGATCCTCGCGGCCTTCGCGCTGTCGGTCGTCACGGACGACACCCCGGCCGTCGACCAGGTCGTGGGCTTCGCGTTCCTGCTCCTGCCCGCGGTGATCGGGGCGTCCGTGCGGTTCCGGGAGACGGCTCGCGAGCGGCAACTGGAGCGGGTGCGCTCCCGCGAGCGCGAGCGACTCGCCCGGGAACTGCACGACACGGTGGCCCACCACGTCTCGGCCATGGTGATCCGCGCCCAGGCTGGCCGGGTGGTCGCGGGCACGGACCCGGCCGCCGCCGTCGAGGCGCTGGAGGGGGTCGAGGAGGAGGGGGCGCGCACGCTGGAGGAAATGCGTGCCATGGTCGCTACGCTGCGCGACGGCGGGGCCGGCGCCGAGCTGGCACCGCCGGCTGGCGTCGCCGACCTGAAGCGGCTGGTGCGCGCCCCGGGTGGTCGTCTCCGGGTCGACCTGGGGCTCGCCGGCGAGCTGGACGCGCTGCCGCCGGCCGTGGACGCGGCGGTCTATCGCATCGTGCAGGAGTCGGTGACCAACGCCATGCGGCACGCGGTCGACGCGACCGAGGTCGTCGTCCGGGTCACCGGAGAACCGCAGCGGGTACGGGTGACGGTGCGGGACGACGGCGTGCGGGCCGGCCGAGGTCGCGACGGGTACGGCCTTGCCGGGTTGCGTGAGCGGGCTGCCCTGCTGGGCGGACAGCTACGGGCCGGTCCGGGCGCCGACCAGGGCTGGCGTGTCGAGGCCGAGCTGCCACGGCGGAGGGAGGATAGCGGTGTCCATCCGCGTGCTCATCGCTGACGACCAGGCGATCATCCGTACCGGGCTGCGGATCATGTTGGACGCCCAGCCCGATGTGGAGGTGGTCGGCGAAGCGGCCGACGGGCAGCAAGCGGTGCGCCTGGCCCGCGACCTGCGACCCGACGTCTGCCTGTTCGACATCCGGATGCCCCTGCTCGACGGGCTGGAGGCCACCCGGCTGGTTGCCGGTCCGGGCGTCGCCGACCCGATGGTCGTGGTCGTGATCACCACCTTCGATCTCGACGAGTACGTCTACGGCGCCCTGCGCGCGGGAGCCCGCGGGTTCCTGCTCAAGGACGCCGGGCCGGAGCTGCTGGTGCAGGCCGTGCGGTCAGCCGCGGACGGTGAGGCGCTCATCGCGCCGAGCGTCACCGTGCGCCTGCTGCGGGCGTTCGCGGACGTACCGGCCGGGCGGCCCGCTACGCAGCCGATCTCCCCGGTCACCGCCCGCGAGGAGGAGGTGCTGCTTGCCGTCGCCCGAGGGCTGACCAACACCGAGATCGCCGATGCCCTGCACATCAGCCTGAGCACCGTGAAGACGCACCTGGCGAGCCTGATGGCCAAGCTCGGCGCCCGCAACCGGGTGGAGATCGCGATGTGGGCCTACGAGACCCGCCGGATCATCCCGGGAACCTGAGCCCCGGGTACCGGGGAATTCTCGGCGGCCGTTTCGGGCCGAGGTGCACGAACGAGTGTTGCGCCGATACCGGCAGTGGAGCCCAGGCCGGTGACCCTGCGGTTGGGCGAGCAGTCGGGACGCTGACCGAGAGGTGATCGGATCCGGCTCCCGGCCTGGGACGAGCGTGGGTCGTCGGCCGATCAGCCGCCCCGCAACGTCTCCGACGCGCCGGGTATGGATTCCAGGACCACCACCGCGGTCTCGGACGACCGCAGCGCCGCGTAGGCGTCCAGCTTCGCGTCGATCTCGCGCCAGCGGGCCCACAGCCGCGACCGCTCGCCACCCGTCGCGGCGCGACCACGCACCCGCCGCCGCCCGTCGACCAGCTCGACGGTCGCCTCCGTTCCGCCTCACAGCGGCGCGGCCGGCGAGCAGGACGCGTCCTTGCCACAGGAGGAGACCACCGTCCGCCCATGCCCATGCGATCCAAGGCGCGTGGTTGGGTCTGTCGACACCCCCACCAGGTTCAGCTCAAGGGGTGTGTGTCGCCTGTACGAAGGTGACCCGGCCGAATCTGTGGTCGGTGTGCGCGACCTCTCGGGCGTCGCGGAACCCGGCGTCGGTCAGGAGTGTGACGATGCCATTGCCGTGGTTGCGGGTCACGACCGGGCTGTGCGCCACCCGGGAACGCATGAGGCGGGTCAGGTGCCGGAGGGCGTGGACAGGGCTGTGGCCATGGCGGTGTGTTGGGTGCCCGACGTCCTCGACGTTGGATGCTGGGCCGCCGAAGTCGACGATCGTGACCGTTCCTCCCGGCCGTAGAGCACGCAGCGCGTCGCGCGCGAACGCGATCCGACCGTCGTCATCGACGTGGTGCAAAGCCAACGACGAGACCACATGGTCGAGCGAGGCGTCCTCGGCGGGGATCCGGTCGGCATATCCCTGAACGAGGGTGAGAGCGAGGCTGCGGCGGCGCGCCTTGTGTGCTGCCCTGTGCAGGGCGTCTCGGTCGGGGTCGAGGCCGGTCACCCGCGCGCTCGGCTGGGCTGCGAGCACGGCGAACGACAGGTTTCCCGTGCCGCAGCCGACGTCGACCACCGTCTGGCCGGGCTGGATTCCGGCGAGCTCGACCGCACGTTCGTGCAGTGCGCGGACGCCGGCCACCCGGGTGAGGACGTCGTAGAACGGGAGAAGCCAGGGCTTTCCCGCGCCTGGCAGGAACGGGCGGTCCCGATCCTGCGGAGTTCGCTGGTCGAGGATGCGTACGTGGGTCGAAGCTGCCATGGATGCCTCCTGTGCACGCGGTGGCCGGCTTGCGTCGATGGCCTGTGACGGACCGGTATCGCCACCTCCAAGTCTTGGATATTCTGCGGGTACCACGCAGGATTTAACGTGGGAGCCATGGGATATTCTTCGGTCAGTGACTTGCCGCCGTCGAGGCTGCGCACGGTATGGCCCGACGGGACGCCGGTCTATCGCTACCGTGAGCGCCCCGGCCTGCCTGCTGTCTCGGTGACCCGCTTCGACACCGAAGCCGCCCACCCCAGCCTCCCGCCGGAGCACCGGCACGCCCACGACTTCCTCGTCCTGGTCTACGTCGAGGAGGGCATGGGCTCGTTCACCGTCGACGGCGCCGAACGGTCGCTGCGCGCTGGCGAGGTCCACGCTGTATCGCCCGGGCAGGTCATCGGCGTAGCGGCCGCGGCCGAACTCGCCCGCGGCCGCGCGTGGTCGGTCGCGTTCACACCGGACGCCGTCCCCGCCCTGTCCTCGGTCACCCCACTGGCCTGGGCGCACCATCCCCTCCTCGCCCTGTTCGCCTCCACCGCGGGGCACGGTCGGATCGCAGAGCCCGACCAGGCGAACTGGTCGGCGTGGCTAGCGGACCTGGCCGAGGAACTCGCCGACCCAGGCCGTCTCGGTGCCCACGAGGCCGTCGCCGCATTGCTCACCCGGCTCCTGGTCGCAGCCGCGCGACTGGCACCCAGCGCTCCGGCCACGCCGGACCCACTCGTCGAGCGGGTCTTCGCCGAGATCGAGGCGACGTTCCGCGAACCGGTCTCCGCCGCCGATGTCGCCCGCACGCTCGGCTACACCCCGGGGCACCTCACGACCGTGCTCCGCCGGCGCACCGGCCGCCCCCTGCTTGAATGGATCACCGAACGGCGCATGATCGAGGTCCGGCGAATGCTGCGCGAGACCGACCTGTCGCTCGACGCCGTGGCCGCCCGAACCGGCCTGCGCGACGCCACCTACCTCGTCCGCCGCTTCCGCCAGCGCTACGGCATTACCCCGCAGCGATGGCGCCGCACCCAGCGAGCATGGTCATGACAGTGGCTCATCCGCACATGCCGCCGATCGTGCGCGCCGACAATCTGCGAGGTGTCTGGGCCTGGTGCGGGCAAGTGCGGACGCGGTGCGAGACGTCGGCCGAGCCGGCGGGCTGTCGGCCGCCGAAGCTGCAGGTTCGGCGGCCGGGGTCTAGCTCGGGCCGCGGCCAACGCCACGTCAACCCACGGGGTGAGAGCAGATCAAGGTCGCTCGCCGTGGCCGTTCGCGTTACGGGGCAGTTGTCGTGGCGCGAACGAGCGCAGTCCGGGATAGCCTTGGCGTATATGGCTACCTATCGCAGTGCCTCAGTGCTCCTCTCGTCGGACGGCACCAGGATCCCCGGCACCGCCGCGCTCTTCGCCGAGCCCGCCCGCAAGGGTGGGACCCCGCCGTGGGCAGGCGACTTCCGACCCGCCAACAACGCCGGCAATGGCCCCAAGGACGCGGTCGGGAAGACCTTTACGTTGGAGCTGCCCGACGGCAGCACCGGCAAGGTCGTGGTCCAGAGCCTCAAGAGCGGGAAGGGAGGCGTCGTGCTGGCGTTGATGGGCGAGGACGCACCCCCCTTCTGACCAGGAGATTGATCGCCGCCGACGCCACCGGCTGGAGACAGCCGGTATCCGACCCTGTCGATGTCAATGCGCTCGGATAGTTGCCGGGCGCATTGCCTCACCCGTGGCTGGTCGTCGACCAAGGTCAGGTAGCCGCGATCCGCGCGGCACGCAGCGTGACGGCTGGAGCTGCCGCTCGCTATCCGGAACTGCCGAGATGAGGGCACCTGATCAAGGGCCACTGATTCACTGCGCCGCAGCCAGCCAGCGAAGCGGTCGATGTGCAGGAGGTGTTCGGTGAGTCGCGGAGTTCGACCAAGTCGTCGGCGGCGTGCGCCGCCCGCTACATCCAGCGGCCGTCCTCGGCGTTCGGGAGGAGCAGCTTGTGCTTCGCGTAGCCGGGCAGGGCGGACCCGTGGCCGACGAGGCCGGTCTCGCCGCCGGCGACGAACGCGAGGGACCAGCCGGTGACGAAGGCAAGGGTCCCGCTGCCAATCGCGGTCGACAGCACGACGGGACTACTCGGGTCGAGTGCGACCAGGCCGAACAGCGGGATTGCGGCGATCAGGCAGGCAATGGTCGCGATCCAGCGGCGGGTACGCCTTCGCCGGGTCGCCGCGAGGCTGTACACGGAGTAGGTCAGCGTCTTCGCGCACACCGGGCATTCGACGGAGCGGCGACGGGCCGGTTCGCCGTCCTCGGGCCGTTCGACCACCCAGGTCCGGCCGACGTAGTCCCAGGCAACGGTGCCGTACGACACCGAGCGACCCACGAAGTTCTGGCGATGGGCAAGGAACGTGCGCTGCTCACGCTCGATCGCCAGCGCCACGCTGTGACCTCCGAAACCGCACTTTTCATCCCATGTGTACCCGCATCCTGGCCGGAACCCCGCCCGAGGTCAAGCCGCGCCTGCCGCATCGCTTCTCAACTGCTTTCGCGTGCGCACGCCTACTGCCGGTAGCAGAGCAATCGGTGTGCAGCCATTCGATCGGATCGAACCGTGTCGGCTGTCGAGCTGATCGCGGCCGCTGGCCGCCGGCGCCGGCGCCGGTATGAGAGACACCACTGCCTTCGCGGCACGCGACGCGTACAGCGAAGTGAAAGCCGCACTCGGGCGCCGACTCACCAGGCCGGCCGACGCGACGCGGGCACTGGAGGCCGACACCGCCGAGCCAGGCGGGTGGCAGGCCCGATCGAGCGGGGACCTGGCCGACACTCCGTCGCCGATCGCGCGCGGCACCGACCGCAAGGACCGCTTGATCAGATGCACGCTCATGCCGCGATCAGCTCATCTTCTAGGGCTCCGTGCGCTTGACGGGCGGTCAGGCACGGGCACGACGGCGAATGGTGGGCGGCGAAGTCGGAGACCGCTGCCATACTCCGGCGTCATGAGTGTTGCCGAGTTCTGGAACGTAGTGGCGAAGGCACGGGAGTCTGCGGCCGACCTCTCGGACGCCGAGGAAATCGCCGAACAGACACTGCGGCTGCTGACTGCCCTGCCGGCCGACAGGATCGCGGAACTGGCGCAGCCCCTGTGGGATCTGCGTGCGCAGTCATACGGGTGGGACCTGTGGCAGGCGGCCTATCTAATCAACGGCGGTTGCTCCGACGACGGCTTCGAGTACTTCCGCGGCTGGCTGCTCACACAGGGGCGGGAGACCTTCGAACGCGCTGTGGCAGACCCCGATACGCTCGCCGACCTGCCGGTGGTCCAACGCGTCGCGGTCGACGGCGGGTTCGATCTCGAATGCGAATCCATGTATGGCGTTGTATGGGACGCATACGCGGTCGTAACAGGGAGCATGGAGCTGCCCAGTGCGGTCACCGGTAGATACCCGGAGCTCGGCCAGGGCTGGGACTTCGAGGACGACGGCGAGGTCCGCCGGCGTCTGCCGAGGCTCGCCGCGCTCTTCATGGATTAGTCGCGTCAAGCGGATCTGCCACGGAGCGCCGTCATGCCGATGACCGGATGCAGGGGATTCAACCGGACGGCTGGTCAACGGTTGGTCGTGCCGGTCTAGGCTCGCGCGGTGAACGTGAATGAGTTCTGGGCGCTGGTCGAGGCATCCGCTTACCCCGGAGCGACGCGGAGCGAGCGCGAAACCTTCCTACATGACCGGCTGCGGCATGCCGCCCGGTCGGACCTGTTGGACTTCGTCCAGCACCTGTCTGCGACTCGGGAGCCGGCCAACACCTTCCGGTTGTGGCGCGCCGCCGACATTCTCATGGGCGGGCACTGCGGTACGGACTCCTTTCACTACTTCCAGATGTGGCTCGTCGGGCTCGGCCGGGACGCGTACAGCGCCGCGATCGCCGACCCTGACAGCCTCGGCGCGGTGCCGGAGGTACACCGACTGGCTACCTTGCCGAAGCCGTGGCAGGACGACGACTACCCGGATTGGGAGTCGCTGGAGTACGTGGCCTGCGAGGTCAGCGAAGCCCGCTCCGACATTGCTGGAGATGTCCGCGACGTGGTGAGTGAGGAGCGCGGAGTCCACCTGCGGTTCGACCCGAACCCGGACGATGTCGAGTGGCTCCACTTGGACTCCGCCGAGGTGACACGCCGGTACCCGCGCCTGTGGGCGCTGTTCAGCGGGGGCCGAACCGGTGAGCTTGCACTATGAATGGACGCTAGCGCTTCGCCTTCGACCCGATGCGCCCGAGTCGTTTCTGGCCGAGCTGCGCTTTCACCTCGGGCTGACCGACCAGCTGCCCGACGACCCGGTCCTGGAGTACGACTGGCCGTGTCTGGTCGCCGACTCCGACGATTCACTGCCCGGCGGTGGTATCCGGTCGTTGGTTGTCCAGCAGCCGTACGTGGACCGACCGGGCTCGCTGGGGCTGTTCGTACGGACATTCGTTCTCGACGACGGCATGTACGAGCTGATGCAGACCGTGCCGACCTGGCTAGCACCCTGGTCGCTCACGCAGGGCTGGATCGGCGACGCCCGCGAAGAACTCGGCCTGCACCCGTGGCTCTACTTCTACGTCCAGAACGGCTACGCCTACATCGCGGAACCAGGAAAGATGATCAAGCCGTTGAACGACGGCGCGCCGCCCTTCACGCTGCGCCAGACCACCGACTTCCCCGAACCCCCGGACGGAGCCGCGCCGCATCTGCTGGCCACCCGACGCACCTGATCCAGGACCATGGCAATGCACGACGAGGACGGACGCCGAGAACTGCGCTGGTGGCCCAGCCACCCGGCCAGCCTTCCGCGAAACACACTCATCTGTCGCTTCGGGTGGGGCTGGCGATCATCGCCGTTGGTGACGCACGGTGATGTATGGCTGCCTTTCCTGCTCCCGCTCCCAGTGTCGTACCGGCCAATCAGCTCGTTTTGCGTGCCGCGGTGTCGGCCTTCCTGGGCCGCTACCGTGGGCAAACTCGCGTCCATACCGAGTCCGACCTGCGAGTCTTCCTCCGTTGGTGCACCGACCAAGGCCTTGATCCGCTCGCCGCAGCGCGAGTGGACGTCGAGCGGTACGTGCGCTGGCTGCAAGACGTCCGCCGGTACCAGCCCTCGACGGTCTCGCGGCGCCTGTCGGTGGTGGTCGGGTTCTATCGGGTCTGCGTCATCGACGCCATCCTGGAGCACTCGCCTGCCGACTACGTCCGCCGGCCCATGGTGCCAGCCGAGTCGCCAACCCTCGGACTGGGTCACCTGCAGTTCGAGGCCCTGATCACCACCGCCCGGCTGTCGGCCAACCCGAACGACTTCGCCTTGGTCGCGCTCTTGGGCCTGCTCGGCTTGCGGATCTTCGAAGCCTGCGGGTCGAACATCGCCGACCTGGGTGAGGAACACGGCCACCGGGTCCTGCGCGTGCGCGGCAAGGGCGGCAAGGTCGTGCTCGTCCCGCTGCCACCCGCGGTAGCCCGAGCCATCGACCGGGCCATCGATGAGCGCACCAGCGGGCCGATCCTGCGCAACACCCTCGGCGTGCGGATGGACCGGCACGCCGCCACCCGCCGACTCAAGCACGTCGCCCAGGCTGCGGGAATCCGAATGCCGAGGATGCACCCCCACATGCTGCGCCACACGTTCGTGACGACCATGCTCGACGCCGGCGTCAGCCTGCGCGACGTGCAGATCGCCGCCCGCCACGCCGATCCGCGAACCACCATGCGCTACGACCGGGCCCGCAAGAACCTCGACCGGCACCCCAACTACATTCTGGCTGCGTACATGGCTTCCGCGACATAGCCAGCGCTCGCGGCTTTGCCGATGAGCGGACCGCCCGGTCGGACTCACTCTTGGGGGCCGTCTCCCGTTCGCGCCAAGCGCTCGCGACTCAGATACCGAACCGGCTTGCCGAGCGACTCCGCGTAGGCAATCTCCCGTCGGGTTGACTCACCTAAGTAGCCGCCCGGATCCACGATGTACACCTCGTCCGCCATGCGAATCTTTTGGAAGTGCACGCCGCCAAGCCGCCCCTTCAGGTCCGAGCTGTCGACTGTCCAGTCGTAGTCTGGCAGATCGGGGAGGCTGAACATTCCGAGGCTGATCACGACGCAACCTTCCATCGTGAGCCGCTGGTTGACCTCCGCGAACTCAGCCTCAAACTTGGTCGAGCCGCAGAGCGTGATGACCTTCGCCTCACCCTCGGCCGACTGCGGCGCCTGCTGGTCCTCATGAGGTTCATGATCGGTGAACGGGCAGGACAAGTCTATCGCCACTCCCTGGACGTCCGCTCATGCCGCTGGTCGCGCTGTCGCTGGTGGAGCGCGGCTAGCAGCGGGTCTATGGTGGCCGGGTGCTTGACCTGAGCAGGCTAGACCTGGAGGAGATCGCCACCGCGCTCGAGGACCAGACCGACTACGAGCACCGATGGCTGATCAACCCGCAGACCGGCGAGATCGTGGTCTGGACGATGGACGGCGGCATCGACGGACAAACGCCCGTCGACCTTGAGGACCTCGACCTGGTCGGCATCGACCCGTTGCCCTCCTACGTCTGGTACCAGGACATGGCCGACTTCGCTCAGAGGATCAGTGACGCGGTGGCCGGCCGCCGACTCGCGCGAGCGATCCAGGGCAAGGGCGCCTTCCGCCGGTTCAAGAACGAGTTGCACGAGGAGTATCCGCACCTGCTGCCGGCGTGGTACGCCTTCCGCGACGTGCGCGCAAAGCGGCGGGCGGTTGAATGGCTGGTCGACAACTCGCTGGTCGACGACGAAACGGGCGAGCGATTCGTGGCCGAGCACCGAGATCCCGACCTTCCATGAGCTGGCGCCCGGGCCACGCGACTTCCTGTACGACGAACGCACGCATCTGCCGCCGACCGCGCGCGTTCGGTGCGGCCCTGTCGTGCCGAATTGCGGATGATTTGGCAGCGCAGACCCGGCACCCTCGTCCGCCACGTCCAAGGCGAGGTGAGAGCCTCGCTCAATGATTCATCGCCACCAGGAAGACACTCCGGGGCGTCGCTCGACGCCTGAAGTGCGCATCGTGCATCTGAACGGCCCGACGTTCTACGCCCTCGCCAGGGGTGACCTGGCAGCGGCGAACGCGGCCAGCCCTGTTCCTCTCTCAGCCTACTTTGCCGGCCCTGACTGGCGAGGTGTGTGGCAGATGCGCAGTAGACAGGTCGAGGAAGACCCGGCCAGCGCGGCGTGGGTCACCGGCGTCATCTGGGACGAACAGCGGCATCTGGCGGTGGGTCGGGCCGGCTACCACGGGCCCCCGGACGCAGCGGGGATGGCGGAGATCGGTTACGCCGTTGACCCGGCGCACCGGCGACGTGGTTACGCCCGTGCGGCGCTGGAAGCCCTGCTGCAGCGTGCCAGCGATGAGCCGCAGGTTCGTACGGTTCGGGTCACCATCAGCCCCGACAACCTGGCCTCCTATGAGCTGGCGTCACAGTACGGCTTTCGCGAGGTCGGGCAGCAGTGGGACGACGAGGACGGCTTGGAGATCGTTTATGAGCTTGCCGTAGGTCGGCTGTAGGCGTCCTTGACCTTCCGCTCATGCCGCGTAGCAGGCGGAGCGGGCCGCCAGCGATCGTCACGATCTGTTCGTCGCCACGGCCGGCTGCGTCCCACAGGCCGGCGCGTGCTCGTGCCGATGAACGAGTGCTGGCGGGCGAACGTTAACCGACCGTCGCGGTGAGCCCTTCGCCGCCACGGCCGTCTGCGATAAGCGCTTCGATTCTCGCCGCCACCGCTGGTAAACCGCCATCGCCGAGACGTCGACCGGCTCGCAGTTCGACGAGGTGGCGGACGACCGTCAAGTGTTCGGTGAGGTCTGCGGGGCCTGCAGGGTAGGTCGCCTGCTGCATCTCCGAGACCGTGTCGGAAACCGCCGCAACCACGTGGCCGAGTTGCTTACTCGCCGTTCTGGAGAACTCCACCATGTCGACACCAGCCGCGCGTGCCGTTTCAAGAGCCCGGAGCAGGCCGAGTTGGGCGTCGTACCACACACCGAAAAGCGCGAGGTCCCATACCGCGGCCGCCTCCGGCGCGTCACCGACGAAGCGCGGCGTGCTCAGCACCTCGAGGATGGATCTGTGTTGCTCGAACGCGTGCCGGGATCCGCTGTACAAGATGGTCGCGGTATCGGTGCCGATAAGCTGGGGGAGGTTTGAACCCCCGCGTCAATGTATTGCGCGCCTCGGCTGGTGACCCGCTGGGCGATCAGCCGTGCCTCGCTGGGGGTTCCCGTGTACATCCCGACAAGTGTCCGCCCAGACAGGTTCACGTCGATCTGGATGAGGCACTGCTCTACCGCTTGGTAGTCCTTGAGGGTCAGGAAGACCAGGGTGCTTGCCGACACGGCTTCCCAGACCGACCGCGCTGGCAGTGCTCCCTCGACCAGCAGTTCCTTTGCGCGACTTTCGGTACGGTTCCATACCGAAACTTCGTACCCACTTGCCAGGAGCCGACGTGCCACAGCACTGCCGACGGCGCCCGTACCGATGACCGCGACCCTGGGTACTGACTGCTTGACCTTCGCCATGGCGAGATCTTTGAACCTCAACCTAGCTTGAGGTCAAGTCCACGGCATCATCGCAACGCGTTGTCATGCCGCCGACCGGGCGTCACGTTGTGTGACCGACGTGCGGTCGCGCTCGCCGCGCCATCTTGCCGATGTGCGAGCACGCTCGCCGCGATGGGCGCTGCCGCTCCACTGGGTGCTCAGTGGTTGTGGGGATCCGACCAGGCCCGGGGATTGGGCTTCGCCCCGCGCCCGATCCCCGGGTGACCGTCACGGCGTCCTAGTCAGGTCGATGCGCAGACCCGCGTCGTCAACCGCGGCCACGCAAGTCTTGCTCTGACAACGAGGTCGACGAAGCCCTTCGCGGCCTGCAGTCGGAACACGTCCTCGTCCGCCGACACGCCGTGGACGTCCTCGGCGAGCGCCAACTCGCCAGCGTCAGCCTCGTCGAGCTCACCGCCAGGATCCGCGCCGCCGACACCCAGAAGCACGTCCCCGCGCCGGCCGCGCCCAGCCAGCAGCCACCAGCCAGACCCCTCCCAGCGGCCATAACACGTCGCGGCGGACAGGCAGAGCCGGACGAGGCCGATCACACCGGCCAGAGCGACAAGCGGGGCTCTGCCACCGACCACGTTGGTTCCGGTTCCAGGCGCCGGCCAACAGTAAGCCGGTGGAGCGCGGGGCGCGTGGGAACGCTGTCATGACAACCCTTCCGGAAAACGTGGGACGGGACGGAAACTCGGCCGTCCGTGCGCCACCCGGCGGGCCGATGTCGACCGGCGTTGCGCCACGCCGAGTCGTGAGAACACCTCTCTGCCCCGTCTAGCCGTTGGTGACCGTCTATGTCAAGGGCGACGGCGGCGGCCGCGAGCACACGGCAGAGCATTGACATAAATGGAACGGTTTGTTTACCGTTCCGTTCGAGAGAACGCTCGCAGCGTTGAATCACCCCGGGCGCCGGACGCGCCACGTACCGGCCCCGGACGGCCGCGGCAGTCGTCACAGCGCCGCACCAATCACCCGCCTGGCAGTACCTTCGGTCGACCTTGCCCCCGAGGAGCAGTCATGACGGCGCGACCCGTCCCGGCCCCGCGCTGGGCGGCCCACGATCTCCCTAACCATCGGCTGAATGGAGGTGCCTCATGAGAAGACGGACGCTGATCGCGGCGGCCGGTGTCGCCGCCGCGGCACCGGTCATCGCTTCACAAGGCGCGCAAGCGGACGTGTCGGCGCTGGGAACCTGGCAGTTGCGCTGGGCGCCCGAGGCGAGCCAGCACGGGCTGGGCGCGTTCGAAGGTGTCGAGGACGACCGGGCGGACTCGCACCCGGCCGGGCAGCCGCACATCTTCGTGGAAGGCAACAACTATCGCTTCAACATGCACATGATCGACCGCGACAGCATGACCGACCGGCAGCGCCAAGAGGTCAAGGGCATGCGGTGGAACGGCGGCTACCTCAACCTGCTGAGGGGGGAGCGGTGGCGGCTGACCCACGAGATGTACATCCCCACCTCGCTCAAGGCGACCACCACGTTCACGCACATCATGCAGACCAAGGCGCCGGGCACGGGGACATCGCCGATGCTCGTGATGTCGCTGCGCCGCCATGGGTCGGTACCGAGGATCGAGTTCAAGGCGACCTCCGGTGACGTGCTCGTCGGCGCGGTCGACCTGAGCCCGTTGCACAACAGGTGGATCGACGTCGAGGTGGAGATGCTCATCGGCGACGCCGGCCAGGTGCGCTGGGTGTTGCGCGACGGTACGACAACGCTCATCGACGTGACGCGCAACGTCGACACGTGGCTGGAAGACCGCGTGCGTCCAAAGTGGGGAATCTACCGCTCGCTCGGCGACACGTCGGGCTCGTTGCAGGACTGCTACCTGCTCATCCGCAACATGCGCGCGTACAGGTGGGACGCGAGCGCCCCCGCGCCACGGGTGTACCAGGCCGAGGACGCGCTGATCAGCCAGGGTGTCGTGGAGTCCAATCACGAGGGATATACCGGTACCGGGTTCGTCAACACCGACAACGTTGCCGGCTGTTATGTCGAGTTCACGGTCACCGGGCCGGCGACGTCGTGCGCGATCCGGTACGCGAATGGGAGCACCACGAACCGGCCCATGACCATGTCTACCTCCGGCGCTTCGGTGAACTTCCCGCCCACGGGCGCGTGGTCCACATGGAGCACGGTGACGGTACCGGTGTCGCTGGGCAGCGGCACGCACAAGATCAGGCTCACGGCGTCGACGTCCAATGGGGGGCCCAATCTGGACAAGATCACCTTGAGCGGCTAGAAGCCACCTCTTCCCATATTTACGACGGTCGATTATCGTCATCAGAATAGTTAGTCAGTTTTCCTAACCTAATAGGGAAGGAGCCGTCATGAAGAAAAAGGCATGGCAGAAGCCGCAGGTCACCGCGGTGGAGTGCCGTCCTGAGGTGACCGCCTACTCCGGTGACATCGGGCGCCCCCTGCTCGTCGCGAGCAAGTAACGTCATGAACGCGCTCACCCGCGAGGCTTTCGTCGGTGCCCTCTTCGCCCTGCGCGAGAGGTACTGGGACCGGCACCCCTTCAACATCAGGCTCCAGGGTGGAGGGTGTACCCCGGACGAGGTGCGGACATGGGTGGCCAACCGCTGGTACTACCAGTCGCTCCTGTCCCAGAAGAACGCGGCGATCATCGCCAACTGCCCGCTTCCGCATGTGCGGGCGAAGTGGGTGCAGCGCCTGGCCTTCCAGGACGAGGGCGGGCTGGATGACTGGCTCGTCCTCGTCAAGGCCGTCGGGCTGGACCACGCCCTGGAACCGTTGCCGGGGGTGCGGTTCGCCGTAGACGCCTACGTGCGCTTCTGCAAAGACAACACATGGGTGATCGGCGCCGCGGCCGCGCTGACCGAGCTGTTCGCCCCGGACCACATGGCCGCGCGGGTGGTCGCGTGGCGGCAGCACTATCCGTGGCTCGACGAGCAGGGCTACGCGTACTTCGAGCACCGGATTCCGGTGGTGCGGGCGGACTCGCAGTACACGCTCCAACTGGTCGCCGACCACTGCCACACGCGCAGCGACCAGGAGGCGGCCATCGCTGCGCTCGCGTTCAAGTGCGACGTGCTGTGGGCCATGGCTGACGCCATCGAGCACGCGGGGTGCCGGCGATGACCGCGCTGGGGCTCAAGGCGGGCGTACGGTTCGTCTTCGACCAGGCGCGGCAGCAGCACGTGTTGCTGGAGCCGGAGGGCGTGCGGTTGCTCAACGAGACCGCCGCGGCCGTGGTCGCGGCCGGCGGCGACATCCTGGTATTGCAACAACAGTTCGACGGCGTAGACGTGACTGATATCGAGGCGCTCGTAGGAGGGATGGGCGTTCTCGAGCCCGGGGGCGCGGAGGTGGTAGCCGAGGTCGCCCCCGCGACCCCCGGGAACCGCGCCGAGCCGGTCCCGTTCGGACTGCTCGCCGAGCTGACCTACCGGTGCCCGCTACGCTGCCCGTACTGCTCCAACCCGGTCGACCTGCGCCGGTCCGAACTGGACACCGGATCGTGGCTTCGGGTGCTCGACGAGGCACGCGAGCTGGGTGTGCTGCAACTGCACCTGTCCGGCGGGGAGCCGCTGGCGCGCCGCGACCTGGTCGACATCGTGCGGTACGCCAGGGGGTTGGCGCTGTACACCAACCTCATCACCAGCGGCATCGGGCTGACCGAGCAACGGCTGGCCGCGCTGCGGGAGGCCGGTCTAGAACACGTCCAGCTGTCCCTCCAGGACTCCGAAGGGGACAGCGCCGACCGCATTGCCGGAATCAAGGCGCACGACCGGAAACTGGCCGTGGCCGCGATGGCCCGCGAGGCCGGGCTGCCACTGTCGATCAATGTCGTGCTGCACCGGCACAACATCGCGCGCGTGGGCGAGATCGCTCGGCTGGCGGCGGCGATGGGCGCACAACGCCTGGAGCTGGCGCACACTCAGTACTACGGGTGGGGCCTGCTCAACCGGGCCGCCCTGCTCCCCACGCGGGAGCAGGTGGCGATGGCCGACGCCGCCGTGGCCGAGTTCCTCGCCTCGCCTCACGAGGGGATCGACGTCGTCTACGTGCGGCCCGACTACCACGACGGCGTACCCAAGCCGTGCATGAACGGGTGGGGCAGCCGGCAGCTCGTCGTCGCCCCGTCCGGCGAGGTCATGCCGTGCCCGGCCGCCTCCGCGATCACCGGCCTGGAACTGCCGAGCGTGCTCGAGAATTCCCTGGTCGACATCTGGTACCACTCGACGGCCTTCAACACCTTCCGGGGCGTCGACTGGATGCGCGAGCCGTGCCGCAACTGCCCGCGTAAGCAAATCGACTTTGGCGGCTGTCGCTGCCAGGCGTACCAGCTCACCGGCGATGCCGCAGCAACCGACCCGGCGTGCGCGCTCTCGCCGCACCACGACCTGGTGACGTCACTCGTCGGCGCGGCACCGGGAGTCCCGTTCGTGCCGAGGCGGGCGAGATGAGGGTCCGGGTGCTCGGTACCGCCGCGGGAGGTGGTTGGCCGCAGTGGAACTGTGCGTGTGACCAGTGCGGACACGCCCGCGCCCACGGCCTCACCCGGACCCAGGACTGCGTGGCCGTCAGCGGCGACGGCTCGTCGTGGTACCTGCTGAACGCCTCACCCGATCTGCGTACCCAGCTGCTCGCGGCAGCCGAGCTGGCGCCCGGCCCTGGACGACGCGAGACGCCGCTGCGCGGTGTACTGCTCACCGACGCCGAGCTCGACCACGTCCTAGGCCTGTTCCTGTTACGTGAAGCGGCGAAGCTCGACGTCTACGCGACATCGACCGTCCTTCGCGCGCTGGACACCGCGCTGCCCGTGCGCCGGATCGCCGACCCCTATGGGCAGGGGTGGCGCTGGCATGCCGTCGACGGGCCGTTCGAGCTCGACGGCGGCCTAATCGTGCACCCGTTTTCCCTCGGCGCGAAGAAGCCCCGCTACGCCGAAGACGGTGACGGCAGCGAATGGGTCGCCGGGTACCGGATAGGGGATGTGGTCTACGCGCCGTGCTTTGGCGAGTGGACCGAGGCGCTCGACGCGGCACTGGTCGGTGCCCGGGTCGCGCTGATCGACGGCACCTTCCTCACGCCCGACGAGATGCCCGCCGTCCCAGGACACCTGTCCGTCGTGGACTCACTGCCGCACCTGGCACGCCACCCGAGCGTGCGGTTCCTGTACACGCACCTCAACAACACCAACCCCCTCCTGTCGGCGTCGCGGGGCATCCCGCTCGCAGCAGAGATCGAGTCACTATGAGAACCGCGCTGACGGTGTCCGTCGCGGCCGCATTGGTCGTGGCGGCGCTGGTCGCACCTGCGGCGAACGCCGCACCCACCCGCTACGAAGCCGAAAACGCCCAATGCGACGGCACCATCGACACCAACTGGGCTGGCTTTTCCGGTACCACTGCGCTCTCGGGGGCCTCGTTCCCGGGTACCGACGCGTGGACCACGTGGGCCACGAAGGTTTTCACCGCCAGGTCAACTCGGGCAGCACGGGCGACTCGTGCAGCGGGATCTCCCAGCAGCAGTACGACTTCACGAAAATCGTCGCCCAGTACAAGGGATGAGGAGGATCATGAAACGACAACGCAGAATCATCGCGTTATTCGCGTCGATGACGCTTGCCCTTGTCGCGCCAGCCGGTGCCGCGCAGGCGGCGCCGACCCGATACGAGGCGGAGACCGCCCCGGCGACGTGTGACGGCACCGTCGACTCCAACTGGGCCGGCTTCTCCGGCACCGGTTTCTGTAACGGCGCCAACGCCGTCGGCGCGGCCGCACAGTTCACCGTCAACGCGGCCAATGCCGGCACGGCGACGCTGCAGATCCGTTATGCCAACGGCGCGACATCGGACCGCGCCACCGACATCATCGTCAATGGCACCATCGTGCAGGCGGCGGCGTCGTTCCCGGGTACGGGTGCATGGACGACCTGGGCCACCAAAACGTTGACGGCACAGGTGAACTCCGGCAGCAACACCATCCGGCTGAGCGCGACCACCGCAAACGGCCCGCCCAATGTGGACTACCTCGACTTCGAGGTGGCCGCGCCGCCTAACTACACCGACTACCAGGCGGAGAACTGCACGATCCAGCAGGGCGTGGTGGAATCGAACTGGGCCGGGTTCACCGGTACCGGTTTCGTCAACGGTGACAACATCGTCGGCAGCGGCATCACCTGCTCCGTCAACAACGCGGGCGCGGCCCGGTCCTACAGTGTCGAGGTCCGTTTCGCCAACGGCACGACCACGGTGCGGCCGATGGATCTGATCGTCAACAACACCTTGGCGACGACGATGCAGTTCCACGGTACCGGCGCGTGGGACACGTGGGCGACGCTGACCGTCAACGTCAACCTCAACACCGGCAGCAACACGCTCCGGCTGGCCGCGACGACCTCCACCGGTGGACCCAACCTCGACCGCCTGCGCGTGGCCGCGCCCGTCGACACGCAGCGGCCCACCGCCCCCGGGCAGCCGAGCTGCTCCAACATCGGCGAGACGTCGATGACACTCAACTGGCCGCCGTCCAGCGACAACGTGGGTGTCGTCGCGTACGACATCTTCCACCTGGGCACGCAGATCGCCACGGCGCCGTCGCCGCCGGCCCCGCCATACAACCTGACCAGTCTGCAACCGAACTTCACCTACCAGATCTCCGTGTTCGCGCGCGACGCGGCGGGCAACGTCTCCGACACGAGCCCCGAGGTCACCTGCAAGACGCAGGCGATCAACGACGCCAACCCGCCCACCGCTCCGACCAACCTGACCCACTCCAGCGTCACCCAGACGTCGGTGAACCTCAGCTGGGGCGCGTCGTCTGACGACCGTGGCGTGACCGCGTACGAGGTGCTCAACGCGAGCAGTGCCGTCATCCACACCGTCACCGGCAACCCACCGGCCACATCGACGGCGGTGCCCGGTCTGACCTGCGACACGGGGTACGCGCTGCGGGTGCGGGCCAAGGACGCGGCGGGCAACGTAAGCGGGACAAGCAACTCCGTGTCGTTCACGACCAGCGCGTGCAGCCGCGGCACGCCACAGGCACCGACGGTCATCGGACCGTCCAACTGGGACGTCCCTTGGGACATATCGTGGTTCCCGGACGGATCCGCAGCCCTGATCACCGAACGCGACACGTTCCGGGTCTACAAGCTCACCGCGAGCGGCACGAAGGCGCTCGTCGGGTCGGTACCCAACAGCATGACCACCGACGGCGAGGGTGGCCTCATGGGCGTCGCGCTGTCGCCGACCTGGAACGGGACCACTGACCAGGACGTGTTCTTCATGCACACCGCGTCCGAGGGCAATCGGGTGGCAAAGATGAGTTTTAACGGCTCGTCGCTGTCGGGGTACACGACCATCGTGTCCGGCATCCGCAAGAATCGCTATCACAACGGCGGCCGGATCAAGTTCGGCCCGGACGGTTACCTGTATGTGACGACCGGAGATGCGCAGCAGACCAACCTGGCGCCGGATCTGAACTCGCTCAACGGCAAGATCCTGCGGGTCACCAAGACCGGCGCGGCCGCACCTGGGAACCCGTTCGGCACAAGGGTTTACAGCTACGGCCACCGCAACCCGCAGGGCGTGGCGTGGGACTCGGCCGGGCGGCTGTGGTCCTCCGAGCTGGGCAACGCCTCGGCGGACGAGCTCAACCTGATCCTGCCTGGGCGCAACTACGGTTGGCCCACGTGTGAAGGCACCTGCTCCGTGTCCGGAATGGAAAACCCGAAGAAGGTCTTTTCGGTCAGCACCTGCTCACCCAGCGGTATCGCGATCGTGAATGACACCGTGTACATGGCCGCGTTGCGCGGGCAACGGCTGTGGCGCATCGAGCTCACCGGCACCACCGCCGGTGCCACCTCGACGTACTTCGTCGGCACCTACGGCCGGCTGCGCGCCGTCGAGAAGGTACCGGGACAGAGCGCCATCTGGTTCGGCACCACGAACTCCGACAACAACGGCAACGGCAGCCCCGACGCCATCCGCCGCTCAAACATCCAATAACGACACCTGCGGCCGCCCCCTGGATGGGGGCGGCCGCCTAACCCCACACACAGGAGTCCATCTATGAAATGGAAGAAAGGCGCCGCGCTGCTCGCGATCGGCACCCTGCTCGCCGCCGCCACGCACAGCCTGGCGCAGGCCGCCCCCACCCGGTATGAAGCCGAGAACGTCCCGGCCGCGCTGCCCGAGGTTACCGACTACCAAGCGGAGAACTGCACCCCCTCGCAGGGTGTCGTCGAGTCGAACCACGCCGGCTTCACCGGTACCGGTTTCGTCAATTACGACAACGTGGGCGGGTCGTATGTGGAGTGCTCGATCAGTGCCGCCACCGCCGGGCAGGTGCAGCTGACCTTCCGCCACGCCAACGGCTCCACCGCGAACCGGCCAATGTCGGTGTCGATCAACGGTACCGTCGTCAACGCCAACCTCGCCTTCAACCCCACCGGCGCGTGGACGACGTGGGCCGAGGTCTCGATCACAGTCTCGTTGAACGCGGGCGGGAACGCGATCCGGGCGACCGCGACCACCGCTAGCGGCGGGCCCAATCTGGACCGGGTCCGCGTCGGCGGGAGCCCGTCACCACCGCCCGGGGCCACTCCGGTCGACATCAACGGTCAGTTGCGCGTGTGCGGCACGAAGCTGTGCAACAAGTACAACCAGCCGATCCAGTTGCGCGGCATGTCCACGCATGGCCTGCAGTGGTACCACGACTGCCTCAACACGTCCTCGTTGGACGCCCTCGCCAATGACTGGAAAGCCGACGTGATACGGATTTCCATGTACATCCAGGAGGGCGGCTACGAAACCAACCCGCGGCTGTTCACGGACCGGGTGCACAGCCTCATCAATATGGCGACCGCGCGCGGAATGTACGCCATTGTCGACTGGCACATGCTCACTCCGGGCGACCCGTGGTACAACCTGGATCGGGCCAAGACCTTCTTCGCCGAGATCGCGAGCACGCACAAGAACAAGGTGAACGTCCTGTACGAGGTGGCCAACGAGCCCAACGGCGTGGGCTGGTCACGGATCAAGTCCTATCACGAGCAGATCGTCCCGGTGATCCGGGCGCAGGACGCTGACAGCGTGATCCTGCTCGGTACCCGGGCCTGGTCGTCTTTGGGCGTGTCGGACGGCTCGAACGAGACCGAGGTCATCAACAACCCGGTCAACGCCACGAACGTCATGTACACCTTCCACTTCTACGCGGCCTCGCACGGCAGCACGTACCTGAACACGCTGTCGCGCGCGGCCGACCGCATCCCGATGTTCGTCACCGAGTTTGGCACCCAGGAGGCCTCAGGCGACGGCGGAAACAACTTCACGATGTCGCAGCAGTACATCGATCTGATGACGAGCAAGAAGATCAGCTGGGTGAACTGGAACTTCTCCGACGACTTCCGCACGGGAGCCGTGTTCACGGACGGGACGTGCCCGGGCGGACCGTTCGCGGGTACCACCAGATTGAAGTCAGCGGGAGTGTGGGTGCGTGACCGCATCCGGACGGCCGACAACTTCCCCACCACCTGAAGCAGAATCCGCTGGGTACGCCGCTGTGGTCGCTGTCAAGCGGCCACAGCGGCTGCTTTGGTAACGCGAAGAGCTGCCTACCGCCCGGCGGCCGTGCCGTCCAGCTCAAGGCGGACGGCGCTTTCACGCAACGTGGAGTGGGCACGCGGATCGGCACGGAGCCCGTCCAAAGCCGACAACCCCGCGCCCAGCACCGGCGGCTGGGTGAGCAGGGACACCACGGCGTGTGGCGAGTGGGCCAGGATGCCTCGCACCACGGCCTGATGCAGCAGCGGATGCCGCGCGCGCAGCACGCCACCTCCCAGCACCACGGCGTAGCGGGAGCGCCGCAGGTCGAGGCGGTGGGCGGCCACGGTGACGAGTTCGACGATCTCCTTGGCCTGGCGCTCGACCACCCGGCGCGCGACGTCGTCACCCGCGGCCGCCACCTCGAACAACAGCGCGCTGAGGCCGTCCAGGTGCTCTCTTGGGATGGCACCGAGATGCACGCCCGCGACGACCTCGGCGACTGTGCCCACACCACAGTGCCTCGCGACCGCGGCGGAGAGCGCCGTCGCCAGACCGCGGCCGTCTTCGCCTCGCGCCGCGTGCCACAAAGCGAGCGCCGCGAGGTGCTGGCCACCGCCCCAGTCGCCGGAGAGCATCCCCAGCGCGGGAAAGCGCGCGACGCGTCCATCCGCGGTGCGCCCGACGCAGTTGATGCCGGCACCACACACGGCCGCCACCGCATCCGGTTCGTCGGTACCGGCGCGCAGGAGCGCGAACGTGTCGTTGTCGACGCGATACGCCCTCGCCCAGCCGGCCGATGCGACCGCCTGGCTGACCGCGTCGGCCTCTTCCGGCAGGTCAACCCCGGCGAGGAACACCTCTACCCGTTCCAGCGGCGCGTCGCCGATCCCCGACTGCCGCCGCGTCCGCTCGATCAGCCTGTCAAGCAGCCGCATCGCGGGCTCGACGCCAAGTGTCTGGGGCGAAGACCCCGGACCGCGTACGAACCCGAGCACGTTGCCATCGATGTCCCCGATGATGACGTCGGTTTTGGAGTTGCCGCCGTCAACGGCTGCCCAGTAGGTCATCGCGCCCTCGCAAGGTATGCGGCGTTGGCGGCGATGAGCTTGTCAGCCAGTTGCTCGGCCAGATGGTGCTGCCCGACGAGCGGGTGCGCCAGCAGCGCTAGGTAAACCCGGTCCCGGCCGCCGCGCAACGCCGCATCCAATGCCAATTCCTCGTAGCCGTGGACCGCGCCGATAAGTCCCGCATACGGCGGCCCGACCGGCGCGGTCGGCAGGGGCGTAGGCCCGCGCTTACCGACACGGCACGTCACCTCGATCACGGCATCGTCGGGCAGGAACGGGAAGTGGCCATCGTTGCGCACGTTGACCGCGTGGATCCCGCCGTCATCGCGTAGCAGCGAGGAGATGAGCCCGACGGCGGCTTCGGAGTAGAACGCGCCGCCGCGCTGGCTGAGCAGCGTCGGCTTCTCCGCCAGGCCCGGATTCTTATACATCTCCAGCAGCTCGGCCTCGATCTTCGCGACCTTTTCGCCGCGGGTCGGCTCCGATCGCTGCACAGCGACGACTTCATCGTGGGCGTAGAAGTAGCGCAGATAGTACGAGGGCGCACTGCCCAGACGCCGCAGAAGCGACAGCGGCAACTGCACGCGCGAAGCGGCGGCGGCGAGCAGTGAAGGCAACCTGTCCACACCGTCCACATAGGCGGCTCGCTCCCACGTGAGGTGGTTGAGCCCGATGTGGTCGAGTACGACCGCTGAGGGCTCCACCCCGAGCAGTGAAGCGAAGTGCCGCTGGAACCCGACGGCCACGTTGCACAGCCCAACCGCCCGGTGTCCGGCATCGAGAAGCGCCCGCGTGACGATACCCACCGGATTGGTGAAGTTGACAATCCATGCGCCCGGCGGGGCCTTCGCGGCCACGTCGAGCACGACCGGCACCGTCCGCAGCGCCTTGGCCAGGCCGCCCGCGCCCGTGGTCTCCTGGCCGACGCAACCACACTCCAACGGGAAGGTCTCGTCGCTGATCCGGGCGGTCTGGCCACCCACCCGAAGCTGGATGATCACGATACCGGCCCCGTCGAGACCCTCGTCTAGATCGGTGGTCCACCTCACCGAGGGCAGCATGCGCTTGGCGAACGGTCCCACGATCGACAGTCGCTCCGCGTCGGGATCGATCAGCACGACCTCGGTCACGTCCTTGAAAGCGCCGAAGCCGTCGATGAGTTCGGGGGTATAGGTGGATCCTCCGCCCACGACCGAGATCTTCATTTCGCCTAGCCTTTTATTCCGGTGAGCGTGACGCCCTGCACGAATGCCTTCTGGGCGAAGAAGAACAAAACGATGACGGGTGCCATGGTGATCATCGTGGCGGCGCTGACCAACTCCCACTCCACGTGGTGCGCGTACTTGAACGACGCGATGCCGAGAGAGACCGTCCAATTCGACTGGTTCTCGCTGGTGTAGAGAAGCGGGCCGTAGTAGTCGTTCCAGGCGTAGAAGAACTGGAACATCGCCGCGGCCGCGATCCCGGGCCGGGCCATCGGGATCACTATCCGCCACAGCGTGCCCCACTCGCCCGACCCGTCGACGCGCGCCGCGTCCAGGTACTCGTCGGGGATGGTGACCAGGAACTGCCGCAACAGGAAGATGGAGAACGCGTCCCCGGCGAGCATCGGCAGGATGAGCGGCCACAGCGACCCGGTCAGCCCAGCGTTGGCCCAGAACAGGTACAGCGGAACGGTGCTGACCTGGGGCGGCAGCATCATCATGCAGATGATCAGCAGCATGGTCGCGGTGCGCCCGCGCCAGCGCAGCTTCGCGAGGCCGTATGCGGCGGGGACGCTCGCGATGAGCATGAACAAGGTCGCGAGTGCAGCGTAAGCGAATGTGTTGAGCAGGTACCGCAGCAGCGGCGCCTTGTCGAACACCGTCGCGTAGTTCGACGGATGCCACGACCGCGGCCAGAGTTCGGAAGTCAGCGTCTGATCGCTGGACATGAACGACGTCAGCGCAAGAAAGGCGATGGGTGCGAGGAAGATCAGCGACAGCGCGATGGTGAGGCTGTGCCGGGCGACGAACATCAGTCTCATGACACGAACGTCCTAAAGCGGCGGAGCAGCAGAAGAGTTGCGCCGAACGAGACCGTGAAGAGCACGACGGCCAGCACGCTCGCGTACCCGAGCAGCCCGCGTGGACCGAATCCGGCCACGTAAAGGTAGAGGGAGTACGTGAAGGTGGATCCGTTCGGGTATCCGAAGGTGTTGGCGATGCCGCCCCCGCCGGTGACCGTCCCGCTCGCCACGCTCGAGGCCACTGCGGCCTGGGTGAAGTATTGGAGGATACCGATCACGCCGGTGATCGCGGCGAACTGCAGCACCGGCGACAGATGCGGCAGCGTCACGAAGCGAAACCGTTGCCACGTGTTGGCTCCGTCAAGCGCCGCGGCCTCGTGCTGTTCGCTTGGCACGTCGAGCAGGGCGGCGATGAAGATGACCATTAGGTCGCCAATCCCCCACAGCGCGAGCAGTACCAGCGACGGCTTCGACCACAGCGGATCGTTGAACCACAGTGGCGCATCGGCGACGCCCAGCTTGGTGAGGATCGTGTTGACCGGACCGGTACCGGGCTTGAGCAGCAACACGAACGCGATGGTCGCGGCGACCGGCGGGGCGAGCGCCGGCACGTAGAACAGCGTCCGGTACACACTGCGGCCGCGCTTGGCTTGATTGAGTAGCAATGCGGTGAGCAGTGCCCCTACGATCCGAGCCGGTACCATGACGACCACGAGCCATAGCGTGTTTTTCGCAGCCCTGACAACGTTCTCGTCCTCGAGCAGGACTCGCCAGTTATCCAGTCCCACCCAGACCGGCGGCTGGGTCAGGTTCACCACGTGGATGCGGTGAAAGGAAAGCCACACCGACGCCACCAGCGGGTACACGAGAAAGAGGCCCAGCCCGGCAAACGCGGGGAGCACGAAGCCGAGCGGGACCAGTTTCTTACGCATGAGCATGCCTAACCGGCCAGCTTGATGAGGTTGTTGACCTGCGCGTCGACCTTCGCCAGGCCGGCCGCCAGATCCGTTTGCGCTCCTGATTGGTACTGCTGCAGGAAGGTGGACAACTCATCCTGGTAGGCGGGACCGACCGCGCTCGGCGGCGTCGTGGTGGTGCCCGGGTGGGCGAGGATATCGAGGAAGACCTTAAACTCGGCGTCCACCATGAGATCCTTGCTCGCCAGCGCGTCGGTGGTGGTCGGCAGGTTGCGGATGCCGTTGCTGAGCTTGACGATCGCGCCGGTGTCTCTCGTCAGATACTTCACCAGTGCCCACGCGGCTTCGGCATTTTTCGTGGTACGGGAGACGCCGATGACGCTTCCGGCCACGTAGCCCGCGCCGTAGCGGCTCGGGTCGTTTATGGGAAGCGGCGCAACCCCAAATTGGACATCCTTTTCCTGGTCGCGCAGGAACGCCAGCCGCCACTCGCCGTCAATGTTCATGGCGAGCTGTCCTTTTTGGAAGGCGTTGTCCGCCGACCACTCATCGCCCAGGCTCGCCCGGAACGCCTCGAGCTTGTCATAGCCGTACCAGTCGACAAGCTCCTTCTGCCACGTGATGAGCTCCAGCCATTTCGGGTCGGAGCCGATGTTCGAGGTACCGTCCGGCTTGAGCCATGTCGCACCGGTGAGCGGGGCCAGGTGTGCCGGCGAGTTCTCGTAGAAACCAAACAGGGGCAGGAAACCGACGCGCTCCAGCGTGCCGTCGGGCTTCTTCTTCGTGAGCTTCTTCGCCAGTTCGCTTAGTTCAGTGAGTGTTTTGGGAGGTGACGTGACACCGGCCTCAGCGAAGATCGCCTTGTTGTAGTACAGACCGTAGGCGTCGGCCAGGAACGGCATCGCGCAGCGCTTGCCGCGAAACTCCGTGTAGGACTTGACGACCGCCGGGAACTTCCCAAGGTCGACCTTGTCGCGCTGGATGTATGGGGTTAGATCGTTCCAGGCGCCGGTGTTGCAGAACGAGCCGACGATGTCGGTCGAGTAGCTGATCGCGACATCCGGTCCCTGCCCGGCGCCGATCGCCTGCGTCATCTTCGCGTCGTCCTGGCCGCCCTTGGCCACCAGGTTCACCTTCGGGTGCTTCTTGCGGAAATCGTCGAGGATCTCGTTGAGCGCCTGCTCCTCGCGATCGGTAAAGAAGTGCCACAGCTCCAGATCGCCGGAGGCTTCCACGCCGGGCTGTGCCACCGGTTTGTCGTTTGCGGCGGGGGTGCACGCGGTGGCCAGCAGCACCAATAGGGCGGCGGCCGTTACACCTTTCAAGCGCATTAACGGCTCCCTTGTCATGTGAAGGGTGTGAGGATGCGGTTGGTGCTAAGCCGTGTTCTGGGCGTGCCGTAGGGAGTTCACCAGCGAGTCACGCACCGTCCTGAGCCCAGCGTCCAGTGCCCCAAGCAGGGCCGCATCGTCGGTCAACGCGGTCATCGCGACCGGGGTACGCAACGGTGTGGCGTCGTAAAACGCCTCCGCTACCAGATCCCGCAGCACGTCGCCTCCCGCCTGGGCTACTTCGCCCGCAAGCACGATGAGCGGCGGGTCGAGGATGGCGGACACGGCCGCGAGTGCCAGTGCGATGCGGCTGGCGAGCTCCCGCAGGAACGCCGAGGCCGGTTCGCCCACATGCGACACCGCCGCGGCCACGGCGGCCTCGGGTGTCTCGGCCGTGTAGCCGTGCTCGGCGGCGAGCGCGAGCACGGCCGGTCCTCCGACCAGATCCTGCAGGTCGCGACCTGACTGCCCCACTGGGACATAGCCCAGTTCACCCGCTCCGCCGGACACGCCGCGCAGCAGGGAGTTTCCGAGATCGATCGCGCAGCCGAGGCCCGCGCCGAACCACAGGAGCGCGAAGCCGCCCGAGCCCAGGGCGACGCCACGGTGTCGCTCGGCGATCGCCGCCAGATCCACGTCGTTGTCAGCCCCGACGCTGGTACCCAGCTGCCGCGCCAGGGCGCTGACCAGCCCGGGCCGGCCCCATCCCGGGACATCGATGTGCCGGATCGTGTCCGTGCCCGTGTCGTACGATCCGGGCACCGCCAACTGCACGTGCGTGATGGAGCTCGGCTCCAGCCCGGCGCGCCCGCATAGGTCGGCGACTGTCGTGGAGACCGCCGTTATCGGGTCACCCGTGTCGACGTCGTATTCGTCGCGGGCGAGCACCGTACCCGCCAGATCGGCAACAGCGGCCGCGACGGCGGGGTGGGCGGTTTCCGTGATGTCCCTGATGCTCAGCGCCACGACGTGTGCCGCCGCCGGGTTGATCGCGTACACCTCGGCGTTGGGGCCAGGGCCACCACTGGTGTGGCCGATCACCCGGGCCAGCCCCACGTCGGTCAGCGCTCGCAGCACCTCCGAGGTGGTGGGCTTGGAAAGGCCGGTGATCCGGCGTAGTTCTGCCCGGGTCAGCGTGCCCCGGTCCAGGAGCAGCGCAAGCGTCGCGCTCTCGTTTATCGCGCGCAGCAATTTGGACGAGCCGGCAAGCCGGGTCACGCGAACCTCCGACCGATAGGTAACCTGACTTACTATTGTTGCCCCGAATTGACGATGTCAAGAGTTTGAGACCACCAGGGATCGGGCAGCGGGTCCCAGGGGCGACAGTGCGCGGCGGGGCTACGGCAGCGTGGCACGCCAGCGGGCGAGGTCAGCCCGGGTGGCGAGCGTGTCGGGGTGGTCGACGCTCAATACCCGGAGCCGGTCGGCCAGCAGCCCCTCCAGCTCCTTGACCGCCCCGTTCGGGTCTCCCGCCGCGCCCCGCCACTGGGCCAGGAGTTGGCGCGTGGTCATTGCGTCCGGGTTGTCTGGTGCCTGTACCAGCAGCCAGTCGGCCAGCAGTTCCTCAAACGCCGCGACGGCCCCCGCCGGGTCGCCGGCTTCGCCGCGCCAATGTGCGAGGCTCTGGCGCATCGCCAGGACCCGACGGTGGTGTGGACCAAGCAGCGGTGTCTGCTCCGCGATCAGCGTCTCCAGTTCGGCGACGGCAGCGGCGGCATCCCCGTCCTTGCCGCGCCAGTGCGCGAGCTGGACCCGTACCCGCAGTTTGAGCTGTTCGGCCCGACGGGTGGGCAGGCGTCTCGCGTCCACCAGCAGCTGTTCGTACACGGCCACCGCATCGGCGGTTTCCCCCAGATCACCGCGTACGTGGGCCAGTTGGTGCCAGTTGTACAGGGTGAACTCGTCGTATCGGCCGAAGGCAGCCACGCAGTCCGCCACCAGATCCGCCAACTCCGCGGCGGCCTCGGTCAGCCGCCCTGCCTTGTACCACGCGGTGGCCAGGTTGTGTCGTATCCGGAGGCGGTCGTGCCAGCCGCAGCCGACCATCCGCAACGCGTCGGCGTACACCGCCTCTATCTCGGCCACCGCGGCGGCCTGATCCCCGGCCCGGCCCAGGGCCGCGGAGAGCCACTGGCGGAGGGACAGGATGTGGACCGAATCGGGTCCGAGACGGCGCCGCGCCTCGGCCACCAGCCAGGTCAGATACTCAGCCGCCGCTCGTTCCTGGCCGACGTCCAACAAGACCTGCGCGGCGGCCACGAGGACGACATGCGGTCCTTTCGGGCCTTTCCACAGGACCTCCGGAGCGGTCTCGGTCAGTGCCCGGGTGCTGGCGTAGAACGCCTGCGCCACCTCCGGCACCTGCGGGGCACTCTCCCATGCCTCCGTGAGGGCGTCGGCAGCGACCCGCACCACCTGAGCCAGCTCCTGAGGAGACACGCCCTCCCGGGTCGCCCGTTGGACCAGCGCGTGCACCCGGAAGGTACCCGCGTGGTCCGCCGGATCGTGCGCGGCGAGGCTGAGCAGGTGCAAGCGGCGCATCGTGCCGCGGACGGCCGCCACGGTGACCGGCGGGCCGAACTTCCGAATCCACCGCTCCGTCAGCCGCCGGCCGACTCGGAGCGCCAGTCGGCCGAGGGTGGTGGCATTCCCGGCCCGGCTGTGGAAAGACAGATGTCGGCGCATATGTTCCACGCCGCCGCGGAATCCGTTGTTCGCCATGCGCTTCGCGGTCAGCCAGCCGGTCACCTCCGGGTTGTACAGCACCGCCTCGGGAATGCCGTTCGAGTCGAGGACGCTGGCCAGGCGCAGCAACGGTTCGGCGAGTCCGGGGTGCGGGGCCCGGTCGGCCAGCTCAACCGAAAGCGACCAGGTGGCGGCGAGAGCCCGGTCGTGGTCGTCCGGCAGTGCCCCCGGCCGCAGGTCATCCAGGCGGAGTTCGCGGTCCGCCAGCAGCGCCCGGTAGGCGGTGCAGCTCACCTCCTGGTCGAGCAGGTACGCGGCGGCCTGGGCGAGGGCCAGGGGTAGGTGGCCGAGGGCGTCGGCCAGCGCGGCCGGGTCATCGGCCAGATCCGGCCGGGCGGTGAGCCGTTGGGTGAGGTACGCGACGGACTGCGCTGGGGTGAACAAGCCGACGTCAACCAGCGTCCGACCGGCACCGGCGAGGCCGTCGTCCCGGCACCAGGTGGTGACGACGGTACGGCCGTTGTCCGTCAGCGGTGGCCAGAGCTGGTGCAGGTCCGCCGGGTCGGCGAGGTTGTCCAATACCACTAGCCAGCGCCGGTGGGTCGCGGCCAGCCAGGCAAGCAGCTGGCTGGCCGCCTGGTCCTGGTCCGTTCCGTCGACCCCGAGGACTTCGGCGGCTACCTGCGCGTACCCGGCCAGGATCGCGTGGCGGGACGAGGCGGTCACCCAGACGAGCAGGTCGATCTTTCCGTCCGCCCAGGCCCGCTCGGCGAGCGCGGCGGCGAGCTGGGTCTTGCCCACCCCGCCGAGCCCGGACAGCACCAGGGTCGGGCCGTCGGGCAGGGGGCGGTCCTGGTAGCAGTCGGCGCGCAGGGGTACCACGCCGACCCGGTGCGGCCATTCGACGACCAGCCGCGCGGTGACGTGAACGGGGCCGTGGAACGTACCAGCAAGGCCCAGGTTGAGATCGAGGCCCGGGCCGGCGGGTCTGCCGGGGACGATCGACCCTAGGCCGTCCCCGGCGAGGAAGGGGGGAGCGGTGCGTGGAATGTCACCGGCGCGCGGAACTCGCCTACCGCCCCGTTGTTGGTGCCGACGACGAACGTGGTGCTCGCCCCGGCCCGCGTCAGCTCCAGGAGCCGGTGGGCCGCGTCGAGTACCTGCTCGTCCGCGACAGCGCCGGACCCAAGAAGGTCCTCGCTGAGCCTTTCGGCGAGGACGGCCGGGTCGGCCTCGGTATCCAGCGCCTTCAGGGTCATACCAGCATTCGGTCCGGCCAGCAGGGCGGAAAGCCGCCCCCGCAGTGCACCATACGCATCGCGGATCGCCTCACTGGTCGTACCCGTGATCCCGGCGGCCGCCCCGGCGGCCAGGGCAGCCGTGATCAGCTCGATACCCTCCACTACCGTCCCACCCTCCGTCGAGAACGCCTTATTCTCACGGTTCGGCGTTGATCCGCGCTCGTTCTGCTGCGCCGGCGACACTGCCGGATCTCCGACAGCTGTAGCTAGGGGAGAGAACCAGGTAGCGCATGTCGTGGAAGAGCTGCCAGGGAGTGCGGCCCGTCGGCTACCCGGGTGACGGGTACGCCGAGCTGGGCCACTGTCCTCGAGCCACCGGTACAGGTCGGGGTCTTGCTGTGCGGACGTCGGCGACTCCGCCGCGAGTTCGGGAATTCTGAGGGTTGCCGTGGGCGAAGCCGCGGGTGTGACCGGTCTCAGGCGCGGAATGAAGCGTTGGGTTCGCTGGATCCCGTGTTCGAGAGTTGCGCCCCGTGTTCTGCTGTGAGGCTTCGATGGGCTTGCACCGCGCTCCTTTCCTGGGCGTGCAAAGCGCCTCTGCCGCCGGCAGAGGCGCTGGTATCTCGGTTGTGAGGGCATGTGTGTGGGGGTCCTGCTGGTCGGAGCGGCGAGATCAGGCTCGCCGCGTGGTGGCTATCCCTTCGCCCCGAACGGCTCATCGCCCAAGAGGCTGGGCATCAGCCGCGGAGCGATCGCCGGCCGCGTCAAGATCGGCATTCCGCTGAACCGCAGAACTCACAGGGACTTCTCGTTCGTCCTGCTATGAGCCGCCGCCGTGGGCCTGAGCCGGGGCGAGAGGCAAGGTGGCCTTGCCCCGGACTGCATCACGCGGCGGTCCGCGCGCGGTCGCTCATGACCGGGCGCGAACGAAGGTCAGGGCCGGCCCGATACCGGCGACGAGGGTGAACGCCCCGACTCCATCGTCGACCCTGACGGGGTCGGGCCACGGATCGGGGATTGAGACTGACTGGCAGGCTCCGTTGATCGAGTAGTCGGAATTCACCTCATCAACGCCGTCAGAGTGACGGTCTGTCACAGGCCGAGACCTGCGCCGTCCGTGCCGAGTATCCGCATCTGTCGATGAGCGTGTGTCGATCTCTCGACCCCTTCGTCGCTCTGCAACGGCTGAGAAGACGCGATGTGGGGATTCCCTCGCCGGCTGGATTCTTAGGCCGACGTGGTGACGGGCCGGTGGGTGAGCACTGGCGACGTTGGCGGGAAGGTGTCTGGGGTGGGCGATAGCGTCACCGCCATGACCGTGCTCGACCGCCGCGCCCTCAACCGGTCGCTTCTGGCCCGCCAGCTCCTGCTGCAGCGGCACGACATGCCGGTCGCCGATGCACTCGAGCACCTGGTGGGGTTGCAGGCGCAGGAGCCCCTGGAGCCGTACGTCGGGTTGTGGAGCCGGCTGGCCGGCTTCCAGCCGCCGGCGCTGGCCGAGCTGCTGCTGGGCCGCCGGGCGGTCCGCACGCTGCTGATGCGCCGCACCCTCCACCTGGTGACCGCGCGCGACTGCCTTGCGCTGCGGCCCGTGCACCACTCCATGCTGGTCTCACGCATGTGGTCGACGCTGCGCCGGGTGCTGCCCGGCGTCGACCTCGACGAGCTGGCGAGACTGGGCCGGCCGCTGTTCGAGGAGCGGCCGCGCATGCTGACCGAGGCGGCCCGCGCAGTCGCCGACCGCTGGCCGGGGGTGGAGCCGCGCTCGCTGGGTGACGCGCTCAGCACGCTCGTGCCGCTCGTGCAGGTGCCACCCCGCGGTGTCTGGGGCGAGCGCGGCGCCGCGTACAACACCACGATCGAGGCATGGTTGGGCCGCCCGCTGGAGCCGGAGTCGCCGGCCACCGTCGACGCGCTGGTCCTGCGCTACCTCGCCGCCTACGGCCCGGCGGCCAGCGCTGACATCCGCGCCTGGTCGGGGCTGAGCGGGCTGCGGGAGTCCGTCCAGCGGTTGCGACCGTGGTTGCGGACGTTCCGCGACGAGCGCGGCCGCGAGCTGCTCGACGTGCCCGACGGCGCGTTGCCCGACCCGGAGACCCCGGCGCCGCCGCGCTTCCTGCCGGCGTTCGACAACGCGGTGCTCGGCTACGACGACCGCAGCCGCGTCATCGACACCGAGCATCGCGGGCTGAGCGTCACGGGTGCCCGCTTCCTGCTGGTCGACGGCCGGGTGGCGGGCACCTGGGCGGTCACGGTCGACGACGGCGCGGCGACGTTGCGGATCACGCCGCTGCGCGCGCTCACGACGGGCGAGCGCGACGCCGTCGTCGCCGAGGGCGAGAGCCTGCTGACCATGTTCCAGCCCGAGCCACGGCACGCCAACCACGTCTCGATCACGACGGACGCTTGACGCAGGTGTAGGCGCCGTAGCAGGGGTGCGAGAACTCCACGCCCACGACGTCGAAGCCGGCCATCCGCACCCGGCGGCTCATCCGACCACGAGTGCCGATGCAGGGCCGCCCCCCGACGCTCGGCCACGTCGCCGGCGTACATCGGCAACGGTGCTGCCGGTCCGAACCTCCGGCCGGGGATCACAACAGCGTCAGCCACACCGGAGGACCTACCGAGCTTGACCGTCCGAGGCGGTCGCGACCAGCCTGGCCGCCACGTCCTCGCCGTCACCATAGCCGCTGGCCGTTCGCAACAAGCCGCGGTTTCGGTAGTAGGCCCGCAACGGCTCAACCTGCTCCTGGTAGCTCTTTTGCTAGTGCGAGTACGAGAGCAGGAGTTCCTGACGTCGATCAGCTTGCTCAGCGTTCAGTTCGATCTGCCGCCCTACCCGGCGGCGAACGGCGAGGCCGAGTTCCGCCTCCGTCAGGACGAGTTCGATCACCGCGTCGGGTACATGACGGATCGGCGGCACGCCCGTTCCGTGGCCGGCGGTGTCGAGGAGCGCACCCCGAGCAAGTCAGGCCGCTGGCCCTGCCGGCTGCGCTCCCGCCTTGTGCAGCGCCGTGTGCGCACGGAACCGAATCCGAGCACACCTGTCGCGCTCATCCTCCGAGGTCACATCAGTACAAGCGCAGTGGGATGCCAACCACTGCAGATCCTCCCGGCTCAGCCACAGCGCAACGCGGCCAAGCTGCGCCTCGCGGTCCGGGTCGGTCGGCTCAGGCGGCTTTGGCATGCCCATGACCATAGGCCAGCACCACCGCGGTCAAACGCGCAGCGCACCATCTTTGCAGGGGCCGGTTCGGCGGCGTGCCCGTTCCGTGGCCAGCGCTCGGGGAGTGCAACGGGACGTGCCATTAGCGTGCCATTGGGCCAGGACAGCAGGGGCCAGCCGAGGCCACCAGAGGCCCCCGAGACCAGGCGGCCGGTTACCGGCAGCACCGCAGACGGTCGGATATCGACAATTCCCAAGCTGACAGTCGACCCATGGTCCGCGTGCCCGTTGCGTGCCCGATCGGATGGGGGACGACGGTCAACGGCGGTCAGCTTCTGGACGTGGCAGGCAACGTGGCGACGCAGGTCAAGCCAGGTCCTCGCCGTACGACTTTCGGTCGTGTCCACACTTCCTATACCGCGTGACGTCGTCGGTGAGCGGCCCTGCCGGGCAGGTTGATAGAACAGGCGGCGTGGAGATCACCCAATTGCGCCGAGCCCTGGACGACGTCTTCGACCAGGCCGTGGTGTACCACGCCTTCACCAACTACATGCGCGACTACGAGGTGATCGTCTACGTTACGGCCGCCCCAAGCACCGGTATTCAGCCGACGCACCTCCGATACCTCTTCAAGTTCTGCATCGAGGCCGAGACGCGCACCGCCTTGAGCCCACAGATCTGGCGCGAGTCGTTGGACGAACGGCTGACGGACCCGGAGACCGGGCCGGATCTCGATGGCTACGTGTGGGCCGTGAGGTGGCAACCGCTCTATCCCGGGGCGGAACTGATCACCGACTCGCGGCGTACGCAGGACTGGGCAGAACGAGTCGGGATCGACTTCCACGAGGTCCGCATCGAGATGAACGTCCACAACCTCACCCTGATCTTCAGCGAACTGGAGGTAACGGAGCTTCCCATCGGCTACACGCCCTATGTGGTTGCCGAGGACGACTAGCGAGATCTTGGGCAGGGTAGGTGACCCCAGCTGAACCCAGCGAAGCGCAACGGCCGCCATCAAGAGAACACCGGCGCAGAGGTGCTGCCGAGGCGAGCGGGGCAGAAGCCGAGCTTGGACGCGCTGTCAACGGCAGCGATGAACGCCTCAGGCCACGGGTGTACGGCGTGGGGTGCTGCCTCTGTCAGAGTTCCCGCGGCCAGCGCGCCCGTCTGTTCCTGAACCTGGCTGCGCCAGCTCTCGGTGGGTCGGGCGATCATGGGGCTCAGGGTAGGTTCAAGAGCAGGCCGGCACTGCAACTGTATGAGGCGTGGGTAGGAGCTGGGCCTGCCCAAATTCAGCACTCGAACCAGGCCTCGATGTATAGCTAGTACTCCAGCCGGGGATTGTGATCACGGTTCGATGAGGGCTTGTCGGGCGTAGTGGCTGGTCATGGCTCGGGCTTGGT
>NZ_JBQHDE010000017.1:0-94684 GCF_052068455.1 Micromonospora sp. H33 | reverse complement strand
CCGCCACGACGCCGCCTGGCAGGCAAGCCGGACGGCGTGTCACCCAACACCGCAAACGTTCGTGGTCACAGCACTAGGTTGCCGGGGTGACGGATCTTGAGCGGGGCATCTATGAGCACCTGATCACGCGCGACGTCGCCGAGCGACTGCAGCATGTTGACCCCGCCCTTATCCAGCGCGAGAAGCTCGACCCGGCCGACGCTCACGAGACTATCGCCCGCCACATCGCCACCCTGGCCCGTCGCGCCCTGCACGCCGTCCCTGGCGGCGACGACAAGCTCGCCCGCCAGGTCGAGCTGGCCAACCGCATCGCCGACGCCATCGCCACCATGAGCCCCCAGGCGGCAACAGCACATGACCAGGTGACCGACGCCAAGCACCTCCTGCACGCCATCGCCGCCCCGCCGACCCCGCCCGCGCAGCCCACCTTCCCGCCGCGCCCGACCACCCCACTCTCCACCGGTGCCCTGCTGGTCAACGGCCGTCACCAGCCGCGTATCGGCCACGAGATCACCCACGAGATGGCCTCCGCCGACCAGATCGACCTGCTCTGCGCGTTCATCAAGTGGCACGGCCTGCGCATCGTCGAGCCTGCGATCCGCGACCTGATCGCCCGCGGCGGCCGGCTGCGGGTCATCACCACGACATACCTGGGCGCGACCGACCAGCGGGCCCTCAACCGACTCGCCGAACTCGGCGCCGCCATCAAGGTCTCCTACGAGACCCGCACCACCCGCCTGCACGCCAAGGCGTGGCTGTTCCGCCGCCGCAATGGCACCACGACCGCGTACGTCGGCTCGTCGAACCTGTCCAAGGCCGCGCTGGTCGACGGCGTGGAGTGGAACGTACGGATCTCCAATCTGGAGCAGCCGCACATCATCGACACCTTCACCGCGACGTTCGAGGACTACTGGCACGACCCGGCGTTCGAGGCGTACGACCCGGCGAAGGACGGCGAGCGGCTGCGGCATGCACTGCGCGGAGAGCGCCCCGACGAGTCGCCGACCGAGATCGCCAACCTGGACGTGCGGCCGTACCCGTATCAGGCGGAAATCCTGGCCGACCTGGATGCCGAACGCAAAGTACACGGCCGGCACCGCAACCTGGTGGTGATGGCCACGGGCACCGGCAAGACGGTGGTCGCGGCGCTCGACTACCGCCGGCTCCACAAGGCGGGAGAGGTCGACTCGCTGCTCTTCGTCGCCCATCAGGAGCAGATCCTGCGGCAGAGCCTGTCGACGTTCCGGCAGGTGATGGGGGACGGCAGCTTCGGTGAGACGCTCGTCGGTGGCAAGGAGCCGCAGCACTGGCGGCACGTCTTCGCCTCCATCCAGTCGCTGCACCGGCGGGAGATCGACCCCGAGGCGTACGACATGGTGATCGTCGACGAGTTCCACCATGCGGAGGCGCCGACGTACGCGCGACTCCTCGAGCGGCTGCGGCCGCGCGTACTCCTGGGGTTGACCGCGACCCCCGACCGCAGCGACGGCGGCGATGTGCGGCGGTGGTTCGGCGGCCGCGCTGCCGTTGAGCTGCACCTGTGGGAGGCCCTAGAGCGGCAGTTGCTGGCGCCGTTCCAGTACTTCGGGCTGCACGACGACGTCGACCTGTCACAGCTGCGGTGGAAGCGTGGGCAGGGGTACGACCCGGCAGAGCTGGACGGCGTCTACACCGGCAATCACGCGCGGGCGCGGATGGTGTTGCGGGCCGTACGGGACACGGTCGACGTGGCGCGGATGCGGACGCTGGGATTCTGCGTGAGCATCGGGCACGCCGAGTTCATGGCGGACTGGTTCACCAAGCACGGCGTGCCGTCGGCGGCGATCACGTCTCGAGTCGACCCCGCCGGGCGGCAGGCCCTCATCAAGGACTTCAGAGACGGCGCGCTGCGGGTGCTCTTCACCGTCGACCTGTTCAACGAGGGTGTTGACCTGCCGATGGTCGACACGATCCTGATGTTGCGGCCAACCGAGAGCGCCACGATCTTCCTGCAGCAGCTCGGCCGCGGCCTCCGCCTGGACGACGACAAGCCCTGCCTGACCGTGCTCGACTTCATCGGCGGGCAGCACGCAAACTTCCGCTTCGACCTGCGCTGGCGGGCCCTGACCGGGGTGAGCCGGCGGGCGATCACCGAAGCGGTACGCGATGACTTCCCGTCCCTGCCGAGCGGCTGCCACATCCAGCTTGACCGGGTGGCGAAGGACATCGTGCTACGCAACCTGCGCTCGGCGCTGCCCACGTCGAAGCCCGGCCTCGTAGCAGAGCTGCGGCTGCTCGGAGACGTAAGCCTGAGCGAGTTCCTGCGCGAGGCCGGCGTGGAGATCGAAGACATCTACCGCTCGGCGAGCATCGGCGGGTGGACCGGGCTGCGGCGCCTGGCGGGCATCGACACCTCGATCGCCGGGCCGGACGACCGCGAGCTCGGCCGGGCCATTGGGAGGATGCTGCACATCGACGACGTCGGCCGTCTGGACCTGCTGGCTCGGGTCGCCGGCGGTAAGCACCCCGGAGGCGGACGGCTGCTGGACATGCTGCACTTCGGCCTGTGGGGGCCGTCGGTGCCGCTCACCGAGCGCGACGCCCGGCTGAAGCGGCTCTGGGCTGAGCCGGCGCGTTGTGCCGAACTGCGGCAGCTCGCCGAGGTGCTGCGGGACCGAATCCACCGGGTGACGGTGGCGCCGCCGTCGGACCGGGTGCCACTGCGGGTGCACGCCCGCTACAGCCGCAACGAGGCATGCGCGGCCTTCGGGATGGCGAATCCGGGGTCGCTGCGCGAGGGGGTGAAGTGGCTGCCGGACGAGAGGGCTGACCTCTTCTTCGTCACCCTGGTCAAGTCCGAGGAGGGCTACTCCCCCACGACGATGTACGCCGACCGGGCCATCACCGACAGCCTGTTCCAGTGGGAGTCCCAGAGCACCACGTCGTCGGCCTCCGCGACGGGGCAGCGCTACATCCACCACGCCGAGCGCGGGTCGACGGTGCACCTGTTCGTCCGGGAGACCAAGGTCGCCGACCGCGACCTGGGCGCGCCGCCATACCTATACGCGGGGCCAATGACGTACCAGGAGCACAGCGGCGACCGGCCGATGCGCATCCTCTGGCGGCTGCAGCATCCGCTCCCCGCCGACATGTTCGCCGCAGCCCGGGCGATCGCCGCATGAGCACCCGCCAGGAGTGTTGGACCGGCTGACCTCGCTACGCCTGCACCAGCAGAACGCCGCCTCGCGCCGCACGAGCCGCTGCTGGTGCTGCTGGCGCTCGGGCAGCTCACCTGAGGTGGGGGCTCCGCTGGCCGTAGCTACGGGCTGGACTGGGACGGCGAGCGCTATGACCTGCCCAGCACGACCTTCATGCAGACGCAGGATGAACGGTTGCTCGCAATGCCGCTCGTGTAGAAGCGGCGCGGCTGCTACGCCTACGCCACGCTCGCCAGCTCCGGGTCCTGCAACCCTTGGAAGAGATAGACCGTGGCGCCCAGCGTGGCGGCGAAGTTGAGCGGCCGTGCGCCGCTCGGCATCGGCTTCCCCGAGCAGATCACCGGGTTACGGACCGATCAAGGTCTGACCGATGGTCGATTCGCGGAGAAGAACCAGGATTCGTGAAGAAGACCCGGTAGATCCCGTTTCCCACTAAAGTGAGGACTGCTCGGACAATCCCACCCTCCTCGCTGGGCGCGGCCTGGCGTGACTCGTCGAGTGAGGTGTTGGTGCTCTCCTCGTGGGTGACATCCCGGTCCGGCGCGCGACCCCTGGTCGCGGTGTGCGTGATCTTCGCCGCCGCGTCGCTGGTCGCGGTGCCGGCCAGTCTCGACCTCGGCTGGGACGAGGTCGTCTATGTGAGCCAGCACGGCAACCATGCGCCGCCGGCGTTCATGAGCGCACCGCGCGCCCGGGGCGTGACCCTGCTGGTGTGGCCCGTAGCGTCCTGGCTCGATTCCACCGTCGCCCTCCGGCTGTTCCTCACCGTCACCGCGGCGGCGTCGCTCGGGCTGGCGTTCTGGGTGTGGTCGCGGGTGTCCCGGCGGCCCGGCACCGCCGCGATCGCCGCCGGGCTGTACGCGAGCCTCTGGACCGCCCTGTTCTACGCGAACGCCGCAATGCCCAACCACTACACGGCGATGGCGGCGGTGGCAGCGGTCGGGTGTTTCCTGCTGGCCGTGGCCGAGCCAGCCCGGCCCGGGGCGTACCTCGGGCTCATCGCCGCCCTCGCCGTGGCCGCCCTGATGCGGCCGGCCGACGCCTTCTGGCTCGGGCTCCCGCTGCTCGCCGCCACCGTCGCGGTGCCCGCGTTCCGGCGGTGGCGGCTGACCGCGGCCGTGGTCGCAGGCCTCGTGCTCGGCGGCGCACCGTGGGCGGTCGAGGCCGAGCTGCGCTACGGCGGGCTCCTGGAGCGCATCCGTCAGGCCGGTCACGTGCAGGGCGGCACGAAGCTGCAGTTCTCCCTCGGGCACGTGATCAGCACCCTGGACGGGCCGATCCTGTGCCGCCCGTGCGGCAGCCCCGTGAGGTGGCCGGCGGTGCTGTGGTGGCTGGCGCTGGCGGTGCTGGTGCCATTGGCTGTCCGGGCGGCCCACCGGGCGGGCATGGCACGGACGGCATGGCTGCCATTCGTGATCGCCGCCGCCATGGCCTTCCCCTACCTGTTCCTGATCGGATACTCCGCGCCCCGGTTCCTGCTGCCGACCTACGCCGTTGCCCTGGTCTGCACCATCCCGGGGCTCGCCGCATTGTTCTCCACGGCCGTCGGTCAGCGGCGGCGGATCGTCGCCGCCGTGGTTGCGTTGGGCTTCGCCGGCCACCTCGCCATCCAGGCCGGCATCCTGCATCACGTCGTGGCGGAGCAGGTCCGCAGCCGCGGCGACTGGACCCGTCTCGTCCAGACCCTGCGATCGCACGGGGTGCGACCGCCATGCGTGATCTCCGGCCACGAGGCCATCCCGATCGCCTACTACGCGGGGTGCCGGGCGCTGGAAGACCGGGGATACAACCGCAACGCGAGCACCGCGCAGCTGCGGCAGGCCGCGGCGACCGGACGCTTCGCCCTGCTGGTCAAGAACTCCGCCCCGCCGGTCTGGGCCACGGACTGGCACCGGATTCCGGTGCCGAACCTCACCACCTCCGGCTGGGAGGTGTACCTGCCGCAGCGCCCGGCGGCAGCACCGAACTGAGACGGCTGCGCGGCGAGTGCGGGCTGCGGACGGCTGCCGCGCCCGGCACCGCGCTCGTTCGGCATACGCCGGGCGCCGGCGGGTATGCGCGGCGGATGCGCACCGGCGAGGTGACCCGGCTCTACCACCACCAGACGAACCAGTGTCGCGGCGGCCGGCCGCCGGGTGTCCCGGGATTCGTCCCGATGGACCCGAGCAACCGTCCCCAGCCCTTCAAACGCCACCTCGGGGCGCCGGTGCACCCCCTCCCCCGCGACCTGCCGCCGACCGGGGCGCCGGCCGCGGTGACCCTGTCCGGACGGGTACCGCCGAGCGACCCGACCATCGACGGCGAACTCCTCGCCCGGCTGCTGTTCTACTCGGCCGGCGTCACCCGAACGGCCGGAGACAACCTCTGGTTCCGGGCCGCCCCCTCCGCCGGCAACCTCCACCCCCTCGAGGTGTACGCGGTGGCCAGCGAGGTGGCCGGGCTCGACGCCGGGCTGTACCACTTCGCGCCGGAGGTGTTCGGCCTGGAGGCACTCGCGGCCGGGGACCACCGCCGGGCGCTGGCCGACGCCACCGCCGATCCAGACGTCGCGGTCAGCCCGCTCGCCCTCGTCGTCACCGGCCTCCCGTGGCGCACCGCGTGGAAGTACGCCGAACGGGGCTGGCGGCACGTCTACTGGGACGCCGGGACAATGCTGGCGAATCTGCTCGCCGTCGCCGAAGGCCACGGGCTACCCGTGCGGGTACGGCTAGGCTTCGTCGACGCCGCCGTGTCTCGCCTGCTCGGCGTCGACGGCGTGACGGAGTTCCCGGTGGCGGTGATCACCTGCGGCCGGCCCACCGCGGCCGCCGCCGCCGAACCGGTCGAGCTACCTCCGCCGCAGTTCCCGCCGACGCCGCTCTCCCCCGCGCCGGTCGGCTTCCCGCTGGTCATCCGGGTGCAGCAGGCCGGTGAGCTCACCACGGGCGACGACGTGACCGGCTGGCGGGCGGCCGCCGTCGCGGGCCTGCCCCGCGCCACCGATACCGTCGATGCACCGGTTGCGGCCGGCAGCGAGCCGATCGAGTCGGTCATCCTGCGCCGCGGCTCCACCCGGCGCATGCGCCGCCAACTCGCCCCCGCCGAGCTGCTGCACTGGGCGATGGCTGCGGCGACCCGAGCGGTCCCCGCCGACGCAATCCCGACCGGGACCACCCTGCTCTCCCACGAGGTCGCGGTCCACGCGGTGCACGGCAGGGAGCCGGGCCTGTACCAGCAGGTCGACGGCCCGCCGCAGCTGCGCCGGCCGGCGCCGGAGCCCAAGGTACGAACGTTGAGCCAGGGGCTCTGCCTCGACCAGCCGCTCGGCGGCGACTCGGCGTACACCGACTTCGCCTGCGCCGATCTCGACCAGGTGCTCGACGGGTACGGCGAGCGCGGGTACCGGGTCGCCCAGTTCGAGGCGGGGGTGGCCGCCGGCCGCCTGCAACTGGCCGCCTTCACCCTCGGTCACGGCGGCACCGGCCTGACGTTCTGCGACCAGGACGTCTCGGAGGCGTTTGACACCCGTGCGGCCTGCATGCTCGCCATCGCCATCGGGCTACCCGCCTACCGGCCGAAGCCCGGCGGCCCGCCCGGCCGGCCCCGGCGGATCGCCCGCTGACCGGTCCCGCTGGGTGCCGGGTGAGCGCGCGGCGGTGAAAGCGGCCACGGGATCCAGGTACGCCCGGGCGACGAAGCTCATCCACTGATGGACCGCGTCCTCGTTGGGAGCCAGCGGTCCCGGCCGGTAGTGGGGCGAGGAGAGCCCCCGCTGGACCGACTCGCACGCCGCCCAGTCCTGGCGGTTGGTGATGTCCCAGAACGTCACCGCGTACGCCACCTCGGTCGCGTCCTGCGGCACGTACCAGCTGCACTCGACCCGCGTCCGGTCGGGCGCGAGCGGCTCGATCCGGTGCGTCATGACGTAGTCCGGGTGCGCCGAGATCAGCAGGTTGGGGAAGAGGCCGACGTAGCGGACCGTGCGGCGAGGAGCCCCCTCGATGAACCGCCCGCGCGACCGCCCGTCCAACGACATGGTCTCGGCGTGCTCCCGCAGGTCCATCGAGCCGCCGATCCAGGCGCCCGGCAGATCCCAGTTGTCGCCCGACGTCGGCGGCGAGACCCGGCAGAGCTCCGGGTGGATGCGTGGGCAGTGATAGCACTCGTGGTAGTTCTCCACGATCACTTTCCAGTTCGCCGCGACGTCGTACTCGTGCCGGTCGCCGAGGCGCAGGCGCTCGGGCTGGTACGGCGCGATCAGCTCGTCGAGGGCACCGAGGTACTCGGCGAACGGGAGCGCCCCGCCCGCCGCGTTGACGAACACCCAGCCCTGCCACTGCGCCACCGGCAACTCGATCAGGCCGTGGTCCGCGGGATCGAAGGCCGCGACGCCGCTCATGGCGGCCGCCGCGGCGAGGGTGCCGTCCAGCCGGTACGCCCATCCATGGTACGGGCACACGATCGCCGCCCGGTTCGCTGTCTCGCCCGCGGCCAGCAGTTCATGGCCGCGGTGCCGGCACACGTTCGCCAGCGCCCGCACCGTCGCGCCGTCAAAGGTCAACAGCAGCCCCGTGTCGCCCACCGTGACCGCCCGCTGGTTGGCCGCCCCGCCCAGCTCCGACCGCCGGCCGACGCAGACCCATCCTCCGCCGAAGAGGTGCCGGCGTTCCCACGCCAGCACCTCCGGAGAGGTGTACGCACGGGCCGGCAACGTGCGTGACGAGCCGAACGGCAGCGACGCCGCGAGCAGGTCGTCGACCTCCAACGGTGCGGCCGGGCCATCGAAGCGAACAGACACGGGTCCTCCTGCGCTGCGGGCCTTCCCGATCCAACCACCGCCCCGAGGGACTTGTCGACAAGCAGCTCAACCGCCCCTTCGTCGAACTCGATTGAACCCAGCAGCTACCCGACCGGCACCAGCTGCCGGACCAGGGCCTGCATCCGAGTCCGGTCCGCAGCGCTGGAGGACATCTGCGGGAGCCCTGCCGCGGCGGGTGTGCCGAAGAAGCGGTGCAGTACCTCCGCGGCCTGGCGCCCCGTGACGCTGACCGGCCAGTCAGCGACTCGCAGCCCGGCGGCGTAAGCCGCGTGGATGAGCCGCCACAGGTCAACCGCGTCCTTCGAGGCAAACCGTCCGCGGTAGGCAAGCGCCTTCATGCAGAGCGCGGACGCTACGTCCGCAAGCGCGAGGCGCAGGCTGAGATCCCCGCCGTTGGTGAGCTGAACGCGGACGTCCAGCAGCTCGGCGGGCCGGTGCAGGGCGAGTACGAGGCCGGGCACCTCGTCAACCACCAGATCGCCGTGCCGCTGGTTGGGCACCAGCCCGCCCCGGTACGACGGCGCGAGGATGTCGATCACCAGGCTCAGCTGCCCGTGCAGATCGTCGGTGTCGCGCGTGAATCGGTTGGCTGCCTCCCCAGACCGGTAGCCGCGCTCGATGAGGGCGGCTGGCAGACGAGGGTCCGCGATGACGGTGGGCAACGCGGCGAAGTCGGCATCAGCGGTCTCGCGCAGTGGCACCTGCGCAGAGACCCCCGTGCAGCGCGACGAGCAGGGTGACCATGTGCCCACCGACGATCCGCTAATCCAGGCCAAGGGTGGTGGCGATCTGCGCCAGATCGGCAAGCGTCAAAAATCCGGCGTCTGCGGCCCGGCTGGTGGAGACGAGCGAGACAGGTCGGGGCTCGGCCGGGGCCGGACTCGCTGGCGTCGGCCCTGCCATGCCGCGTACCCCCGATCACGGTGATCGCGGCGCAGCACGTCCCACACACGCCGCGCCGCGTCCTCGCTGTCGGAGCCCGGCGAACGCCGCACATCCCAGAGGATCTGGAGCGGGTCGGCAAGGGGAAGACTGGCCGTGGCGGGTACCGCCACACCGGACGGCTGCCACAGACCCGGGTCCCTCGGCACGGTGAATTCGAGCGTTGCCTCCTCCTCGCCGGCGGGGATGAAGCCCGCATCGGCCAGGTTCACGCCGGTGGTGGCATAGAGGATGGCGCGGGTCGGGGCACGCCAGGGAGCGATGATGTCGGCCGCGACATCTCCGGAGACCGCGACGCCATGCGGGTCGGCTGCCGCGACCATCTCGACGACCGTCCGGGCCTGCTCGACCGCTGGCGCCAAGCCATACCAGTACGTGCTGATGCCTCCCGGTCCCGGGTAGTTCCCCAGCCACCACCGGACCGCCTCATCGATGTTCCGGACCGTCCACCCGCTCGACGTGCGCTGCACGACGTCTTGATCGGCAAGCGTGCGCAAGGCCTGGGACACCCGCGGCTGGGAGACGCCCACGAGGACGGCCAGTTCCTGCTGGGTGGCACACGGACGCTGGATCATTCGGCGGACAAGGGTGAACGTGCCCCACGGCACCGGGCCCGGCCTGGCGGATCGCTTAGCCGCTGCTGCCGGAGGCTGCAGTGCGATCCGTTCCCCGCCGATGCGCAGCGCACCGGCAATCTGCTGCCCGCTCTCGACCAACCATGACCAGCCCGCCACTTCGACTGCTTCTCGAACGGCGGGCGTAGCCGCCGGAACGATGATCAGGCAAGGTTCTGGATGACGGCTGGTCAACGCAGCGATGTCGCTAGGACTCAGCGGAGTCGGGGACGCCACGACAGTCAGCGTGGCACGCGCGTCGGCATAGATCAGCTCGACGCGGTCGGCGCCGCGTGGGACGAGCGCGACACCGGCTTCGGTGAGCGCGCGCCAGACAGACGTCGATATAAGCATTATCTAGCATCCATAGATAATACTTATACACCCTGTTGGCCCGGCGAATCAGCCGTTCAGGTACGCGAGCACCGCCAGCACCCGCCGGTTGTCGTCGTCCGACGGCGGCATCCCCAGCTTGCTGAAGATGCTGTTGATGTGCTTGCTGACCGCCTTCTCCGTCACGAACAGCCGCCCCGCGATCGCCGCATTCGACCGCCCCTCCGCCATCAACCCCAACACCTCCCGCTCCCGAGCGGTCAACTCCCCCAACCGCTGCGCCCCAGCGTTCCGCGCCAACAGCTGAGACACCACCTCCGGATCCATCACCATGCCGCCTTCAGAAACCCGGCGCACCGCGTCGATGAACTGGCCGACGTTCGACACCCGGTCCTTGAGCAGGTAACCAACTCCCCCACCGCGATCCGCGAGCAGCTCCCGCGCATACAGCTGCTCGACGTGCTGCGACAGCACGAGAATCGGCAGGCCGGGCAGCTGCGTCCGGGCCGCGAGCGCCGCCTGCAGGCCCTCATCGGTGAAGGTCGGCGGCAGGCGTACGTCGAGCACGGCGACGTCGGGCCTGTGTCGGGTGAGTGCCGGCAGCACGGAGGGCCCGTCGGCGACCGCCTCGACCACCGTGAAGCCGTACGCGTCGAGGATGCGCGTCAGCCCGTCCCGGAGGAGGGCGAGATCCTCCGCGATGACAACCCGCACGGCAGCTCCATGGTCACGACGGTCGGTCCGCCGGGCGGACTCGTGACGGTCATCGTGCCATCGAACGCTGCCAGCCGGCGTCGCACACCCGCCAGGCCGGTGCCCGCATCCAGCGAAGCGCCGCCGCGCCCGTCGTCGCCGACCTCCATGCGCAGCGCACCGCCCGAATAACCCAACCGGACCCAGGCCCGCGAGGCAGCACTGTGCTTGCTGACATTCGTCAGCAGCTCGGCCACCGCGAAGTACGCCGCGGATTCGACCGCAGCCGGCGGGCTGCCGGGCAGGTCCAGGTCGACCTCCACGGGCGGCGAGACGGTGAGGGCGAGGGCCTGCACCGCGCCGTCCAGGCCCCGCTCCGCGAGCACCGGCGGGTAGATACCGCGTACGAGATCGCGCAGCTCGACCAGCGCCTGGCCGCTGGCCTCCTGCGCCTCGCTGAGCAGCCGCGCCGCCCTCGCCGGGTCGTCGGCCAGGAGTTCTTCGGCCAGGCCGATGCTCATCCGCAGCGCGACCAGCCGGGCCTGTGCGCCGTCGTGCAGGTCGCGTTCGATCCGGCGCAGCTCGGCGGCCTGCGTGTCGATGGTGTCGGCGCGGGTGGCGGCGAGGTGCTGTACGCGCAGCGCCAGCTCCTGCGCCTGCGTGGGCGCGAGGAAGAAGCCGGCGAAGCGGAAGTGCAGCCACACCAGCCACGGCGCGACGGCCAGCCCGCCGAACAGGAGCAGCCAGCCCTGCGGCATGGACAGCCACGCCTCGACGAAGTTGTCCATCGGCCAGAAGACGCCGTAGCCGTACCAGTCGATGGTCAGGTACAGCAGCAGCGGCACCAGCAGGACGCCCTCGAGGCCGTACACCGGCAGCACGAACGCCAGCAGGCACGCGCCGCCGGTGAGCGCGCCCGGGACCAGCCAGGCGAAGTCCCGCCACGTCGCCGCGTCCGAGACCACCCATCGGAACCGCTTCCAGGTACCCAGCGAAGCGTCAGCAGGGACCGGCTGGTACGGCGACGCGATGGGCGCCCGGCTCCAGCGACTCAGCCGGCGTTGCAGCCCCACCGACAGCCGCACCAGCACGGTCACCGCCGGGAAGAGCGCGAACCCGATGCCGAGCACGGGGATGAGCGCGAGCGACACCACCGACAGTACGAACAGCACCACGTTGGTGGTGAGGCTCAGCAGCGCCACGGCCAGGCCCTGCACGGCGGCGAGCGCACCGGGCCGGACCCACTGCCACACCACGGCACGTACGGAGCTGTCCACGGCGCCCATTCTCCGCCACCGCCGACCCCGGATTCGGTGGTGCTACCACCACCTCCGTTCGGGACCTGACACCCCTGCCTTTGACCGGGAACCGCCGAAGGATCAACGGCATGACCAGTCACAACGAACCCCGGCACCGACTGGCCGGCCTCGCGCCCGGCCGCCGCAGCAAGTACGCGCTGCTCGTCTTCTGGCTCGTCCTCATCGCGGCGGCCGGGCCCCTCGCCATCAAGCTGACCGAGGTGCAGGACAACGACAGCCTCGGCGCGCTGCCCGCCACCGCCGAGGCCAGTCGGGCGGTGGAGCGTGCGGAGGAGGCGTTCCCGGACTCGCAGAAGCCCCTGGCCGTCGCCGTCTACGTCCGCGAGAGCGGGCTCACCGACGCCGACCACGCGAAGGTCGACGCCGACCGCGCGGCCTTCGCCCGGTACGCCGACGGCGGCCAGCTGCCCCCGCCGGTCCCCAGCGAGGACGGGCAGGCGCTACTGCTCTCCTTCCCCGTCGCCGGCGACGCCGACCAGCGGGCGGAGGCGGTGGCGGACATCAAGGGCCACCTAGAGAACGCACCGACCGAACTGCGGACCGCGCTGACCGGCCCGGCCGGCGCGGAGGACGACGTCTTCGACGCGTTCGCCGGCATGGACACGACACTGCTGCTGGCGACCGCGGCGACCGTCGCGTTGCTGCTGCTCGTCACGTACCGCAGCCCGGCTCTGTGGTTGATCCCGCTCATCACGGTCGCGCTGGCCAACCAGCTCGCCAGCGCGGTGGTGTACCTGCTGGCCCGGCACGCCGGGCTGGCCGTGGACTTCCAGAGCCAGAGCATCCTGACCGTACTCGTCTTCGGGGTCGGCGTGGACTACGCGCTGCTGCTCATCGCCCGCTACCGGGAGGAGCTGCGCCGGCACGCCGACCGGCACGCGGCCATGGCCGTCGCGCTGCGGCGGTCGATCGGCGCGATCGGCGCCTCGGCGGCGACCGTCGCGATCGGCCTGCTGTGCCTGCTCGCCGCGGACCTGCCGTCCACCCGGGGGCTCGGCCCGGTCGGCGCGGTCGGGATCGCCGCGGCGTTCCTCGCCATGACCACGCTGCTGCCGGCCGTGCTGGTCATCTTCGGGCGGTGGCTGTTCTGGCCGTTCGTGCCGCAGTACTCGCCCGACGCGGTCGGGCTCGACGTGGCGGCTGAGCACGGGGTGTGGCGCCGGATCGCCGGGTTCGTCGGGCGGCGACCCCGCCCGGTGTGGCTGGGAACGGCGACGGTGCTGGTGGCCCTGACGTTCGGCATCGGCAACCTGAGCATCGGCATGCCGGGCGACGAGTCCTTCACCAAGGAGGTCGGCTCGGTGACCGGCCAGCGGATGATCGAGGCGCACTACGCGAGCGGAACGGTGTCACCCGCCGAGATCCTGGCCGCCGCCGATTCGGCCGACCAGGTGGTGGCCGCCGCCCGTACCGTGCCGGGGGTGGCCGAGGTCGGCGCGCCGGAAGCCTCTCCGGACGGCCGGTGGGTACGCGTTGCCGCGGTCCTGGCCCACACGCCGGACAGCGACGCGGCGCTGGCCACCGTCGAGCGGCTCCGCGCCGCGGTGCACGCCGTGCCGGGGGCGCAGGCGCTGGTGGGCGGGGACACGGCGTACCTGATCGACGAGGAGCGGACGGTCGGCCGGGACAATCGGGTGGTGGTGCCGCTGGTGCTGGCGGTCGTCTTCGTCATCCTGGTGCTGCTGCTGCGGGCACTGGTCGCGCCGCTGCTGTTGCTGGCGAGCGTGGTGCTGTCCTACGTCGCCGCGATGGGCGCGGCCGGGCTGGTCCTCGACGCGATGGGCTACCCGAAGCTGTTCGTCGGGATCCCGTTGCAGACGTTCCTGTTCCTCGTCGCCCTCGGCGTGGACTACACCATCTTCCTCGCCACGCGGGCGCGGGAGGAGACGGCGCGGCTCGGGCATCGGCACGGTGTGCTGCACGCGCTGACCGTGACCGGCGGAGTGATCACCAGCGCGGGCGTGGTGCTGGCCGCCACGTTCGGCGCGCTGAGCGTCCTGCCGCTGGTGCCGTCCGTACAGACGGCGGTCATCATCGGCGTCGGGGTGCTACTGGACACGTTCCTCATCCGCAGCCTGCTCGTCCCGGCGCTGGCGCTGGACCTCGGCCCCCGCACCTGGTGGCCGAGCGCCCTGGCGCGGCCGGCGTTCCGGCCGGTCGCCGCCCCGCCGGTCGAGCGGATTCCGGTGGGGCCGTAGGAGCCCGGCTGCGGGAGAACTCATGGGCGCCGGCCGTACCCCGACGGTACGGCCGGCGCCGCACGTTGCCCACCGGTCGCCGCCTGATCGCGGACAGCCCTGATCAGGCAGCGTCCGCCGGCGGTGTGAAACGCACGTCGAGCTTCAGGTCGAAGGCTCGGGCCAGCCGCTCCAGGACCGGCAGAGTAGGGACAGTGCCCCCGGCCTCGAACCGGGCGACGGCGGACTGGGTCATGCCGGCAGCTCGGGCGAGTTGTGCCTGGCTCCAGCCGTGGCGCTCCCGTAGATGCCGGACCTCCTCACCGAGTTCGAAGGCGATCCGGGCAGCCTCGTACGCTTCCGTAGCCCCCGGCTCCGCCATCCGGCGATCACGCAGGTCATTCCAATCGACCCGGTCGGTCATCGCTCTGCCCCCTCCTTCACGGTGTGCCGCTCCGCCACACATCGGTCGAGCGCCCGGCGCGCCGAGGTGCACCCCTCGGCTAGCAAGGAGATCGATATAGAAGGCCGCTCGCGCGAAGTCAGTGCTCGGTAGTCCCCTCCAACCAATCTCGGACTTCTGGTTCCAGCTCAACGCTACCCCAGGTCATAGCATCGATGCTATAACCTGACGGATCCTCCACGGGGAGCCTCGTCCCGCGTGTCTCGCTGATTCCGGAAATGAGATGAGGCGCCAGCGCACCGGCCGTGCCTCACCACTCCGTCCCGCTCGGCACGTTTGCCGGACGTTCAGGACCGCGCCTCGGGTGCCGCCACCTCAGCCCGGTCCACACCTGCAGGGACCAGCGCGAAGTGAACCGTACGGCCGAACCGGCGCCGCCCGACCCGATGCGCCAGCGGCACGAGCACCCCGTGCAGCAGCGGATACTTCCGACGCAGTGCACGGGCGGCCCCCACATACTCCGGACCCGTCAAGCGCCGCGCCAAAGCCGCCACCCCCGGCCCGGTCGCCACGCCACGCGCCGTCGACGGCGCCACCACCACCGCAGGATTGTGCGCGATCCGCCGCGTCTTCCACGCCCGCTCGAAGCTGCGTACGTACGCCCGATCACCCGCCACCGCGATGCTGACCGGCGTCGCGACCGGCGTGCCGTCCCGGCGGAACGTGGTCAGCGCGACGGTCTTCTGCCGCCCGAACGGCACGAGCGATGACACACGAGTCGGCGCCACGAAACCCAGCACCCAGCCGAGCTCCCGCCACCGCGCCACCAGCGCAGCCGCGGCCACGAGAGCCGACACCGCGATCAACCAGGTCTGCAGATCGCTGCCACCCTCGTTCCGGTCGACGATGTGCGACACGGTGTGTGCGACCGCCCCGACGAGGTACCCGCCAAGAGCGACCGCGAGCCCGTCCGCCCAGATCAGGGCCAGCAGGAGCGTAGCCCCGATACTGAGCTGGAAGGCGCCCACGTCATGGACGAAGTGCCGATGCTCCGGGAAGTTGACCGCCGCGGCGAACCTGTCCGGTGCGACCAACGCCCACACGCCGACCACGACAGCGAGCGCAGCCAGCAGCGCGGCGGGGCCGCGCACGATCCCTCTCATGCCCGGACAACGCGGCAGGCCCCGAGGATGTGACCGAGGGGTGCGGACGCACCACTGGCTGACCCCGACGGACGTCGACCTGCCGCAGCTGTTGCGTTCTGGTGAGCTGCGCAGATATCACAAGCGTCGATTCCTTCTCACCTCTCGGAGGGCCTTGTGTCCGTCGTTCGGTTACCTTCTGCGCCGACCGCACGGGGGCGGCGATGACGTCGACTACTCGCAGACGGAGCGTTCGCTGGTGGCTGCCGGCCGGGGTGGCTGCGGTCCTGCTAATCCCGGCAGCCCCGGCGCCGGCGGCCGGGGAATCCCCGTTGGTCGCGCCGGCGCCGGCCGTGTCGGACAGCCCGCCGACCACCGCGTACCTGCACGATGTGTCACAACCGATCCCCGGGGTGACGGTGACCGGCTCGATCGTCGAGCACCATCGGATTGCCGCACCCGACGGCGCGATGGTGGACAGCTGGATCGTTCGCCCGCCGGTCAGCGAACCGGTCCCGGTGGTGCTCGACGTGACGCCGTACTACGGTGGCGGCTCGCCGGTGCTGGAGGGCGGTCTCCGCCATCTACTCGGCCGGGCTGCGGATGTCCTGGTGCCCCGCGGCTACGCCTACGGCGTCGTGTCGCTGCGCGGCACCGGCAACTCCGAGGGCTGCTTCACCATCGGTGGCCCGACCGAGGCCCGGGACACCGCGGCGGTGATCGAACACTACGGCCATCAGCCATGGTCGAACGGGCGGGTCGGGCTGATGGGCGTCAGCTACGACGGCACCGCACCACAGGACGTGTGGGTGGAAGCGCCACCGTCGCTCAAGACGATCGTGCCGATCAGCGGAATCTCTGACCTGTACAAGTACAACTTCGTCAACGGAGTGCCGATCAACATCCAGGGTTTCGGGTTCAACACCTACTACTGGACCCTGGTGGGGCTCAGTCCGGTCGGCCTGTACACCGGCAGCACCCAACTGCGCGATCCGGTGCACGTACCGGGCGCCGTCGCCGGCGAGGTCTGCTCCGAGCAGGTTTGGGTCCAGGAGGGCGGCGTCACCTCCACCGTCGACGGGAACAAGGACGGGTACTGGCAGTTGCGTGACTTCGGTGCCGAGTTGCGCGCCACGCCGAACCGGCAGCGGGCGAGTGTCTTCTACATCCATGGCCTGCAGGACTGGAACGTGAAGCCGCACAACATGGCCGATTGGCTGGCCGATGTACAACGGACCGGGGTGCCGTTCAAGGCATGGCTGGGCCAGTGGGCGCACGCGTGGCCGGCACGCGCCGACTGGTGGGAGCAGGTGATGGTTGCCTGGTTCGACCAGTTCCTGAAGGAACGCAACACCGGCATCCTCGCCGCGCCGGCCGTCCAGGTTCAGGACGACGCCGGGCGGTGGCGGCACGAGAAGGACTGGCTGCTGGGTGTCCGGGACGCAGTGGAGCTGTACCCGCGCGCCGATGGCAGCCTCCGCACCGCACCAGGCACCGGCTCGGTGCACTACTACGACTACCAGGGTCGGCTCGCCACGGAGGCCGAGGAGTCCAGCAGTGGCCTCGGCGACGGCAAGGTGCTCTTCGCCTCGGCCCCGCTGGACCGCGACATGGTGCTGTCCGGCATGCCCAGGTATCAGGCCACGGTCACCGCCAGCGGCAACCGGGCCAGCCTGGTGCTGTCGCTGATCGAACGGCGGGCCGACGGCACCGAGCGCCCGATCAACTGGGCGGCGCAGAGCCTCAACCACGTGACGGATCCGGCGGCCGGCCGGTTGAGCGTCGCTGGTCTGCCGCAGCGGGTGAGCGTCGACTTCTTCCCGCAGGACACGGTCGTCCAAGCCGGTAGCCGGATCGTGCTGGTGGCGGCCGGTAACAGCGTGGGTGATCAGCCGAGCCTGCAACCGGTGGCCGACGGGTCGACGATCGTGCTGGATCTGGCCGACGCCCGGCTCACCCTCCCGGTCGATACCTCGCTGCGGTTCGAGCGGTCTTGAGCTGTCGTGATGCGGGTAGGGGTCCGGTTCGCCCGGACCCCTACCCGATTCCGAGTCCGCGACTGGCGGTATGACCGACTGGCGGATGGTTGCGAGCGCAGCGGCGTCGAGCGCCTGTTACGCCGCAGGTGGCCTGGGCGATACATCGGTAGGACAGGCTTCCGTCGGTCTTCCTTCCCAGTGAAAGGGGAACCCGCGTGTCCACAAAGACACGAGGCGCCCTTGTCGCGGCCGGTGTCGCGACACTCGCCCTGCTCGTCGCCCTCCCACCGGGCACCGCCGGTGCGGCGACCTCAGCGACCGTCACGGTCGCCACCGTCGATGGCAAGCCCGTGAAGAACGGCAAGGTGTCGACACCGTTGTCGGGTACGGTCCCGGTCGCCGGGACGGCCGATCCCGCAGCCACGACCCCCGCGCCCGCGCCGGCGCCGCTGGTCGCCGATGCCGGCGACAGTCCGTTCGTCGCCGCCGGCGAGCGCGCGGTCCTGCTCGGCTCGGCGTACGGCGGCACCGCCCCGTACCAGTTCTCCTGGTCCAGCCCGGCCGGCAAACTCATCAGCCCCGACGCGTCCAGCACGGAGCTGGACACCACCGGCCTGGCCGCCGGCAGCTACCCGGTGACCCTGACCGTGCGGGACGCCACCGGGGAGTCCACGTCGGACACCGTACGCGTCGTGGTTTACCAGGCCGGCGAGACTACGCTGCTCGACCGGACCGCCAGCGACCTCACCCCAGGGACCGTGGCGACCGGGGAGAAGCTGGAGTTCGGCTTTGCGGTGCCGGCCGGAACCCGGCGGATCACCGTCAAGCTCTCCTTCACCAACCCCGTCAACGACTATGACCTGGAGGTGTACGACCCGACGGGTGCCCGGGTGGCATCGTCCGGCGCCTCGGCCGGCCAGCCGGAGGAGGCGGTCGTCGCCTCGCCCGCGCCCGGTGCCTGGCGGGCGGTCGCGGTCAAGTTCGCCACCGTGCCGCCCGAGCAGGTACGGGTCGTGGTGACCGGCGAGACCGGCGCCGCCGACCCGCGGCCCGAGGTGACCTCCGGCGGGCCGTACGCGTTCGCGACCGGCGCCGAGCAGGCGTTGCGCGGCACGGTCAACGGCGGAGCAGCGCCGGTCGTCGCGGCCTGGGACCTCGACAGCGACGGGGTGTTCGAGACCGCCGGCGCCTCGGTGACCGCGCACCTGCCCGAGGGGCGGCACCTGGTGACGCTGAAGGCCACCGACGCGGCGGGACTCGAGCGGCGGGAGACCACCAGCGTGCTGGTGGCCGATCCGGCGGTGATCGCCACGAAGACCACGCCGCTGACCGTGATCGGCATCGCCGACACCGGCATCAACCCGTATCACCTCGAGTTCTCCGCGCAGACCTACCCGGACCCGGACGTCCTCGCGCTGACCAGGAACTTCACCCGGCACCCCGGCGAGTACGTTCCCGGCTATCCCAAGGACGCCAAGGCGCTGAACATCACGCTCGGCCGGGGCTACTTCCCGCCGGAGGACACCAAGATCTGGTCGGGGAACACCACGATCCAGGCGGGCTCGATGTACTGGATCCCGGGCACGAAGATCATCGGAGCGGTGGACGCCGGTGGCTCGACCGGGGTCACGTCATCCGACGACCCGCATCCGATCCTGGACGACAACGGGCACGGCTCGGGATCCGCGTCGGTCTCCGCCGGCAACCGGTACGGCTACTGCCCGACCTGTCTGCTGGTCGTCGTCGAGGCGCTGGACGAAACCGTCGTGGCCAAACTGCCCTGGGTCGACATCTCCAGCAACTCGTTCGGCTACGTCGGCGGCGCGCCCGTCGGTCCCATCGTGAACGGGCAGGACGTGACCAAGCGGGCGGCCGAGCGCGGCCAGACCACCCTGTTCGCCGCCGGCAACGGGGTCGGCAACGCGTTCGACGTACCGGTGAGCACCTGGCACTCCGACCAGACCGGACCGGACTGGAACATCACCGTCGGAGCGATCCGGCGCGACAACCAGCGGGCGATCGTCGGCGACGGCATCCCGGTACACCTGTCGTCCTGGGGTGATGGCAACCTGCCCTCAGCCTGCCGGACCGGCACCGTGGGCCAGTGCGCCTTCGGCGGCACCTCGGCCGCGACGCCGTACACCGCGGGGGTATTCGGCACGGTGCTCGGCCAGGTGCGGGCCGCTCTCGGCGACGGCGCCGCGGGGCAGCGCCCCGGTCAGGCGGTGGCAGTCGGCGTGCCCCGCGCGGAGAGTGGCTACCTCGCCGACGGCAAGCTGACCCGCGACGAGCTGCGGCAGGCCGTACTCAAGAGCGCCCTGCCGCTCGGGCGGGACAAGACGGGAGCGCCGTACGCGTACCCGCTGACCGCGCCGTACACGGGCGAGCCGAACGTGCTCTTCGAGGGGTACGGGGCGGCCACCCCGGAGGCCGCCCAGCGGGCGGTCACCGTCCTGCTCGGCGAGGCGCAACTGCCGGAGCGGCCGTTCGAGGACCAGTTCTTCGCGTACGACCGGGCCGTGCGGGACACCCTGTGGGGTGGCTTCGACCGAGACGGCGACGGCAAGACCGACTCCTCGGCGCTCGCCAACGGGCTCGGCGTGGACCTCGCCGACGTGGCCACGTCCGCCGGCGCGCTGGCCGTACTGCAGAAGGTCGCGGCGGCCAAGTCGCCCGCGGCACAATCCACGCTCCAGCCGCTCGGTGACAACACCCTGTCGTACTGGCTGCACCGCCGTGTCGCGTCGAAGCCCGGCGTGACCGGCTGCGCGACGACGGACAACGAGCAGTACATGGACCGCGCCGACAGCGCGGGCGACCTGGAACCCTGCTTCGAGTCCCGGGTCACGTCGGTGGTCGCGGCGTTCCGGCCGGTGGGCATCTTCGCCAGTACGGACACCCTCGACGCACCGCTGCCCGCCGAGTCGACGGTCAACGTGGAGCTGTACATCGCCGGTGAAACACCCGCCGTGATCCGGCCGGTCGGCGTACTGATGGCCACCGACCGCGAGATCGGCACGGGCGAAGGGCTGGCCCAGCCGGTGCTCGGCAGCGGGCCGGGCGGCGCAACGTGCGCCACCCTCGGCGAGACCTGCTGGACCCGGTACGCCTACTCGTTCCGCACCAACCGGCCGGCGTTCACCGGGGAGCAGCTCACGTTCCAGGTGCAACTGCTCGGTGCGCGGTCCTGGGCGTTCGGGTTCGAAGGTCAGCACGCGTCCCGCGTACAGATCACGCCCGCGTCGCTGCCGCCGAGCGGGCTGGACTTCGGGGTGACGATCGACTCGCCGGCGGACGGCACGGCGGTGTCCGAGGACGAGACGGTGCGCGCCGGCGGGCGGTACACGTTCCCCGACCTGGGCGAGGACCCGACCGGCGCGGGCGACCACCCGAGCCAGCGCCGGGTCGAGGTATCGGTCGACGACGCGTCGTTCGGCAATCCGGTGGAGGCGGAACTCGACTCGGCGACCGGCACCTGGTCGGTGTCGCTCGGCAAGCTGCCGGTCGGTGAGCACACCGTCTACGCGCGGGCACGCCAGGACAGCACCACGTCGGCGGTGACGGCGAGCACGTTCACGGTCACGCCGAACGCCGTGGTGCAGTGGCAGGTGGTGGACCGCAACGGCGCGGCCGATCCGGCCGGGTGGCGGGCCGCCACGGGCTTGACGGACTGGACCTTCAGCATGGACACCGACGAGTACGGCTCCGGCCGGAAGATGATCCTGGTCCGCTTGGTCGAGCGAGGGATCGAGACGGCACGGGACGTGGTACGGGTCACGATGCATTAGCCCTACGCACCGTCCCTCAAGCGAACCGACCGCAGACGGGACTGGGGAGCCGGCCACCGCGCCGGCTCCCCAGCCGTACCTCTGCTCAGGCCGGAAACTCGAAGACCCGGCGGACGTCGACCTCGACGTCGACCCCGTCCTCGATGAAGAGGTTGACGAACCGCCGCCCCCACTCCATCGCCTCGTCCTTGTCCCGCACCTCCATCAGCGCGAAGCCGGCAATCAGCTCCTTGGTCTCGGTGAACGGCCCGTCGGTGACGGTCACCTTGCCCTTCTCCGCGGTGATGCGGCCGGACTCCTTGCTGCTCTTCTCCAGGCCCTCACCGGCCAGGAACACGCCGGCCTTCTGCGCCTCCTCGATGAAGGCGCCCATCTTCTCGATGAACTCGGGGCTCGGGTCGAAGGCGCGCGGCTGGTTCTCGTCGAGCTTGTGCATCAGCATGTAGCGCATCTCAGGACTTCCTTCCACGTAGGCAACACCATCTCGGGCCTTCACTAGCGCGTCGATCGGGCCGACCCGGATCCGACATCCTCTTTCAAGATTTTTTAAGAGCCGCACGCGGCGGCCCGGTCGAGCAGCAGCGCCCGCTCCCGGGCGTTGCCGGCGAGCGACGCCGCGCGCTCGAACTCCCGCCGAGCCTCGTCGTGCCGCCCCAGCTTGGCGAGCAGGTCCCCGAGCACGCTGGGCAGCAGGTGGTACTGCGCCAGCGCCGGCTCGTCCGCCAGCGCCCGGGCCACCTCCAGGCCGGCGGCGGGCCCGTCGGCCTGGGCGACGGCGACGGCCCGGTTCAGCTCCACGACGGGCGAGGGCACGAGCCGGGCCAGCTCCGCGTAGAGGGCCGCGATCCGCGTCCAGTCCGTCTCCTCGGGGGTACGCGCCCGCGCGTGACACGCCGCGATCTCGGCCTGGATCGCGTACGGGCCGGAAACACCGTCGCGGGCGCGGTCGAGGGCGGCCAGGCCGCGCCGGATGAGCAGCTGGTCCCAGCGGGTGCGGTCCTGGTCGTTGAGGAGGATGGGCTCGCCGTCGGGGCCGGTGCGGGCGTGGATGCGGGACGCCTGGATCTCCAGCAGCGCGGCGAGGCCGTGCACCTCGGGCTCGTCGGGCATCAGCCCCTGGAGTTGCCGGGCCAAGCGCAGGGCCTCCTGCACGAGGGTGGGCCGCATCCAGTCGTCGCCGGCGGTGGCCGCGTACCCCTCGTTGAAGATCAGGTAGACGACCTCCAGCACCGAGTCGAGGCGCTCGGCGCGCTCTGCCGGGCCGGGGACCTCGAAGGGGACGCGAGCGGCGGCGAGGGTGGCCTTGGCGCGGGTGATCCGCTGGCCGACGGTGGACTCGGTGGTGAGGAAGGCGCGGGCGATCTCGCCGGTGGTGAGGCCGCCGACGAGCCGCAGGGTGAGCGCGGCGCGGGCGATCGGCGAGAGCACGGGGTGGCAGGCCACGAAGATCAGCCGGAGCAGGTCGTCCTCGATGCGGTCCTCGAGCGCGGCGTCGAAGTCGGGGGTGATCTGCTCGTCGAGGTCGCGGCCGAGCGCGGCGACCACGCGCTCTCCGGTCTGCCGGCGGCGTACGGCGTCGATGGCCCGCCGCTTGCCGACGGTGGTCAGCCAGGCGCCGGGATTGGCCGGTACGCCCTCGCGCGGCCACGATTCGAGGGCCGCGACCAGCGCGTCCTGGGCCAGCTCCTCGGCCTGCCCGACGTCGCGGACGATCGCGGCGATGCCGGCGACCACCCGCCCGGCCTCCAGCCGCCACACCGCCTCGACGGTGCGCCGTACCTCGGACTCGCTCATGGGCACATGACAGCAGTCGCGGCCACCGTGCCGCCACCGACCCCCGGCGCGTCGGCTGTCAGCGATCACGCGGAAGCGGACCGTCAGGCCGCTGGCGGGAGGACCGGAATGGTTGCCTCACGGCGATTTAAGTTTCCCTTAGCGAGCCTGCCCATCGATGAGGAAGATCGGTACCTTGCCCGGATGCGACATCTCGGAACTGTGATCGCCGCAGCCATTGTGGGTCCGCTCGCCTGGATCCTGATCGCCGCCGGCCAGGACCGGTCCACCCGCGCCTTCGCGAACGCACCGGACGGTGGCGTGCCGGACGGCGGTGATCTCCTTCGACCTGTGCTGGTGCTGGCGGCGGCCGGGATCCTGCTCGGGCTCATCGCCACGCTCCGGTTCTCCCCGCTGGGCGCGGCGCTGGCCGGGTTGATCTACTCGGCCAGTTACCTCGTTCTGCTGGTCAGCCCGGGCCTGACGACAACCCTGTTCGACCACACGCTGACCCTGGGCGGCTACCGGGTCGACCTGATGGCTCCCGTACGGACGGGGACGGCACTGCTGGTGGGCTCGCTGCTCCTCGTCGGGGTCGTGAGCATCCGCCGCTGGCGGCGCTGGCCGGAGCCGGCCGCCGCCGCACCCGCGACGCTGACCCCGGACGAGATCCTCCCGGCCGTGTCGGAGAAGGACCGCCCGGTGGGCGTGGACGGTCTCGGCCTGGGCAGGCCCGCCGGAACACCGGAGCCGGAGCCGGTCGCGGCCGGCGGCCAGGGCTGGGCCGGCCGCACCGACTGGGCCAGCCTGGTGTCTGACCGATCGGAGGGCCGGCCCGCCGGATCGTCGGACTGGACGCGCCAACCCTCGCGGTGAGCTGCTGACAGCCCGGCTTGCGACGGTGCTGGACGTCCGGGGTGCGGGCATCGAGGCCCGCACCCCGGACGTCATCAGGCGAGGCGGCGGATCCGGCGGACGGCGAGGACGATCAGCAGCGCCGCGAGAGCGGCAAAGACGCCGGTCTCGATCGTCTGGAACAGCCAGTAGCGGCTGCCGGGCTGGTAGAGCTGCCAGTTGTACGCGCCCGGCCCGATCCCGAGATCCGCGCCGCAGACCCGGCCGTCCGGCCCCGTGGCACCGGGCGGGCAGATCACCTCGGAGTTGGGGGCGACCAGCTTGCCGGAGGCGTCGCGGACCCCGTTGGACAGGACCCAGTCCCCGCCGACCCGGTTCGGCTCGGTGGCGCCCTGCACCGGGTACGTGAGTTCCTCGGCGGGCAGGTAGCGGGGCCGGGCCAGCACGGCCACGGCGACGCGTACGCCGACGAAACCGACCAGCGTCGCGGCCATCGCGGGGAGCATGCGGGGCCAGACCGTCCCGGCGAAGGCGCCCAGCGCGACCGCGAAGAGCGTGTACCCGATCGGCGCCACGCCCTGCATGTCGAAGAAGAAGGCGTCGAACCGGCTCTGCTCCCAGCCCTGGTTCAGCGGGGACATCCACCAGGACACACCCAGGCCGTACGCGACGGACGCGACCAGCGCCGCGGCGCCGATGAGCCCGAACTTCACCAGCACCCAGTGCCGCCGGCTGACGCCCTGGGTCCAGACCAGCCGGTGCGTGCCCTGCTCGACCTCGCGGGCGATCAGCGGGGCGCCCCAGAACAGGCCGACGATAAGCGGCAGGGCCAGGAACAGGACCCCGACCAAGTTGAGGATGTCGTACTGGTCGTAGAACTGGTTGAAGGCCCGGTTGCAGGTCTCACCGAGACCGGGTCCCGCACCGACGTCACGGAAGCGGGTCACGCACTCGGCCAACCCGTAGTCGTCGAAGGCGTTGCGCATGGCCAGCCCGGTGGCGGCCATCAGCGTGCCGAGGACCGCGAGCGCGGCCAGCGCGAAGAATGCCTCTCGGCGGTGCTGCCGCCAGGTCAGCCACATCATGCCGGAACCCCCCATGCCTCGTGGCTGGCCTGCGTGTCGCCGTCGGCGAGGTAGGCCAGGATGACGTCCTCCAGGGCCACGTCGTGCTCCGTCCACTGCGGATGGGCGACCGGTCCGTCGGTGCGGACCAGCAGGGTCGACTGCCGGTCGGTGTGGCTGGCCCGGACGATCTCCGCAACCCCGGGGATCGTGGTGCCGTCGTGCCGGGGGCCGACCAGCCGTCGGTGCGTGGCGACCAGGTCGTCGACCGGGCCGGCGAGCCGGACCTGGGCCGCGTTCAGCACGATCGCGTAGTCGCAGACCCGCTCGACGTCGGCCAGCAGGTGCGAGGACAGCAGCACGGTGGTGCCGGTCTCGGCGACGCTGCCCATCAGGGTCTGGAGGAACGCCCGCCGGGCGAGCGGGTCCAGGCTGGCCACCGGTTCGTCGAGCAGCAGCAGCCGGGGCCGCTTGGCCAAAGCGAGGGCGAGCGCGACCTGGGCGCGCTGCCCGCCGGAGAGCTTGCCGACCGGCTTGTCCGGCGGGAGGCCGAGATCGGCCAGGCGGGTACGCGCGAGCGCCGCGTCCCACCGCTGGTTCAGCTTGCCGCCCATCGTGATCAACTCGGCGGCGGTGAAGTCCCGGTAGAGCGGGGTGTCCTGCGCGACGAAGCCGATCCCGGCGAGGGCCGCCGGGTTCCGGTACGGGGTCTCGCCGAAGATCCGCACCGCGCCGGCGTCCGGCCGGGACAGCCCGACCGCCAGGTGGAGCAGGGTGCTCTTGCCCGCTCCGTTGGGCCCGACCAGGGCGGCGATGCGGCCGACCGGCAGGTGCAGCGAGCAGTCCCGCAGCGCCCACTGTCTGCCGTACCGTTTGCCGAGTTGGTCGGTCTCCACCGCTGCCTGCATGGCGTGTCCTTTCATCGTGCCGACGCGGTCTGCTGTGGTGGTTCGGTGGGGAGCGACGCCCGCAGGGTCGTCTCCACCAGGGCGGTGATGTCCTCGGGCGTCAGCCCGGCGGCCTGTGCCCGGTCCAGCCAGGCCACCAGGTCCGCGCGTAGTTCCGCCTGGTTGGGCAGGGACGCCCCGGCGAGGCTGCGGGTGACGAAGGTACCCACCCCCGGGCGGCCCTCCGCGAGGCCCTCGATCTCCAGTTCGCGGTACGCCTTGAGGACCGTGTTCGGGTTGATGGCCAGGGACTGCGCCACCTCACGCACCTTCGGCAGCTGGTCACCCGGGCTCAGCAGGCCCACCCGGAGGGCCTGCTTGACCTGCTGGACCAGCTGCACGTACGTGTTCACCTTCGACCGGCTGTCCAACACGAACTCGATCACTAGCCGTAGCCCTCCCCTGTTGTCCTACGACAGTAGGACTATAGGACAGGGTGGGTGTGGAGAGGGGCGATGTCAAGCGACTCGGCGGGTACGACAGCCGGCCCGGCCGTCAGGAGTGGACGTCAGCCCGGCGGGTCGGTGCTCGAGGTGGCGTCCACGCCCGGGCCGCTCACCGGACCGGTCATGACCGCGCCCACGATGCCGACCAGCGCCGCGAGCAGGATCGCCCCGAGGCCGATGGCGACGCTCAGGAGGATCTTCTCCGGCCCCCAGCCGCTGCACTCCTGCTGATGGCCGGTACGGGCGGTGGACCCGGCTCGGGGCACGGGCCGCGGCGGCGCCGGCAGGAAGGCGGGGGCGGAAAAGGTACGGTCCGGCACCCCGCGTACCCGATCCGCCGGCCGGTGGGCCGGTCCGGCGGGCGGCGGCCGGCCCGGTACCGGCGCCTCACGGTCGGGGAAGGCCACGAAGCCACGGACCAGCGACGCGCTGCGGAAGTGGTCCTCGGCGGCGCAGTGCAGGCAGACGTCGTGGGCCGTGGACCGGCCGCAGCCCGGACACTGGCCGGCGCGACCCACCGTCTCGTCCCGGCCGGGCCGGCCACCCCCACCGGGGCGGCTGTCGTCGGTGGAACCCGTCACTCGTCCTCACCCCACGGGGACCGGCCGGCGCATCGGCGGCGGCCCGGTCGGGCCGCTCACCCCTACGTACCGTATTGACGGTGCCGGCTGTTCGCCATCCCGGCACGGCCGGTCCGGCCGTCACCGCTCTGGCGGTGCCCGCTGGCCGAACGGTCACGGTCCATCATGTGCGCCGCGTCTACCATACGGCGATCGATCTCCCTACGGTGTTGATCGTGAGCGTCTTCGACCGCGTGGACTGGACCGCGCGCCGGGTCGGCCGGTACCGCGGCCTGCACCAGGAACCGACCGGGCTGGGCCTGAGCGTCGGCTACCTGATCTTCTGCGGTGTCGGCATCATGGTGTACCCGTACCTGTCCGACGAGCAGAAGATGGTGGACTTCCTGCTCCTGTCCTTCGCGACGGTGCCGGCGGTGATGATCGGGCTGAACCGGACGCCCGCCGGACACCGGAAACCGTTCTGGTTCATGCTCGCCGCCCTGGTCAGCTTCAACGCCAGCAACGTGGCCTGGTACTGGTACGTCTTCGCGATGGACCTGCCGAGCGGCGACGGCGCCGCCGTGGGACTCTTCGCGGCGCTGGCCCAGGTGTTCATGTTCGCCGGGGCGATCACGATCGTCGCCCGGCGGGGCCGCGACGACGTCGGCGGCATGATCGACAGCACGATCATGTCCATGGTGGCCGGCGGCGTGCTCTGGAACTTCGTCCTCATGCCGCACCTGCGGGAGGCCGGCGCCCCGGCCATGTCGCAGATCGCGACGTGCGTGATGGTCTTCATGCTGACCGGCATCTTCGGGTGCCTGGTCCGGCTGCTGCTGACGGCCCGGGAGTTCATCCCGGCGCTGTGGTTCCTGCTCACCGCGATGGGCTTCTCCCTCGTCGGGGTGGTCACCGTCGCACTGGTTGTCGTCCCCGGGTCGAGCGACCGGCCGGCGTACACGGACATGACGTACCTGGCGGGGTACACGGCGGTCGGGTTGACCGCGCTCGCCCGCTCGGTCGTCCGCCTGCTCCAGCCCGGGCCGGCACCGGCGGACGAGCTGAGCAAGGAGCGGCTGGTCTTCCTCGGGCTGGCGCTGTGCGCCATGCCCGCCGTGGGCGGCGCCAGCGAACTGCTCGACCGGGACGTCGACATGGCGCTGCTCGCGGTCAACATGGCCGCGGTGACGCCGCTGGTCATGCTGCGGATCTGGCACGTTTGGTCGGAGCGGGTACGGGTCCTGCACTACCAGGCGAGCGTCGACCCCGTCACCAACCTGCCGAACCGTGCGGAGTTCCACCGCCGCCTGGACGCCGCACTGGGAGCCGGCCGCCCGGTGGTGCTGCTGTTCTGCGACCTGGACGGGTTCAAGAGCGTCAACGACCGGTACGGCCACGCCAGGGGCGACCAGGTCCTGACGGACCTGGCGGGGCGGCTGCGCGGCTGCGCCCGCCCGGGCGACACGGTGAGCCGGTTCGGCGGCGACGAGTTCGTCATCCTGTGCGTGGACGCGCAGCGGCACGACGCGACGGAGCTGTGCCGGCGGATCGAACGGGTCTTCCGCCCGCCGTTCGTCGTCGCCGGTGAACCGGTGCGGCTCGGCGCGAGCATCGGCGTGGCGTGGAACGACGGCCCCGAGGACGGCGAGCGGTTGATCCGGAGGGCGGACGCCGCGATGTACACGGCGAAGCAGGACCGGCGCGCCACCCCCGGCCTGCAGATCTGCCTCGCCACATCGGAGCGTGTCACACCCCGGCCGTAGCCTGCGCCCGTCAAACCCCATCACCGACGAGGAGCCCGTCATGCTCGACCACCTTGGGATCCAGGTGCGTGACCTGCCCGCCAGCCTCGCCTTCTACGACGCCGTCCTGGCCCCGCTCGGGGCCCGCCGCATGATGGAGTTCCCCGAGGCGGTCGGATACGGCAGCAGCGCCCCCGACTTCTGGCTCAGCCCGCTGAGCGGCGAGGCGCAGGGCGTCGAGTCGCACATCGCGTTCACCGCGCCGGACCGGGCGGCGGTGCAGGCGTTCCACGACGCCGCCGTGGCGGCCGGCGCCGAGGTCCTGCACGGCCCGAAGCTCTGGCCGGAATACCACGCGACCTACTTCGGCGCGTTCGTCCGCGACCCGGACGGCAACAACGTCGAAGCGGTCTGCCACAAGCCGGAGTGACCGCCGGACGCCGGACGGCAGCCGCCGCGCGCCGGACGGGCGGGTGCCGGGAGATCGTGGAAGAAAGTGGCCCTCCGACGGGCCGAAATCTTAGATCTCCGCGACCCCCCGCGCACCTACCGGTACACCGGGCGGTTCGCGCCGGGGTGGGACGGGCACGTTCCGCCGGGGCCGCCGACCCACCCGATCAGCCCGTCCTCGCACCGCACCAGGTGGCCCTTCCCGCGCCCGAAGTCGGCGACACAACGGAACCAGCGGCACACGTCGGCGACGGGGTCGTGGACGCGGGAACCACCGCAGTAGTTGTAGCCGTACGGGTTGGCCGGCGCGCCGCACAAATCCGGCCCGGTCGGCGCGGGCGACGCGGGCGTGGCCGGCAGGGACGGGGCCGGCTGTGGCACCACCGGCGGAGGTGCGGAGGTGGCCGGCACGACGGCCGGCGGCAGGGCACCCGGGGCCGGCCCGCCCGCCGGCGGGACCTCGCCAGGCGCGCCGCCATCCGGCCCGCCCGTCGACGCGCCGCCATCCGGCGGGAGACCGCCCGCGGCTCCGGGGCTGCGCGGCACCGGGCCGCCGGGGGCGTCACCGGTCGGTGACGTCGCGCCGGCCGAGGGCGTCGGTGAGCCTCCGTCCGGCTCGGGTGACAGCGTGGTCGGCACCCCGCTGGCCGTCGGCGAGCCGTCGACCGGGCCGGTCACGTCGCTGACCACGACCGGGCTGGGCGTCGCGGCCGGGGCGGTCGGGGCGAGCGTCTGGCCGACGGCGAACGTGGCGCCGATGACGAGCGACGCGGCCAGCGCCGCCGCGGTGCCGGCGAGCCGGCGGTCGTGCAGCCGGGCGATCACCGGGGCCTGGGCCGGCGCGGCGACCGGTGGCGCGACCGGTCGGGTGCGCTGGTGAGCGGCGACCAGGTCGTCCAGGCAGGCGGCGACGGCGTCGCGGTTGCCGAGGCCGTCGGCGAAGGCGAGCGTGAGGTAGAAGCGGAGGTTGAGCGCGGCCGGTGGCGGCGCCAGCAGCCCGGCCAGCGGGGTCCCGTCCGTGGTGTGCAGGAGGGTCAGCGGGGCGCGCGGGTGGTGGGCCGGGCCGGCGAGGTCCGCGTACCACCAGATCCGCTGGCGGTGCCGGCCGAGGAACACCACGCGACGGTCGGTGACGACGGCGGTGCCGGCGTCGACCACGCGGAGGCCGCGCGGCAGCGGGCGCTCCGGCGCGTCGGTGCCGGCCGGGTCCACGGCCAGGCCGGGCGCGGACAGGTCGGCGAGGTGCCGGGCCGTGACCTCGACCAGCTCCACCTTCGGGAGTACGCGGTAGAGGACCTCGCCATGGCTCAGGCGCACGAGGAGCCCGTCGGGTGGCAGGCTGGAGCCGAGGAAGCAGGTCGCCTCGATGCGCAGCCGGGTCAGCTCGTCCGCACGGCGACGCCACGCCTCGGCGGCACCGGCGTGGGCGCTCCGCCGCCGGTCGTTCTCCCGCTCAGCCCACCGCAGACGCCACGACGGCCGTGGCGCATCGGGGGGTGAAGTCGCCGTCACGCAGGGTACAACGTTTCACATCCCGAGTGGACACGTTCCCGCCTCTATCGGACGGTCAGCGGAGCGGGTCGACAGCCGCGCCACCCTCCCGACCGGGTCAGCGTCGGAAGGTACGGCGGACGCCGCCGTGCGCGCCGCACGCCCGGGAGCTTCCGCCGGCCAGGCTGACCGAGCCGTCCCGGCACTGCACGAGGTACCCGCGTCCGGCCCAGAACTCGGGCACGCAGTCGAACCAGTCGCACACCTCGGCCGCGGGTCTGCGGATGCGGGTGCCGCTGCAGAAGCCGTACCCCATCGGGTTGGCCGGCGCCCCGCACAGCTCCTCCTTAGACGGCGACGACGGCGACGAGGGCGCGGGCGACGAGGGCGACGAGGGCGCGGGTGACCCGTCTCCGCCCAGCGGCTTCGGCGACGCGGCGGCCTTGACCGGCGCCGCGGTGGTCTCCGTGGGTGCCGGCGTGGCGGCGACCGCGACCTCGGAGCGGCCCGGATCCGACGGGTCGGACTGCAGCAGCGCCACCGGCACCAGCAGCGCGATGCCGGCGGCGATGGCGACGGTCCGCCGGCCGCCGGGCACGAACCCGCTCAGGCGCGCCTGCCCGGGCGTGGCGATGGCCGGCCGGAACGGCTTGAGCTGGCCGTGCTCGGCGATCGCCTCGTCGAGCTGGGCGATGACCGCCGCGCGCTGTTCGATCGCGTCGGCGAACGCCAGCGTCAGCTTGAACCGGAAGTCGGCCGCCACGTCGACCGGGAGCAGCAGCCCGGAGGCGCGGCGCCGGTCGAGCACCTGGATCAGCGTGACCGGCGCGGTCGCGTCGTGGGCCAGGCCGGTCATCTTCCCGTACGTCCAGTCGCGCCGGCCACGTCCGCCGAGCAGCACCAGCCGGCGGTTGGTGATCACCGCCATTCCGGCGTCGGCGATCCGGATGCCGTCGGGCCGCCGGTTGCGCAGCGGCGCGGGCTGCGGCGTGACCGTGAGGTCGGGCGCGGGCAGCACCGCAGTGTGCCGGACCTCGACCAGCTGGGCGGCGGGCCACGCCCAGAAGACCACCTCACCGGGGGCGAGCTCCAGGGGGAGCCCGACGCCCGCGTCGGTCGAGCCCTCGAAATCCTCGGCGAGGGTACGCACGCGGCGCAGTTCCTCGTCGCGCCGTCGCCATGCCTCGTCGGCGCCGCGGAAGTTCCGCTGCCGGCGTTCGTTCTGCCGGTGTGCCCACCGGTACCGCCACGTCGAACCCGTCGAAACAGTCATTGCCACGCCGACTCCTTGGCCCTGGGCCACCAACCGGGGTGTCACATCTGTTAACCGCGGTGGGGCCCGCACGGGGACGGGTTGCGGGCTGCAAATTGCCCGATCGGTGGAGCAACCCGGACGATAGGGCGGTTTCGCCGAGTCGATTCATGTCGTCCGGGCGTGTCGCGACTCGAGGAAGAGCGGCGGGGACCGCACGACACGCGGCGCGCGGCGCGACCCCACGACACGCGGCGCGCGGCGCGACCGCACGGCGGACCGCGGGCGCGCGACCGGATTCGCCGTCCCGCCCGCCCTCGGCTCGGTAACGTCAGCGGCCGGGGCCGCGCACGGCGAGGGGGTGGGGCCGGTGACCGACAGGGCCCTGAGCGTCGTGGTCGGCGTCGACGTCGGCACCACCAGCACGAAGGCGCTCGCGTACGACATCCGCGGCCGGCTACTCGCCCACCACTCCGCCGGGTACCCGCTCGACGAGCCCCACCCGGGGTACGCCGAGCAGGATCCGCACCGCATCCACGCGGCGGTGATCGAGGCGATCCGGGGCGCGGTGGCCGAGCTCGACCGACCGGTCACCGCTCTCTCCCTCTGCAGCGTGATGCACAGCCTGATCGGGCTCGACCCCTCCGGCGACCCGATCACGCCCTCGATCACCTGGGCCGACTCCCGATCCGCCCGGCAGGCCGAGCGGCTGCGGGCGGTGCCGTCCGGGCTGGCCCTGCACCGGCGCACCGGCACCCCGATCCACCCGATGGCGCCACTGCCGAAGCTGCTCTGGTACGCCGAGCAGGAGCCGGAACTCTTCGGCCGGGTGGCGTACTGGGTGGGCATCAAGGACTGGCTGCTGCTGCGGCTCTGTGACGCGCTGGTCACCGACCACTCGATCGCCTCGGCGACCGGCCTGCTGGACATCCACCAGCTCTCCTGGGACTCCGAGGCCCTCGGTATCGCCGGGATCACGGCGCGGCAGCTGCCGGAGCTGGTCTCCACCACGCATGTCCTGCCGGGCCTCAGCCCCGAGGCGGCCGCGGCGACCGGGCTGCCCCGGGACACGCCGGTGGTGGTCGGCGCCGGGGACGGGCCGCTGGCGAACCTGGGTCTCGGCGTGGTTGCCCCGGGGATGGCGGCCTGCTCGATCGGCGCCAGCGGTGCGATGCGGGTGATGGTCGAACGGCCCGGCGTCGACCCGCTGGGCGGCGTGTTCTGCTACGCGTTGACCGAACAGCGCTGGGCGGTCGGCGGTGCGATCAACAACGGCGGCATCGCGCTCGACTGGGCCGGCGATGCGCTCGCTCCCGAGCTGGGCCCCGACGCCGAGGAGGAACTGCTCGCCGAGGCCGCCCGGGCGCCGGTCGGCTCCGGCGGGCTGCTCATGCTGCCGTACCTGCTCAGCGAGCGGGCCCCGAACTGGTCGGCGCTGCCGCGCGGCGCGTACGTGGGGCTGACCCACGGACACCGCCGCCGGCACCTGGTCCGGGCCGCGCTGGAGGGGGTCTGCCAGCAGCTCGCGCTGGTGCTCGCCGCGATCCGCGCGGCCGGCAACGAGATCCACGAGATCCGGGCCAGCGGCGGCTTCGCCCGCAGCCCGCTGTGGCGGCAGATGCTCGCCGACGCGCTCGGCATGCCGGTGCACTTCCCCGCGGGCCGCGAGGGGTCCGCCTTCGGCGCCGCGCTGCTGGGCATGGAGGCGCTGGGCCTGGTCGCGTCCATCGACGTCGCGGCCGAGCTGGTCGACATCGAGCAGACCGTCCGGCCCGACCCGGCCGCCGCCGCCACGTACGCGTCGCTGCTGCCGCTCTTCGCCCAGCTGTACGACGCGCTCGTGCCGACCTTCACCTCGCTGCGCCGGCTCGCTCCGGGTCTGCCGCCGGAGCCCCCGCCGGTGGCGCCGCCGAAGTGAGCCCGGCCCGCCACTCCATCGGGTGACCGGGTCGGGCGGGCCACCCGGCGCGTCGCCTGCTCCTTATGGTGCAAACGTGAGCAAAGCCGACAAGAAGCGCTCATCTTCGCGGTGGGGCGCTGTCCGTGTACTGCTGGTTGTTCTGGTGCTGGCGCTGGTGCCGCAACCGGCGGTCGCCGACGGCGGCGGACCCGGGTCCGCGCCGGCGCGGCCGCCGGCCGGCGACCTGGCCTGGCTCGCCTTCGCCGGTGGGGCGTTCTCGGTGGACGCCGCCGCCCGGAGCGTGCGGTACCGGGCCTGCGACGGCGACACCGGCCGCGTCGCCGACCCGGGCATGCGGATCCGTGACGGCATCGCGCGCGGCCGGGTCACCGTCGGCGGTACGACCTACGCCTACGACGTCCCGCTGACCGGCCGCAGCCGCGGCTTCCTCGCGGTGTTCCCACCCGCCGGACCGCCGGACGGGCACCTCGGCACGGTGGTGACCGACCCGATGCCGCCCACCGACCCGGTCGCCGGGCGGCGGCTTCTGCCGCTCACCGGGCAGCTCGCGGCGGTGGTGGACGACGCCGCCGCGACCAACCCGGCCGGCGTGACGGTCCGCGACCTGTCCGGCCGGTACGGCGACCAGCAGGTCGCGGTCAACGGCACGTTCCGCCCGAAGGCGGCCAGTGTGATCAAGCTGTGGATCCTCGTCGAGCTGCTGCGCCGGGTGGACTGCGGTCAGGTGTCGCTGACCGACGGGGTGCTGGTCACGCCGGCCGACGTGGTCGGCGGCACCGGCGAGTTGCAGCACGAGACGTTCCCCCAGGTCGTCACGCTGTACCGGCTCGCCGAATACATGATCATCTACAGCGACAACACGGCGGCGAACGTGCTGATCGACTACCTGGGCGGGTTCGCGCCGGTCAATGCCCTGATCGACTCGATGAACCAGCGCGAGACCATCCTCGCCCGCAAGTTGCTCGACACCGAGGCCGCCCGGCGCGGCGAGGAGAACTACACCAGCCCGGACGACGTGATCTCGCTGCTCGGCGCGGTCTGGGACGCCGACATCCTGGCGCCGCCCAGCCGCGACCTGATGATCGACTTCATGCGCCGGCAGACCCTGAACAACAAGATCCCCGCCGCGCTGCCGCCCGGCGTGCCGGTCGCCCACAAGACCGGCGACCTGCCGGACGCCTCGCACGACGTCGGGTACTACCTGATCCCCGGAACCGAGGTCGCCGTCGCGTTCCTCACCGGCGGCCCGATCGCCACCGGCGACGAGGTGGTGCGTCGCCTGGCCCGGGTGGTCTACGACTACCTGACCACGCCGGTGCCGGGGGCGGTCGTGGAGTGACCCGTCAGGGGGCCTCGACGCCGGAGATCAGGTACCGGTGGACCTCCGCGCCGCGGATCGCCACCTGCTGCTCCTCGGTGGGGCCGGAGCCCCGGAACGCGAGCAGCTCCTCCTCGGTCTCCCACCGTTCGTAGACGTTGACCCGGCCCGGCTCGACCAGGTCCCCGCTGATCGCGAAGTCGATGCAGCCGGGCGCCTTCCGGGCCGCTTCCACCACCTCGACGCATCCGGCGAGGTAGTCGTCCCGGTCCTCCGGGTCGACGTAGAGGCTTCCGGCGACGATGAACACGTGTCCAACCTCCGATGCGCACGATCCTGTCGCGACGGTCCCACAGCCGTACGACCGATACCGGAATCTTCCACGAAGGTCGATCGCCGCGTACGCTGACCTCCACATCGAGCAGCGACGATGCTGCGGAAGGGCCGGTGACCCATGCGGTCGGTGCTGTCGAGGCGGACACGGTTCCGGTTGATCGGCGCGGGGGCCGTGGCCGCCGCGCTCACGGTCGCGACGACCCTGGTGCACCTGGCCGGTGATCCACCGCGCCCGGTCGCGCTCGCCGAGGAGGAGAATCCGGCCGCGCCGGCAGAGTGGATGTGGGCGCAGCGGGCCAACCCGGACGGCTCGATCCCCGCCACCGCGTACCAGGAGGCGCTGGCCCAGACGCGAACGCTGGAGAACGCCACCCGGCGCGGAGCCCCGCACCTGTCCGACGTGACGTGGCACCTGCTCGGCCCGACCAACATCGGCGGTCGCCTGATCGACGTGGTGATCGACCCGACCACGCCCGGCACCGTCTACGTCGCCGCCGGCACCGGCGGGGTGTGGAAGAGCACCGACGGCGGCGCCACGTTGACCAGCGCCTGGTCCGACGACCTGCCGCAGTCCATGGGCGCGCTCGCCGTCGCGCCCGACGGCACCCTGTACGCGGGCACCGGCGAGCCCGACCACGGCGGCGGCGGCTCGTACTACGGCACCGGCGTCTACCGCTCCACCGACGGCGGCGCGACCTGGGAGAGCCTCGGGCTGACCGACACCGGGGCGATCGGGCGCATCCGCATCGACCCGACCGACCCGCGCCGGATCCTCGTCGCCGCACAGGGCCGGCTCTTCGACACCGGCGGCGACCGCGGCGTCTACCTCACCACCGACAGCGGGGAGACCTGGAAGCAGGTGCTCGACGGCCTCAACGACTCCACCGGCGCGATCGACGTCACGATCAACCCGGCCGACCCGGACGTCCTGCTCGCGGCCATGTGGGACAAGCTGCGCTACCCCGACGGACGCGAGTACGGCGGCCCCGGCTCCGGCCTCCACCGCTCGGCCGACGGCGGCGCCACCTGGACGCGCATCGGGGCACCCCTGCCCACCTCGACCAGCGATCCCGGCCGCATCGGCGTCGCATTCGCACCGAACGACCCGAACCGCGCGTACGCGATCACCAACGACCGGATCGGCAACCTGACCGGCTTCTTCGTCTCCGAGGACGCGGGCGCCACCTGGACCCGGCCGATGACCGGCGAGGCCGCGCTCGACGCCGCCGACGGCGGGTTCGCCTGGTGGTTCGGCCGACTGTGGGTCGACCCCGCCGACGCAAACCACGTCTTCTCGGCCGGCGTGCCGATGATGGAGTCGCGCGACGGCGGGCGCACCTGGGTGACCGGCCGGGGCATCCACGTCGACCAGCACGCGATGGCCTGGGACCCGCACAAGCCGGGCCGCGTGTACGTCGGCAACGACGGCGGCCTCTACTGGTCGGACCAGGGCGGCAATGTGGTCGGCCCGTGGACCGCCGCGTCCGTCCAGCCGTACATGCAGTTCTACGCGATGGACGCGAGCGCGCAGGACGTCCGCCGCGTCTCCGGCGGCACCCAGGACAACGGCTCGCTGCGCTCGTGGGGCGGGACCGACTGGAACCTGTACCGCGGCGGCGACGGGATGATGAACCGCATCAACCCGACCGACCTCAACAACGTGTACGCCTGCTCGCAGAACGGCGGGTGCGCCCGCTCCGACAACGGCGGCGACACGATGACCTCCATCCGCGCCCGGTTCGCCGGCACCCGGTTCAACTGGGTGTCGCCGCTGGAGATCGCCCCCGGCACACCGGACACCGTCTACTTCGGCTCCAACGTGCTCAACCGCTCCGACGACCGGGGCCGCACCTGGCGGGCGGTCAGCCCCGACCTGACCGGCGGGCCCACGCCGCGCAACGCCACGTCGTACGCGACCATCACCGCGATCGGCATCGCGCCGACCGACAAGGACGTGGTGTACGTGGGCACCGACGACGGCTACCTGTGGGTGACCCGGGACGGCGGGGCCGCCTGGACCCGGCTGACCGACCCCGACCTGCCCGACCGGTGGGTCACCCGGGTCACCGTCGACCCGGCCGACGCGCGGACCGCCTGGGTCACGTACTCCGGCTTCCGCTGGGAGAGCGAGACCCAGCCGCACGTGCTGATGACGACCGACGGCGGGGCGACCTGGCGGGACATCTCCGGCAACCTGCCGCAGGCGCCGATCAACGACGTGATCCGGCACCCGAAGCACCCCCAGTGGCTGTACGTCGGCACCGACATGGGTGTCTTCTTCACCCCGAACCTCGGCCGCACCTGGCTCAAGGTCGGCGCGTCGTTCCCCGCCGTGCCGGTGATGGACCTGCACTTCCACGCCGGGTCGAAGACGCTGTTCGCGGCGACGTTCGGCCGCGGCATCCTGCACGCGACGATCGGCGACTGACCGCCGTCCGTGGCCCTGGCGGGGCGTCCGCCAGGGCCACGGACGAGGTCACGCCCGGCTGATCGCGTTGGCGTGGATGGCCTCGGCGAGGTACGCCGCCATCCCCGGCCTGATCCGCTCGTAGTGCTCGGTGAACCGGGGATCACCGACGTACATGTCGGCCAGACCGGTGTGGATCTCGTACGAGCAGTCGTAGAACCACCGGCTGATGATCTGCCGGTGCTCCTCGGCCAGCTCCATCGCCGCCGGGCTGTCCGCCGGCGCGCCCGAGGCCATCACGTCGGTGAACCGGCGACCCCAGTCCTCGTTCTCGGCCTTGATCCGCAGCCAGTCCTCCTTCGAGTAGCCCGCGGCACGCCGGTTCGACTCCCGGTACGCGTCGCTCTCGCCCCACCGCCGCTCCGCCTCCTCGGCGTGCACGTCCGGGTCGAAGTCACCGAAGACCTCGAAACGCTCCTCCGGCGTCAACTGGATGTTCAACTTCTTCGCCTCCATCGCGAACTCGATCGCCGCGACCATCTCCTGGAGCTTCCCGATCCGCGCGGTCAGCAGCTCGTGCTGCCGGCGCAGGTGCTCGGCCGGGTCGCTCGCCGGGTCGTCGAGGATCGCGGCGATCTCTTCCAGCGGGAAACCCAGCTCCCGGTAGTAGCGGATGAGCTGCAACCGCTCCAGGTCGGCGTCGTCGTAGCGCCGGTAACCGGCGCTGCTGCGACCGCTCGGCGACAGCAGACCGATCTCGTCGTAGTGGTGCAGCGTCCGGACGGTCACGCCGGCCGCCTTCGCCACCTGTCCCACCGTGTACGCCATGGTCTCCCTCCCTTCCGCGATCCAGGCTCCCGCCTCCCGCAACGTGAGGGTCAAGGGAATGGAACGGTCCTTCCTCCGGTGGAGGAAGAGTCCCCGGTCAAGGGCTCGGCTGCGCGACCGGCTCGCGACTCCGGGCACCCGAGCGGAGCAGCGTCGCGACGGCCAGCGCGGCGACCGCCGCCAGGACGGCCATCGTCCAGAGGACGGCCCGCAGGCCGCCGGTGAAGCCGGGGTCGGCGAGCCGCCCCGCGGTGGTGCTCGCCAGCACCGCGCCGACGACCGCGATGGCGATGGTCTCGCTGGCCAGCCGGGCGGTGTTGATCATGCCAGCCCCGGTGGCCGCCCGGTGCGGCCCGACGCTGCCGATCGCCAGCACGTCGAGCAGCCCGATCGACAGCCCGATCCCGGCGCCCATGGTCAGCAGCGGGCCGGCCAGCGCGGCCGCGTCGCTCGTCGGGGCCAGCACGGTCGCCCAGGCCGCGCCCACCGCGACCACCGCCACCGACGCGACGATCACCGCCGGAGCCGGCACCCGCCGGGTCAGCGCCCCGGCGAGCAGCGGCAGCACCAGGGTGGGCGCGGTGAGCAGGATCAGCGTCGCGCCCGCCGCACCGGGCGTCAGCCCGACCACGGTCGTGAAGTACGACGGCAGGTAAACCAGCAGCGGCACCATGACGGCGACGATGGTGGCCGCCGCCAGGCAGATGCCGACGAACCGGGGGTTCGCCAGCAGGGCCAGGTCGAACATCGGATCGGGGCGGGACCGTTCCACGCGGACGAACACCACGAGCAGCGCCACCGCCGTCGCGAAGGCACTCACGATCCGCACGTCGTCCCAGCCGTACTCGGGGCCCTGCACGAAACCGAAGATCAGCAGCAGCAGAGCGGCGGTGAACGACCCGGTCCCCGGCCAGTCGATCCGGCCGGCGTGCGGCTGGCGCGACTCCGGCAGCCACGGGATGAGCAGGAGCACCACCACGCCCGCCAGGGCCGGCACGGCGAACACCGCCCGCCACCCGAGCGTGTCGATCAGCAGCCCGGCGACCGACGGGCCGAAGGCCAGGCCGGCGCCGATCGTCGTACCGAAGAGGCTGAACGCGCGGGCCCGCGCCGGGCCCTGGAAGGCGCCCGCGAGCAGCGCGGAGGCGCTGGTGGCGGCCGCCGCGGCGCCGACACCCGCGACCGCCCGGGCGACGTCCAGCAGCAGGATGTCACCGGCGACCGCGGTGAGCAGGCCGGACGCCACGAACAGCGCCACCCCGCAGGCGAAGACGCGCCGCCGGCCGACGAGGTCGGCGAGCGCGCCGGTGGCGAGCATGAAGCTCGCGAAGGTCGCGTTGTAACCGTTGACCACCCACTGCACGGAGGCCAGACCGGCGTCGAGGTCCCGCCCGATGTCGGGCAGCGCGACCGAGGCCCCGGTCAGCGAGACCGGCAGCAAGAAGGTGGACAGCAGGACGGCGACCAGCACGACGGCCGGGTGGTTACGCAAAGGTTCCCCCCGTTCCTCGCGACCGTCCCAGGCTAGATCGCGCCGTGGGCCCGGTCGCCCGGTCGGGGCGGAGATCACAGGGCGACCGCAGGCCGGGTCAGCGGCCGGCGGAGCGGTTCCGGGGCGAGCGGGGCAGGGCGGTCCCGGCCAGCGGTCGGCGCTCGCGGCGACGGCGCCGACGCCCGGGGGTGCAGGGCGGCCGGGAGGCGGTGTGCACGGGGGCCGGTGCGGGCATGACCGGGTCCCGCCCGATCAGCCAGCAGAGGAAGCGGGCCATCGTCTCAACCGACCGCGAGCCGCTGCGCGTCGGACCGGGAGATCTCGTACTGGGCCCCGCAGAAGGTGCACTGCTGCACGTGGCGGGTGCGGATCGGGATGAGCGGGATGAAGAACAGCGTGAACTTCGTCGACCGGCGGGTGATCACCTGCGCGGCGTGGTTGCCGCAGTGGCGGCAGACCTGCTGCACGACGCCGGAGCGGCTGACCTTGGTGCGGAGGCCGAAGATGAAGAACATCGCCCGCCAGTACCCACCGGGACCCGGCGTAATCACATCGGCCGACGATGATTTTCCGGGCCCGGCCGTGTCGATGCCGGCCCACGCCGAAGGGGCACCCCCTCGTCAGGGGTGCCCCTTCGGTCCGGTCCGCCCCAGGCCTCGAAGGCGCTCAGGGCATCAGCCGGCGCGGACGGGAAGCTCCGTCAGCCTTCGCGGTGCTCCGAGCCCCAGTCGCGGTCGCTCTCGTCCGAGTGCTCGCCCTTGCCGTCCTTGCCGTGCTTGTCACCCCGGTCCGACTTCTCGTCGTCCTTGCCGCCCCAGTCCGACTTCTCGTCGTCCTTGCCGCCCCAGTCCGACTTCTCGTCGTCCTTGCCGCCCCAGTCCGACTTCTCGTCGTCCTTGCTCCAGCCCCAGTCCGACTCCTCGTCGTCCTTGCTCCAGCCCCAGTCCGACTTCTTGTCGTCATCCTTCTTCCGGTCGTCCTTCTTGATCTGACCGCGGATCTCGCCGTTCGGGTACTTGTCGGTGTGGACGTTGGCGTACGTGACGCCGGCCTTGATCGCGTCGACCACCTCGTCGAACTCGCCGGGCTTGATGCCCTGCTCCTGTGGGCCGATGACGTCCTCGGGCTTGATCGTTCCCCGGACCGTGGCGGGAGCCGCCGGGCACTCCTTCGTGCCCTTCGGCGCGCCGCCCTTCCCGTCCTTCGATGGGCTGCCGCAGAGGAAGGCGATGATCCCCCCACTCTGGTGCCTCCCCCCGAAGTGGATGTGCGCCGCGTTGACCTTCCCCTCGAGGTCCTCGTAGCTGAGCCGGAACTCGATCTCCTTCTTGCGCTCGTCGACGTGCGCCTCGAAGCGACCGTTGCCCGTGGTCGAGATCGTGAGCGGGTCCTCCTGGTAGCCGTCGAGGTGCGCCCGCACGTCGAACCGCTCGCCCTTCGAGTCGTGGGAGTCACCCCAGTCCCGGGAGTCACTCCAGTCGCGAAGGTCGCCGAAGTCGTCCTTCCCGTCGCCCATGGCCGCGCCGCCCGCGGCGGTGGCCGCCACCGCTGCGCCGGCCGCCAGCGCAACTGCCCACAGTCGGGTACGTCCCATCATCACTGCTGCTCCTCACCTAGGTCTTGCCTGGCCAGACTCATCGACGGATCGGTCATCCATCCGTTTGAGGACACAGGCGGGAAGGCACCGTTCAGTCAGGAGCGGAGTGTGAGGATCTACGCCACTCACCCCGAACGGGTGCCTATGGTGAAATACTCACACATTGGCCCAGCAAAGGTGAGGGGCTTTCTGATTCGGCCTCCGGGGATCTCCCGGACGTACCGCGATCGGGGGACAACCGCCACGAAAGGAGCCCGACCAGCGCGGTCGGGCTCCTTTCGTCGTGCCGGGGATGCTCAGCCGGCCGCTGCCGCCGGCTCCATGCCCGGCACCTCGGCGGAGAGCCAGATCGGCCGCCAGTCAGCCATCTCGTGGTAGCGGCGCAGCTCGGCGAGCCCGGAGACCGACCCGGCCCAGGCCCCGTACGGCGGGTTCTGCTCGTCGAAGCCGCTCTGCACGAAGGTCAGCTTCGTCTTGCCCGCCGACTCGGCCAGCTCCCAGGTGGTGACGCCGATGGGCCCCCAGTCGACGGACATCTTCCGGCCCGGCTCCACGTCGACCACCTTGGCGGCGTGGCCGGCCTCGAAGCCGCCCATCGCGTAGCGGCCGCCGACCCAGGGCTCGATGCCGATCGGGTACCCGAACCAGGCGCTCGCCTGCTCGGAGTCGGTCAGCGACTCCCAGACCTTGGCCATCGGCGCGGCGATGAGCAGCTCACCGCGCATCTCGGCGGAGGTGAAGTCGACCTTCGGCAGCAGCGGCTGCCGGGCAAGGTGGGCGTCGAGGTTGGCGAGCGCCAGGCTCCACCAGGTCTGGAGCACCCCCCGGATGGTGCTGCCGCTGATGGCCTCGGCGAAGGTGACGTGGCTCTGCGCGAGGATGAGCACGGTGGCGTCCGGGCCGTCCGGGCGCAGCGTGATCTCGGTGGTGGTCTCCACCCCGTCGAGCAGCCAGGCGAAGCGCAGGCTGTGGTCGTCGGCGTGCAGCAGCCGCTGGTGCGGGGCGTCGCCTTCGGGCGTGTGCCGGCCCCAGAACTCGTACGTCGTCGGCAGCTCGACGCGGGCCTGCTCGGTGAGCCAGACGCGCAGCTCGGTGGGGTCGGTGAGGGCGCGGCGGACGGCCTCGACCGGAGCGGCGAGGCGGACGGTCAGCTTCATCGGGTCACTCACGGTCTGTTCCCTTCGGGTAGACGGCCACGGCGAGCTTGAAGGCGTCGCCCTCGGCTCCGCCGTAGCGCGTGAACAGGTCCTGCAGGGTCGCCTGCAGGTCGTGCAGGAACTGCTGGCGTTGCTCCGCGGGCACGCGGATCTCGCCGGAGACCCCGACCGAGGGGAGCTCGGGGGCGGTGCGGTCCAGCCCGGCGATGTCGGCCTGGACCTCCTCCATGAGGTCGAGCAGGTAGCCGAGGCTCAGTTCGTCGCGGGCCCGGCGCAGGCCGATGCGACCGACGAGCCGGGGCGACAGCCAGTACGACCGGGCGGCGGCCTGGTAGATGCCCTCGCTGATGCCCCGCACCTTGCGCTCGCTGACCTGCTCCACCAGGCCGGCGGCGACGAGTTGCTTGACGTGGTAGTAGACGCGCTGCGGCGTCTGGTTGAGCCGCGCGGCCACCTCGGTGCAGGTGCGCGGCTCGGCCAGCTGCCGCAGGATCTCGACACGCTGCGGCTTGAGCAGGACCTCGGCCTGCTCAAGCTGCTCCAGGTACAGGACATCTCTCATGGCAAAATCAGTTTGTACGTACAAAACTTCTTTGTCAATCCCTTCGACGAAGGCCGCGCCGACCGACGGCGCGGCCTTCGAAAGCAGCGGTCAGGGCAGCCAGTCGGGACGCAGCGGGTAGCTCGTCTCGCCCGCCGGGTCGGTCCGGGTGGCGAGCACCTGGTGCAACTGGATGCCGTTGCGCTCGAACGCCAGCCGAGAGCCCGCCATGTAGAGGCCCCACACCCGGGCGGTGCCGGCACCGACCTCCGAGACGCAGAAGTCCCAGTTCGCCACGAGGTTGCGGCACCACGCGGCGAGGGTCAGCGCGTAGTGCAGGCGCAGATTCTCCTCGTGGTGCACCTCCAGACCGGCGTCGTGGATCTCCGAGATGATCCGGCCCGGACCGGACAGCTCGCCGTCCGGGAACACGTACCGGTCGATGAACGCGCCCGAGCGGTGCGGCGCCCGGTTGTCCGCGCGGGTGATGCAGTGGTTCAGCAGCCGCCCGTCGGGACGCAGCCGGTTCCGCAGGAAGCCGAAGTACGCCGGGTAGTTGCGCACTCCGATGTGCTCGGTCAGCCCGATCGAGGAGACCGCGTCGAACTGCTCGCGCGGGGCGTCCCGGTAGTCGAGGTGGCGCACCTCGGCCAGGCCGGTCAGCCCCTCCCGCTCGATCGCGGCCAGCGCCCACTGCGCCTGGGCCCGCGACAGGGTCACGCCCAGCGCCTTCACGCCGTACTCCCGCGCGGCGTGCCGGACCATGCCGCCCCAGCCGCAGCCCACGTCGAGCAGCCGCATGCCCGCCTTGAGCGCGAGCTTCTGCGCGACCAGGTCGTACTTGGCGGCCTGCGCCGTCTCCAGGCTGTCGTCCGGGGAGCGGAACACCGCGCAGGTGTACGTCATGGACTCGCCGAGCACCTTCTCGTAGAAGGCGTTCGACACGTCGTAGTGGTGCGAGATCGCGCTGCTGTCCCGCGTACGGGAGTGCCGCAGCCCGTTCACCATCCGCTTCCAGCGGGGCAGCGCCTCCTGCGGCGGGGGCGGGGGCGGCAGCAGCCGCTCCCAGCCGAGCGCCCGTGCCAGGGCCAGCGCCTCGGCCACCGGCGGGACGCGCAGCCGCACCTCGTCCTTGAGCACCCGCAGCGCCTCGTACGGGTCGCCCGGGTGCACCCCCTCCAACCCGAGGTCGCCGCTCACGTACGCCCGGGCCATGCCCAGGTCCCCCGGGGCCGTCAGCAGGTACGACAGGCCGCGCTCGGAACGGATGGCGAGGGTGATCCCGGCGTCGGCCGGGCCGACGGCGCTGCCGTCGTACCCGGTGACCCGCACCGGCAGGGCCCCCGTGGTCAACGCTCGGACGACGTCGGCCACGGTCGGCCCCGGACGCCGGCCCCCCGCCGGCGGTGTCGCGGGAGCGCTCGCCGCTCCCTGGTCTCGATCGATGAGGCTCATTCTCGTGCTACCGCCTTCTCGTACAGTCCGGTGAGCCGGTGGTCCGGGTCGTAGCGGTCCTTGACCGCCCGCCAGGTGTCGCCGCCGTAGAGCCGGTCGAACACCTCCCGGTCGTAGTACGCGTCGGAGTACAGCGACTTGTGCCCGCCCAGCTCCGACACCTCGCGCTCGATCGCCCGGTTCACGTCGCCGTCGGCGGCGCCCGGAACGATCGGCACGCTCCCCCAGAAACCGATGTTCACGTAGTCCTGCCCCGGCCGCAGCGGATACAGCGGCCAGGCCCGCGCCGACCCCGGGCCGGACGGCTCCCGCAGCCGCAGCGGGCAGAGCCAGACCGGGGTCATCCCCACGGTCGCGGCGAACCAGCGCAGGAACTCGGCGGTGCGGTCCAGCGGGATCTCCACGTCCTGCACGACCCGCTCCCGCGCCGGCTGGCCGCGCCACCGGTCGATGCGCGCGGCCACCTGGTGCCGGTACTCCAGGCGGACCAACCGGTGGTAGACGTCGCTGCGTCGCCAGCGTGCCGGCCAGATCCGCCGCACCACCGGGTGCTGCACCCCGAACGCCGCCGAGCACCAGAACCAGTCGGTGTCCCAGCGCCACAGGTAGTCGTACGCGGTCAGCGCGTCGCGGGTGCGCCGGCGCAGCGACCGGTAGTAGATGTCCTGGCCCGTGTAGTCGCTGACCGGCCCGGCCTCGTCGGTAAACGTGGCGAGCACCAGGTACGCCTCGCCGGGGCTGAACATCACCCCGTCCATCGCGTCCACCGTCTCGCCGGCCCACGACCGGGTGGCGCTCACCTCCCCGATGGCGTCGGTCAGCTCCTCCAGCCGCGTGAACCGGACGTTCCGCAGGGCCACGTGCCGGCCGACCGGTTGCAACTCGATACGCAGCCGGGTCGCGTACCCCAGGCTGCCCAGCGAGTTGGGGAACGCGGCGAACAGGTCGGCGTGCTCCCCCTCCGGGCGGGCCGTGACGATCTCGCCCGCCCCGGTCAGCACGTCCAGCTCGGTCACCGACTCGTGCGGCAGGCCGTTGCGGAACGAGGTGGACTCGATGCCCAGACCGGTCACCGCCCCGCCCAGCGTGATGGTGCGCAGTTGCGGCACCACCGACGGCATCAGGCCGTGCGGCAGGGTCGCGTCCACAAGGTCCTCGTACGTGCACATGCCCTGCACGTCGGCGGTGCGGGCCGTCGGGTCGACACGCAGGACCCCGCCGAGGCCGCTCACGTCCAGCCCCGGGATCCGAGGCGCGTTGCGCGGGCGGAACAGGTTGGAGGTGCGTTTGGCGAGGCGGATCGGCTGGCCGGGCGGCACCGCCGCGTACGACCGCCGGAGCCGGGCCACCGCCTGGTCATGATCACGCACGGCGTACATGAGATCACCTTACGCTGTCGACGCCGGGTGGGGTGGGATGTCCACCATGGCCGTTTCGCATCCGGCAGCACTCGACGGGGTTACCGTGGCCGGCATGTCGTCGCCCGCTCTCGCCGCCCTCGACGCCGCCGGCCTGCCGTACCGAGTCATCCGGCACGGCCCCGTCAGCAGCCTGGCCGAGGCGGCGCAGGCGCGGGGGGTGGAGGTCACGGACGTGGTGAAGACCATCGTGGTCCGGCGCAGCGAGGACGATCACCTCTTCGTGCTCACCCCCGGCGGCCGGGTGATCTCCTGGCCGAAGCTGCGGGCCCTGCTCGGCGTCAGCCGGCTCTCCATGCCGGACGCGGCGACGGCGAAGGCGGCCACCGGCTACGAGCGCGGCACCATCACCCCGTTCGGCTCCCGCAGAGCCTGGCCGGTCGTCGCCGACACCCGGCTGGTGGGCCGGACCATCACCCTCGGCGCCGGTGAGCACGGGATTTCCGTGGCGGTGGACGCCGAGGCGGCGCTGGAGGCGCTCGACGCCACCGTCGCCGACGTGACGGAGCCGGAGCCGGCGCGCTGAGCGCTGGTCCTCGACGGCCGGGCGGCCCAGCGTGGAACCTCTACAGAACCCAGAGCGGTTCACTGGGGTGAGCGTCGTACCGGGTGGCTAATGTGGCAGGTGTGGGGCACCGGGATGGGCTGAGCGTCGTGCAGGCGTATCGGTTCGCTCTTGACCTGACCCCGGCGCAGGAGCGGGCGGTGATGGGCCATGCTGGCGCTGCCCGCACGGCGTACAACTGGGCGCTGGCCCGGGTGAAGGCGGTGATGGATCAGCGGGCCGCCGAACGCAGCTACGGCATCCCCGAGGAGCATCTCACCCCCACGATCGGCTGGTCTCTGCCTGCACTGCGCAGGGCGTGGAACGCGGCGAAGGATGAGGTGGCGCCGTGGTGGCGGGACTACTCGAAGGAGGCGTACAACACCGGCCTCGATGCGCTGGCGCGTGCGTTGAAGAACTGGGCCGACTCCCGCTCGGGTAAGCGGGCCGGACGGCCGGTCGGCTTTCCCCGATTCAAGTCGCGCCGCCGGTCGACCCCGTCGGTGCGGTTCACCACCGGGGCCATCCGGGTGGAGCCGGATCGCAAGCATGTGGTGTTGCCCCGGCTGGGCCGGTTGAAGTTGCACGAGTCGGCCCGCAAGCTGGCCCGCCGGCTGGAGGCTGGCACCGCCCGGATCCTGTCCGCTACCGTGCGCCGCGACGGTCACCGCTGGTACGTGTCGTTCACCTGCGAGGTCCAGCGTGCGCTACGCACCCCCGCCCGTCCTTGCGCGACGGTAGGCGTTGACCTTGGGGTGAGGCACCTGGCGGTGCTGTCCACCGGCGACCTGGTGCCGAACCCGCGGCAGCTTGATGCCGCCCTGCGGAAGATTCGCCGGATCAGCCGTGGGTTGTCCCGCAAGGTGGCGCCGGACCGGCGCGCCCGCCGCGATGCCTCGAAACGGTGGCAGCGGGCGCGCGGCCGGCTCGGCCGGGTCCACGCGCGGGTGGCGAACCTGCGCCGCGATGGCCTGCACAAGCTGACCACCCGCCTCGCCACCGACTACGGCACGGTCGTGATCGAGGACCTCAACGTCGCCGGCATGCTGCGCAACCGCAGGCTGGCGCGGCGCATCGCCGACGCCGGCTTTGCCGAGGTTCGCCGGCAACTCGCTCACAAAACACAGTGGTGCGGTGGTCGCCTGATGGTGGCCGACCGCTGGTACCCCTCCTCCAAAACGTGCTCGGGCTGCGGCACGGTGAGAACCAAGCTGACCCTGTCCGAACGCACCTTCACCTGCACCACCTGCAGCCTCGTCCTGGACCGGGACGTCAACGCCGCACGCAATTTGGCCGCCCTCGCGGCCACCGTCGCCGGGAGTGGCCCGGAGACCCTAAACGGACGCGGAGCCGACCGTAAGACCCCGCCCGCGGGGCCGGTGGCTGTGAAACGTCTACCCGGCACCGCCACCGCGGGCAAGACCGGGACCGTCCCACCGCAAGGTAGGACATTCGATCATGAGCTCACTCCTGCTTCATGAGAGAAACGGAAAGACCAGCCCGGACGCGGTCTGGTGCTACCCCGACCCGAAGCCGGAGGCGGAGATGGTCCGCGACCGGGTGGCGTTCTGGAAGGACGTCCGGGTCGTCGACTGAGTCACCCCCGGGCCGGGCCGGCTGGCCGTGAACCACGCCGGTGGGTCAGGATGCCGGTATGTCCGTCCCCGCTGAACGTCCCGACCCGTCCGGCACGGTCTACGGCCGCCGCGCCGCCCGTCCCGGCCTCCCCCGCGACCCGCTGCTGCGGGTGGCGGTCCTCGTCGGCGTCGTCGGCGTCCTGCTGGGGGCGTTCTTCGCCACCGGTGTCCTGGGCGGCGGAGACGACGCGCCGGTCGTGCCGGCGGCGGCCGGCACGCCCTCGGCCGCCACCGAGCCCACCCCGTCGGCGAGCGAACCCGCCCCGACGACCCCGGCGGCACCGTCCCCCACTCCGAGCGCCACCCCGAGCGCCGCGCCGGTCCCGCTCACCGGGCCGAAGGTGTTCCGCGGCGTCGCCTCCAACCGCTGCCTCGGCCTCGACGGTGGCGGCGAGAAGGCGATCGCCCAGCTGGCCGACTGCACCGGCGGCCCGGAGCAGCAGTGGGTCGCCAATCCGGTCGGCGCGGACCTGGTGACTCTGACCAACGCGGCGACCGGGATGTGCCTCGACGTGGAGGGCGGCAGCGGCGACGACGGGGCGAAGCTCCAGCAGTACGGCTGCCACGGCCAGGCCAACCAGCAGTGGCGGCTGGTGGCGACCGGCGGCGGGCGGGTGCTGCTCGCCGCCCTGAACAGCGGCCGGTGCGCGCAGGTCGACGACGGCGGCAGCGACGCCGGCACCGACATCGAGCAGGCCACCTGCACGGGCGGCCCCGAGCAGCAGTGGGTGCTGGGCTGACCTTCGTTCAGCCCCGGTAGCTCCAGGCCCGCGGGGTGGCCGCGACGACCGGCGCCGGCACCGACCGCCGGCGGCGCAGCAGCAGCGACAGCACCGCGGCGCCGATCGACAGCGTCCCGGCGACGTACCAGGCCAGCGCGTAGCTCCCGAGCTGGTCGCGCACCAGGCCCGCCCCGGTGGCGGCGATCGCCGCGCCGACCTGGTGCGCGGCGAACACCCAGCCGAAGACCACCGCGCCGGAGTCGCCGAAGTACTCCCGGCACAGCGCCACGGTGGGCGGGACCGTGGCGACCCAGTCCAGCCCGTAGAAGACGATGAACACCAGCATGCTCGGCTCGGCGGTGGCGGCGAAGAGCCCCGGCAGCACCAGCAGCGAGCCGCCGCGCAGCGCGTAGTAGACGCCGAGCAGCACCCGGCTGTCGACCCGGTCGGTCAGCCAGCCCGAGGCGATCGTGCCGGCGATGTCGAAGAGACCGACCAGCGCCAGCAGCCCGGCGGCGGTGGTCTGCGGCATGCCGTGGTCGTGCGCCGCCGGCACGAAGTGCGTGCCGACCAGCCCGTTGGTGGTCGCGCCGCAGATCGCGAACCCGCCGGCGAGCAGCCAGAACGGCCGGGTCCGCGCCGCCTGGGCGAGCACCGAGACGGCGCGCGCCGCCGCGCCGCCAGCCGGCGGCGTCGGGGGTACGACCTCGGTCGCGCCGTACGCGGGCAGCCCGAGGTCGGCCGGGTGCTCGCGCAGCAGCCAGGCCACCAGGGGTACGACCGCCAGCGCCGCTCCGGCCACGACGAGCGCCGCCACCCGCCAGCCGTGTTCCCGTACCAGCACCGCCATCAGGGGCAGGAAGACCAGCTGGCCGGCGGCCCCACCGGCGGTGAGCACACCGGTGACCAGCCCACGACGGTGGACGAACCAGCGGCCCGTGACGGTCGCCACGAACGCCAAAGCCATCGAGCCGGTGCCCAGCCCGACCAGTACGCCCCAGCAGAGGACGAGCTGCCAGCTCGCGGTCATGAACACCGTCAGCCCACTGCCGGCGGCCACCAGCAGCAGCGCCGCGGCCACCACCCGCCGGATGCCGAACCGGTCCATCAGCGCGGCGGCGAACGGCGCGGTGAGCCCGTAGAGCAGCAGGTTCACCGAGACCGCCGCCGAGATGGTGGCCAGTGGCCAGCGGAACTCGGCGTGCAGCGGGTGCAGCAGCACCGACGGGGTGGCGCGGAAGCCGGCGGCGCCGACCAGCGCGACGAAGGCGACGGCGGCCACCGTCCAGGCCGGGTGCAGGCGACGGGTACGGCCGGATCGGCCGGGGCGGGTACGGCCCGGCGCGGCCGGGCCCGTGGTCGTCCGGGTCACGGTGTCGAGTCTGCGGCGGGGCGGGACCGCCGACGAGTGGCCGGAAAGCCATCCTGCGCAATAATCGAGCCATGGCCGCCACCCCGCACCGGATCGCGGTCCTGGCCCTCGACGACGTCGTGGGCCTCGACCTCGGCACCCCGGCTCAGGTCTTCGGCGCCGCCCGGACCCCGGCCGGCACCCGCCTCTACACCGTCGAGGTCTGCACCCCCGGCGGGCGGCCGGTGCGCAGCACCGCCGGCTACCAGGTGCTCCCCGACCACGGGCTGGAGTTGCTGGAGACCGCCGACACGGTGATCGTGCCCGGGGTGCACGGCGCCGCGCTGATGCCGGACCGGGTCCTCGCCGCCGGGGTGGCCGACGCGCTGCGCGCCGCGTACGACCGGGGCGCCCGGATCATGTCGATCTGCACCGGCGCGTTCGCCCTGGCCGCCGCCGGGCTGCTCGACGGCCGCCGCGCCACCACCCACTGGGCGTACGCGGACCGCTTCCGTGCCCTGCACCCCGGCGTCGAACTCGACCCGGAGGTGCTCTTCGTCGCCGACGACCGGGTGCTCACCTCGGCCGGGGTGGCGGCCGGGATCGACCTGTGCCTGCACGTCGTCCGCACCGACCACGGCAGCGAGGTGGCCAACCGGGCGGCCCGTCGCTGCGTGATGCCGCCCTGGCGGGACGGCGGTCAGGCGCAGTTCATCGAGCGTCCGGTGCCGAAGGTGGCCGACGCGAGCACGGCCGGGGCACGGGAGTGGGCCCGGCAGCGGCTGCACGAGCCGGTCAGCCTGCGCGACCTGGCCGGTCGGGCGCGGATGAGCGTGCGGACCTTCACCCGCCGGTTCCGCTCGGAGACGGGGTTGAGCCCGGCGCAGTGGCTGCTCCAGCAGCGCACCGACCACGCCCGCCTGCTACTGGAGACGACGGACCTGACGGTGGACCAGATCGCCCGCCGCAGCGGCTTCACCACGACGGCGTCCCTCCGCCAGCACCTGCACCACCGCGTCGGCGTCTCCCCGTCGACGTACCGCCGCACCTTCCGCGGGACGTGACACCCTCGGCGGGTCAGCCCGTGCCGCGCAGCATCCGCAGTTGGGCGAGGTGCTTGGGCAGGTGGACGCGGGTGTGCAGGTCGAGCACCCGGGCCCAGGGCAGGGGCTCGTCCACGATCAGGTCGAAGCCCTCGCGCAGGTGGGTCTCGACCGGGGTGTCCGCGGCCGGACCCAGCCGATCGACCAGAGTCACCAGCTTCTGGCTCGTGGCGCGCAGCAGGACCGCCAGGCCGTCCAGCCCGCCGCACCGGGTGACCAGCGCGTCGAGGTCGGGCCGGTGCACGCCGGCCAGGTCGTAGTACGCGTAGGGGGTGCCGGCGAGGACCGCCTCGGTCGCCTCGGTCATCAGCTCGTCGTTGGCGGCGAGGTGCGCCACGATCTGCTCGGCAGTGAGCTGTCCCTCCGGCGGCCCCCCGAAACCGCCGACGTCGACCTCGGCGAGCACCTCCTCGTACGCCCGCCGCAGCGCTCCGCTGTCCATGCCTGCCAGTCAACCCCGCCGCCCGTGAAGGGTCCCGGCGTTCCCCCGTGGCGTTCACCCGGACGGGTCGGGCCCCGGGGAAAGCTCCTCACGCGGGACGGGTCGGGCCCGGGGGAAGGTCCTCACGCGGGACGGGTCAGCTCCTCACGCCGCTGTCGAGCTGCCCCGTTCATGAGACCGCCAGCCGCGGACGCCGGGCGGTCGCACAGATGGGGCAGCTCGACAGGCTCCGCAGCACCTCCCTGCCGGCGCGGACACTCGGGCCGGGGACGTGATCCGCACCCGCCGGAGCGACGCGCGGTACTGACCGACCCCGGTCAGCGGCGCCCGTGGCGGGCACGGAGGTAGTCGGACACCACGTACTCGCCGAGGTCGTCGGTGTCGGGGGTGAACAGACGGCCCTTCGAGCGACGGGCCACGGCATCCATGAAGCGGCGCAGGCCCGGGTCGTCGCCGAGCAGGAACAGGTTGAGCATCGTGCCGTACCGGGCGAGCCGGTCCACCTCCCGGATCGTCGCCTCGATCGTCTCCGGCAGTGGCGGCCAGTGGAACAGCGCCTCCCCGTCGTCCGGGTCGAGGTGGGCGGTCGGCTCGCCGTCGGTCACCACCAGGACCACCGGCTCCGCGTCCGGATGCCGCCGCAGGTGCCGGCCGGCCAGCCGCAGCGCGTGCTGGAGGTTGGTGCCCTGTTGCAGGTCCGGCTCGACCGCAGCCAGCTCCTGCTGGGTCAATGGCAGCGCCTCCCGGCCGAAGCCGACGATCTGGAGCGCGTCCTGCGGGAAGCGGGTGGCCATCAGGTGCGCCAGCGCCAGCGCCGTCTGTTTCATCGCGCCCCATCGGCCCTGCGAGATCATCGAGTACGACAGGTCGACGCAGAGCACCACCGCCGCCGACGCCCGCCGCTCGGTCTCCACCACCTCGAAGTCCTCGACGGCGAGCTGCACCGGCACCCCGGTGCCGGAGCGCCGGATCGCCCGGGTCAGCGTGCGCACCACATCCAGCGGCTGCTCGTCGCCGTACTCCCAGGGCCGGGACCCGCCGCTCACCTCGCCGGCGGCGCCCGCCGAGCGCAGGTCGTGCTGGCCGCGCGGGCCGGCGGTCAGGTCGGCGAAGACCCGCCGCAACGCGGTCCCGCCGAGCCGGCGCAGCGCCTTCGGGCTGAGGGTCAGCCCCTCCGCGTCCCGGTTCACCCAACCCTGCCGGCGCAGTTCCCGCTCCAGCTCCCGCAGCCGGCGTACGTCGTCGGCGGCGTCCCGCCCGAGCGTCCGGGCCACCGCGTCGACGTCGACGTCGTCCAGGGTGGCGCCCGGATGCTCCTGCTCGAGAGCGTCGAGCAGGTCGTCCAAGTCGGCGATCTCCCCGAGCGCGCCGGCCGCGTCCGCGTACCCGAGGGGCTGCTCGCCCCGGACCCGCTCCCCCCGGCCCCAGCGCAGGTCGGGCCGCAGCGTCCGCAGGTTCGCGTCGAGCGCGGCCAGCTCGCCTTCCAACCGGTCGCCCAGCGACTGGCGCATCAGCCCGGCCAGCTCCTCACGCTGCCGGTCGGACAGCGAGTTCATCAGTCGCTGACCGGCCGCCGCCCGGCGGGCCAGGACGTCGACCAGCTCGTCGGTGTCGCGCGGCTGCTCCGGGAAGAACTCGCCGTGCCGGCGCATGAACTCGGCGAACGCGTCGGTGGTGTCCTCGGCCCGAGCGTGCCGGGCCAGCAGGTCGTTCAGGTCGCGCATCATCTCGGCCAGCCGCTGCTGCGCGGCCGGGTCCGCCGAGGCCCGTACGGCGTCGCGCAGCCCGGCGAAGCGTTGCCCGAGCACGTCGTCGCGCAGCCCGTCGAGGATCCGCTGGTACGTCGCGCGCGCCTCGGCGCTGGCCCACTCGTAGCCGGCCAGTTCCTCCACCGCCCGGGCCGTCGAGCGGGGCAGGTTGTCCAGCACCGCCTCGGCGAACCGCGCGCCCTCGTCGTCGCGACCGCGAAGCTCGTCCCGCTCGGCGGCGAGCGCCTGGTCGAGCAGCGCCCGCGCCCGGGTCACCGCCCCGTCCAGGTCGCCCCGGCGCAGCGCCTCCCGCCGCAGCCGGCGCGCCCGCGCGGCCAGGTCGTCGAGGCCGCCCCTCCCCTGCGGGCCGCGCCGCAGCAGGTTGCGCAGCGACTCCCGCAGGCTGCCGCCGGCGAGCACCTCGGCACCGACGTCGTCGACCGCCGCCCGCACGTCGTACGGGGGTGCGAGCGGGTCGGGGCCGCCGCGCCACTGCCCGTACCGGAACCGGTTGCCGGCCATGGTCAGTCCCGGCCGCCGTAGCGGGTCCGGCCGGAGTCGGTGACGTCCTTGCCGAGCCGGCGGGTCAGGTGCAGCCCCTCGAGGACGAACTCGACGCCGGCGGCGGCCTGCTCGGGGCTGGGCGCGTCGCCGAGACCGAGCCGGTCGAGCACCTTGGCCAGGCCCGGGACGGTGCCGACCTGCCGGAGCAGCTCCGCCGAGCTGACCAGCTCGCCGGTCTCGATCACCCGGTCCTCGTCGACCAGCGCGGTGAAGCCGGACAGGTCCAGCCCGGCCAGCCGGGAGCGGAACGTCTCCGCGGTGGCGGTCCGCAGCAGGTGCCCGAGGATCTCGATCTCGCGCCCCTCCTCGCCGCTCTCGAACTCGACCTTGCCCCGCAGGGTCGAGGTCACCGACACCGCGTCACCCACCCGCGCCACCGGCGCCTCGGGGCGTACCCCGTCGGGAGCGGAACCGGCGGCGAGCAGGCCGGCGCGGCGCAGCGCGGCGGCGGCGACCGTCTCGGCGGCGGCGATGGCGAACCGCGCGGACACCCCGGAACGCGGGTCCACCGAGGGCGACTCGCGGACCGCGCGGGCGAACCGGGCGAGCACCTCCAGGACGTGCTCGGGCACCTCGGCGACCAGGTCCGCCTCCTGGCGGATCAGGTCCAGCTCAAGGTCCAGGTCGAGCGGGTAGTGGGTCCGGATCTCGGCGCCGAACCGGTCCTTGAGCGGGGTGATGATCCGGCCCCGGTTGGTGTAGTCCTCCGGGTTGGCGCTGGCCACGAGGAACAGGTCCAGCGGCAGCCGCAGCTGGTAGCCGCGGACCTGGATGTCGCGCTCCTCCAGCACGTTGAGCAGCGCGACCTGGATCCGCTCGGCCAGGTCGGGCAGCTCGTTGACGGCGAAGACGCCCCGGTTGGTGCGGGGTACGAGTCCGAAGTGGATGGTCTCCGGGTCGCCCAGCGTACGCCCCTGGGCGATCCGGATCGGGTCCACGTCGCCGATCAGGTCGCCGACGCTGGTGTCCGGGGTGGCGAGCTTCTCGCCGTACCGCATCGAGCGGTGCAGCCAGCCCACCGGGAGGTCGTCGCCGGCCTCCACCACGAGCGCCCGGGAGGCCGGGGTGATCGGGTGCAGCGGGTGCTCGTTGAGCACCGAGCCGGCGATCACCGGGGTCCACTCGTCGAGGAGCCCGACCAGCGACCGGATCAGCCGGGTCTTGCCCTGGCCCCGCTCGCCGAGCAGGACCATGTCGTGGCCGGCGAGCAGCGCCCGCTCGACCTCGGGCAGCACGGTGTCGTCGTACCCGACGATGCCGGGGAACCGGTCGGCGCCGGAGCGCAGCCGGGCCAGGAGGTTGTCTCGGAGTTCCTGCTTGACGGTGCGGTACCGGTGGCCCGCCGCGCGCAGCTCACCGAGCGTGCCGGGCAGGTCGGCCGGCGGGACCGGGGTAACCGGGGAAGGCGCAGTCACCCGACCCAGGCTATCTCGGCGGTCCCACCACGGCAGGCTCCACGACCAGCTTCGGCGTCCCGTTCACGAAGGGTTCAGCCGGACCGGCACGAGCGCGGCGTCGATGGCGGAGCGTTGCGCCTCGTCGTGGTAGGTGTCCGGGTCGACGGCGGCGAGGGTGTTCAGCCCCTCGACGAGCGCGATCAGCGTGGTGGCGGTCGCCGTGCAGACCGCCGGGTCCCAGTCGGGGCGGGCGGCGGCGACGAGCCGCCGGATCCGGTTCAGGAAGGAACGGTTGTAGCGCTGGTGCAGCTCGGCCAGCGCCGGGTCGGCCAGGGCGGCGGCCAGGAAGCCGACCCAGACCCGGGCCTCCTCCCGCTTCTCCTCGGTCGTCGAGGCGGCCTGGAGCAGCACCGCCCGCAGGGCGTCCAGCGGGTCCCCGGCCACGGACGCGGCGGCGTCGGCACGCTCGCCGGTGCGCTGGTGCAGCAGTTCGCGGGCGTGCACGAGCAGGGCGCGCTTGTCGGCGAAGGTGTGCAGCACCATGCCTGTCGTGCAGCCGGCGCGGTCGGCGACCGCCCGCAGGGTGAGGCCGGCGAGGCCGTGGTCGGCCAGCACCGACCAGGTCGCCGCCGAGAGCCGCTCCCGCTGCCCCGTCAGGTCCCGCCGTCGCGCCACCGCTCCCCCTTAACGCCGATCACCCGCGTACCGTAACATGCGTTACGGTAACGTCTGTTACGGAAACGAGGGCAGCATGATCCGCACCGTCTCGGTGGAGCAGGAGCCGTGGGATTCGGCCGACGCCACGCGGCTGCGCGCCGCCCAGCGCGCCGAGCTGGACGCCCGCTACGGCAACGACGACCACGAGCCGGGCGAGCCGCCGACCGGCGAGACGGTCAGCGTCTTCCTGGTGGCCCGGGACGCCGACGGCGCGGCGCTGGGCTGCGGCGGCCTGCGGTTCCTCGGCGACCGCGAAGCCGAGATCAAGCGGATGTACGTCGAGCCGCCCGCCCGGGGCACCGGCGTGGCGACCGCCATCCTGCGCGCCCTGGAGGACGCGGCTCGCGAGGCGGGCGTGCGCACGCTGCTGCTGGAGACCGGCACCGCCCAGCCGGAGGCGATGCGCTTCTACGAGCGCGAGGGCTACCGGCGCATCGAGAACTTCGGCCCGTACCACGGCGAACCGCTCTCCGTCTGCTACGCCCGCGACCTGCCCTGACGGCCGCACGGCCCGGTCCGGTCCCGCCGGGACGGGGACTCGGACCGGACCGGGCCGCTTCGGTGGATCAGCCCCGGCCGCAGCGGCGGCAGGCACCGCGCCGGCGCAGCCAGTACGCGTACGTGGCCGCGCCGAGCGCCACTCCCCACAGCGGCCACAGCAGCATCGGCGCGGACGCGGAGCTGAAGCCACCGCCGAGCTGCCAGAACTCCGGGATGGTGAACAGGCCGAGGGTGGCGGCGGTGACCGCCACGGCCACCAGGGTCGCGGGCACCACCGCCAGCTTCACCGGTACCGTCCGGCCGGCCAGCCCGGGCAGCCAGCGCGGGAACCGCTCGCCCCAGCGCTGCACCAGCCCGAGGGTGAGCACCGCCCCGACGGTGGCGAACGCGCCCAGGCCGGCGCCCGCCCAGACCTGCCCCGTGCGGTGCATCTCGTCGAGGAAACCCGGGTCGATGCCGAGCGGGACGCCGACGGCCCAGGCGAACCGGGTCAGCGCGTACCCGAAGGGGATGGCCGCGGCCGTCCAGGCCGCCCAGCGCCCCCAGCGGGCCGCAGCGGCCGCGCTGGTCCAGCCCCGGTCGCCGTCGCGGCGGCCGCACGTCACACAGGCGCCGGCGGTACGCCGCTGCCAGGTGAGCACCGCCCCGGCGAGCAGCAGCCCGCCGGCCATGGCGGCGAACTTGACGAACAGCGCCCAGGTGAAGACCTCGGCGTAGTCCACCGGCGGCCAGCCGAACGGCGCGCCGACGAGCAGGATCGGCGCGTAGCCGAGCGTGGCCAGCACGATGTAGTCCGGCACGACCACGGCCAGCACGAACGCGACCGCCCAGCCGTAGCCCAGCAGCACTCCCCGCAGCGGTCCGGGCGGCTGGACGGCGGCCGGTCCCATGGCGAGTGCGGCCACCGCCGCGGTGAGCAGTACGCCGGCGAAGAGCGGCGGCCCGAGGTCGACCGGCACCAGCCGGAGCAGGTTCGCCCCGCCGCCGCGGGGGTCGTTCGCGCCGAACGGATAACCGGCGCCGGTGATCGTGGCGAGCAGGGCCAGGACGCCCCACAGTCCGAGCCAACCGGCGGCGAGCGGGGCGAGCCGGTCGGGCCAGCGGGACGTCCGGGAACGGGTGTGCACATCGGTCGTCGTCATGTCTCCAGCCTCGGCCGAACCGCCCCGCGATCCCTCCCGGCGAAGGGGGAACCGGCTCCCCCGGCCGGGGGAGATCGGTCAGCCGGCGGGGGTGACGAACCCCGACTCGTACGCGGCGATCACCGCCTGCGTGCGGTCCCGCACCCCGAGCTTGGCCAGCACGTTCCCGACGTGCGTCTTCACCGTCTCCACGCCGACGACCAGCCGGTCGGCGATCTCCGGGTTGGACAGTCCGGCCGCCATCAGCCGCAGCACCTCCGCCTCCCGCTCGGTGAGGCGGGCGGCACGCAGCCGGTCGGCGCCCCGGCCCCCGTACGCACCCACGAGCCGGCGGATCGCGGCCGGGAAGAGCAGCGACTCGCCCCGGGCCACCACGCGTACCGCCTCCACCACCTCCGCCGGTCGGGCGCGCTTGAGCAGGAAGCCGCTCGCCCCGGCGCGCAGCGCGTCGTAGACGTACTCGTCGTTGGCGAACGTGGTGATCACCAGCACCCGGGGCGGGTCGGCGGAGGCGGCCAGCAGCCGCCGCGTCGCCTGGATGCCGTCGATCTCCGGCATCCGCACGTCCATCAGCACCACCTGCGGGCGCAGCCGGGCGACCAGCGGCGGCACCGCCGAGCCGTCGGCTGCCTCGCCGACCACACGCAGGTCGGGCTGCCCGTCGATGATCGCCCGCAGGCCGACGCGGACCAGTTCGTCGTCGTCGACGATCAGCACTCCGGTCGGCGTCCCGCCGTCGGTCACCGGGCCTCCTCCAGTGGCAGTCGGGCCCGGATCCGCCACCGGTCGGCGTCCGGCCCGGCGGTCAGCCGGCCACCGAGCAGCAGCACCCGCTCCCGCATCCCGTCCAGCCCCCGGCCGCCCCGGCCGAGATCGGACCGGCGCACCCGGCCCAGCGCGTTGACCAGTTCCAGCTCCAGGGCGTCCGGTCCGACGTCGAGGCGCACGGTCACCGGTCCCCGCCCGTACCGCGCCGCGTTGGTCAGCCCCTCCTGGACGATCCGGTACCCCTCGCGCGAGACCACCGCCGGCAGCCCGACCAGGTCACCGCTGCGCCGCTCCTGGACCGGCAGCCCGGCCGCACGGGTCTCGGCGAGGAGCCGGTCCAGGTCGGCGAGCGTACGCTGCGGCACCGGCCCCGCCGTCCCGCCGTCGGTCTCCCGGAGCAGCCCCAGCACGTGGTCCAGGTCGTCCATCGCGGTCCGCCCCACCTCCTCGATCGCGGTCAGCGCCCGCCGGACGAACTCGGGGTCCCGGTCCAGCACCTCCCGCGCCGCTCCCGCCTGGAGCGTCGCCACGGTCAGCGCGTGCCCCACCGAGTCGTGCAGTTCCCGGGCCAGCCGGTTGCGTTCGGCCAGCCGGGCCGCTCGCGCCTCCAGTGCCGCGACGCGCTCCGACTGTGCCGGCCCGAGCAGCACCGGCGCCATCGAGGCGGCCAGCGCCCCCAGCCCGGCCACCGTGTAGCCGAGGGCGATCAGCACGACGACTCCGGCGAGGCTCAACCACCCGGTGTCCCGCCCGTCGAACGGTCCGAACCGGTCGTCGCCGGTCAGTCCGGTGTCGAGACCGACCTGGTGCGCGATGAACGCCAGGGCCATCGGCACCGCGCTGAACAGGGCCGCCACCACCAGGCCGCCGCTGACCAGGTGCAGCGCGATCCAGAGGGCGGAGCGCAGCCGGGTCTCCCGGTCGGCGGTGTGCCCCGGCGCGGGATCCGGCAGGTCGACACCGAGCAGGGACCGGGCCGCGGCGATCTCCAGCGCCCGCGGCCCGTCGAGGAAGACCGGCACGGCGGCGACACCGGCCGCCACCGCCAGCAGGGCCAGCACCAGCGCCCGGGAGACCTCGTCCTGCCGGAACATCTGCGCGAACGTCACCACCAGCAGCGCGTACGGCAGCGCGAGCACCCCGCCGAGCAGTAGGAACACGCCGCGCCGCCAGGTGCTGGCGGTCACCAGGGGGGCGAGGACCGAGCGGGCTTTCACCGGCCCATTCTGCCGCCGACCGGGCCCGCCCCGACTCCCCCACGTCGGGGAGATGGGGGCGCGGGCACGACCGTCCCGACGGCCGGCGGCGCGAGTAGGCTCATGATCGTGACCTACCTCGCCGCCGATGAGCGCTACGACAGGATGACCTACCGGCGCAGCGGACGCAGCGGGCTGCGGCTCCCCGCGATCTCGCTCGGCCTGTGGCACAACTTCGGCCCGGACCGGCCGTACGACCGGCAGCGGGACATCGTCCGGCGCGCCTTCGACCTGGGCGTGACCCATTTCGACCTGGCGAACAACTACGGCCCGCCGCCGGGCGCGGCCGAGGAGAGCTTCGGCCGGATGCTCGCCACCGACCTGAAGCCGTACCGGGACGAACTGGTCATCTCCAGCAAGGCGGGGTACCTGATGTGGCCCGGCCCGTACGGCGAGTGGGGCTCCCGGAAGTACCTGATCTCGTCGCTGGACCAGTCGCTGCGCCGGCTCGGCCTCGACTACGTGGACATCTTCTACTCGCACCGCTTCGACCCGGACACGCCGCTCGAGGAGACGATGGGTGCGCTCGACGCCATCGTGCGCTCCGGCAAGGCGCTCTACGTCGGCATCTCCAACTACGACTCGGAGCAGACCGAGCGGGCGGCCACGATCCTGCGGGACCTCGGCACGCCCCTGCTGATCAACCAGCCGTCGTACTCGATGCTCAACCGCTGGACCGAGGCCGACGGCCTGCTGGACACCCTGGAGCGGGTCGGTGCTGGCTGCATCGCCTACAGCCCGCTCGCACAGGGCCTGCTCACCGACCGCTACCTGGGCGGCATCCCGGAGGACTCCCGCGTCCGGACCAGCATCTTCCTGGACGAGAGCGACGTGAGCGAGCGGCACCTGGCGACGGTCCGGGCCCTCGTGGCGATCGCCGATCGGCGCGGCCAGTCCCTCGCGCAGCTCGCCCTCGCCTGGGCCCTGCGCGACCCGCGCATGACCAGCCTCATCATCGGCGCGAGCAGCGTCCCGCAACTGGAGGCGAACATCGCCGCCCTGGACAACCTCGACTTCACCCCGGAGGAACTGGCCGAGATCGAAGGCCACCTCGCCTAGGCGGGCTCACCACTCCCGTTGTCGGCCGGCCCGGTGGTTCCGTACCTCGCAGGGCCGGCCGACCGGGACGCTGCCCGCGCGGCGCAGGCGCGCCGCGACCACCACGGCGAGCAGCAGCGTCAGGGCCGCGCCGGCACCGCCGACCACCGGCCAGCCGGCGCGGTCCAGGTCCGTCACCGTCGCCACCGGCACGCCGTCGGTCACGCTCTCCGATGAGGTACGCGCACCGGCGCTTCCCCCGCCTTCGGCGGCTACCGGGCTCGCCTTCGTGGTGCCCTCCTCCACCGGAACCTCGGCGGCCGGCGCCGGCGACCGGCCGGGCCCGCCCAGGCCGGCTCTCCCGGCGGGCTCCATGAACACGACGTCCGAGCAGGAGTAGTAGGTGTCCCGCGAGTCGGAGTTCTGCCACACCGTGTAGATCAGGTGCCGCCCGGTCCGCTCCGGCAACCGCCCCGCGAACTGGTACGCCCCGTCGCGCAGCGGCGGGTCGGTCACCCGGATGAACGGCGCCCGCTCCAGATCCGCCCAGCGCAGCCGCTTCGACGGGTCGTAGTCCGCCCGCGTCAGGTAGAGCCGGAAGGTGCCCTCGTGCGGGATCGTCGCCCGGTAGCGGAAGGTGAACCGCGTGCCGCCGGTCAGCTCCGTCGCCGGCCAGTCGTCCCGGGCCAGGTCCAGTCCCCGGTACGCGGACAGCCCACCGCTGCACAGCTCCCCGTCCGGGATCCGCTCCCGGTCCTTCCCGTCGACTCCGAAGACCCGGATGTTGTCCCACTCCCGCAGCGCCGCGCCGGACGCGATCGCCGCCTGGCAGGCGGGGTTGCCCGCCTGCCCACCCTCGGGGCCGCAGGCCGCCGCGCGGCTCACCGGGCTGGTCGGCGCTCCGTGGGCGTGGGCCGGCGTCCCGACGACCGGTACGGCGGCCACCGCGACCAGCGCCGCGACGACGACTTGGCGTACGGGCATGGCGTCCACCTCCCGCACACTGGTACGGGCGCGACCGCCGAAGAGTTCGACGGATCACCCCTGTCCGGCCCAGATCCGAGCCTAGTTTCCGTGCGGGTCGGCGGCGTTGAGCGTCGCGACGACCTTGTCGTAGTCGCCGCGCGCCTCGCCGTACCGCAGGAACTTGACCCGCTCGACCTGGATCTCCGTCGCGTCGGGCTGCGCCTCGATCAGGTCGACGGCCTCCGCCACGAACTCGTCGAGCGGCATCGCGAAGTCGCTGCTCTCCTGCCCGGGCAGGAGCGAGGTACGCACGGCCGGCGGCTCCAGTTCCACGACCTTGACGGTCGTGTCGGCGAGCTGGAGCCGGATGGACTCGCTGAGCATGTGGATCGCCGCCTTCGACGCGTTGTAGCTCGGCGTGACCCTGAGGGGCGCGAACGCCAGGCCCGAGGAGACGGTCATGATCGTGGCGTCCGGCTGCGTCCGCAGGTGCTCGATGAACGCGGCGATGAGGCGGATCGGGCCGAGCACGTTCGTCGTCAGAACCGCCTCGGCTGAGGCGAGGAAGGACTCCGGCTGGTGCCAGTCCTCGACGCGCATGATGCCGGCCATCGTGACGAGGACGTTCAGGTCCGGGTGCTTCGCGAGCACCTCCCGGGCGGCGGACTCGATGCTCGCGGGTTCCGTCGTGTCGATCTGAACGGTGTCGAGGCTGGGGTGCTCAGCGGCGATCTGCTCGAGCAGGTCGGCCCGCCGGCCCCCGATGATCACGGTGTTCCCCCGGGCGTGCAGCGCGACGGCGAGGGCGAGCCCGATACCGCTGGTGGAGCCGGGGATGAAGATGGTGTTCCCGGAGATGTTCATGGGTGGAGTCTGGCCGGTGGCCAGGCCCGGGGTGCAGGGAACGGTTGTCGGGGGATCGGCGGTCCCTGGTTCGGGCGGGGAGCGCGCGGATACTGGGATCATGGATCGGGCAGCACTGGCGTCGTTCCTGCGCCGGCGGCGGGAGGCGTTGCAGCCGGAGGACGTCGGGCTGCCCGTGGGCGCTCGCCGCCGGGCGGCGGGGCTCCGGCGGGAGGAGGTCGCCGCCCTCGCCGCCATGTCGACCGACTACTACACCCGTCTGGAGCAGGAGCGCGGCCCGCAGCCGAGCGAGCAGATGCTCGGGTCGCTCGCCCGGGCGCTGCGACTGACGGACGGCGAGCGCGACTACCTGTTCCAGGTGGCCGGGCGAAACGCTCCCTCATCCGTGTCGGCCACCACGCACGTCTCTCCCGCGTTGCTGCGGGTGCTGGACCGCCTCGACGACACTCCGGCCCTGATCCTGTCCAACGTCGGGGAAACTCTCGTGCAGAATCGCCTGGCGGAGGCGCTGTTGGGCGACAAGTCCGGCTACACGGGCCTCGCGCGCAGCGAGATCTACCGCTGGTTCACCATGCCGGACGAGCGGCTGCGCTACCCGGAGGGCGACCGGGACCGGCAGAGCCGCGCCCAGGTGGCGAACCTGCGCGCCGCCTACGGGTCGATGGGTCCCCGGTCGCGGGCCGGTGAGCTGGTCCGCGCGTTGCAGAAGGCGAGCACCGAGTTCGCCGAGCTGTGGGACCGGCACGAGGTCGGCAAGCGGTTCGCGGACCACAAGACCCTCATCCACCCCCAGCTCGGCCCGATCGAGCTCGACTGCCAGGCGCTGTTCACCGAGGACCAGTCCCAGGCGCTGCTCGTGCTCACCGCTCCTCCTCGGTCCGAGGGGTACGAGAAGCTGCGGCTGCTCGGTGTGCTGGGGCAGGAGCGCTTCCCGACCGACGCACAGCTCGGCTAGGTTCCGGCCCTGGTGCACAGGAAAGCCGCTGCCTGGCGATATCCCGGGTTCTGCCATGAGCAAAAGTTGCTCGGGCACAACTAGGATCCTGGGGTGGTTCCGGTTGAGGTGCTGGGAGATGAGCAGCGGTTACGCCGTATCGAGGCGGTGACCGATGCCACCCTGTCCCGGCTCGACGTCGCCGACCTCTTCGACGAGTTGCTCGATCGGGTGCGCGATCTGCTCGGGGTGGACACGGCCGCCATCCTCCTTCTCGACGTACGCGCCCAGCAGCTCATCGCCACCGCGGCGAGGGGGCTGGAGGAGGAGGTTCGCCAGGGTTTCCGGGTTTCGGTCGGTCGAGGGTTCGCCGGCCAGGTCGCCCTCACCAAGCGGCCCGTGATCGTCGAGAACGTGACCTCGGAGAAGGTGGTCAACCCGGTCCTGTTGCAGACCGGCATCCGATCCCTGCTGGGCGTACCGATCATGGCGGGCGGAGAACTGGTCGGTGTCCTGCACGTCGGCACACTCACGCCCCGCCGGTTCACCGCTGACGACGTCCGCCTGCTGGAACTTGTCGCCGACCGGGTCAGCCTGGCCAGCCGGGCCCGCGCGAACACCCTGGATCAGGCGGCCGCCCTCGCTCTGCAACGGAGCCTCATTCCCACCGAGCTGCCGGACGTGCCGGGGCTGGAGATGACCGGCCGGTACGTCCCCGGCCACGCTTCGGGCGTGGGCGGGGACTGGTACGACGTCTTCACCCTTCCCTCCGGCTGGCTGGGCGTGGTCGTCGGGGACGTGTCGGGGCACGGACTGCAGTCCGCGGTGGTCATGGGCCGGGTCCGCAGTGCGCTGCGCGCGTACGCCCTGATCTGCGACGACCCGGCGGAGGCACTGACCCTCCTCGACCGCAAGGTGGTCCACTTCGAGGCCGGCAGCCTCACCACCGCGCTGTACGCGATGATCTCCCCGGACAACGGCACGCTGCACCTGTCGCTGGCCGGGCACCCCTGCCCGGTGCTGGCCGTTCCCGACCGGCCGAACATCGTCCTACCCGCGCGCGTCGACCCGCCGCTCGGCACCGGCCGCCGGCGCCCGCAGCGGCACACCACCACGTTCGGGTTCCCACCCGGCGCGGTCCTGCTCTCCTACACCGACGGGCTCATCGAGCGCCGCGGAGAGCTGTTCGATATCGGGCTCGCCCGCCTGACGGCAGCCGTACCGCTGGCCCCCGTCGACACCGTGGCCGCGACCGTCATGGCGACCCTCGACGCCGAGCACCCCGCCGACGACATCGCTCTCCTGGCGCTCCGCCGGGTCGGTTGAGCGGACGCTCGGTGGAGCGACGGCGGTGAGCCTGCCTGCCCGGCCGCCAGGGGCGGGCCCGTGGAGACGACGAAAGACCCCGCCTCTATGGTGGGCCGATGGCGTCGGTCAAGCAGTTCCAAGTCACCTTCGACTGTGCAGAACCTGAGCGCGTCGCTCGTTTCTGGTGCGAGGTGTTGGGGTACGTCGTACCGCCTCCACCGGAGGGGTTTGCTACTTGGGACGATTTCGATCGCGCGCTGCCGCCTGAGCATCAGGGTTCAGCGTTCGCCTGCCTTGATCCCTCAGGTGTGGGCCCGCGACTGTTCTTCCAGCGGGTTCCCGAAGGCAAGGTCGTCAAGAATCGGCTGCATCTTGACGTGCGGGTCGGCACCGGACTCGTGGGTGAAGAGCGCCTGGCCGCACTTGAGGCCGAATGCGCACGACTGGTCGCGCTCGGCGCGGTACGCGTGCGACTACTGCGTGCCGATGGCGACAACGAGTCGTGCCTCGTGATGCAGGACATCGAGGGCAACGAGTTCTGTCTCGACTGAGTGGCCGCGAACGTGGCACCTTCGCGAGTCGACTGGTGCAGTTCGCCATCACGAGGGTCGCCGTCCCGCGGCGCACCAACGGTCCTGATCCAGCACCCGCGCCGCCATGATCTACCAGCACGCGACCCGTGACCGCGATCACGCCATCGCCGCCGCGCTGGACACCCTGACCGAAGAGGCGAGAGGCAAGATCAGCGCCTGATCTTGCACGGATCTGGCATACAGCGGCCTGAGAAGATCAGAAAACGACAAACGCCCTGGTGGGGGATTTGGTCCCTCACCAGGGCGTTTTGTTTGGGTGGAGCCGAGGGGACTCGAACCCCTGACCCCCACACTGCCAGTGTGGTGCGCTACCAGCTGCGCCACGGCCCCGTGGTGTCGTCCCGGTCGCCCGGGCACGGGAGAACTATACACACGCCATCCGGCATGGTCACATCGCGGGGTCCCGCCGCGCAGGGGTCAGTTGAGCGCCACGTCCGGCGGGAAGTGGGCCACCGCCGCCATCATGCCGCCCTGCCGGCGCAGCACCATCGGCCACAGGTCGTCGGGGCGGTCGACGAAGGCGTCGCCGGGCAGCGCGTCCAGCACGAACCAGGAGCCCTCCTCGATCTCCTGCTCCAGCTGCCCGGAGCCCCAGCCGGAGTAGCCGGCGAAGACCCGGATCCCGCCGATGCTCTCCCGCAGCCGCTCCGGGTCGACCGACAGGTCGAGGGTGCCGACCGCGCCGGAGACCTGGTGGAAGCCCTTGACCCGCTTGACCGGGTGGCGCATCCGGGCGAGGCAGATCGCCGAATCCGGCTGCACGGGACCGCCCTCGAAGAGCACGGCCGGGTGCCGGGCCAGGTCGCCCCAGTCACCCAGCACGTCCGCCACCGGCACCTCGGTGGCCCGGTTGAGGACGACTCCCAGAGCACCGCCGGGCTCGTGGGCGACCAGCAGCACGACCGTACGGTCGAAGTTGGGATCCTTCAACGTCGGTGTCGCGACCAGCAGCCGCCCGGCCATCGACTCCGTCGCCCGCCCGCCGATCGCCTGCCCCTCTCCCTGCATGCCGGACACCCGTCACACCGACCGCGCCGGGACCGTCGGAGGCACCGGTGTCAGCCGGGCCGGCCGCAGGCCGGCCAGCGCTCCTGATGCACGCCCGAACACCATGCCTGGCACCATAGCCTGCGCCCGCGCCGGTGGCTAAGGTCTGACGGTCGGGTGATCGACAGACACGAGGGAGGACCGATGGGTCCCACTGCGGAACTGGCGGTGATCGGCGGCTCGGGCCTCTACGCCCTGCTCGACGGCGCGACCGAGCACCAGGTCGACACCCCGTACGGGCCGCCGTCGGACGCGGTCACCATCGCCGACCTGGGCGGCCGGCGGGTGGCGTTCCTGCCCCGGCACGGCCGCGACCACCGGCACCCACCGCACAAGATCCCCTACCGGGCCAACCTGTGGGCGCTGCGCTCGCTCGGCGTCCGCCAGGTGCTCGCCCCGTGCGCGGTCGGCGGCCTGCTCCCCGAGCTGGGTCCGGGCACGTTCGTCGTGCCGGACCAGCTCATCGACCGCACCAGCGGGCGGGCGCACACCTACTACGACCGGGGTGCCGTGCACGTGTCGTTCGCCGATCCGTACTGCCCGGTCGGCCGCCGTACGCTGCTCGCGGCGGCGGCGCGGCGGGACGTGCCGGCGGTGGACGGCGGGACGGTGGTGGTGGTCGAGGGTCCGCGCTTCTCCACCCGCGCCGAGTCGCGCTGGTTCACCTCGATGGGCGGGACGGTGGTCAACATGACCGGCCACCCGGAGGCGGTGCTCGCCCGGGAGCTGGCCCTCTGCTACTCGTCGATCGCGCTGGTGACCGACCACGACGCGGGTGTGCCCGACGGCGGCTCGGTGACGCAGGAGGAGGTGTTCCGCGTCTTCGGCGAGAACACCGACCGGCTGCGCGGGTTGCTGCTCGAGGCGGTGCGGACCCTGCCGGCCGAGCGGGACTGCGACTGCGGCCGGGCGCTGGACGGCATCAAGCTGCCGTTCGCGCTGCCGTAGCGGCTGACCGAAACACCCGGTCCCACCCGGCCCGCCCCGATACGTTATGGGCGATGGCCACGGTCCGCGACACCACGTACGACCTGCTGCGCGACCTCGGCATGACGACCGTCTTCGGCAACCCCGGTTCGACCGAGGAGCCGTTCCTCGCCGCCTTCCCGGAGGACTTCCACTACGTCCTCGCGCTGCAGGAGGCCTCGGCGGTCGGCATGGCCGACGGGTACGCGCAGGTCACCGGCCGCCCGGCGCACGTCAACCTGCACACCGCCCCGGGGACCGGCAACGCCATGGGCAATCTCGTGACCGCCTGGCACAACCGCGCCCCGCTGATCGTCACCGCCGGCCAGCAGACCCGGGAGATGATGCTCATCGAACCCCGGCTGACCAGCCGCCGCGCCACCGAGCTGCCCCAGCCGTACGTGAAGTGGAGCCACGAGCCGGTGCGGGCGCAGGACGTCCCGGCGGCGCTCATGCGGGCGTACGCCACCGCCGTGCAGCCCCCGGCCGGGCCGGTGTTCCTGTCGCTGCCGCTGGACGACTGGGGTCGGCCCGCCGACCCGTACCGGCCGCCGCGCACGGTGTCCACCCGCATCGCGCCGGACCCGTACCGGCTGGGCGAGTTCGCCGCGGTCCTGGCCGCCAGCCGCGCGCCGGCGCTCGTGCTCGGGGCGGGGGTGGACCGGGCCGACGCCTGGCCGGCCGCCGTCGCGCTCGCCGAGCGGCTCGGCGCCCCGGTGTGGACGGCGCCCGCCCCGGAACGGGCCACCTTCCCCGAGGACCACCCGCACTTCCAGGGCGTCCTGCCGTTCGCGATCGCGCCGCTGGCGGAGAAGCTGCGCGGGTGCGACACGGTGCTCGTGGTGGGTGCCCCGGTGTTCCGCTATTACCCGTACGTCCCCGGCGACCACCTGCCCCACGGCGTCCGTCTGCTGCACGTCACCGACGACCCGGACGAGGCCGCCCGCGCCCCGGTCGGCGACAGCCTGCTGGGCGACGCCGGCCTGACCCTGGCCGACCTGCTGGACCTGCTCCCGGCGGGGAACCGCCCGCCGCCACCGGCCCGGCCCACGCCGGCACCGCCCGAGGACGGAACGCCACTCAGCCCCGACGCGCTGTTCGCCGCGCTGGCCCGGTACTGGCCGGCCGACGGGGTCCTGGTGCAGGAGTCGCCGTCGAACCTGTCGGCGCTGCGCCGCCGGCTGCGGATCACCCGGCCCGGGTCGTACTTCACCATGGCCAGCGGCGGACTCGGTTACGGGCTGCCGGCGGCGGTGGGGGTCGCCCTGGCGCAGCGGGACACCGGCCGGGGCCGCCCGGTGGTCGCGGTGATCGGCGACGGGTCGTTCCACTACTCGGTGCAGGCGCTGTGGACCGCCGCGCAGTTGCGCCTGCCGCTGGTCGTCGTGGTCCCGGTCAACCAGCAGTACGCGATCCTCAAGGCGTTCGCCGACTTCAAGCAGACGCCCGGGGTGCCCGGTCTCGACCTGCCCGGCCTGGACATCGCCGCCCTGGCCCGTGGCTACGGCTGCGCGACGGCGACGGTCGAGACGCCGGAGCAGTTCGGCGAGGCGCTGGGCGCCGGCCTGCGCGCGGACCGCCCCACCGTGCTGCCGGTGCCGATCCGCACCGATGTACCCGGGCTGCTCTGAGCCGCCCCACCCGGGCTCTGGGGGACGGCGATCCGGTCGGTTGGTTCGGGGAGCCGGGGGCGCGCGGCGGGTCAGCCGGTGGTGAGCCGCAGCGGCGTGCCGGTGAGCACGTCGAGCACCGGCCGTTCCCCCAGCGGCGCGGCCAGCCGTACGGTCACCGGCTCCAGCAGAAGCTGATCCGTGCACACGCCGGTGGACCGGATCACCCCGCCGCCGACCACCACGACGTCGTCGCGCTCGAGCACCAGCGGGGTGGTGCCGGTGTCGCAGGCGCCGATACCCAGCCGCACGGTCAGCGTCGCGCCGTCCACGGCGCGCAGGTCTTGCGCACCGACCACGCCGTCCGGCGGCGGCGCCGCGGGGACGCTCGGCTCCGGCACCGCGCCGACGGCGGCCGGGGCGACCGCGAGCCGGGCCACCCGGGCGGTCAACTCGTCGACGGTGAACAGCCACGCCGGCACCTGTGCCTCGCCACGGCTGGTGCGGACCGGCACGGTGCCCAGCTCGACTCCGGTCACGGTCAGCGGGATGCAGGCCGTCTGCGGGGCGCTGCTCACCGGGTCGTCGGGCCCACCCGACCCGGCCGGGGGCGGGGTGCCGGGATCCTTCGGACGCCCGCCGCACGGCGGCGGGTCCCCCTGGTCGAGCTGTCGGTACGCCTCGGCGGCGCCGACCAGCGGCACGGTGAGCGTGCCGTCCGGGAACCGGACCGTGCCGTCGGCGGGCCGGGCGGCCGGCAGCGGGATCTGCTCCCGGTACCAGCCCGCCCGGAAGGCGGCCTCGGTGTCGGGGCTGAACCCGGGGTTCCCGACCAGTACGGTCGGCTCCTGCAGCGGCACGTAACCGCTGTTCCACCGCGGGTCGGGGCGCCACGCCTCGGCGACCGCGGCGGCCCGCTCGTCGAACGCCGGCCACGACCGGTGCGAGGGTGGGCCGACGTTCGGCTCGGAGCCGGCGGGCGCGCAGCCCACGGCGGCCAGCAGGGACAGGCTCAGAACGGCGACCACTCGACGCATACCCGGTTGGACGCGGCCCGGCACGCACCGGTTCCGTCGGCACCCGTCCGCCGGTCCGCCGTCGGTCCGTGGCCCGCAGGCCCACAGGTCCGCAGGCCCGCAGGACCGCCGCCGTCGTGACATCACCACCGGCTCAGCTCGAGAGGGCGGGCCACCGGCCCACCCGCTCGCACGCACGCTGTCGAGCTGCCCTCGTGAACGGGGCAGAGCGGCCGGTCGCACAGACGGGGCAGCTCGACAGCGCCGCCCGGACCACCTGTCCCCGGCAGGGGACAGGTCGCGCTCACGGACTGGGGCGGCGCGCGCCGACCGGCACGGGCCGCGTGGCGATGCTTGTGGCCGAGATGCACGGGCGAAGCCGCCGCTGCTGCGCGGGCTGCGCCTCCCCCGAACGGGGACCGGGCTGCTCCCGGCCCGGCCCGCCAACGAACCACCGACAGCCCACCCGGCCGTACCGCCAACGACTTGCGAGCGCAGGCCGTCAGCGGGGTAGGCACCGGGCGCGCACGCCGCGCCCGAGCCGGGCCCGGAACGCGGACGGGCGCGGCGGGAGGTCAGTCCTCGCCGCCGAGATCCGTCTGGTACGCCTCCCAGAGCAGGTCCGCGCCACGCTGCCGGTGCTGCGCGAGCGCCCACACGAGGTGCTCGGTGGCCCGGCGGAGCTCCTCGGCGGCAACGCCCGGACGCTCAGCGGCCTGCCGCAGCGCGTCGAGGGCGGCGACGATGACGCTGTGCTCCTGCACCAGGCGCGCCACGCTGTGCTGGAGCCGAGGTGCGTGGTGGAGAAGTTCCGCGTACCTGCCGGCGGGGCCCTCGGTGAGCCGGACGTGCTCGGCGAACTCCTGATGCACCGGCCCGAGGCGGCGCAGGAGCCGCTCCCGCCAGTACGGCTCGGTGTAGAGCGCCCGGCTCAGCGCGTGGGGGCCGGCGAGCAGGTTGGCCCGGGGTCGGCGCGCCAGTGTGGGCCGGGCCGACGTGGGGGCGGCGGACGGTTGCTGGATCGGACCGGTGACCATGGGCACCTCCCCGCGCTGCTGACCGCGTACGCCGATGGTGAACCTCACCGGCCGGCCTGTCCAGGGCCGGCGGCCGCCACAATCACCCCATCGCCACCAATGGCACCGCTGGTCACAGACGTCCCAGGGGAGGGCCCCGGAGACGACTGTGCGCCCCGGTCCGGGTGGACCGGGGCGCACAGGTCAGGTGGTGGAGGTGCCGGGAATCGAACCCGGGTCCTTCGCCGCCTTGTCAGGGCTTCTCCGAGCGCAGCTCGCTGTGCCTCTACTCGGCCCCTCCGATCACGCGAGCGAGTCGGTGTGACGGGCCCAGTCGCTGATTGATCTCGCCGCACGGACCCCGCGACCGGGTCCGGTTGGCCAGCCTTCTAGCTGATGCCGGCTAACTGGGTCGAAGGCGCTCCCAGGCCGACAGACTCGCTACTCGCCTCAGGCGGCGAGAGCGAAGTCAGCGCGATTGTTCTTGGCGCTTATTGGTTTCCGACGAACGATTCTCGAGACGACGTCGGCTTCCTCGGCTCGCTTCCCCTGCCGCAACGTACGAAGTCGAAACCAGTCACCCCCTCGACAGGCCGCCCCTTTCGGCGGCACCATCAAGCCTAACGCCTGCCGCAACGGGTTTCATCCCGAGCCCCTGGGGCCGGCGCGCCGACCCGGATCAGGCGGACAAATCACTCATCCATCCCCTTGCCGCGCCGGCCGGCGACCCGGGCGATCTCCCGGTCCGCGTCCCGCTTGGCGAGGTCCTGCCGCTTGTCGTACGACTTCTTGCCCTTGGCCAGGCCGATCTCGACCTTGGCCCAGCCGTCGGAGAAGTAGACCTGCAACGGCACCATGGTGAGCCCGCTCTCCCGGGTCTTGCCGATCAGCCGGTCGATCTCCAGACGCTTGAGCAGCAGCTTGCGGGTGCGCCGGGGCTCGTGGTTGGTCCACGTGCCCTGGGTGTACTCCGGGATGTGCATCCCGTGCAGGTACAGCTCGCCGTTGCGCTCCTGAGCGAACGCGTCGACCAGCGACGCCCGCCCGGCCCGCAGCGACTTGACCTCGGTGCCGGTCAGCGCCATCCCCGCCTCGTAGGTGTCGAGGATCGAGTAGTCGTGCCGGGCCTTGCGGTTGGAGGCGACGACCTTGCGTCCCTTTTCCCGTGGCATCGGCGCCACCTCCCTTCCTGGTCGCTCCCCGGTCGGCCGGAGAGCGGAGATCATGCTACCCGAATGACAAGGGCCCTCCCGCGCCGTTTATTCCGGACGCGGAAGGGCCCTCGCAGACACCCGTACGGTGACTAGACCCGCAGGTAGAAGCGGAGGGTGACCCAGGCGGTGACCGCGCTGATCAGACCACCGACGGCGGCCATCGCCGGGAAGGTCAGGAAGACCTCGCCCCAGCTGACCGGCGCGAAGAGACCCTGGAGCGCGCTGAGCGCGCCGTCGAACAGGAAGACTTTCAGGCCGATGAGGGCGCCGAGGCCGATCACCGAGCCGATCAGACCCGCGACAACGGCCTCCAGGACGAACGGCGCCTGGATGAACCAGTTCGAGGCGCCGACGAGCTTCATGACCGCGACCTCACGCCGCTTGCTGTACGCGGCGACCTGGATCGTGTTGGCGACCAGGAGTAGGGCGGCGACGGCCATCGCGATCGCGGCGACGAGGGCGATGTTCTGGCCGGCGGTGAACAGGTTGAAGATCTTGTCCAGCACACGGCTCTGGTCGACCACCTGGTCGACGCCCTCGACGTTCGTGTACTGCTCGTTGATCGCCTTGTACTGCTGCGGGTCCACCAGCTTGAGCCGGTACGACTCGGGCAGCACGTCCGGCTTGACGGCGCTCAGCAGGTCGGGCGAGTCCCGGAACATCTCCTGGAAGCGCTTGTACGCCTCGTCCTTGGTGACGAGCGTGGCGCTCTCGACCAGCGGGTCGGCGTCGAGCTTGGCCTGGATGGCCGCCTTCTGCTGATCGTTTACCTCGTTGTCGAGGAAGATGGAGACCTCGATGTTCTCGAAGTACAGCTCCTTCATGTCGGCGACCTTGGTGTAGATCAGACCGCTGGCACCGAGCATGGTCAGCGAGACCGCCATCGTGATGATCATCGCGACGGTCATGGTCACGTTGCGCCACAGTCCGACCAGTACCTCGGACAGGACGTATTTCACGCGCATCGGGGATTCCTCCGGCTCTCCGGCATGAGATGTTCGTCGTCAGGCGGGGTGGAGCGCCGGCTCACCCGTAGACGCCGCGGGCCTGGTCGCGCACGATCCGGCCGCTCTCGATCTCCACGACCCGGCGGCGCATCTGGTTCACGATGTTGGAGTCGTGGGTGACCATCACCACGGTCGTGCCGGTGCGGTTGATCCGGTCCAGCAGGCGCATGATCTCGATCGAGGTGTCGGGGTCGAGGTTCCCCGTCGGCTCGTCCGCCAGCAGGATCAGCGGACGGTTCACGAACGCCCGGGCGACGGCCACCCGCTGCTGCTCACCACCGGAGAGCTCGTGCGGGTACCGGTGCTCCTTGCCACCGAGCCCGACCAGCTCCAGCACCTCGGGCACGACCCGGCGGGCGACCGCCTTGGTCTTGCCGATCACCTCGAGGGCGAACGCCACGTTCTCGTACGCGGTGCGGTTCGGCAGGAGACGGAAGTCCTGGAAGACGCAGCCGATCGAGCGCCGGAAGTGCGGTCGCTTCCAGGAGCGCATCGACGTCACGTCCTTGCCGTTCACGATGACGCGACCCTTGTTGGGGCTGACCTCGTGGAGCAGCATCTTGATGATCGTGGACTTGCCGGAGCCGGATGGGCCGATGAAGAAGACGAACTCGCCCTTCTCGATAGAGACGGACACGTTGTCGAGCGAAGGCCGGGACGCCTTCGGGTACGTCTTCGTCACTTGCTCAAGCTGAATCACGGGTGGTGAGTCTACGCGGTGTAACCGGAGAGCCAAGTCCCACGCCCCACGGTTGCGAGACGAGTCATCTATTTGCTGGGGATCGTGAAGATCGACGACGCGCTGCGCCCACGATCGATCACGCGCTGTCGCCCGCGAGCTGCTGCTGCTTGCGCCAGCGGATGCCCGCCTCGATGAAGGCGTCCAGTTCGCCGTCGAAGACCGACGACGGATTGCCGGTCTCCTGCTCGGTCCGGAGATCCTTCACCATCTGATACGGGTGCAGGACGTACGAGCGCATCTGGTCGCCCCAGGAACCGGCGGCGTCCGTCTTCAGGCCCTGGAGCTTGGCCTGCTCCTCCTGGCGCTTGCGCTCCAGCAACCGGGCCTGGAGGACGCGCAACGCGGACGCCTTGTTCTGAAGCTGGGACTTCTCGTTCTGGCAGGTGACCACGATGCCGGTCGGGAGGTGCGTGATCCGGACCGCCGAGTCGGTCGTGTTGACGCTCTGCCCGCCCGGGCCGGACGACCGGTACACGTCGATCCGCATCTCGTTCTCGGGGATGTCGATGTGGTCGGTCTGCTCCACCACCGGCAGCACCTCGACGCCGGCGAAGCTGGTCTGCCGGCGGCCCTGGTTGTCGAAGGGGCTGATCCGGACCAGCCGGTGGGTGCCCGACTCCACGCTGAGCGTCCCGTACGCGTACGGCACCTTCACGGTGAAGGTGGCCGACTTGAGGCCCGCCTCCTCGGCGTACGAGGTCTCGTAGACCTCGGTCGGGTAGCCGTGCCGCTCGGCCCAGCGCAGGTACATCCGGAGCAGCATCTCGGCGAAGTCCGCCGCGTCCACACCGCCGGCGCCGGCCCGGATGGCGACCAGCGCTTCCCGGGAGTCGTACTCGCCGGAGAGCAGGGTGCGGACCTCCATCTCCTCGATGGCCTTGGTCAGCCCGGTGATCTCCGACTCGACCTCGGTGAGGACGCCCGGGTCGGACTCGGCCTCGGCCAGTTCCAGCAGCACCTGCGCGTCGTCGAGGCGGGACCGGAGGCCGGAGAGCTTGCTGATCTCGCCGTTGACGTACGACAACTGGGAGGTGACCTGCTGCGCCTTGGCCTGGTCGTCCCACAGGTCGGGGGCGGAGGCCTCCTCTTCCAGGCGTGCCTTGTCCGCCCGCAGCGTGTCGATGTCGAGTACCGACTCGATGTTGCGCAGGGTGGCGTCGAGGTTCTTGAGCTGTTCGGCGAAGTCGGCAGCGGTCACGACAGACAAGCCTACTGCGCGGGCGAGGAGTGAGCTTGCGAGCCCCGCAGGTCGCGCGAGAAGGATCTAGGGCGGGTCAGCCGACCGGGGCCGACTTCAGCCAGGAGAGCGCGGCCTTGTGGTAGGCGACGGCGAACTCCAGCGCGCTGGCGTCGTACGGGTCGCCCTCCTTCTTCGCGTTCTTGACCTGCTCGCGGACCCGCGCCAGGGCTTCGGTGTGGTACTCGTTGGCGGCGGCTTGGAGGTTCTTGAGCTGGCTGGCCGAGTGCAGGTCACCGAAGGCGATCCGCAGGGCGATCGGGTTGCGGATGGTGTCCCGGCCCGGGTCCTCCGCCAGCCACTTGGAGAACGTCCGTTTCCCGGCCGCCGTGATCGCGTACGGCTGACTCATCCGCGGCCCCGGCTTGCCCAGCCGGACCAGCCCCTTCTCGGCCAGGACGGGCAGTTCGCGGTAGACCTGGCTGCGGGTCATCGACCAGTACGGCGCCAGCCGGCGCTCGGCGGCGGCCATCAACTGGCCACCTGTCATGGGGCCCTCATGGAGCAGCCCGAGCAGGGCCGCCGCCGTGGGGTTGACTCCGGAATCCGCCATGCCCCTCACGCTGCCACTTTGCCGACGCGGCGTCCAGGATTTCACAGTTTCGCCACCCGTTGGGGCTTCCTATGTGCACTGTCGGCCGGCGACAGTGCACAAGGCCGGGCTCCCGCGACTCGGGCGTACCAACTGTCGCGCCAGCATCGGGTGTTAATAAGGGGCCCCTTCGCTACGCCAGGCGTTGAGAAGGGGCCCCTCCTTACACCTCAGCCCATGTGGGGGTAGGTGTGGTCGGTCGGCGGGACGAACGTCTCCTTGATGGTCCGCGGGGACATCCACCGGATGAGGTTGTGCCAGGAGCCGGCCTTGTCGTTGGTGCCGCTGGCCCGGGCGCCGCCGAAGGGCTGCTGCCCGACCACGGCACCGGTCGGCTTGTCGTTGATGTAGAAGTTGCCGGCCGCGTACCGCATCTTCTCCGCCACCGCGTCGACCACCTGACGGTCCGTCGCGAAGATCGAGCCGGTCAGCGCGTACGGCGCGATCGACTCGGCCTGGTGGACCACCTCGTCGAACCGGGCGTCGTCGAAGACGTGCACGCCGAGGATCGGGCCGAAGTACTCGGTGGTGAACGTCTCGTGGGCCGGGTCGGTGCACTCGAACAGGGTCGGCCGCACGAAGTAGCCGACCGAGTCGTCGGCGGTGCCGCCGGCCAGGATCCGGCAGGTGTCGTCGTCACTGATCAGCTCCAGCGCGGCGGTGTGCCGGGAGAAGGCCTTTTCGTCGATCACCGCGCCCCCGAAGTTGCTGAAGTCGGTCACGTCGCCGTACGTCAGCGAGTCGGTGGTGGCGGCCAGCCGGTCGCGCAGGCCCCCCTCCCAGATGGACCGCGGGATGTACGCCCGGGACGCCGCGGAGCACTTCTGGCCCTGGTACTCGTAGGCGCCGCGGATGAGCGCGGTGTGCAGGGCGTCCACGTCGGCGCTGGAGTGGGCGACCACGAAGTCCTTGCCGCCGGTCTCGCCGACGAGGCGCGGGTAGCCCCGGTAGCCGGCGATGTTCTCGCCGACCGTCCGCCACAGGTGCTGGAAGACCTTGGTGGAGCCGGTGAAGTGGATGCCGGCCAGGTCCGGGTCGGCGAGCACCACGTCGGAGACCGCCTCGCCACGCCCGGTGACCATGTTGATCACGCCGGGCGGCAGGCCGGCCGCCTCGAACAGTCGCATGGTGAAGTGCGCGGCGAACTGCTGGGTCGGGCCCGGCTTCCAGACCACGGTGTTGCCGAGCAGGGCCGGCGCGGAGGGCAGGTTGCCGGCGATGGCGGTGAAGTTGAACGGGGTGATCGCGTAGACGAAGCCCTCGAGGGGACGGTGGTCGAACCGGTTCCACACGCCCGGCGAGGACATCGGCTGCTCCGCCAGCAGCTTGCGGGCGAAGTGCACGTTGAACCGGAGGAAGTCGATGAACTCGCAGGCCGAGTCGATCTCGGCCTGGACGGCGGTCTTGGACTGGCCGAGCATGGTGGCCGCGTTCAGCGTGTCCCGCCAGGGGCCGGAGAGCAGTTCGGCGGCGCGCAGGAAGATCGCGGCGCGCTCCTCGAACGGCAGCGCCCGCCACATCGGGGCGGCGTCCTTGGCCGCCTTGACCGCGGAGCGGGCGTCGTCGTGGGTGGCGTGCCCGGTGACGCCCAGCACGTGCGCGTGCTTGTGCGGCTGGACCACGTTGATCGCCTCGCCGCCGGGCATGCGCTGCTCGCCGGCGATGGTCATCGGCAGGTCGATCCGCGCGGCGGCCAGCTCGGCCAGCCGCTGCTGGAGCCGCTCCCGGTCGGCGCTCCCCGGCTCGTAGGTGCGTACCGGCTCGTTGCGCGGCTCGGGTACGGAGAACACGGCGTCCATCACAGGCTCCTGTGCGATCTCGACATCGGTGGCGAAATCGGACCCGCAGGCACCGGCCGGACGACCGGTGCCGGGCGCCAACCGGCAGAGCCGGTCACGGCGGCGGGACCTCGGCCGATTCTCCCACGACCGGCACCCCACCCCACCACCACCGCCCGGCCCGCCGGTGCTGGTCGACGCGCCCTCCGAGCCGTCGACGGCGGGCGCGTACCCTGGGTGACCGGTGAACGCCGGCCCCGCTGGAGGCCGGGTGTCCGTCGAAGGGAAGACGATGACCAAGCAGCCCGGCGGCTCCTCCGCCGCGGAGTCGGAGCAGCCGAGCCCGGTCACCGACGAGGCACCCGTGACAGCGGAGCGGCCGGAGACGGCTCCCGGCGACGGATCCTCCGGGCCGTCGCTCGCTCCCGGGGCGCCGGTGCTCGCGCTGCTGGCGCTCGGCTGGCTGGTCGCGATGCTCTGGTCGACCCGCGAGGCGATCAACTCCGCGGCCGCCGGGATCACCGCGATCAGCCTCTCCGCGTTCGCGCTGCCCGGCGTGATCTCGGCCGCGCTCGTCGCCGGGGCCGCCTTCGCGCTGTTCGGCGTGGACCTGCTCGCCCGCCGGGGCCGGGAGCGGGCCACCCTCCGCTTCGTGGCGGCGGTCGCCACCGGCCTGCTGGTCGGGCTCGCCGCCGCGTTCGCCGTCAACCTGACGTACGCCGACAACGCCACCACCAACGTGATCGCCGGCACGACCGCCGCCGCCGCGATCATCGGCGGTGCGGCCGCCGGCGCCCGCACCGCGCCGGTGGTCGGTGCCGTCGCGGCCGCCGCGCTCGGCACGCTGGTCTTCGTGGTGGCGTTCAGCCGGGCCCGGGACCCGCTGTTCGACCTCTTCGGCGCGGGTGAGACGCAGGAGTCCCTGCTCAGCGCGGCGAAGTGGGTCTCGCGGACCGAGTCCCTGCTCGCCGGCCTGGTGGCCGGGCTGCTCGCCTTCGGCTACCTCACCTGGGCCCGGCGCCGTGCCGCCCGGCGGGATCCGGCCGCACCAGCCCTGCGCTGGCCGGCGTACCTTCTCGCCGGGGCCGGTCCCGGCCTGCTGCTGCTCGTCGCCGAGGTGGTCCTCCGCACCGGCGGGCGGAAGCTGCTCGACCTCGCGAGCGCGCTGAGCGAGGCGGACGCGGTGGCGCAGACGTCGCTCGGCACCTCGCGCGTGGACAACGCCATCTGGGTGCTCTTCGTGGGCGCGCTGACCGCGATGATCGCCTTCGGCCGCACCCTCGGGCCCGCGCCGCGCGACGAGGCCGAGGCCGAGCCGGCCGGCTGACGCCCGGCGTCAGCCGGCGTCGAGGAGCTGGTCCAGCTCGGAGACGTCGTACCACTCCAGCTCGTGGTCCTCGGCACTGTCGACCGTGAACTGGGCGTCGGGGTCGCCGGCGAGCGCCTCGGTCACCACCTCGGCCGCCGCGGCGACGTGCTCGACCGCGTCCATCCCGTCGACGTGGATCGCGGCCACCGCCGTCACCGGCACCGCCCGGGTCAGCTCCACGGTGCTGGAGCCGAGGTCCCCGTCACCCCGCCCGACCAGCGTGGCCGGCAGGTCCGCCGACACGACGACGCGGCGGCGGGGGGCGGCCGGGTCCGCCCGCAGGAGCTGCAACGCGTCCTGGGCGGCGCGGGTGAAGGCGACGTACTCCAGCTCCTCCTCGTCGCCCTCCGCGTACCACTCCCGCAGCGCCGGGGTGACCGCGTGCGCGGACGCCGCCGGCAGGCCGTCGCCGCGCAGCAGGGTCAGCATCGGGACGGTCGCCGGCACGTACACCCGGACAAGCTCGTCGGTCACGGGTCGTCTCCCCTGCTCAGGTCCTCCACCGGCGGGTGCCGGTCCCGGGCGCCGATCATGCCGTACGCCGTGACCGTCATACACCTCGCACCCGCGAACGTCGAAGTTCTCCCCCGGAGTGTCGTCCGGTGGAGCCGCGAGCGCCCGGGGATCCGTCCCTGGGCGGGGTCACCCGGTGGTGGCAAACTGAACCAAACGCCGTCAACCCAGGGAGTCTCCGTGGCGGAGCCCAGGTTCCTGCTCCTGTCCGACGTGGCCATCGAGCTGAACGTGTCGGATTCGCAGGTCTACCACATGGTGCGCAGCGGCGAACTGCCCGCGATCAAGATCGGTGGGCGCGGTCAGTGGCGCGTCGAGCGCGCGCGGCTCGAGGAGTACATCGAGCGCAAGTACGCGGAGACCGCCGAGTGGGTGCGCGGCAACCCGCTCGCCGACCGTGACCCGGAGTGATCCGCAGAACGCCCTGAGGCATTGACCCTGGGCTCTGCCGTACCCGAGAATTGATTCAGTCGGAGGCAAACGAAGGCAAACGCAAGAATCATGGAGGGTCAGGATGACCGACTCGCGCCGCCCCGGTCCGGTCCGACCTCCCGTCCGGCTCCGCCCGGCTCCCTCCTTCGACCCGCCGTGCGTCGAGGACGACCCGGCCGGCTGGCCGACCCACGGCCAACTCGCGCTCGACCTGTTCGAGGCGGCCCGGCGCGGGGCCGCCCGCCCGCCGGACCGGCGTCGCCGCCCGGGCCCCGCGCCCGGACGGCCGGGCCGTCCGGTGCCGTCCGGCGCCCTGCTCACCGCCACTCCCGAGGCGACCCGGGCCGCCCACCGCTTCGTCGCCACCTGCCTGGAGGTGGTCAACGGCTACCGGCCACCCGGCCAGCTCCGGCCGTTGCTCGATCCGGCCCGGGCGACCGACCTGCTGCCGGAGCTGGGCCGGGCGACGAGCCGCTCCGGTCCGGCGCGCCGCCGGTCCACCCGCCCCGCCGTGCACCTGCGCCGGCTGCGGGTGTGCGAGCCGCGGAGCGCGGCGGTCGAGGCGGCCGCGGTGCTGACCGGGCCGACGGACCGGGTGTGGGCGATGGCGTTCCGCCTCGAACACCGTCGCGGCACCTGGCTCTGCACCGCCCTCCAGGTCCTCTGACCGCCGGCCGGCCGGACAGGCCCGGGTTGGGAACGGACGGGCCGCGATCCCTCGGGAGGGACCGCGGCCCGATCAAGCCTGCCGGCGGGCGAGCCCGCCGGGTCGGTCAGGCGCCGCCGTTGGGGGCGCCGTGGCAGCGCTTGTACTTGCGGCCGGAGCCGCACGGGCACGGGGCGTTGCGGGACGGACCGTTGCCGGCCTCCGCCTGCCCGGGTGCCCGGCGGGCGGTGCCGGCCGGGACGACCGGGCCGCGCAGCCCGCTCGCCGGCCGCTGCGGAGCGGTCGGGGCGGTCCGCCCGGGGGCCGCCGGAGCGGCCGGAGCGGGCCGGCCCACCATCGGCGCGGCCTCCTCGGGAGTCTCGACCGCCACGGCGCCGGCGCCCGCCTCACCGTCGATGGTCGGCGCCGAGTACTGAAGGCCCTGCTGCTGCGGCGCGCGGCCCAGGCCCTTCGCCCGGATCTCGACCGGCTTCTCCAGCAGCTGCACCTCGTCGGCGGCCGGCTCGGGCTCCTGGACCTGCACCTCCACGTTGTAGAGGAAGCCGACCGTCTCCTCCTTGATGCCGTCCATCATGGTGGCGAACATGTCGAAGCCCTCGCGCTGGTACTCCACCACCGGGTCGCGCTGGGCGTACGCCCGGAGGCTGATGCCCTCCTGGAGGTAGTCCATCTCGTAGAGGTGCTCGCGCCACTTGCGGTCGATCACCTGGAGCAGGACCATGCGCTCCAGCTGACGCGTACCCTCCTCGCCGAGCTGCTCCTCGCGCCGGTCGTACGCGGCGTGCGCGTCCTCCTTGAGGCGGCTGACCAGGAAGTCGGCGTCGATGCTGGCCCGCGAGCCGCCCGCCTCCTCCTCCATCTCGTCGATGGTGATCCCCACCGGGTAGAGCTGCTTGAGGTTGGACCAGAGCTGCTCCAGGTCCCAGTCCTCCGCGTACCCGTCGGCGGTGGCACCCCGCACGTACGCCTCGACGACGTCGTCGATCATGTTGCGGACCTGGTCGGACAGGTCCTCACCGTTGAGTACGCGCAGCCGCTCGGCGTAGATCACCTGGCGCTGCTTGTTGAGCACCTCGTCGTACTTGAGGACGTTCTTGCGGATCTCGGCGTTCTGGGCCTCGATCTGCGCCTGGGCGCTCTTGATCTGGCGGGTGACCATCTTCGACTCGATGGGCACGTCCTCCGGGATGTTGAAGCGCTCCATGACGGCCTCGACCGCACCGGAGCGGAAGCGCTTCATCAGCTCGTCCTGCAGCGAGAGGTAGAAGCGGGACTCACCCGGGTCGCCCTGCCGGCCCGACCGGCCGCGCAGCTGGTTGTCGATGCGCCGGGACTCGTGCCGCTCGGTGCCCAGCACGTACAGACCGCCGGCGGCGGCGACCTCCTCCGCCTCGGCGTCACAGGCCTGCTTCCACTGGGGCAGGACCTCCTCCAGCGCCTTGGCGTACTCCTCCTCGTGCTCGATCGGGTCGAGCCCGCGCTGGCGCAGCTCGTTCGCGGCGAGGAACTCGGGGTTGCCGCCGAGGAGGATGTCGGTGCCACGGCCGGCCATGTTGGTGGCGACGGTGACCGCGCCCTTGCGGCCGGCCTGGGCGACGATCTCCGCCTCGCGGGCGTGGAACTTCGCGTTCAGCACCGAGTGCGGGATGCCCCGGCGGCGCAGGAGCTGGGAGAGGATCTCGGAATTCTCCACCGAGACCGTGCCGACGAGCACCGGCTGGCCGGCGTGGTGCCGCTCGGCGATATCCTCCACGACCGCGTTGAACTTGGCCTTCTCGGTCTTGTAGATGACGTCGGGGCGGTCCTGCCGGACCATCGGCCGGTGCGTCGGGATGGTCACGACGCCGACCTTGTAGACCTTGTTGAACTCGCCCGCCTCGGTCTGGGCGGTGCCGGTCATGCCGGAGAGCTTCTCGTACAGGCGGAAGTAGTTCTGGAGGGTGATCGTCGCGAGGGTCTGGTTCTCCTGCTTGATCTCCACCCCCTCCTTGGCCTCGATCGCCTGGTGCATGCCCTCGTTGTAACGGCGCCCGTGCAGGATGCGGCCGGTGAACTCGTCGACGATCAGGACCTCGCCGTCGCTGACGATGTAGTCCTTGTCGCGCTTGTAGAGCTCCTTGGCCTTGATCGCGTTGTTCAGGTAACCGACGAGCGGGGTGTTGACCGACTCGTACAGGTTGTCGATGCCCAGCCGGTCCTCGACCTTGGCCACGCCCCGCTCGGTCACCGCGATGGTGCGCTTGGCGTAGTCGACCTCGTAGTCGCCCTCGCCGTCCTTGCCGGGCTGGAGGCGGGCGACCACGGCGGCGAACTCGCCGTACCACCGGGCGGAGTGCTCGGCCGGGCCGGAGATGATCAGCGGGGTGCGCGCCTCGTCGATGAGGATCGAGTCGACCTCGTCGACCACGGCGAAGTTGTGGCCGCGCTGGACCAGCTCGTCCTTCGACCAGGCCATGTTGTCGCGCAGGTAGTCGAAGCCGAACTCGTTGTTGGTGCCGTAGGTGATGTCGCACTCGTACGCGGCCCGGTGTTCGGCGGCCGGCCGGTTGGGCAGCACCACGCCGACGGTGAGGCCGAGGAACTCGTGCACCCGGCCCATCCAGGCGGCGTCGCGCTGGGCCAGGTAGTCGTTGACGGTGATCACGTGCACGCCCTTGCCGGCGAGCGCGTTGAGGTACACCGGCATGACCGAGGTCAGGGTCTTGCCCTCACCGGTCTTCATCTCGGCGATGTTGCCGAAGTGCAGCGCCGCGCCGCCCATCACCTGGACGTCGTACGGGCGCTGGCCGAGCACGCGGGCGGCCGCCTCCCGGCACACCGCGAACGCCTCGGGCAGCAGGTCGTCGAGGGTCTCGCCGTCGGCCAGCCGCTCCTTGAACTGCTCGGTCATCCCCCGCAGCTCGTCGTCGGTGAGGTTGACGTAGTCGTCCTCGATCGAGTTGACGGCGGCCGCGATGGCCTTCAGCCGGCGCACCATGCGGCCCTCGCCAGCGCGGAGGACCCTTTCCAGAATCGACACGGATCAACGCTCCCCTAGACAGTCTCGAACCATCGTAGGCGCTCCATCGGCGCGATGGTCACTGGTGGCGGGGGTCCGAACGGGCGAAACCGACATAACACTCGCACGGGTTGAGGGTGCCGCGTTATCCGGTTACGCCGTGGGCGAACGATCCGGCACGATGGCACGGGTGGAGCCAGTCGAGATCACCGAGGCCGGCCTGCTGCTGCGACCGTGGCGGGCCACCGACGCCGACGCCGTGCACCGGGCCTGCCAGGACCCGGACATCCAGCGCTGGACGACCGTTCCCCGCCCGTACCTCCCGGAGCACGCGCGCTGGTTCGTCAGCGAGTTCTCCGACCGCCAGTGGAAGGAAGGTGTCGGTGCGCCGTTCGCGGTCTGCGACGCCGCCTCCGGCGAGCTGCTCGGCTCCTGCGGCCTGGTCTCGGTCGACGCCCGTCGCGGCTCCGGCGAGATCGGCTACTGGACGGCACCCTGGGCGCGCGGCCACGGCGTCACCGTCCGGGCCGCCCGGGCGGTGGCCCGCTGGGCGTTCGACGACCTGGAGCTGCGCCGGCTGACGTGGCAGGCCGAGGTCGGCAACCACGTGTCCCGCCTGGTCGCGCTCCGCACCGGCTTCCGGATCGAGGGCCGACTCCGACTCGCCGAGCCGCACCCGGAGGGCGGCCGCGACGCCTGGATCGGCTCGCTGCTGCCCGGCGAGTTGCGCGACGAGGACGAACCCGGGCCGGGCGGCCCGGGCACGCTGGAGGCCCGCCGGGCCGCCGTCTTCGGCCGCCCCCAGCCCACCCTCTTCGCCACCGCCGGCACCGGCGAGGTGCGGCTGCGCCCGATGGAGGAACGGGATCTCGACGGCATCCTGGTCACCTGCCGCGATGCCGACACGATCCGCTGGACCAGCGTCCCGCACCCCTACGACCGCCCGGACGCCGAGGCGTACCTGGCCTACGTCCGGGACGCGTGGGCGGCCGGCACGAGCGCCTGTTACGTGATCGCCGGCGCCGACGACCGGTTCGCGGGCGCGATCGACCTGCGGCTCTCCGCCGCCGATCCGCTCCAGGCCAGCGTCGGCTTCATGACCGCCCCGCATGCCCGGGGCCGGGGACACATGCCCGCCGCGCTGACCGCGCTGGCGACCTGGGGTTTCACCACGCTGGGCCTGGCCCGGACCGAGTGGCGGGCCAACGTCGGCAACACCGCGTCCCGGCGGGCGGCCGAGAAGGCCGGCTTCAGGTTCGAGGGCACGGCCCGCGCTGCGCTGAACCACCGTGGCACCCGGACCGACGCCTGGGTCGGCGCGCTGCTCGCGGAGGACCTGGCATGACGCCGGAGACCATCGAGGCGTACGGGATCGGGCTGCGCCTCTTCCGCCCCGAGGACGCCGCCGACACCGCCGCCGCCTGCGCCGACCCGCAGACCCAACGGTTCATCTCGGGCCTGCCCTCGCCGTACACCGAGGAGGACGCCCGCTGGTGGATCACCGAGGGCGCGCCCGCGGCCTGGGCCACCGGCGGCGCCGCGTACGCGATCGCGGACCGGACCACCGACCGGCTGCTCGGTGGCATCGGGTTGAGCAACCCGGTCCCGACCCGGAACCAGGCGGAGATCGGCTACTGGGTCGCGCCGTGGGCACGCGGGCGCGGGGTCGCCACGGCCGCGACCCGCGCGCTCGCCGACCGGGCGTTCGCCACCGGGACCGTCCGGCTGGAACTGCTCACCAGCGCGGAGAACACCGCCAGCCAGCGGGTGGCGCTCGCGGCCGGCTTCCAGCACGAGGGCGTACGCCGGGACGCGAACCCGACCCGCGGCGGCGGGCGCCACGACCTGCTCGCCTGGGTACGCCTCGCCGGCGACCCGGCGGGCCCCACTCGGCGGCTGCTGCCCGACCTGCCCGACGGCCGGCTCACCGACGGCGTGGTGACCCTGCGCCCGCTCGGCCCGGACGACGCGGACCTGATGTACGCCCTGCACACCCGCCCCGAGGTGGTGGCGAACCAGGCACCTCCGGTGCCGCCCACCCGCGCGGCGATCGACCGGCGCTGTGCGGTCGCGGGGAGCGCCTGGCTGACCGGCAGCATCGCCCGACTGCTGATCCTCGACACCGCCACGGGCGAGCCGGCCGGCAGCTGCGGGCTGTCCTACGACGAGCCGGCGGCCGGGGAGGGCACCATCGGGTACGCGCTGCTGCCGGCGTGGCGCGGACGCGAGTACGCCGCCCGGGCGGTCCGGCTCATGGCCCGCTGGGCGTTCGGGACCGTCGGAATCGCCCGCCTCGCGGCGGTGACCCTGCCGGACAACACCGCGTCGCACCGCGTGCTGGAGAAAGCGGGCTTCCGCCGCGAGGGCCTGGTACGCGGGGCGGTGCCGGGGCTCGACGGCACCCGCACCGACGATCTGCTCTTCGGGCTGTTGCCCGACGAGCTGACGGACTGACGCCGACGGTGTGCGGGGGTCGGGTCGGGCGCGCCGACCCGACCCCGACAGCCCGTCAGATGGCCAGGGAGATGATCCCGTAGTCGTAGGCGTGACGCCGGTAGACGACGCTGGGCCGGCCGGACTCCTTGTCCTGGAACAGGTAGAAGTCGTGCCCGACCAGTTCCATCTGGAACAGGGCGTCGTCGATGGTCATCGGCTCGGCGGGGTGCACCTTCTCCCGCGCGATGTGCCAGGGCTGGTCGTCGTACTCCTCCTCGACCCGTTCCGCGACGGCCGTGGCCGTACCCGCGGACACGCCGTCGTTGGACGCGGTGAGCGGGGGCGCGACGAGATCGGTGACTGGCAGGCCGGCGGTGGCGGCCGCGACGGAGATGGGTGCGTGCCGGCCGCGGTGGACCCGGCGGCGGTCGGCTGCCCGGCGTAGCCGGGTGTCGAGCTTGGCGATGGCCGCGTCGAGCGCGCTGTAGAAGTCGTTCGTGCAGGCCTCGGCCCGGATCACCGGGCCTCGGGAAACGCAGGTGATCTCCACCCGCTGGCAGTGGTCCGACTGGCGCGGATTGCGCTCGTGGAACAGCTCGACATCGACACGAATAATTTTGTGGTCGTAGCGTTCGATCTTCGCGAGTTTCTCCGCTACGTGCACCCGGTAATGGTCCGGCACTTCGACGTTTCGGCCCTTGACCACGATGTCCACGTGACCTCCCTCGTTCGGACGGTCGTTCGATGCGTACCCGGTCGCGCGTCCTCGGGGCGGTCCCACTCGGCGTCGACCGGTCAGTGCGGCTACGCCTCCTTTCACCGTCTGGGGCGGGTGGGAAGACCTCCTACCCCCGACAGCAAAACGCTAACTCCTGTTCGTCCGGCAGTCACCCCTGGTTGCCGAGGCCGCTCAGGAATTTTCACAGCTCGTACACCAACGGGTGAAACGGAAACACGAACGGTTACCGCCGAATGCGTTTCTCCGTAGCGGCGAGCACCGCCGCGACCGTCGGTGACCTGTCGATCGCGGTCAGCGCGCGGCTGACGGCGGCGAGGGTCGCCCCGGTCGTGACGATGTCGTCCAGCACGACCACGGCCGCACCCGCCGGAACCGGCGCCCACCGGTCCCGCACCCGGAACGCCGTCTCGGCCGCCGCGGCACGGCCGGCGCTGTCCAGCGTCACCGAGTCCGGGCGGGGCAGGGCCCGCACCGCCCGGCGCACCTCGACCGGCCAGCCGGCCCGACGCAGCCGGCCCGCGCAGTGCCGGGCCAACCGGCCCAGGTGGTCCCCGTACCGCGCGCGGGCCGCCGCCGCGGTGTCCGGCACCGGCACCAGCAGCACCGGGCGTACGGTGCCGACCGCGACGGCCACCACCTCGGCGAGCAGCGCGCCGAGCGGCCGGGCCAACGCGTGCCGGCCGTGGTCCTTGTACGCCAGCAGCATCTCCCGCAGCGGGCCGGCGTACGGGCCGAGAGCGACACAGGGTGGCAGGCCGGGCGGCGCGGGCGCCGGGCGCACCGGGCGGGGACGCAGGCCGTCGAGCGCGGCGACGCAGTCGACGCAGACGCCGTGCCGAAGCCCCGGCCGGCGTTCCCGGCATCCGGCGCACTCCACCGGCAGCACCAGGTCGCCGAGGTCGGCGAGGAGCCGGCCGACGTCCCGCACGGCGATCAGTACAGGAAGAAGGGGGCGGTCGGGTTACCGGCCCGGACACCGGCCGGCGGCGGGGTGACGTCCTGCACCTGGTCCCGATGGATCTGCTCGAAGGGGACGCCCCGGTAGGCCACACCGTTGGCCTCGTACATCACCTTGCCGCTGAGCTGGGCCGCCGGGTTCGCCGGGTACGCCGACAGGTGCGCCACGGCCGCCCCGGTGTCCTGCAATGCGGTCTCCCGGGCGCCGTCCACGCTGATCTCGTAGATCGCCGGCTGGCCCGCCGACCCGGCCACCACCAAGGTGTTCTCGCCGGACCAGTCGACGGCGGAGAGGTTGGTGAGCGAGGTGTACAGCCGGCGGGGGGACCCGGTGTCGAGCACACCGGTGCCGTGGTTCACCGCCAGCACGTACAGGGCCCCGCCCACGATCATCGCGAGCCGGTGGCCGTCGGGAGAGGCGGCCACCGCCGTCACGTCCCCCGCCGTACCCAGCGCCACCTGGCTCAGCTTGGCCTGAGCGTCGAAGCGGTACAGCTTCCGGTCGGCGACGACCAGGCCGGCCGGCGCCGACGAGCTGGCCGAGCGCAGCCAGACCGGTCGCCCCATCGCGCCGAAGCCCTGACTACGGGTGAAGGCCGTCACCGGGTCGGCGCCGACGCCCACCGAGAGGTGCTGCCGGCCGTTCTGGCTCGTCACCACCAGCGCGGCGAGGATGCCCCGCTCGTAGCGGCTGAACCCGGCCGAGACCACGTTGGTGTTCGCCGTCGCGGCCACCGGCACCGGGCCTTTCGGCTCACCCGGGTATTCGAGGGAGTGGACGGCCCCCTCGTAGACGCAGAACCGCCGCGGGGCGTCGTCGACGGAGTAGGCCGGGTACGCCTGGCGGCGCTGCGCGACGTCGTCGATGGTCAGCCGGGACTGGTTGTTGATCTTCAGCTCGAGCTGGCCGTTCAGCTCCGGCAACGACCACGCGAGCTGCGTGCCCAGCTGATCCAGCTGGCTGCGGTCGGCACCGGACATGTTCAGGTTGACCTCCCAGCGGTCGTCCGTCCGGGTGGCGTTGTTGATGAGCTCGGTGCGGTCCGGCAGTGGGCTGACGCCCTTGCGCAGCCAGTCCGATGGGCCGCCGGTGAGCCACCGCACCACCTCGCTGACCTGCCGGTCCTTCGGCACGGCGAGCGGCAGGTAGCGCTGGTCGGGCACCAGGCGGCTGCGGTCCGAGCTCCAGAAGTAGACCGGCCGGGGCGTGTAGAAGCGCGCCAGCGCCTCGACGCTGAGCAGGAGCACGGCCGGTGGATCGACCACGTACCAGTCGGTCTCGACGCCGGACTCCTGCACGGTCGGGCGCAGCCCGAACTCGTACGACGGCGCGGTCGCCTCCGGCGGCTCCAGGACGCCGTCGGCCCGCAACTGCCCGACCTGCTGCACCCGCAGGGTGACCCGGCTCTGGTCGGGCGAGGTGACGATCCGCGGGGGCCCGATCAGACGGACCACGGTCAGCGCGACCGCGCTGCCCTGCTTCTCCTGGAGGCGGGGGCGGTCGGCGGTGTCGACGAACTGGCGGACCCGGCCGTACGCCCCGTCCGGCTCGCCGGCCGCCGCGGAGAGGAAGTTGAGGACGAACTCCTCCGGGCTGTCGCTGGCGGTCCGGGTGGGCGGCTCGACCCGGCCGCCGCTGGTGGCGCCCGCTTCCGCCGCCGGGCCCGACCCCTCGACGCTGACCTCGGTGTTCTCCGGGATGCCGCAACCGGCCGTGCCGAGCAGCAGCGCGGCGAGCAGACCGCCCAGGGCCTGTGCCAAAGTCCTCGGTCGAGCCGAGGCGGAGTCCAGGCGGCGTCCGGCAAGGCGGAGCTTCGGCCGGATACCGGTGTTGTATCCGGACGAAGCTCCAACGCCGCCGGTCGTCGCCTGGGCCCGCCCTAGGCCGGCCAGGGGCTTTGACACAGGCCCGAGGGCCGCCCGCCGCTTCACGGCCGCGCCTCCGCGTGGTCCCCCGTCGGCGCCGGGCCGACCGCCAGCGCGCCCCCGGTGCCCGGGCCGATCGCGAGCAGGCCGCCGGCGCGGGGGCCGCCGAAGGGCAGCGTGGCGTCGGCGGGGACCAGCCGGAGCGGCGAGGTGGTCAGGCGGTCGCCGGCGCGGGCCGGCAGGGTGAGCCGGAACTGCGCGCCCTGGCCCGGTGCCCCCCACGCCTCCAGCCACCCGCCGTGCAGCTTCGCGTCCTCCAGGCTGATCGACAAGCCCAGGCCGGTGCCGCCGGTCTGCCGGGCTCGGGACGGGTCGGCCCGCCAGAACCGGTTGAAGACCAGCTTCTCCTCGCCCGGCTTGAGGCCGACCCCGTGGTCGCGCACGGTGACCGCCACGGCGGTGTCGTCGACGCCGAGGGTGATCCGTACCGGCTTGCCCTCGCCGTGCTCCACGGCGTTGCCGACCAGGTTGCGCAGCACCCGTTCGACGCGTCGCGGGTCGATCTCGGCGATGACGGGCGCGCCCGGCACATCCAGTTCGATCGTGACCCCGACCCGCTCGGCGAGACAGGTCAGCCGGTCGGCGACCCGGTGCACCACCGGCACCAGGTCGGTCGGCTCGGCGTCGAGCGCGGCGAAGCCGGCGTCGAAGCGGCTGATCTCCAGCAGGTCGGTCAGCAGTTCCTCGAACCGGTCCAGCTCGGCCTGGAGCAGCTCGGCGCTGCGGGCGACCGCCGGATCGAACCCGTCCCGCTCGGCGAAGATCAGGTCGGCGGCCATCCGGACCGTGGTCAGCGGCGTCCGCAGCTCGTGCGAGACGTCCGAGGTGAATCGTCGTTGCAGGCGGGACATCTCCTCCAGCCGGAGGATCTGCCGTTGGAGGTTCGTCGCCATCTGGTTGAAGGAGGCGGCGAGCAGCGCCAGATCGTCCTCCCCGTTGACCACCATCCGCTGGTCGAGCAGGCCGGCGGAGAGGCGCTGGGCCGTACGGGCGGCCACCCGTACCGGTGTCACCACCAGGCGCGTGACCAGCGCGGCCAGCAGACCGAGCAGCAGCACCAGGGCGGCGCCGGTGGCGACCACGGTGGCCCGGGCGGCGGCGGCCGCGGTGTCCTGCCGGGTCAGCGGGACGAGGTAGTACAGCTCCACCTGGCCGAACCGGGTGGGCACCGGCGAGCCGTAGACCAGGTACTTCGTGCGCTCCTCGCCCAGCCGACCGGTGCGGATCTGGCTGGCGACGTTGCCCCCGGCGACGGTGGCGCGCAGCTCGGGGCTGACCACCGAGTTGAGGTTGCCGACCGCCGGGGACGTCCGCGGCTGGATGACACCGCTGAAGTTGTCGGCGGTGAGGGCCACCACCACGCCGGTCGTCTGCTGCGGGTCACCGCCGGCCAGGTAGTTCACCGTCCCGTCGACGGTCTCCTGGAACTGCGCCTCCTGCGGCTGGTTGTAGAGGCCGAACTGCTTGCCCGCGTACGCCGCGCCGCTGTTCAGGCGGGCCTGCACGTCGGACTGGGCGTTCTCCAGCAGGATGTTGGTGATCTTGTCGGCGATCAGGTAGGCGAAGCCCCCGACCAGCAGGCTGGACGCCAGGAGCGTGATGGTCACCACACGCACTTGCAACGAGCGCCGCCAGGTCTGGTGCAGCCCCGCCAGCAGCCGCGCACCCCGCCCGTTCAGCGCACGCCACAGCTCCCAGGCGGCGCCACGCCGTTGGGAACCTGTCGTCGCGAGGTCGGGAATCGGGGAGGTGGCCACAGTGTGACCAGGTTATCCGGTGCCCGCCTTGTAGCCCACGCCCCGCACGGTGAGGATGATTTCCGGCCGCTCGGGATCCGGCTCGATCTTGGCCCGCAGCCGTTGCACGTGCACGTTGACCAGCCGGGTGTCGGCGGCGTGCCGGTAACCCCAGACCTGCTCCAGCAGCACCTCCCGGGTGAAGACCTGACGCGGCTTGCGGGCGAGCGCGACCAGCAGGTCGAACTCCAGCGGCGTCAGCTTCACCTCCTCGCCGTTGCGGCTGACGGTGTGCGCGGGCACGTCGATGGTGATCTGGTTACCGGGCGGACCGATGGTGAGCAGCTCAGGGGCCACGTCCTCACCGCGCCGCAGCCGGGCCCGCATCCGGGCCACCAGCTCCTTCGGCTTGAACGGCTTGACCACGTAGTCGTCGGCCCCGGACTCCAGCCCCAGCACCACGTCCACGGTGTCGCTCTTGGCGGTCAGCATCACGATCGGCACGCCCGACTCGGCCCGGATCGACCGCGCCACGTCGATGCCGCTCATGCCGGGCAGCATGAGGTCGAGCAGGACGATGTCCGGCCGGTTGTCCCGGAACGCGGCCAGGGCGCGTTCCCCGTCGGCCACGAACGAGGGCAGGAACCCCTCACTGCGCAGAACGATGCCGAGCATCTCCGCGAGCGCGGGGTCGTCGTCGACCACCAGTACCCGGGCTCTCATGGGATTAATTTTCCATCCCCATTCCTTCGGTGGGATCCGCGTCCTCCGGCACGGTACTGCCGTCGGCCGCCGTCGCCCAGCAACCCCCGCCCGCGACGTCGCGGGCGGGCCCACGGGGTCCGATCGGATCCCGCTCACCATGATCCCTGCGTGCGCCGGCCAGCGCCACCACCCCCGCCACACCGATCACACCGGCCCGCAGGAGTGTGACAGGATCCGGGCTTCCCCCGCACGACAGGACGCACGTGGCCGACGACCTCTTCACCCCCACCGTCGCCTCGGAGCCGTACGAGGTACGCGGCACCCCGTGGCGACCCCAGTCCCTGCTCTATCCGGCGGTGTTCGGCGGCCCGACCGCCGTCACCGTGCTCGGTCTCATCAACGGCGCCCGCCTGGGCGTGTCCCGGCGCGCCGCGATGGCGGTCGCGGGTGCCGGCCTGGCGGCCCTGGCCGCCCGGGTCGCGGTGACCCTCTGGTTGTCCGCCGAGGGGACGGAACGGCCCGGGCGGTTCATCGGCGCGCTCGCCGGGGCCCTGGCGTGGCTCGCCGTCGCCGCCGTCCAGAAGCCCCGGTTCCGGGCGTACGAGCTGCGCGGTGGCGAACCGGCGTCGCTGTGGGGGCCGGGCCTCGCTGCCGTCCTGGTGTGCGGCTTCGCCGAGGCGGCGCTGATCCTGGCGGTGGCCTCGTGAGGCTGCGACCCGACAGGCGCCGCGCGTTCCGGGCCCGCGCCGGTCACCGGAGGGCGGTGGCATGAGTACGTCGCACGACCAGCTCGCCCGGGTCGCCCACCTGCTCGAGGTGGGCCGGGCCGAGCAGGCTCTCGACGAGCTGGGTCGACTCCCGGCCGACGCGGCCACCGGCGTCGCCGCCTTCCAGCTGCGGGCCGCCGCGCTCACCGACCTGGACCGCTGGGACGAGGTCGTCACGGTCGCCCGGCAAGGTCTGGCCGAGACCGGCCCGGACGCGGAACTGCTCGGCCGGCTCGGCCTCGCGCTGCGCCACCAGCGGGAGTTCACCTCCGCCGAGCGGGCGCTGCTCGACGGGCTCGCCATCGCGCCCGAGAGTCCATGGCTGCTCTGCCAGTACGCCGACCTCTGCTCGGCGGTCGGGCAGACCGACAAGGCCGATCGCCTGGTCGCCCGCGCCGCCGCGATCGCCCCGGCCGCCCCGACGGTCTTCGCCTCCCGCTTCCAACTCGCGTACGCGCGGGGTGACGACCGGGCTGCGGAGCGGGTCGCGCAGGAGTTCCTCGCCGCCTGGCCGGCCCACCCGGCGGCGCTGGCCCTGCACGGCCACGCCGCCTCGGCCCGGGGCCGGGTCGACGCCGCGCACCGCTCGTTCGGCCAGGCGGTGGCCCACGACCCGACGGACGCCGGCTTCGCCGACGCCGCCTGGGAGTCCCGGGTGTACGCCCACCCGCTGCTGCGCCCGCTGCGGCCGCTCTACCGGCTCGGGATTCTCCGCACGTGGCTGATCGCGGTGGGCGTGATAGCGGTGCTCAACATCGTGGGGCTCGACCTGCTCGCCGCACTGTTCGCGCTGCTCTGGGTCTTCTACTGCGTGTGGTCGTGGGCCGCCCCGCCGCTCGTACGCCGGCTGGTGCGCCGTCGGTGGCGTCCGTGAAGGGGTTCGGGCCCTGGCTGGCCGTGCTGGCGGTGGTGCTGCTGCTCACCGCGCTGCGGTTGCGGACCCTCGCCGCGGCGGTCTCGATCGGCTGGCTGGTCTGGTGCGTCTGGACGTGGGTCCGCCCCGCCCGGCGCCGCCGCCGGCCGGACTGAGAACCGCCCGCTGCGCCGCTGAGACGCAGAACGGCCGGGCCGCCGCTGGTGGTCAGCGACGGCCCGGCCGTTCGTGGCTCAGTAGCGGTAGTGGTCGGGCTTGAACGGGCCTTCCTGGGAGATACCGAGGTAGGCGGCTTGTTCCTTGGTCAGGG